>NZ_JBVXUT010000005.1:0-369063 GCF_055901755.1 Pelorhabdus sp. sgz311001
GTTTCTTACGAAACCCGCACATCTGGCTTGTTGTTACTTATCCATCGTTTAGTTTTCAGAGAGCCGCTACCGAAGCAGCTTAGATAGTTTACCATCTTTCGAACCAGTTTGTCAAGCACTTTTTTCAAAGTTTCTTTTTTAACCGTTTCGCCTTCGTTTTCAGAAGCGATGATTCTTTTCTGTTTTCGTGTCGCTCAGCGGCGACTTGTATATAATAGCACAGCAGATTCACTTATGTCAACACTTTTTTCTTCACATTTTTATTCACTACTCTATTTCATTTTTATCTACGAAACCACTTATACAGCCATTTGAGTTTAAGTAATCTTAAACATTTTCATTCATTATATTAAATAAAACAGTATCTCACTTTTAATATCATTTTTCTTAGCTTTGATTCATAAAAATCAGCCTTTTAGCCTATGGATTTGAAACAATCCCTGTTATAATAAAAAAATGACCGATATAAATATGAATGAAGGAGGATGCATTTTATGAGTTTACGTACCAAACTTACATTGATTTTTTCACTCTTATCAGCAATCATTCTTTTAGTATCATCCTTAGCTGGGTACTTATTTACAAAGAATGAAATGACCGTACGAATTCATAGTGAATTAAAAAACAATGTAAACTCACAAGTAAATAGATTGGAAGGCTGGTTGCTGACTAAAGGAAAAATTCTTGAAACCACCGCCGGAACCATTCAAAGTACTGTGGGTGATGGCGAAATCACGGTTCCAATGGTCGCCGGTTACAAAAATGTTGATCCAGGTGTTTCCGATCTATACTTTGGTAGTCAAGATGGCAAAATGATTGATGGCAGCGGTTGGGCTCCCCCTCCCGGCTATGATCCCCGAGCACGTGGCTGGTATAAAACGGGCATGGAGCAGAAGAAATTAGTCTTTACCGATCCCTATTTAGATTTAGTAACAAATCAAATGGCCGTATCTGTAGCCATGCCGCTAAAAACTTCTACAGGTCAAATTCGTGGTATTTTAGCTGAAGATATTTTACTTCAAACTCTTGTTGATACGATTAAAGAAATCAATATTTACGGTCAAGGATATGCTTTTCTCATGGATAGCAAAGGCATGATGCTGGCCCATCCCGACAACGAACTTCTATCTAAAAACGTCTTTGAAGTCGAAAAATTAAAACCCTATAGTGATATGATGAAAAAAATGCTTGCCAGCAATGATGGGTATAGCAGCTATGATTTAAGCGGTACAACCTATTTAATGGTTTATCAAAAAGTTCCTTCTACTGGATGGACTTTGGCCATTACCGTACCGGAAAAGGTCGTTTTTGCTTCTCTCACCCATCTGAGTTGGCTTTTAACAATTATCGCTGTTCTTTCTATTCTAATTGTTATTGGCATTACCTATGTGACAGCCAATCGTTTGTCTAAACCGATCGAAGCCCTCGCTCAAGATGTCCAGGAAGTATCATCAGGAAATCTCACGGTTCAAAGTACCGTAACCGGAAAAGATGAAATTGGTATTCTTGCCAGCGGTTTTAACTCCATGGTGCAAAACTTAAGAGATCTGATTCTAAAGGTACATACAGGCTCCGAGCATGTTGCAGCATCATCAGAGGAACTGACAGCAAGTGCGGAAGAGTCTTCACAGGCTTCTAATCAAGTTGCAGTTTCGGTAACCAATATTGCAGAGAATGCAGCACATCAACTTCATGCAGTAGAAAGAACTAAGATTATTGTTGATAAAATGCTTGCTAATAGCAATGAAATTATCACAAATACCCGTGGCGCTGTTGACAAATCAGCGATAGCAAGCGAGAAGGCACAGGCAAGCGGCACATCGGTCTCACGAGCAATCAATCAAATGGAACTCATCGAAAAGACAGTAAATACTTCCGCAAAAGTTGTTGCCAATCTCGGCGAACGTTCCAAAGAAATCGGCCAAATTGTCGATACGATTGCTGGAATTGCCGGACAAACTAATTTACTTGCTTTAAATGCTGCTATTGAAGCTGCTCGAGCTGGCGAACAAGGCCGTGGCTTTGCTGTCGTTGCTGAAGAAGTTCGCAAACTAGCGGAACAGTCGCAAGAAGCAGCAAAACAAATTGCCGAATTAATCCATGAAATTCAATCGGATACGAATGAAGCTGTCACTGCAATGGATCAAGGCACACGGGAAGTTGCACTAGGAACACAAGTCGTTGTATCTTCTGGTGAAGCGTTCCGGCAAATTGCCGAATTAATTACAGAAGTCTCCGGCCAAGTTGCTAACATTTCTACCGCCATCGAAACAATGGGGCAAGGAAGCCGTGAAATAGCTACCGCAATGACTTCCATTGATAATTTAAGTAAAACAACAGCTGCTGAGGCCCAAACGGTTTCCGCTGCAACAGAAGAACAATCCGCCTCTATGCTAGAAATTTCTTCAGCAAGTCAAAACCTAGCGGATATGGCGCAACAGTTACAGCAAGCTGTCAATCGATTCAAAGTGTAGTTAAAAAGCAGATAAATTAAAATAAAAAGCACAGAAAGAAGGAATCTTCTCAATTCCTTTTTCTGTGCTTTTTTAACGAATCCCCAGAACGGTTTTCAACGCTTTTACTTTATTGCGGCTCACTGGCACTTCTTCATGCTTGCAATCAGACATACGCAAAAGAAAAGAACCGTGAAACCAGGGAACAACTTCCGCAATAAAATCGAGATTAATAATATATTGGCGATGCACGCGCATAAACGATCCATCATTTAATGTGGCCTCGACCTCCTGCAAAGTCAGTGCAACAGGAAGCTCCTTTTCTTTCGTGCGAATAAAAACGTCTTTATCTTTCACATAAGCTAAAACAATCGCTTTTTTATCAATGGGAACCAGATTTCCCTTTTCGATTGCACAAATCCTAGAAACAGGAGAAATTTCACCTGTTTCCCGTGTTGATAACAAACGAATTTTATGCAACACCTTCGTAATTTTCGCCTGAGTCACCGGTTTCGTAATATATCCCACGGCTAAAGTGTTAAAAGCTTCGAGAGCATGCTCATGGAAAGCTGTTAAAAAAATGACGAGTGGCGGTTGACGCAACACATCTAGTTTTTGTACTAATTCCAGTCCAGTCATTTGCGGCATTTTGATATCAAGGAACAGAAGATCGCAATCGTTCTTTGCTAAGTAAGTCAAAGCATCCATGCTATTGCAAAATTTTTGGGTTACTTCCATATCAATATGACTTTTTAATAGATATTCAATTTCATCACAAATTGGCTGCTCATCATCAACAATGACTGTTCTAAACGGCATACTGACGAGTCGCCTCCTTCAGTGGGATTTGCATTCGCACCGTAGTACCTTGTCCGACTTTACTTTGAATCTGTAATCCTCTCTCTTTACCGTAAAGACCGATTAAACGCCGCTGGACATTCACAAGACCGATACCATCTGTTTGTTCAGCGAAAACAGCCTCTACTTGCTGCCTTTCCATTCCTACGCCATTATCATAAACCTCGACAAACAATTCCTGCTGCGTTCGCCGAATTTCCACCTTCAAATGACACTCAGCAATTTTCGGAAACAGCCCATGTAAAATAGCATTTTCCACTATAGGCTGCAGAAATAGAACTGGCAGTTTCTCGCTTCCCTCACAATTAATTACATCAACACCCACAGTAAGCCTTGGTCCAAACCTCGCCTTGGCTATTTCTAAATAAGCATGAATCCCTTCTATTTCCTCATTTAAGCTGATAAATTCACCATGTTCACTAAAATTGAACTGCATCATGGTGGCTAAATGACCAAGAAGTTCTCGTGCCATATTCGGATCGGTACGACAAAAAGAAATAATAATATTAATCGTATTAAAAATGAAGTGAGGATTAATTTGCGCCTGCAACGCTTTTAACTCGGCTCTTTCCCTCAGTTTTTTCTGTTGTTCAATTTCATCAAGCTCAATCTGCGCCGATAACAGACTTGCTAAACCATCAACAATATGAGTATCAATCGAAGTAACTGAATTTTTCTGCGTTTTAGCAATTTTTATTGTACCAACTACTTCGCTGCCAACAATAAGCGGCGCCACAATCCCTGATTGCAGTGGACATTCGGGTACAATACAGCCTTGCTCTTCTGATGTGTTAAAAATAACGGGATGTCTACTGTCTAAGGCAGTCTGCGTGGAAGAAGCCAAAATTTTTTCACCCACTTTATGATGATCACTGCCTGATCCAATAAAAGCTAAAATATTCTCCTTATTGGTAATCGCTACCGCATCCACCTCGGCTAATTCATAAATAAACTGAGCTGTTTTTCCGGCCGATTGCACAGTAAGACCATTACGCAAATAGACACTGGTTCTCCGGGCGATATTTAATGCTAATTCGGCCGCTCTAGCACCTGCTAAATCCTGTTCAGCACGAATATCTTTAATGATAAGAACAAACACGACTGTTCCAATGACAGAAACGAGAGTTGTCGGAACCGCAATCGCTTTCTCCAACGCCCATGCAGCCTCAAAGGGTTTTGCAAAAGCAAGAACCATCAGTTTTTGAATCACTTCAACGAGAAAAGCAACCAAAGCCGCTGTTTTCCATGGCACCTGAACGATGCCAACTTTATGGCGTACCCAACCCGAGATCAAACCTGCTAAAATAGTGGCAAAGCCACAAGTTTCCGCCGTAAACCCGCCCAATACATAGCGATGAAAACCGCTGATGACCCCTACAGCAAAACCAACATAAGGACCTCCCATAAATCCGCCCATTAAAGCGCCAACTGTTCGATTATTAGCCAAAGCCCCCTCTATTGGCATACCATTATAAGTTCCCATAATGGATAAACTAGAGAAAATTAATGTTAATACAAGTTGCGAAGAAAAAGTAGCCGGACGAATCATACAATTAACTAAGTACTTGTTACGCCCTATTAAATAAGCAACCATGGCAATTAAAGCCATTTCACTTAATAGTTCAGGAATTAATCCCATATTCCCCTCCCGTTTTCTTGAAAAAATCTAATCGATTTAAATTCTCTTTCGCCAAGAAAAATCCTGCTAATTCTGCAAAATAGGCCCTACTGTAACAGTAGGGCCTAGCACTTTCTATTCCGATAAAAAAGCCTTACACAATACCAATCCATTTCCAATAAGTTGCTCCGAGCAACAAAATTAAGCCGTAAGCAATTAAAGCTAGGGGAACTCCGGTACGAATAAAATCTTTTACTTCAAAAGTTTCCGTACCATAAGCAATCATATTCTGTGGTGCATTTACAGGAAGAATAAAACCGAAACTGATGACATATTGCAAGATCATAGTAAGACCAACAACGTTAATGCCAGTGACGGTGCTCCCTTGTAAAATTGAGATAATAATAGGAATCATCGCCGCTGCCAAAGCAGTCGCACTGGCAAATCCCAAATGAATAATGATCAAAAAAGCTGCCATAACTGCTAAGATCACCAAAGCGGGCATAGTCTGCAACCCAAAGAGCGTTACAATGATTTTCGCTAACCAAGCAGCTGCTTTTGTTGATAATAAAGCGGAACCCAAACTAATGCCAACACCGAATAAAATCAAAGTTCCCCAGGGAATCTTAGCCTGCGCATCTTTCCAGGTCATAATCCCGATCTTCGGTAACAACATTAAGGAAATCATTGCAATCGTTGTAGTTGACGTATCAAAAGGATGAGCAATCTTCTCCGTAGACCAGAAGAAAAGCAGAATAAAAGACATCGCCATTAACTTTTTCTCAGCAAGGCTCATGGGTCCAAGCTCAGCTAGAGCACGGGCAATGGCTTCTTTACCACCTGCGACTTCTTTTGTTTCCGGCGGCATCATTTTAATAAGAACATAATAAAGAACCACAGACATAATTGCCGCAAAAGGCGCAGCAGCAACAAACCAGTCCATCCAAGTAATATATACGCCTAATTGTTTTTCTATGAATCCAAGGGCAATCATATTCTGAGCCGCAGCTGTTTTAATCCCTACGTTCCATATACTATCAGCCTGTGCTACAGCAATCATCATAACACCAGCAAAGCGGCTCTTCTTATCCACGCCAAAGGCGGTAATAATCCCCATAACAATCGGTACAAGACAAGAAACACGAGCTGTTGTGCTTGGTACAAAAAAGCTCAAAATAAAACCAACCGCAATAACACCCATTAAAACCCGATTTGTCTTAGCTCCTATTTTAGATAAAACAAACAAGGCAATCCGTTTATCAAGCCCGGTTTGTGTCATGGCAGCGGCTAAAAACAAAGCACCTCCGACAAGGGCCAGAGCTGTATTAGAAAACCCACTTAACGCCGATGTCAATGCGGCATTTGTTCCAAGTAAAACATCAGGCTTTGCCGGGTTAGGCGCCGTCCCTAATAAAAAAGACATCAAACTTAAAATAACTGCCGCACTGACAGGATAGGAAATCGCATCAGTCATCCACACCACAATAGAAAATACCAAAATAGCTAACATCCGATGCCCCGCAACAGGCAACGTCGGCGATGGTGGCAACAGTAAGATAGCGATCATGGCAATAAGTCCAATTAGTAATCCATACTTCTTGGCAAAAGATTCTTGACTTGCATTCATTCGCTTATAAACCCCATTTCTATAGTTTTAAATAATTTATGGATTTAAGTATACTGTAATTTGCATAAAAGCACTATAAAAAGCGTCTCAACAGTTAAAATCTTTCACTGAGTGGCAAAAGATAAACACCGAAAAGTCCGATAATATTGATCAAATCAAATAGATAGTAAAATGCAAACAATTTTAAAACATCATAAAAACCCTGTTTTATAGTATAATCATTCATAATGATTCTTTACTAGAAAGAAGGTTTCCAGCAATGAAAACATCTTATCTTGGTCCTTTTTATTTAACGATAGCAGCTAGTATCTGGGGTGGAACTTACGTGGTCAGCAAAGTAGTTCTAACAGTGATTCCAGCACTAGAGCTTATCTGGCTTCGCTATATAATCGCCTTAAGCGCCTTATTACTGCTCTGTCTCTTTTCGCGACAATCGCTTTTGATTCGCTGGAAAGACATGCCTCTGCTTTTTTTAATTGGTTTTATTGGATATTTTCTTTCGATTTGGGCGCAATTTGTTGGAACTCATTTGGCCTCCGCTCAGATGGGAGCCGTAATCACAGCGGCAACTCCAGCGTTCATGGTCGTCTTTGCTCGCTTTCTATTAAAAGAAACGATAACGTGGCGTAAAGGCTTATCCGTTCTTTTGGCCTCGGCTGGCGTTATCTTAATCGCCGGCTTTGGCAGTCAGCAAGATGCATCGCTAATTGGCGGATTGATTCTAGGCTTCGCTGCAATCACCTGGGCATTGATGTCCGTACTGATTAAACTCGTCCCCGCTCGCTATTCGTCTTTATTGATTACTACTTATGCTATTTTCACGGCTACTCTTACGCTAACTCCATTCGTATACGCTTCTTTGCCAAATATTCCTTGGCAGTTAATCCAAGAGGACCCTACCTTATGGGGCGGACTCTTCTACTTAGGCGTTATTTCTACGGCTGGCGCATTTCATTTTTGGAATAAAGGCCTGCTGCTTGTGGAAGCAAGTAAAAGCGGCATATATTTCTTTTTTCAGCCGCTCGTGGGAACATGGCTAGGCTGGTTGCTACTTGGCGAAGAGGTTACCCTTGGGTTTTGGGCTGGAACCAGTTTTATTTTATTAGGAGTGCTGCTAATTTTAAAAAAATAAGTCCGCCTGATTAACTCAAGCGAACTCGTTATTTCTTCTTTACTTTTGCATAAGATAAGGAAACTGCTCTTCTTTGCCCATTTCTTTTAACCGATCTTTCGCTTCCTGTACGGTGTAGCCAATTCGCACAGGGCTTCCCGCTTTTAAAGGAATCAGCCAAAAGTCACCATTACCCAAAACAATTTTTTCTAAAGCATTTACGCTTACTAAAGGGTCCATCACTTGATCCATCATGATTTTCTCTCCTTCTCGCAAATTACTTGTAAATCAACACCCTTTATTCAGGGCACTAATCAAAAAAGAAACATGAAGCAATTATCTTATTATTTACTCTAATTCGATAATTCTACTTAATACTGCAATTTCCTTTTTCTTTCATAAAAAATTTTTAGTCGAATCAACTGATCTTACAATGAAACTGGTAGAATTTTGCCTTGCGCTACATCAACTAGACCACAATCCGTTAGTTTGGCAGCGGGAATTACTGGAAGACTTAGAAAAGCTAAAGTCATAAAAGGATCATAGACATCTCGAATACCAAGCTTTTTTGCTAAAAGCTGCAAAAATAAAAGTCTCTCTCTTACTTCTTCCACAGGAAGCTCTGTCATTAAACCTGCCAGCGGCAAAGCTAAAGATCCTAAAACTTTGCCACTATCTACAATGGCAAGCCCGCCTTGCAAGCGCTGTATTTCCTCTAATGCAAGCATCATATCATCATCGCTCGTGCCCGCAATAATAAGATTATGGGAATCGTGTGCTACAGTAGAAGCAATTGCACCTTGTCGTAAGCCAAAACCTTGCAATAAACCTACCCCAACATTTCCACTGCCATGATGCCTCTCCCATACGGCTAGTTTGATAATATCCTGTTTAACGTCAGGTAAAAATTCTCCCTTATAACTAGGAACAGGCAACGTCAATAAAGTGGTAACCAACTGCCTTGGTATCAGCCCAATCACTCGAGCTTGAGTCGATTCGGCGGGAATTCTTAACTTCTCTTTTTTTATCGGACCTAAGCAAATCGTATTGGTAACAACTTGCTGTTTCCTAACCAAATTATGAGATAAACAGGCGCCCTCTCTAGCAACAACTTTCCCATCCTTAATAACAACAGCAGGCTTCCAGGTAGTAGTATCGGAGAAAGCTAAAATATCGGCTCGATAGCCAGTTGCTATGGCGCCAAGTTCTTTTAAGCCAAAATACCTAGCAGTATTGATAGTTGCCATTTTCAAAACCCAACTTAGATCAAGTCCTGCTTCAATAGAAAGCTTAATAAGATAATTGATATGACCAAATTCAATTAAATCTTCCGGATGACGATCATCTGTCGCTAAAAGGCATTGTGGCAAAGTATGCGCTGTAACTGCCGCTAAAAGTGAACGAAGATTTTGGGCAGCGGAACCTTCCCGCAACATAATATACATTCCCTGTGCCAACCGTTCCATCGCTTCCGATGCAGTTAAACATTCATGGTCAGATTGAATGCCTGCAGCAATATATGCGGCCAAAGTTTTTCCCGTAACACCGGGAGCATGTCCGTCAATCATTTTCCCCTGCACCAAAGCTAGTTTAGCCAATACTTCTTCTTTACCAGTTATTACACCAGGATAATCCATCATTTCTCCCAAACCTAATACGCGAGGGTGATCGAGAAAAGTAGCAAGATCTGCTGCTAAGAGCTGGGCGCCAGCATGTTCAAACTCTGTAGCCGGTACACAAGAAGGCAGCATAAAATAAACATTGAGCGGTAGGTCTTCGGTTGCGTCGAGCATATACTGAATGCCTTCGCCACCTAATACGTTAGCAATTTCATGAGGATCAGCAATGATCGTCGTTGTCCCGATCGGAACAACAGCTTTCGCAAATTCACTTGGGCTGACCATCGAACTTTCTATATGCATGTGGGCGTCAATAAATCCAGGCGTTAAAATAAACCCCTTCATATCCAATTCCTCTTTGGCACGGTATTTGCCAATTCCAGCAATATACCCCTCAACAATTGCTATATCGCCTTCCATAAATTCGCCTGTAAAAACATTAAAAATTCTGCCATTTTTCAATACCCTATCAGGTTCCTCTTGGCCTAGTGCTGTAGCAATTAAGCGTTTTAACGGTTTTATATAAACCCCTCCCACATTACTCTTGCTATGATACAAGTCATAAATTATCTCTAAGCTTGCCTAAAATAAAGATAAAAGTCAAGCTATTTGCCATAAAACCAAGTATTTTAGGTTTTGAATTACATAATTTCCCAGGAAATAAAATAAGAGATGCTATAAAAGCACCTCTTTACATACAAATAAAAACCAATAAAACTAAGCTTGAAGACCTGTATCCTCTGGTACACCGAGCATAATATTCATGCATTGGACAGCCGCGCCAGAAGCGCCTTTCCCTAAATTATCAAAGCGAGTTGCAACTAGAATACGATCATTATTGCCAAACACAAAAAGTTCTACCCGATTTGTATCATTGCAGTCTTCTACAGTAAAAAAGCCATTATCAAGAAAAGCGCTCGAATCGTAGGGCATAACCTTTAAAAAAGTTTCCCCAGAGTAGTAATCGGCAAAAAAGTCATGAACTTGTTCAGCCGTCATTTCTTTCTGCAACATGTGCGCATAGAGAGGCAGAGAAACTCCCATTCCTTTGAAATAATTTGCAACAATCGGTACAAAAACTGGTGGATAATTAAGACCGGATATAACCTGCATTTCTGGCAAATGCTTATGCTGCAAGGTCAACCCGTAAGGACGGGGACTATTCAATTGACCCGCTTCAGCACTTTCATATTTCCCAATTAAGCTCTTTCCACCGCCGCTATACCCTGTTAATGAGGTACAAGTTACAGGATAATCAGGCGAAACAATCCCCGCTTTAACCAGAGGATACATTCCCATAGCAAAGCCACTGGCATGACAGCCAGGTACAGCAACTCGTTTAGACTGTTTGATTTTCTCCCGATGCGCCGGGCTAAGTTCAGGCAACCCATATGCCCAATCAGGATTGGTTCTATGAGCAGTACTGGCATCGATTACTCGTGTATGATCATTTTCTATCAAAGCGACAGCCTCTCTGGCTGCGGCATCAGGCAGACAAAGAAAAACAATATCTGCCGAATTAATCAAGCGACTACGTTCTGTTGTATCTTTTCGTTTATCTGAATCAATACTGAGCCACTCAATATCGGAACGTTTCGATAAATATTCGTGAATTTTTAAGCCTGTTGTACCTTCCTGCCCGTCAACGAAAACTTTACTTTTCATTGTTTTGCCATCTCCTTATTTCATCTATTTGTATAATTATAAGTCATTTTATATTTTTATTCAACGTAACATTTTATACTTTTTATTTTTAGCTCAAAATAAAAACTTCTGCCAAGGTTCTGGCAGAAGTTTTTAGGATTACTGGGATAACCTGATTTACTTATGTTTTCCTATTACCTATCCTATTGGCTTAACAAGTAGATGAACAGTCATCTGCACAACAGAATAAAAGCAATAAAATGATAATAATAATGATCCACCAGCTATTTCCGCGACCAAAATTCATAATACTGCCTCCTTATCACACTAGCCTTAATCAAGATCGGGGTTACTATAGACTATGTGCGCAAAGAAGAAGTGTTACAAAATTATGTTTTATTTATACCGCAAGTGAATTTTTTCCATATGTTCTTTCCAAACTATTATCAAATTAAGAGAAATCCCCCAAAAAATTATCGTTTATTATATTGAAAAAAACGTAATTTATGTTAGAATATATTTAACGAACAATTGTCACATTTTAGCGAAAGGAAGGAGAGAAAATGAATTTTTCAACTGTAATTACTTATTTTTGTAAAGACGGTTATCCCGCTTCAAAAGAATATGCATTCCGAAAACTAATTCGTATTTATGATCAAGACCAAAATCTATTTTCCTCCCGGCTAATTGTAAGGTTTTCCCTTACAGACGATTGGTAAAAATACTCTTTCTATGGCATCGAATTGACTTATAATCGATGCCATTTTTTTATTTTCAACGCAACAAACAGGATTTTTGCCTTTTGAGTCATAATATTAATTTCATAGGATTGCCAAGATAAGTATTTCTTTATATAAACGGAGGCGATTTTTTGAATAAAATTAATATGATCATTAGCCAAAACCTGCTACGACTGCGCCAAGAGAAGAAAATGAGCCTTGATAAACTGGCTGAATCGTCAGGGTTAAGTAAAGCCCTGCTGAGTCAGATTGAACACGGCGATGCCAATCCAACCGTAAATTCTCTATGGAAAATAGCTGTTGGTCTCAAAGTAAGCTTTAAAGACTTAATTCAAGAAGCACAACCTCAGATCAGCATCGCAAGAAAAAAAGATATCATACCAATTATTGATCATCTGACAGGAATGAAATTATACCCCATTTTCTCCAATTCAAATAAGCAAATTGAAATTTTCATTGCTGAACTTGATCCAGGAAAAATCCACACAGCTCCTTCACATGGTGAAAATTCAGATGAATACGTATTTGTAATTGAAGGAATGTTATTGTTTAATATTAATGATGATGCTTATAAGCTGGAAGCTGGCGACACCCTATGCTTTCAATCAGATCAACCGCACTCCTATAAAAATATAGGTACGGAAAAAGTGCAATTTCAATGCACTTTACATCGCAAATAAAATCTTATTTTAATAAGGGATATAAATCATGTTCTTCTTTATTCATTCTTTCGCGAATTGCTGCACAAATGCTCTGGGTTTCTTTTATAAAATTATCAGCCTGAGCCGTAATTTTACTGGCGCCCATATAAGACATCTTATAGGTTTCAAATGATTGTCCCAGCGTTCCCATTTCATTAATAAAAAGCTTAGCTGTTGTATGAATTGTTGCATCAGTATTTTGTAATAGTTTTGGATATAAGAATTTATCTTCAGAGGAAAGATGCATTTTTAATATCCCCGCTAATTGAGCTAAAGATTTTGCCACCGTAACCACATTATTTTGAAGTAAATCACCTGTTTTATACTTTTCAAGTTCTCCAACTAAAGCAAGAATATCATGATGCTGTCGTAATAAATTATCAATATCCATTTTTCTATTCTCCTTATAATATATTTTTAGCTGTTTTGCAAAAGAATCTTTCAATAACTAAAAATCATACTATAAATTTATCACCCTATAACTCTCCAAGCTGTAATAAATATCACATAATGAAAAAAATAAGCAAATTCTTATTTAAAAGAAAAAATAACCCAGCTACTACCATTGGTAATAGCTGGGTTTGTTATATATCGTATGGTTATTCTTATTTATGTTTCAAGTCGTCCTGACCTTCAAATTGATGACGATGCCAATGTTGCCCAGGGTGGCCGTGACCGCCACAATGATGGCCGTGTCCTTCATGACATTCGTGACCATGACGTCCGTGTGGCCCATGATGATGCTTTAACATTTCCTCTGCCTGCTCACCGAGTCCCTCTTTCAGTGATTCAATAAGCTTGTCCATATAGGAGGAAAGATTCGTTTTCTCTTCATCATTAAGGCAATCAAACAGACTGTTTTCTTTTTCCTGTGGTGTTTCGTCAGCAACAGCTGCCGCCAAGCCTTGTTCGGTAAGTTCAATTTCCATTGCTCGGCGATCTTCTGCTGATTGGTTTCTTTTAATATAACCTGCCTGCTCCAATTTTCCCAGAAGTTCACCAATTGATTGGGGCCGAATCCCCAATAAAAATGATAACTTCTTCTGACTCATTTTAGGCTCCATTTTCAGTAGAGAAAGAATGCGACCTTGCCCACGATATGGATTATGTGTTTGGCAACCTTTCATATGATGATGTTTATGCATCATTAAACGGCTAAAAACAACAAACTGTTCAATTAAATTTCTATCTTGTTCCATAATTATCTCTCCTCATCAAAATAATAAGGTACCTTCTGTTTTTAATTATATACAGGTACCTTATTAATGTCAAGGAACTTCTTAATTATTTTTCCAAGACGTTTTTATATCAATGAATACGATTTCATAGCTTACTTTTCTAACCGCTTTGCAATTGGAACTTATTTTATTCTTGTTTATCCATTTTAGCAGCAATGCGTTTTAACGATTTTGCGATACTAAACATCAAATATAAAAAACCGCCTGCAATCATTACATGAATAACCGCGCTAGCTATGCCCCAGATAAAAAAGCCCCCATGATGAAACATAAAATCACCTTCTTTATTTTGATACTTAAATCATACATAAAGATTGTGACTAACTCATGACAACTCTGCTTTATGCTCCGAGTAAAATTTTCTCGGACTGTGTGCCACAGCGCCGACACTTTACAGCTATTACAATCGTCTTACTATCATTTGAAACTCTGACAATCTCAAAATCAAAGCCTTCCATTTTAGCAGATAAATTCTCTGTATTTCCACACTTGCAGCTTAAACGCATAAAATTCCTCCCTTTAGTCGATTACTATGAACCAAATACCATTCTCATCAAACAGTTTGACTTTTTTATCGCAAATCCTGCAAGTCTATCGCATTCCTAAACGGTCAACCTTGACCAAAACAACCTTATACGCCTCCATATCATTATTATGTCCCGCTAATCCTTTTACAAAAACGCTTCCCGCCATATTCTATATTGTCATAAATTTTATAGAAACTTACAGGCAAGTTTTTCTGCGCTATATTGCCTTTTCCCAAACAGAACATTTGTTCGTATTTGATTATATGGCTTTTGATACAAAAAATCAAATGGAAGATATAAAAATAAAAACAGCTACTAAGGAAATTGTCCTTCAATAGCTGCTTTTTAGGTTGTCTAATTGATTCTTTAACCATCTCACCTGCGGCAGATCGCCCGTAGTGTAAGGTTCTTCTTGTATCTAAATACACATCACTTTTCTTCTTTCATTGCCTTTAAGAAAAAACTAGAATAATGCATATCGGTATTACAAATATGATTGATCAACCACTCCCGTAAGATATTTAGAAGTTGATTTGCCTGCAACAAGTTTTGATCATGCAAACCACGAAGTTCTGTTACTTTTTGGGCAAATTCATCATGAATTTCTTTATGTTCTTTATATTTAGGGTAATTATACTGAAGCATCATTTTTTCTTCATGGGCAAAATGTTTTTGTGCGTACACAGTCGCTTTATCAAGTAAAGCAGCCATTGAATCCTTCCCTTTTCCGGATTTCATTGCCTCATGTAAAGAATTGATCATAGCAACCAATTGTTTATGTTCTTCATCAAATTCAGAAAGATGCACACTAAAATTAGAGGTCCATTCGATTAAGGCCATATTGATCCCCCCTCTTTATTGTTTATATTTCATATCCATTTGCATAATATGATTCAAAAACCAATTATTTAGAAATGGTAGTATTTGAATAGCTAAAATTGTATTTCCGGCCTCATAAGTTGATTTAAATTCATCAATTTTATTCAAAAAAGTGACATGTTGCTGTTTTTGAGTAGAAAGTTCCTGACTTGCTATTGATGATAAATATTTTTCTTCACTGGCGAAATGATCTTGAGCATAATGCGTTAAATCACTTAAAAGCGATGACAACATTGGTTTACTCTGGCCAGTCTTCATGGCTTGATGCAAATTACTAATCATTTCAATTAGCTTTTGATGATCCTTATCCATTACAGGAATATTAACGCTATATTTATTATCCCAACCTGACAATGCCATATTACCTCTCCCCTTCCTATTTACTTGTTTTTTCGACAAATTATACCATTTTCCTTCTTTTGTTTTAAAAATATTTATTTTTACCTTTAATGATTGGCCTATTTTAGACATAATTAACAGATGAGTTAATCACTTATTTAGAAAACAAACAAAATCTAATTATATTTTAAATCTCTTTTCCAGTTATTACGACAACAAATAACATTCGCATGTTAAAAATGTAGGTTTTTGATAATTGCAGTCGAATATATGTAAGTAAAAATTATTTAGGAGGGGTACTATGAATTTTTTAAGGACTGTAACGGTTCGTTCTAAATTATTCCTTTTAAACGCAATCGCCTTTTTATCTTTAATTCTCTTCGGATATATTAGCTACGTCTTCCTACATCAATCAAACGATATGACAAACTATATCTATGATGACTGCCTTGTTCCCATAGCTCTCGTTAACGAAAATAGATCTTACATAAATAGAATGAATGCTGCCATTCTGGAATTAATGCTAACGACCGATGATAAAAAAAATTCAGAACTTAAAAACCTAATTGATCAACGAACTAGACAGCTCAATGATAATTTCGGATTAATTGAAAGTAAACCCCATGATACGCAGAGTCAAGAGTTACTCAACAAAGCTAAAATATCTCTCCAATCCTATTTAGCAAGCAGTCAACAAACACTAGCTCTTGCTCTGCAAAATAAAAATGAAGAAGCCTATCAACTTTATGTAAAAACTGTTGAAAAACAAGCTCAAGCTTCTATTGACGATATGAGACAAGTTTCAGAATACTATAATAAAGTATCATTACAAACGAAACAAAAATCCACGGATTCTTTTAATACATCAAATCGAATTACTATTTTTCTCGTTATGTTGTTAGGTTCTATTTTCTTAATAAGCGGATATTACATTTCCAAGCAAATTGTAAATCCTTTAAAAAGCATGGTGTCATTTTGTGAAGAACTCGCTGCCGGAGATTTTACGGATAAGCCTCGGCGCATCATGAATCAAGATGAATTTGGCCAAGTTTCAAACGCTTTACTTAACATGCGAATGAACTTACGATCCATACTAAAACAAATCCATGAATCCTCGGAACAGGTGGCCGCTTCTTCTCAGCAATTATATGCTAGTGCTGAGCAATCTGCATTAGCTTCTACTCAAGTCGCCTCTTCAATCAATGATGTGGCTAAAAGCGCCGAGCAACAACTACAAGCGGCATTAAAAACATCAAATATAGTAGATAATCTTGCAGGAAATATCCTAGAAGCAACGGATACAGCCTATACAGTTTCAACACAATCCGAAAACGCTTCCAATCAAGCAAACGAAGGAAATCACTCGGTAGAAAAGGCAATCACTCAAATGAATAATATTGAAAAAACCGTATTTGCCTCGGCTGAAGTTGTACAAAAACTTGGCGAACGTTCTAAAGAAATTGGGCAAATTGTTGATACAATCTCTGGCATCGCTGGCCAAACAAATCTTTTGGCCTTAAATGCCGCAATTGAGGCAGCAAGAGCGGGAGAGCAAGGTCGAGGCTTTGCTGTAGTGGCAGAAGAAGTTCGAAAGTTAGCTGAACAATCTCAAGATGCGGCAAAACAAATTGCTGAATTGATCACGGAAATACAAAATGAAACCGATAAAGCCGTTAATTCCATGAATTCTGGTACAAAAGAAGTAAAACTTGGTACTGAGGTTGTAACTCTCGCCGGGAAAACTTTCAAAAATATTGCAGAATTAATTATAGGAGTCTCTAATCAAATGAAAAGTATCTCTACAACAATGGATCAGATGTCAACGAATAGTGAAGAAATTGTATTTTCAGCCAAAATCATTGATGACTTGAGCCGTAAAACAGCCGAGCAATCGGAAACCGTATCTGCCGCAACAGAAGAACAGTCGGCTACAATGGAAGAAGTTGCTTCTGCCAGCCAAGCCTTAGCAAGATTGGCAGAAGGAATGAGAAACGCCGTACTAAAATTCAAAATTTAATAAAGAGAGATAAGCCCACGAACACTCATAATAGTCTTGTTTTAAACTAGAATGGCTTGACAGTTTAGTTGTGATACCAAGTTTTAAAACGCCTTATTTTATCTAATAACCCCTTCGAATTACCATCAAAACAAATAGCTCTATCATCAACATACACTATTGCAGGTGGCTTGTGTACAGCTACGTCATCAACGACTATGCCATATTGTTTTAACCATATATTAATAGCTTCTTTTCCTCCAGCTTGATGGCAGCGAGTAGACACAATCACAACCCGATAATGCTTTCGAATCTCCTCAATTGCTTCTTTTATCCCAGTAACAGGTGGATCAGGAATAACTTCAACTCCCTGAAATCCACTTGTATAGCTGTGGATCACACCATCAAAATCAAGTACAACGGTTTTGACCATTATTATTTGCTCCTTATGATTTATTTCGAAATACTAAGTATCCCCAAAAATATCTAATAGATGCTCTAGTTCTAAAGGTTTGGCAAAGAGGATTTTTTTCTATAAAAAAAGAAAGCAAGAAAAGAGAACTATAAAGAACTTCTTGGGGGGACAAAATTGTATGCACAAAGTTTTGGCGCTACGACGCTTGGCCTTGACGGAATTATTATTACTGTAGAAGTCGATATTAGTAACGGAATTCCCTGTTTTGATATCGTGGGATTACCTGACACCGCTGTTAGAGAATCAAAAGAACGGGTTCGGTCTGCTTTAAAAAATTCTGGATTTATATATCCGCAAAAACGTATTACTGTAAATTTAGCTCCAGCAGAACTCAAAAAAGATAGCTCTGGATTAGATTTGCCTATCGCTATGGGAATTTTATGCGCTAGTGAACAGCTCGCTCAGGACAAAATTAACAATTGTCTTTTTTCGGCCGAATTATCTTTAGAAGGTCGTTTGCGGCCGATAAGTGGTATTTTACCAATGGTCATAGCCGCAAAAAATCAGGAACTACATGCTGTTTATGTGGCGCCGGAAAACGGATCTGAAGCATTACTTATGGGAAATCCTTTTGTTGGAGCTGCCGCTACATTACGCCAGCTTGTTGGTTATTTGACAGAGAATCAGGCTCTGCCTTGTATTGAGGCAGAGCCTGAAGCATTTTTTAGCGGCAATTACGAATTCGATTTTGCTGATATTCAAGGGCAACTTGTTGCTAAAAGAGCTATGGAAATTGCCGCTGCTGGCGGCCATAATCTACTTATGGTCGGCCCACCTGGAGCGGGAAAAACAATGTTGGCGAAAGCACTGCCTTCTATTTTACCGCCACTTACAGAAGAAGAAGCATTAGAAGTAACTAAAATCTATAGCGTCAGCGGCGAATTGCAGAGGCCTTCAGGCCTTATACGAAAACGATCTTTTCGCCACCCTCACCATACACTTTCAGCTGCAAGCATGATTGGTGGCGGGAGAATCCCTAGACCGGGAGAAGTAAGTCTGGCTCATCATGGCGTATTATTTCTCGATGAACTGCCCGAGTTTTCACGTCAGGTGCTTGAAGTATTGCGGCAACCCTTAGAGGATGGTATTGTAACTATTGCTAGAGTAAATGCCACTATTTCATTTCCTGCTAGATTCGTATTAATTGCTTCTGCTAATCCATGCAATTGCGGCTTTTTCCCCAGTGATCGCTGTACCTGCTCTGAACAAGAGGTTCGACGATATCAACATAGAATCTCAGGCCCCTTGCTTGATCGGATTGATATTTATTTGTGGGTAGAACCTGTTTCTTACGATGATTTATCCCTAAAATCGCAAGGTGAACCATCAGAAACGATCCGTAAACGAGTCATCGCGGTAAGAAATCTGACGCAAGAGAGATTGGCACAATGGAGTATTTTTTGCAATGGACAAATGAGCCATAAACAGGTGTTAAAAACTTGTTGTTTAACTGTAAGTGCACAAAAATTACTTAAAGGCGCTTTTCAAAAACTAGAGCTGAGTGCTCGCGGTTATGATCGAATTCTAAAAGTAGCACGAACAATTGCCGATTTAGATCAAGAAGAACAAATTACAGATCGTCACATTGCTGAAGCAATTCAATTTCGCAATCCTTTATTTAAAGCGTAGAAATAGTTTAGTAATTAATAAAAATCTCTAAGCTCATGCCAGCTTAGAGATTTTTACAGAATTTAAGATATTCCCACTTCACTCTTCGATAGAAATATAGCAATTTCTTCCTTCTCTTTTTGCATTATAAAGTCCTATATCAGCGCGTTTAATGAGCTTAGCCGGTTTATAATCATCATTTGGTTTCAATGATGCAACTCCCATGCTAACTGTGACAAACTCACTTACATCTGACATCTCATGTTTTAATGCTAATTTTTTTATATTTTCTTGAATCCTCTGGGCAACTACAATTGCACCACTAAGTGGTGTTGCTGGCAGTAAGACAACAAATTCTTCTCCACCATATCTACCGACAATATCGATTGACCTAGAAAGTGAATTTTTTATTGTTTGGCTAACCATTCTCAAACACTCATCGCCTTCTAAATGCCCATAGATATCATTGTAGTTTTTAAAAAAATCTATATCAATCATTATCGCTGATAAATATTCATTATTACGATATGAGCTAAGGCATAATTTATTTAATGCGTCTTCTAAAAAACGACGATTATATATCTCTGTCAATTTATCAATCATTGACAAACTCACTAAAATGTCTCTTTGCTTTTTTAATTCAAGCTGACTCTCAATACGGGCTTTTATAACTGCTATGTCCGTGTTCTTCGTAATGTAATCAACCGCTCCCATTGAAAACCCTGTTGTTTGATGCCGCGGAGAGGAATTGGAAGAAATAAATATTACTACTATGTCTTGAGTAGCCGGATTTTCTTTAACTCGCCGACAAATTTCGTAGCCATCAATATCTGGTAGCATTATATCTAATAAAATAAGATCAATTTTTCGAGATATAATGATCTTTAAAGCCTGTGACCCGGAAGTTGCACAATAAACACTATAATTATCTTGCAAAATTTTCATTAATAAATTACAGTGAAATTTTTCATCATCAACAACAAGAACTGTCTGCTTACCAAAATTCATCTTATCGTCCTTTCTCTTCCACTTTAAAGTTCAGAAAACAAAGCCAACATGGAACGATAACTTTAGTGATAGCTACATCAATGACTTCTCATTTTATTGCAATAAAAAACCAGGTTATCATCGTAATTAATGATGTAACCTGGCAGTCTTAGAAAATTCCTTTAGACCCACGGCTTTGCGTCCCATCCTTTCGGGTGGTTTGCCTACCAAATATTTCTTTAATGAAAATTATACCATAATGATTCAAAATTTCAAAGAAACCTGTCAAATGTATCCAATAATACATCTGACAGGTTTTCATTCCCTCATCTTCTTGAAATAAACAAAACGTCTACTTTCCTTTAAATTCACTATCATAGGCTTCAAGTGCTATCGGCAACGCAGTAATCACCTTATTTCCTACTGCGGGGAGCGCTAATAAAACTGCACTTTTAATCTCATCTCTAGTAGCACCTAACTCCTGAGCATGTTTTACATGAAAAGGAAGACCACTTAGCAGTCCAACCGCCGCTAAAACAGCAATATAAGCAATCTCTTCTGTTTTGGAATCAAGGCTACTAGCCTCGTCTAATTTTTGAACAGTTTCTAACCATGTTTTCGATTGTTCCGGAGCTTCTTTTAAAAAACAGTCAAATGCATTACTCATATTTTTCAAATAAATTCCTCCTAAATAGCACATTATTTTGTTGTTTACAGATTTCAATAATCGCTGGGTCAAGCATTCTTTTTCCATCTCCTAATCTTGGTTCTAAAATTCTTAAAAGGCGCAACCGAATTTATATGTATCCACTTCCACATTGGCCAATTCGCTTTTGTTACTGTCCCTTTTTCCCATCCCATAATAAGATTTAACCATCCGAGCTGATATGCTAGCATTTCCTGCGGCGTTTTATCCACTTGCGCAATGCGAACATTTCCTTTTTCATCTGGAATCTCATCAAATTCTTTGTCAAAAAGCAAATAAGTCTTTTGTATAGCGGCAATTAATTCAACTTTACTATTGTATTGTATCATTTATCATGGCCACACTCCATTTTTGATAATCACTTCAAATTTAATAAACAAAAATATCTAAGGTTGATTAATACCTCAAATTTCAACACGCTTTAAAACTAATTTGAACAAAGTTACAGGATTTTATGAGCAGTTATTGGCACTCTCTAAGATCTAGCTAACAAATAAACCCCAGTCAGTATAAGTATGCAACTTCCTACTTTATTGTATGTTATCGGCGAAACTTCAACACCAACAAGTCCAAAATGATCAACGACAGCCGCGGTAATAATCTGAGCTGCTAATACTAAGGCAAATACCTTTAATGTTCCAATATTCGCTATAGAGTATGAAAAGCCATACATTGCACAAATCCCCATCATTCCTGAAATCAAGGCTTTAGTAGATATTGTATCACTAATCTTTTGCTGATTATATAAAACAAAAAATAATGCAAATAAAATCTGAAAAATTGAGACTCCTATAATCATAATAAATTGTCCCGATAACTTTCCTATTTGCGAATTAATAGCTCCTTGTATTGGTAAAATTATTCCAGTAATAATCGCCGCTAAGACGCTTAGCATTATGTTTCTCCCCTTATATTAGTAGTTTTCTCATTTCTTCTCTTTATATCTAAACCATATTTTGATTTACAAAATACTAACTCTATTATACAAAAAACAAATTATCTTAAAAATAGTCAACAGTTGAAACGGCTAAAAATTTAATTTTCTATAACGATCTACAATTTTTTCTTTCTGATTTAAATTCTGATTTAAATTCTGATTTAAATTCGGATATAAAGTGAATCATAAACCAAGTATTAACTATATTCCCTTAGAATTTTCAGTTGTTGACGAACAAAAAGAAAACTGCTATGCTTAGATAAGCTTAAAACTGAATCATAAAACCATCTTTGGATGTGGATTTTTCTAGAGAAATCTATTTTCGCCACACAATATCTATTGGGATATTGTGTGGCGTTTTTTATTGGGAGGAGATATTTTGTCAAGAAATTCTTATGCATTTCTAGTATTTTTAGGTGGATGCAGTTATGGCATCCTTTCTACGATTGTCAAGATTGCTTACGCAAGTGGTTTTACAGTAAATGATGTTTGTGGATCACAAGGATTTTTCGGCATGTTGCTTCTCTGGGCTGTAGTGTTGTTTCAGCGAAAACAATTTATCCCATGGAAAAAAACTTTGTTATTAGTTTTATGTGGTTCGCCGATTGGACTAACGACTGTTTTTTATTATAAGTCATTACAAACGTTAGATGCCTCGTTAGCAATTATATTTTTATTCCAATTCATTTGGATTGGAGTATTATTGGAAGGAATATTTTTTCGGCGAATTCCTACATGGCAAAAAATCGTAGCAATTACTGTACTCCTTATTGGATCACTATTTGCTACTGGAATAAAAACGGGGACTAATAATGTCTTTGTTTCACCAGGAATGATCTGGGGTTCTGCAGCAGCGTTCTCTTACTCTCTAGTGATTCTCAGCAGCGGAACAGTTGCGCGTGACGTTTCCCCCATTCTGAAAAGTGCACTTATGTCGATTGGCGCCACAGCAACCATCTTCTGTTTTCTACCACCATTTTTCCTCATAAATATGCCTGTACTTTTACAATTAATGCCCTATAGCATATTACTGGGATTATTTGGTATTGTCCTGCCTCCATTATTGTTCTCCATTGGGATTCCGAAAATTGGAGTCGGCCTTGGAAGTATCTTAACCTCATCAGAACTTCCTATAGCGATGCTTTTATCAGCCTTTGTATTGGGGGAGCACATCGCCACCTTGCAGTGGCTGGGGATTATCATGATTTTGGGCGGAATCATTGTAGGTAACCTACAAAAAACCTGATTGGTACTGGTTCAATTTATTTGACATTCCCGCTAACCATAGTTACGCATTTAAAAATGCTTCAGGCTCTGCCTCAATAGAAGGCAGAGCCTGATTTTCGGTTAAATAGCCCATGAGCTAGCACTCATCTAGTTAAATATTTAATTAGCATAACCTCATTACCCTTGGCATTATAAATCATTTTATCAGTCCAAGATAACATAATTGGAATCCCTCGTCCATTCTCACAGGAGATCACCTGTTCAAAAACCTGTGCTAAGCCACAATGGCGGTAGCGCATAATCTGTTCATTACCGCCAAATCCTGGCCCATCATCTTTTACCCGCATCACCAGCGCTGCACCTACTTTATTCACTTTCACACAAATATTTGTGCCATAATGACAGGCATTACTGAGCGCTTCTCCTATAACGGCTTCTAACTTGCAAGCTTCGTCTCCTGCAACACGCTGAAAAATTGCTGATAATGCTATTAATATTTGCTCATATCTTTCTGCACTTTGAAATCGATATACTACAGGTAATTTTTCTAGAGTTCCTATTTTAAGACACAAAGCCGAGCAATCGTCTTCCCGTTGCGGTGAAGTAGAAATTGCCCGTAAACGTTCCATTGTAGCTGCAAAATCTCGCAAATCAGTCGTGGCTTCTTTAGGGTAAACATCATAAATACCATCTGTCATAAAATAAAAAGTATCACCTGATTGGATAGAAAAAGTAGTTGTTTCAAAATAGGGATTTTCTGCAGCCCCAAGAAAGAGACCAGGTACCGCAATAAGTCCCTTTTTCTCGGCAGTATCTGCTAATAAATAATTAATGCCGCAAGAAATACAAGTTAATTCCCTTGTGCTCAGATTTAAGGTAAAAGCGATCATTGCCGCAAAAGAATGATCTGGAAAATACTGATTTAAATAACGATTCAATCGAGTAATTGACTCTGTTGTCCAAGCCTCTGCCTTATCCATAATCTCATTTAACAAACTGCTAATCGCCGCGGTGTACAAAGCAGAAGCAACGCCGTGGCCAGTAACATCAATAAGATAGCCATGTAATACCGTCCCATTATGAAACCACCGATAGCCGTAGAAATCGCCGCTAATAAGGGTTGCTGGTTCAAAAATAGAACAAATCGTCACTTGATTCTTTTCATAATCAACTGGCAATAAGGATTTTTGGACTCGTCCAGCCATGTCAACTTGATGCTGTACTTCAGCCTGCAACCGCTGCTGTTCGGCTACGTCACGACACGATAACAGGATTAACTTTCTGTTGCGATGTCGAATCAATACGGCTGCTAATTCGACATAGATAACAGAAAGGTTCTGTTGTTGATAGCGCCAAACGGTATTGGGCGACCAACTTCCTCTTGTTTGTAACGCATGCTCGATCCCAGCCATATCGTTTGCTGTCAGAAGTCCAATCGTCTCGAATGATTTTTGAACTACGGTCTCAGCCGTACAGCTAAACAGTCGTGTAAAGGCTTCATTGACTTCAATAACCTGCTGCGTTTCCTTATCAATTACAGCAATTCCTTCTGACGATTTTTTCATTACGGCTTCATACCATTCCTGACTTTCTCGCAATAACTCTTCCGTCTTTTTACGTTCAGTAACATCTTCGCCAATTAAGGCCACATGACCGTTTTCCGGACTATAAATAGAAAAGCAATAATATCTTGCATGCATTTCTATATAGAATTCTTTCTGTGTCGCCTTACCGGACTTAGCTACATAACCAAGTACAGCAAACCAATCTTTCTCATTTTTTATTTTTGGTCTTACTTCCATAATTCTTTTGCCAATAATGTCTGCTGCCGTCAACTGAAATGCGTTTTCAAAAGATGAATTCACCTCTACATATTCTAAATCTGCTGCCTCACCTGCTTCATTAAAAACAACGCGATAATAGACAAAAATATTTGGCATATTTTCAAATAATCCACGATAACGCGCCTCGCTAGTAGCAAGAACATTACGACTGTTTAACAGTTCATCCTGAATAGCCTGTCGTTCCATAACTTCTTCTTCCAACGTCGCATTGAGTTCTTGTAATTGACTAGTTCTTTCCTTGACTCGCATTTCAAGTTCATTGTTGAGTTGGTGTAAAGCAGTCTCAGCATTTTTCCACGCAGTGATATCATGATTAATTTCTAATATGGCAATAGGTTCACCATATTCATTTTTCCGCAGTGTCTGATGACTTTGCACAATAATTTTTTTGCCATCTTTAGCGGTATGAATAAGTTCGCCTTCCCAATGAGAATGCTCTTCGAGGACTTTCATAATCCCTTCGAGCGGCTCAGGAAAAACCGTCTGCAACAAATCATGCGTAATATTTCCGAGGGCATCCTCCGCTGTAAAACCATAGCCCTTCTGCGCTCCCTGATTCCAATAAATAATTCGGCTTTCTAGATCACGAACTAGAATAAAATCATAGGCTAGATCAAGCAATTCGGCTTGAGAACGGTTATGTTCCTCAGCGTTGGCCCGCTCCATACTCTCTTCCTCTAAGGCGGCATTCAGTTCCTGCAATGTAAAGGTCTGCTCTTGCAGCTTCACATTCAATTCTTGCAATTCTTGCAGTCCTATTTGAACTTTGGTCCGATTCTGCAGCATAGTTTCGCAAATATATGAGATGGCTATACAAATCAGGAAAAATACGGCTAAAGAAATGCGATCGGCATTACTATTGATCACAAAAATTTGCCCAAAGGGCATTAACCAATAATAAGAAATTACGGCACTTGATAAAAGAGTAGTTGCTAAACCAACCCAAAAGCCGCCATAAACAGCAACAACCATAACGGCTGGATAGAAAGTCAAATAAGGCACTGAAATTCCCAAATCACGCAAAAGAGAAAATCGCAAAAAAGCAGCGATAATTACGCTGACAGGGACTGCCATATATATCTTCCAATTCCCCCCACTTTCCCGGAAAGATCTCATAGCCCATCCTCACTTTCCTCATATGCTCAGTGAAAACTCTTATCTGTCACTGCACTTCCAATTAATACTTTCTTCGACATAATAAGTCGATATCTTGCAAGATCAAATTATTTTATTATAATTATTTTCAAAGAAAAACCCGCAACTTTAAGTTGCGGGCTAAAAATTATTTTATATACACAGTAGGAGTTATTCTTCCCATTCGACTTCACTTTGTTGTTGCAATGAAGCTTTTCTTGTCAAAACCATCTGTCCAACAAAAAACAGTAAAAAGAGCGCCATAGCTCCAGCAGAGAAAATATACATCTTTATAAAACCAATATGTTCTGCTACCATTCCCAGCAAAATCGCTCCGGCACTAGTACCAACATCAAGCATATTGTAAAAAGTTGCACTCGCCGCACTTCTGCGGTCAGGCGCGACAATATTTAACATCCAGGTAATTAACGCAGGCAAGAGCAGCCCACCACCAAAGCCATATAAAACGGCTGCAGTCAGTAATAATGTAAAAGAATGTGTTTGAATCAAAATAACCAAGGCTGAAAATAACAAAATAGATCCCGGAATCATAATCCAAGCCGGCCCCTTAGCATCAAAAATTTTACCGCCAATAGGTCGCGATAAAAATACGCAAATGGTACCCACTACAAAAAAAGCACCGGAATTATCAATATGCGCTTCTTGCGCTAACATGGCCACAAAAGTATTAATACTACCGTAGCTCAGTCCAAATAGCATAGTCAGCAAAGAAGGCATCCCCGTCCCTTTTTCAAAGAGTTTATCTTTGAAAGAAACTTTTCTTCTCTGTTCGACTGGACGACTAGCAATAGCCGGTGCATGACAAAAACGTGTATTAACAGCAGCAAACCCTGTTAACAAAGCAGAAAAAATAAACATAGCAATAAATCCCTGCGTTTCCATGAGCCAAACACCTGTCGCTGGCGTCAACGCCATGGCTACTGTACTACCTAAGCCAAAATAACCAATTCCTTCACCCCGTCGAGACGCTGGTATGATATCAGCAACAATGGCGGCTGAAAAAGTCGTAGTCAAACCGAACCCAATACCATGAAAAATTCTTGTAATGATCATACTTTCTACAGAATTAAACATGGCATAACTAATTGTGCAAAGAAAAGAAATAAACAAACCAACATAAAGACACTTTTTCTTGCCTAATTTTTCAACGCCCAAATCAGTAAATAAACGAATAAAAATTGCGGAAAAGCCAAAAATGCCAGTAATAAGCCCAATTTGTGAACCATTTGCGCCTTGTGCGGCAGCATAAACAGGCAAAGTAGGCAGTAAAATATGAAATCCGCCAAATAAAAAGGAATTTGCTAAAACAAGTAGTATAAAATTCTTGGTCCATAAACGAGTTGTATCCATATAAATCTCTTCCTTCCCCTAGAAATAACAAACGTTAAAATAATTCACTAGTTAACTAATTGCTCAATAATTGTATTTTACGCTCCTTTTAGCGCCTTGTCAATGAAAGCCTTTTATAGAAAAAGTCTATTGTTTTTTCCCCTTAACTGTTTTATACTAAATTCATTAGTAAAATTCAGCTCTAAAAATAACTAAAGTCAATTAGTTATTTTTTCTTTGCAGTCTAAATAAGAATATTCTTATTTAGACTGCAACCCTACACTTCAAAATTCATCAAATAGGAGGCTCGTTTCATGAAAAAACTCTTACTTCCCCTACTTACTTGTCTGCTACTGACAAGCTTGTTATTAATAGCAGGCTGCAGCAGTAAGACAACTCAAAATCAAGCAACCTTCTCGTCAGAAAAAGTAAAGATAATTGCCACGGTTTACCCCGTCTATGATTTTACTCGCATTGTCGGCGGCGACAAAGTAGATCTTTCTCTTCTCGTACCGCCAGGGGCAGAACCACATGACTGGGAACCAAAAGCAAAAGACATTGCAGCATTAAAAGCAGCAAAAGCCATTTTCTATCAAGGAAATGGTCTTGAACCTTATGCCGATAAACTCTTGACGCCAGAACAGTTGGGACAAACTAAGCCGTTTCAAATCGGCAAAGATATTACACTTTTACCAGCAAGCGAAGCAGAAGATGAAGATTCTGCTAAACACGAAAAAATTGCAAATGATCCTCACGTCTGGCTTGACCCTGTCAATGCCCAGCAAGAAGTAAAAAACATTTTAATGGCATTAATTACAATTGATCCTGCCAATAAAGAATATTATCAAAAAAATGCTGATCAATTGACAGCAGACTTAGAAAAGCTTAATCAAGATTATACTACCACCTTGCAAGCACTGCCTAAAAAAGATTTTGTCACGACCCATGCCGCATTTGCCTATTTAGCGAAGCGATATCAACTCAACCAAGTTCCCCTCATGGGACTGGCTCCTGATGCTGAGCCAACGCCTGATAAAATGGCTTCCATCGTACAATTCGTTCGTCAGCATAAAGTAAAAGTCATCTTTTTCGAGACTCTTGTCAGTCCTAAGCTAGCTGAAACGATTAGCAAAGAAACTGGAGCTACAACTCTTGTATTAAACCCGATTGAAGGGTTAACAGAAGAAGAAATGAAAGAGGGAAAAAACTATCTTACTATCATGCGAGAAAATTTAGACCATCTTAAAATAGCGTTAAGTGAATAAATAAACTAAAAAAGCACGGCGCAAAGCCGTGTTTTTTTAGTTTTAAGCAAAGCACTCTTGTCATAAATTAAAGATGAGAGGAGATGAAAATATTTTTTACAGCTTTGCTTCGCTTTTCTTGGGTCTTTTACTGTTAATCAGTGGTTTGTTTTTGCTTCGTTTTAGCCTAAGTCAATTATTGTCCCCAAGAATTAAAACATTTCTTGCCTGCCATCCCCTTAGTACCTGGCAGGGATTTTGTCTCGGAATCATCGCGGCGACGTTGCTACAAAGCAGTACAGCTGTAACACTAATTTTGCTTGGTTTCATCAGTGCTGGTTATCTCAGTTTTTTAGAAAGCCTCAGCATCATTTTAGGAGCCAATATTGGGACTTGCAGCACCGTTCAACTTTTTTCAATTTCCTTTCTGCCGCAAAATCTCCTGTTTACAACATTCAGTATTCTATTAGCTTTTATCTTTGCTAAGATACTTCATTTACGGAAAACCGCCTGGATTATGGCCGCTGCATTCGGTCTCTGTACCATGTTCAGCGGATTTTACGTGCTATCAACAGGGATTTCAGAAAAAACAGCCCTAGCGGAATCCTTAGCAGCCTTGCTACAAACCTATGATACTCCATTGGCTGGCATCTTATTAGGGCTTATACTAACCTTTCTGCTTCAATCCAGCAGCGCGGCAACAATTTTACTGATAGCTTTAGCAAAAAACACATCGCTGTCACTTGTCATGGCAGCATACATCGTCTATGGCAATAACATCGGTTCGTGCTTGTCTTCGCTTATTGTCAGCACAACAGCGCCAGTTAGTGCCAAACAAGCAGCTTTTTCACATTTTTTCCTAAATTTTTTGGGAATTTTATTTTTTTTGCCACTCACACCACTGCTCACAAACATAACGTCAGAGCTATTTTCTGATTATCCTAATCAAATCGCCTTCATTCATACTATATTTAATTTTATTTCTTCGTGTCTTCTTATCCCTTTTATAAAAAGCTATGCCAAACTGATCCAAATTTTAGTCCCCCGTTAGCCGCTTGATCAGGAGAACTTCATTGCCTTTTCGATTGTAAATTACCTGATCCATCGTTGAAAGCATAATGGGAATACCTCGACCATTTTCTTCTAAAAGCCGTTCCATAAAAACTGTTTCGATTCCACGCTTTTGAACCGCACGCACCGCTTCCTGCCCATTAAAACCGGGTCCGTTATCGCAAACCCTTACAACCATTTTATCGCCAAAGCGGCACAGTTTGACACGAACTTTTGTACCATATTGCAATCCATTCGTTACGGCTTCGGCAATTGCAATTCCCCAAACATGGTCATCTCTTCCCGTTAACTCCGTTAAAGTATGCAGCATGCGTAGCCGCATAACGGTCCGTTCTTGACTAGTATATTCAAAAATCAACGGTTTTTTCACTGTGTCCCTAATCTTGATGCAAATAGCCGAACAATCGTCATATTTTTGCGGATTATTTGCAGCCTGTCGCAAAAACTGAACGGTAGCATCAAAATCATGAACACTGACATTTTCGTGTTCAAAAATTAAATCAGCAATTCCATCTGTCAAAAAATAAAAAGTGTCGCCAAATTGGATTGGAAGCGTTATTTTACGAAAATCCGCTTGCTTGGAAAGCCCTAAAAATAAACCGGACAAAGCAACCCAACCATTTTGCTTAAAAGTAGAAGACAAGAAATAATTAATTCCGCCAGAAATAATAGTAATCTCTCTTTTAGTAAAATCCAAGGAAAAGGTCATCATAGCAGCAAAAGATTCTTCCGCCAAATAATAGCTCAACTGAGAATTTACTTTTTGGAGCATTTTTAATGACCAAACTTGCTCTTTTTCTAAGGCTTCATTCAGTAAGGTACTAATGGCCATTGTCTGAATTGCTGTAGCAACGCCATGTCCCGATACATCGAGAATATAACCTGTCAACAATTGACCATCGTCACTCCATTTTATTCCGTAAAAATCACCGCTGACTAAATGCAAAGGTTCATAAATTGTTCGAATTAAAATTTTCTTACTTACATAATCGCTTGGTACCATAGCTCTTTGAACCTTGCCCGCTAATTTTACCTCTGACTGTATGACTTCTTGCAACCGTTTTTCCTTAGTCACGTCATGATAAGTAAAAATGGCCAATTTCTGTCCCTGATATTGAATTAAGGAACCGGTCCGTTCGGCAAAAATGAGATGACCTAACTTATGGCGATAACGAATAATTTCAGAAGGAACTAACTGCGTTTCCTCCAAAATTTTTTCTAAGATCTGATACTCTTTATCGGTGGTCTGAGAAAAATTCCGCCCGTTCATCATTAATAGTTCTTCTCGGCTATAACCAAACATTTTTAAGCTGGCATCATTAGCGTCAATCACTTTCATAGAGGGAAAATCATAAATAATAATCGCCTCAGAAGCTTGTTTCACCAAAGTGCTATAACGGTGCTCCTCTTGATCTAAAACTCGATTTGTTCGCTTTGCTAAGAAAAAACAAAACAAAAAAATTACTAAACTTCCTAGACTTCCTAAGAAGATCAAATTTTCTTTGCGCTTTTCATAAGGTTCCAAGGCAACTTCCGTTGACTTTGATACTAAAATTACTAAAGGATATCCTGGTATAACGCGATAACTGGTAATACGCTGGATCTTGTCAAGGCCCGTATTAGAAATAAAGGTTCCTTCGGTTTGGCCACTCTGTACCTGCTGCCAAACATCACCCGCTCTTATATCCTGACCAAAATCCAGGTTGTCATCTATTTGGCGGGCGCGAACAAAGCCATCCATTCCCAATAAATTAATGATTTGACTCTTTCCTAAATCCATTCGTTTATAAAAGTCTAAAAAATATCCTATTTTAAGTCCCATAAAAACCACACCGCCGAAAGCTCCGTCAGGTTTATTAATCCGTCGACTCAGTACAATAACGGAAGTATCAGTAGAACGTCCAACAAAAGGTTTACTTATAAACAAAACATCTTCCGAGTTTTCTTGGTGAAACCGGATAAAATCACGGTCAGAACTATCTATCCCCACCGTGCCGCTAAAGGTGCTAGCCCGGCTAACACCACTGGAATCAGCTATAGCTACAATATTGCGCGAAGGATCTTTTTCCTTAATAATTTTGTTGGCAATATCAGAAAATCCGATATTCCCCGCTTCCTCATAGGCCTTTCTTAAAATAAGCAAATCAGAATCATTTTGACTGATAATCCGGAAAACATGCTCTTCAAAAGCTTTGGCAAGATTCATGGTTTCCTTAGAATTTTCTGACAGCGTTCTATTATAATCATCACTTACTTGTTTCCAGATAAAACTCCATAAAGCAATAACCAAAACAATACCAATAAGCAAAATAAACCAAAGGTAGTTGGAGTACTTCAGAACATTCGGTTTTTTCAACTTATTCATCCCCCAAACGTCGCGCATTACAGTAATTATTACATTATATTCCCAAAAAGAACAAAAACTCCTGCTATCTTCCGAAAACAGGAAGAAGATAGTAAGAGTCTTTCTTTATACCATCGTATGACTACTAATAAACGCTAAAAAAAGCTTGGAATCAGAATGTAAAAAAGCTAAAAAGGAATGCCACATATAGACTTCGATCGGTTCATGAATCGCAAATATTGTAAGAATAATCCCCAGACAAAGATATGCCGCTACTTTATTTAAAGAAAAAATTTCTTGGAATGATGTAAACGATGCAGAAGAATCAACTGAAAGAGTAAAAGGAATTCTTCTTTGCCGCCCCGCAAAAGCGGCTATGGTTTTCTGCTCGCGACGCAATTTGCAAAATTCATCGTCAGCTACCTCTAACAAGCCAGCTACTCGGGAAAAACGGCGCCGTACCGCCGAAGAAACAGGAGTATCGGTCTTATAAGCTAAATCATGTTCAATTTCCGCCCAGGCATGTTGTAAAACTGACCGAATTTGAATTTCTACTTTACAATTTTGAAAGCGCCTGTACGGCTCCTGCTGGATAACATCGTCAGGCAAACTAGCTATAATATGTGACGACAAATAGCCAAATTGATTTGGTGCTAAAATCTTCCGCTTGTCAATAGAATTCACAGGATCAACCTGTAAAACCTTCGCAATAATTTTAGCCACTCGATCGATATCATCGGCAAAATATGTAATAATACGCAACCCGCAAACATCAGTAATATCTTCAAATTCCCGGTATTTGCCTCTTCCTTTATTAATTTTACCACGCAAACTCTCTTCAGTTTTTAATCTTGATACTATTAAATGCACACTAATTTCCTCTTGCAACAGAAGCTGTTGAATGCGATCCTGTATATCTTGTATAAAAGCACTGTATAAATCGTAGTTTTCTCGATAAAAATCCAGGATTTCAGCCACAATAAAAGCCCCCTAAAATCAATTCTCACTATAAGATTTACTATAGAGGAAAATTGTGACAAACTAATGACAATAAATTTTGCAGCTAATTTTCCCCGAAAGCATCGGGAAGATGCTGAATCTTTACAATTTTTTCGTACAAAAAATATACTTCGATGATATCAAACCGCAAGGAAACATCTAAAAGCCCCTTACTTTGCAAATATAAACAAGCAGTTTGCATTATTTTTTTCTGTTTACGCCAATTTACAGCCTCACAGGGCTTACCAAACTTTTCACTATGACGGCTTTTCACTTCAACAAATACAATACTATTCTGCTTTTGGGCGATAATATCAATTTCGCCACACTTCCGCCGATAATTTCTTGCCAAAATCTGATAGCCCTGTCGCAACAAAAAAGAGCAAGCTGCCGCTTCCCCTTCTTTGCCGAGAGCAATATGGTTCATGTTTATCCCTTCTTCACTTTAAAAAGGCAACGATTTGCTTTCCGGGTTTCTTTTTTGATCTAAACGATAAATAAAAGCGAGGACTTCCGCAACGACCTTGTATAGTTCTGGCGGAATTTCACGGTCTAAATCAACCGCCATAAGCATACTTGTAAGCGCTTGATTTTGATAAACAGGAATTAAATTTTGTTTCGCTGCAGAGAGAATATTTTCCGCAATAACGCCCGCTCCCTTAGCTACAACCCTCGGTGCTTGCTCTTTATCACGGTCATATTTTAAAGCAATCGCCTTTTTCAAACCTGTTTCTTGCTCCATAAGTGAGCTCCTTCACTAAATGATAATCACGCCGATAATACTTCAATATGCTGCAATGTAAAAACGCCATTCGCTAAAACCTGTCGGATATCAGGTAGCCACTCATAAAAATCATCGGCGGCTTCAGGATCAGAAAAGCCGACTTTTACTTCCACATCCTTTTGCCGTACATGAAATAAAAGATTTACTGTACCAGAGTAATCGGTTTTTATAAACATGCGCAACCACGTTTCCGATATCATTTGACCGCTACGTCTTTCTTTCTGACTCTGCTGAAAAATATGAATATGAGCTGGATACATCGTTTTCTCATCAAAAACTACTGGCATGAAAAAGCTAAATACTTTGCTACCGCTGCCACTTTCACTTTGAAAAGACTGAGAGGTTACTAGCGACTTTTGGAGTGATTCAGCCAATCGACTTACACTATCTTTAGCTGCTTTTAATTGATCCGCCGGTTCTTCCGTATACCGAGAAATCTCACTCATTTTTTGATATACATAAAGATCTTTCAATGCTGGAAATTGTTCAGCATGCTGACGAATAAGGCTGGGCAACTGTTGCTCAAATTGCTGCTTCATGCTGTCCATAATCAGCTGATCCTTCGCCGATAAATCATTAAAACGCGCTTGCCATGCTTTTAGTTCCTGTTGCAAAGACACCTCGACCGCGTCACCAGCATTACTTTGATACATCTGCTGGGCAATCCAATTAAAAAATTCATCGAGGCCTACAGAACTTTTGGGTAAGGGGGGATTATTCAGCATTGTTAAGGCTTGACCTGCTGCAGCTTGCAAAGATTTAGCCCCCTGTTCCACTGCCTCATCCTTGCTGTATCTACTCTTACTATCAGATTCTTGTCCTTCTAGGGAAGCTTCTTGTAACGCCGATTTTTGCGATGCTATCGTATCCACTTCATTGGTCATCGGCTTATTTGCCGTATTTGCTTCAATCTCAGGAGATCTTGTTCCTCCAAACTGAACCTCAGAACGCTGTGTAGCTGTTGTTAATACCTCGCCTTCAGAATCCATCAAAATGCCTTTTTGTTGAATAGCTTCGCTTGTTGGATCTTCTATCTGCTTACCTGTAGGTGAAACATTCTTTGGCTGATCTAGCTGCATTTCTATGTCTGACGTCATCGCTAAGTCTGCTGATAACTTTGGTCCTTGCTGCAATTTTCCTTGTTCTTGATCCTCGGCTAAAGGAATTGCAGAACCTTTAGATCCCAAAGCAAACTCAGAGTCATGTTTTGGTAAGTTTACGCTCTCATCCTGTGACGGCTGCTCCAAAGAAGTAGACATATTCTGATTCTTTAGACCCGCTTGCCCAAAGGAATCTTTTATTTCCTGATTAATCGATCCAGCCGTTTGTTCCGGCAAAACAGTTGTTTCTGTCTGTCCTGGTTGGGACGGCTGTTTTTGAACAAAGTTTTGCTGCGAGGAAGTATTTTTCAGGCCTTGCTCAACATTTTTACCTTGTGACTCTAGCTGATTTTTCTCAGGATTTTTCTCAGGATTTTTCTCAGGATTTTTTAGTTCAAGATTTTTCAGTCCCAGTTTTTGCAGCCCAGGCTCTTGCAGCAAAACATTTTCGCTCGCAGTTTCCCCGCTACTTGTTGGCTCTTCAAATAGAGTTTGTAAATATTGCATAAGCTGCTTAAGCTGCGGCTGTTGCTTTTGTAACGTTTGTTGCAACGTATCAGACATAATCATCTGATACGCTAATGCGGTTGAAAGCGCTTTGGATAACTGCGAAAAAGCATCTACCGTGTCTTTATTCGTCTTAAGCATAGCGATAAGCCCTTGCTCCATCTTATCAGGCGTCGAGGCCAGTAGCTTATCTGATAAAACTTGTTCTAAATCGGCACGAATAGAATCCGCTAGCATATCTGTCATTGTTTCCGGCATCGCTAAAAGTTGGTCAAGCTGCTCTAAAACACGCACAATGGTTTGTTCAATCATAATCTTTACATTAAAAGTCGGCCCAGCCGGATCTTGACTATCATCAAACAACCCCGTATTTACCTGGGACTTAGGCAACGAAACAGAAGATGCAGCTCCTGATTGAGCTGCCCCTACAGAACCAATAGCCTGCTGTTCGCTTTCCTCTCTTACCGCAGGCGCTTCCTTGCTAGCTGGTATTTTCGACACTGGCGATGTGCCGGAAGAAATTGTTGTTGCATCCATGCGTATTCTCCCTTAGATTGGATTCCGTTTATAAAAAAAGCTTCTATAGTAATATATCGTAAAATTAACTCAAAACGTTTACTCTTATTCAATATTTATTTGTAGTAACACCCATTCTAAGGGGTTCTTTCTTAATAGTCTTATTTCTAGATTATTCGGCTTTTTCCTACTCACTAAATAAAATTCCCTAGGACAACAAATAAAAGTACTAACACTGTTGATTTGATTATCATCCCCAAAATGCCTGTTATAGTTTGTAAAAATCACTTTTCACAAGATCTTTTTGCATCAATGCTGACGAGTATTACTAAGAAACCAATCATAAAGTTCTTTGTTTTTATATATACCAGCAATATTATGTCCTTGGTCAAGCAGAATCGTGAAGCGAGGCGTACTGCCTTGATTCCGTAGTGCATGAATCATTGCTCCATCCTTTTTCAATGGAGCAATAGAATCTTCTGCACCATGAAAAGCCCATATTGGCATAGAAATCATTTGCGACTTCCAAGTAGTAGGGATTATTGGACTAGCGGCAGCGATAGGAGCTATCGCTGCAAAATATTCTGGATGCTGACAAGCTAGAAACCAAGTACCACTCCCCCCCAAACTTACCCCAGTCAAATAAACTCGATCCTGATCTATACGATATTTCTTGAAAATTTCATCAAGTAGTGCAACAAGAAGATCTGATTTATTTATCCAATCATCGTGTTCGGCACATTGCGGTGCAAGAACAACAAAAGGAAAATCACTGCGATGTTCTGAAAACCAAGTTGGCCCATATTCTTTCACTAAATCTAAATTTTGTCCACGCAGTGAACTGCCATGTAAAAATAAAATCAGTGGCCATTGATTTGTCAGTTGGGTATATTGCGCTGGAAAAATAAGCAGGTATTGAATTCTTTGACCTCGATATGTAAAAGTACTTCTTATTTCTACAAAGTCATCAGATAGTTCGATATTTTTAGTTGTCTGTATCACTGCTGCTGGTGCAATAGGTACAGTCTTTATTTCATTATCCCTAAAGTCTTTTTGAAAAAAGTAACAGAACATGAGAAATATCAAAAAACTAGTAATGCCAACTGCCTTCTTCAAGCTCAACAACCCTTTCTATCTCCTCAGAACGCTCTTTGTTCTAATCTAATAATCCATCAGCCAGTGTCCTCACATTTACAGATAGATTCGAAGATCTCTTAGTAGTAATTTTGTAATTTCTCTGGCCTTTCCGCCAGTGGCGCCATCCATTCCCTGAATATTAGTCGCAAAAAAATAACGATTTCCGTCCTTCTCGATACAGCCAACAAACCAACCTAAAATCCATTTGTCATCTTGAAATCCCGAACCCGTCTTGCCCATAAAACGCATGCCATTGCCTTCAGAGATCGTAATATTTCTTTTTACTATGGCCACATTTTCTGAAGCAACAGGTAACTTGCCAGCATATAATTTGTGCAATAAGTCGACTTGTTCACGAGCTGATATCTGTAAGGAAGATCGTAGCCAGAACGTGGTTAAACCGCCAGATATATCCTGATTCCCATACTGTATCTTGTCAAGAAACGCTTGCATTCTCTCCTTTCCGATCCGTCTGGCAAGTTCCTTAAAGTACCAGACAACGGAATCTCTCGTAGCCGATGATAATGTTTGATCATGATTCCAAGCAGGAAAATCATACCTCGTTCCATCCCATTTAAATAAAGTATATACATCCTCCTGATCAACAACGCCTGTTTCTAGCCCCGCAAGCGAATTATAAATTTTAAATGTAGAACACGGCGATAAGCGCTGTACACTTTGCACTTTATTGAAAACGGTATACTGATTCTTCGCGTCATCATACAGAACAAAGGTGCCTGTAGTAAAGCCATTAAAGTACTTCCCCAAGTCTTCCCGTTCAACTAAATCTGCCGCACTCAGTTTAGCCATAGAGTTAAAACACAAAAAAGTAACGACCAAGCATACTAAAGGCCATTTTTTCATATCCAACATCCTTTCTTTATAGGTGATTCTATTTTTAACATTTTCCTTATCGCAATAAGACTACACTTGTAGTCTATAAGCAGAATATTACACTTGTAATCTATCTGTGTCAATGCAAATTCTGAGAAATTAAAAGTTCCGTCTACTAAGTACAGACAAAGAAAAAACGCAAGGTATACTGACCCTGCGTTTTAAAATTCTATAAAATATTTTCAGCTTTTAGGATAGCTAAAGTTATATTTTTAGCATTAGCACCATCCGCTGCTTCTTTGCCTTGGATATTTGTTGCAAAGATATAGGTTCTGCCATTATTCTTCACAAAACCAACAAACCAGCCGTTAATGTTTTTGCCATTCACATTACCAGTACCGGTTTTACCATATAAAGCGAAATGGTCCTGCTCAAATAGCTTGATGGCATTTTTGACGATATCAATATTTTCCGGCGAAAAAGGCATGTCGTAAGTACATAATTTTTTAAGGATTTCAACTTGTTCTTGAGGAGAAATTTTCAGAGAAGATTCTATCCAAAAATCCTTAATGCCTCCCGAGAGATCATGATTACCGTAACCAGTTTGTTTTAAATAGTTCTCAAGCCTCGCTTTGCCGACTGACGAATCAACCCTCTGAAAATACCAATTCACAGAGTACCTCATAGCCGATTTTAACGTCTGATCTCTATTCCATGGTTCAATTGGGAATAAAGTTCCATCCCAGGCTAACAGCGTATTATCCTTTGTTAAAACTCCCGTCTCAAGACCAATTAAAGAGCTAATAATTTTATAGGTTGAATCCGGCGATATCTTTTCATTATTATTATCGTCATGATATACCAGATAATGGTCTTTTTCTAGATCAAGTAAAACAAAAGCCCCATTATAACCTTGAAAATAACTGCTTAAATCCTTATAAACGATACTTTGCTTTTCTTGTGGCGGTTCGACGAATGAAGCTGCCCCAGATACATCCCTGGCGCTTGTTAGAACAAAACCACTAAACAGCAAAAAGAAAAATACTTCCAAAATCAATTTGGCTGTAGTCCTTTTTTGATAGAAAGCAATCCTTGATAATCGATCCTTAATATGTTTTTTGCTACTAATGAATCCGGCTGTTGTAAAAGAGTTCTCTTGAGATGAGTATCTCTCCAAAAAAGCAATAATCGCGGCGCCATAATAGTGGCATTCTTCTGGTTCCAATAAACTGAGTACTGACGCATCGCAAGCCAATTCCCGATCCTGACGCATTTGATAAAAAGCATACCAAATAAGCGGGTTGAACCAGTGAATGATCTGGAAAAAAGCGATAATCCAATTGACATAAAGATCTTTGCGTTGAAGATGGGCTAGTTCATGGAGAAAAATATAACGTAGATCCGCCTTACTCAAAAACTGAACCATGCCCATTGGCAAAACTAGATGTGACTGCCAAAGTCCAACTATTCTTGGACTTTGAAATTCTTTTGACTCGACCAAAATTGGATTATGCTTTACATTTACCAATTTCTTGCATTCATTCAATAGGTTTAGCACGTCTTTATCTCGAACTTGTGGACTATTCTTTATGATAGCTTGCAGTTTCATAGTGGATCGAATCATATAGCAAGTAAAAATAACTACACCAATAAGCCAAACCAAAAATATCATTTCATTTTCATTATCAAAGAAAGCCCTGTTCATTGATACATAATAATCATCGCTATCGTTCGCGAATTTGTTTATGGAAAACTTTCTATTCACAGTCGACTCAACAGCTACAGATTGACTGGGTTTAAAATAATCAGCACTTTGGGTAACTACATAGTTGAAAACATTAAATATACTTAAAGGGCTTTCTGGCGCAAAGGGAATTAACAATTTTCCAATCAATAGAAACCATATCAGGTACTGCCAGTTTGCCCCTAAGCGATGTTTAGAGACCAAACGAACCACCAGTATTAAGCCGACTAAACCACTCCCTATCAGCGAAGAATATAGCAACCAATGAACAAAAGAATCGAGTCCCATAAAGAGACCTCCCTTGCTTTATTTTTTCTTTTGATCTAGGATGCGTTTCAGTTCAGCTATTTCTTCTTTTGACAATTGCTGTTCCTCTAAAAAATTGGCAAACATCACATTCAAAGCGCCAGAAAATACTTTGTCTAAAAAGGACTGGCTTTCCGCTTTTATACAATCGACTTCGGCCACAAGGGGATAATACACATATTCCCGGCCTTCGACATGAAAAGCGACGGCTTGTTTCTTTACCAGTCTTCCCAACATTGTTTTAACGGTCTTGGGCTTCCATGGCATAATCCCTTCGATTTGCTTAATGACTTGGTTGGCTGTAAGCGGTGCCTTTGCCCATAAAATCTTCATAACTTGCCATTCCATGTCCGAGATTTGCGGTAACGTTTTCAAAGCTTTCCACTCCTAAAGATTACAATTGTAATTATAAATAATATACCCCTTGTAAGACTTCCTGTCAAAAATCAAATATTGTTTAAACCAATGCACTATTTTTTTAAACACATAAGATGAACTGTTACGGTCAAATAAAAAACAACAGTAAAAGTTATGAATCAACCTGGACATAACAAAAGTGCATTTATGCCCTAGCGTAGGCACAAATGCACTTTTTATCAACAGTACGTTTTCTACTTATGCTGTAAACTTACTTTCTTCAATCTTGCTACAGCCGCTTCTAATGTTTCGATTTTTTTGCAGTAGCAAAACCGAATAAAAGTATGGGCATCAGCGCTGTCGGGACGATAAAAACTGGAACCAGGTACCGGCGCAACACCAATTTCCCGGGTTAGATAGAAGGAAAATTCTACATCATCGTGCCACCCTAAAGAACGAATATCCGCCATAATGTAATAAGCTCCCTGCGGTTTTACACAACGAAGACCAACTGATTCTAGCGCTCCTAGGAGCAAATCACGGCGCTCGGCGTAAAAATCTCCTAGCTCCTGATAGTAAGAGTCCGGAAACCGCAAAGCTGCGGCAGAAGCAACCTGTAAGGGGGCAGCAGCGCCAACGGTTAAAAAGTCATGAACTTTACGAATCGAATCCGTAATTTCCGGGGAAGCAATCACATAGCCAATACGCCAGCCAGTCACACTATAAGTTTTTGAGGTGCTGTTAATAATAATCGTCCGCTCAGCCATCCCAGGCAGATTATAGAGAGGAATATGTTTGGCACCATCATAAAGGATATATTCGTAAATTTCGTCAGTAATTGCCAAAACGTCATACTTTTGACATAACTCAGCAATCACTTGTAATTCTTCCGCTGAAAACACTTTACCTGTAGGATTATGAGGCGTATTAATAATAATCGCTCTCGTCTTATCAGAAAAAGCTGCTTTTAATTCATCTAAGTCGAGGTGAAAATCCGGGGTATGGAGCGTCACATATTTGGGAGTCGCGCCGCATAAAACAGCATCAGCGCCATAATTCTCATAAAAAGGTTCAAAAACAATGACTTCATCGCCAGGATTAATCGTCGCAAGTAAGGTCGCGATCATTCCTTCCGTGGAGCCGCAGCAAACGGTAATTTGTTTTTCCGGATCAATTTCGATACCATATTCTTTTTTTACTTTTGCCGTAATGCCATCGCGTAAATCCTTGGTTCCCCAGGTAATCGCATATTGATTATGATCATTAAAAATTGCGTCAGCCGCAGCTTGTTTAATCGCATCAGGCGCTGGAAAATCGGGAAAGCCTTGCGCCAGGTTAATCGCGCCATGTTTTACAGCTACGCGTGTCATATCACGGATCACTGATTCCGTAAAATGACTTGCTTTTTCTGAAGCGTACTTTTGAATTCTCTGCATAATTTCTTCGTCTCCTTTTTCCTCACACCTGTTAATAGTCATAAAACAATTTTTATTCCAAAGCCTGATCTAGATCGGCAATAATATCTGCTACATCTTCCACGCCGACAGATAAACGAAGCAAGCAATCATCAATGCCCAATTTTTCTCTTGTTTCCACTGGAATATCAGCATGGGTCTGTTTCGCCGGAAAAGTAATCAATGTCTCAACACCGCCGAGGCTTTCGGCAAATTGAATGAACTTCACTTTTTCCAGTACTTGCAGCACAAGTTCCGGTCGCTTCACCGTAAAAGAAACCATACCGCCATAACCAGAAGCTTGCTTATCTTGAACCGCCTTGCCGGGATGCTCCGCCAGACCAGGATAATAGACTTTCGTTACATGACGATGCTGATTGAGCCATTCAGCTACAGCCTGAGCATTCTCATTGTGACGCTGCATCCGAAGCGCTAAGGTTTTCATGCCGCGAATCAACAGCCAGCTATCGCCAGGACTTAAAATATTGCCTGTAGCATTCTGGATATATTGAATTTTTTCAGCTAGTTCTGGATCTTTGGCTACAACAAGACCGCATAATAAATCATTATGGCCCGCTAAATATTTCGTACCACTGTGAAGTACAATATCGGCGCCCAGTTCTAAGGGGCGCTGTAGACAGGGCGTTAAAAAGGTATTATCAACAATCAAATGAATGCCTTTCGATTTCGTAAGCCTTGCGGTTGCCGCAATATCAACAATACTCATTAACGGATTGGTCGGCGTCTCAATCAAAACTGCCTTAGTATTAGCTTGGATGGCTGCCGCAATATTCTCTACATCAGTAGCATCAACATAAGTTGCTGTCAAGCCAAAGGGAGCAAACACTTTATCAATGACGCGATAAGTTCCGCCATAACAATCTTGAATCACCACTATGTGATCGCCAGCCTTGTACAACATCAAGACTGCTGTAATGGCCGCCATCCCAGTCGCAAAAGCATAACCGCCTGCACCATTTTCTAAAATTGCGATTCCCTTTTCCAAAACTTCTCGCGTCGGATTCTTGGTTCGCGTATAATCATAACCAGTACTTTGTCCCACTGCGGGATGGGCAAAAGATGCTGTTTGATAAATCGGCGTACTAATTGCTCCGGTTTTCTCATCGCTGCGTACACCAATGTGCACAATTTTCGAATTCAATTTCATGATTTTCCTCCATCCTGTTGTAAAACTCATTTTAGAAACAGTTACTACAATGCATACAAAAAGTCCCTTTCCATGAGGAAAGGGACATAACTTCCTTTCTCTCATCTTTCAGGATTTCTCCTGCTGGATTTAGCACCTTACGCGTAAAAACGCCGGTTGCCGGGTGTCATCGGGCCAGTCCCTCGACCACTCTTGATAAGAGTTTCGCTATGAAATTGTTAATAGTGTAACATTGCTTTATCTTTCTGTCAATGGAATGGAGTATAATTTTTTTCTAAAAAGCGGCAACTACAGCTACGCCATATTTATCTTGAATAAATTTCTTCACCTCTGGCGAAGTTAAATATTCAGCAATTTTTTTGATTTCCGGGCGATTTTCATCCCCTTTTCTTACGACAAGATCATTGGCATAAGGGGAATTAGCATCTTCACGAAATAAAGCTGTTTTAGGATCTATTTTTGCTTCTAAGACATAATTGGTATTAATAACAGCTCCATCGACATCAGGCAAAGCTCTAGTCAGTTGTGCCGGATCGACCTCAACAAATTTTAAGTTTTTCGGATTTTCGATAATATCACGCGGTGTCGCGGCAAAAGTAGCTAACCCTTCTTTTAATTTGATTAATCCATTGGCCTGGAGCAAAATAAGCCCCCGATATTCGTTGGAAGGGTTATTCGATATTGCGATAGTAGCGCCATTTTTCAAGTCATCCTTTGATTTAATTTTCTGTGAATAAAAACCAATTGGTTCTACGTGAACCTTAGCTGCTACTGTAAAATCATAACCTTTTTCCTTCGCAACAGACTCAAGATAAGGCAAATGTTGAAAATAATTACCATCAATCTGTTTATTCTGCAGAGCAGGATTTAATTGCCCTTCATCATCTAAGACAACGACCTCTAAATTAATTCCTTCTGCTTTTAATTTTGGTTTAATAAAATTTAAGATTTCAGCATGAGGCACAACGGCTGCACCAATTTTGACAGTCACTTCTGATTTTCCTGCAGTCTGAGTGCTTTCTTTTTTGTCGCTGCCGCAGCCTCCCATACTAGTGGCTAATGCAACAACACCAAGTATGATAATCAGTTTTTTCCAGCTTTTCTTTATGAACATCCCCATCATCCTTCTCTCTTATCCTTTATTCAAACTTATACCGCTTACGATTAATCCGCCTAGCGAGCCAATCACCTCCCCATTGAATTCCTTGTACTAAAATGACTAAAATAATAACAGTGGCAATCATCACATCATCACGATAACGCATATAACCAAAGCGAATCGCGAGACTTCCGAGACCGCCAGCGCCAATAGCGCCAGCCACAGCAGTAAAACCAGTAATCGCAATAATTGCCAGCGTGACACCCCGGACTAAAGAAGGCAGTGCTTCTGGAATCAGAACTTGCGTGATAATAGTAAAAGGCGTGGCTCCCATTGCTACAGCCGCTTCAATTTTTCCAATCCCCACCTCTTTTAAGCAATTCTCAATAATACGGGCTAAAAAAGGCGCTGCACCAATCGAAAGCGGTACAATCGCTGCCGTAGCCCCAAGTGTCGTGCCAATCAATAAACGAGATAAGGGCAATAAAATTACAATTAGAATAATGGAAGGAAAGGACCGAAAAATATTAATAATCGTTCCTAATATTTTGTTAATCCTAGGCGATGCCAATAAATTTCCTTTCTCGGTAATCACCAAAATAATACCTAGCGGCAATCCTAAAACCAAGGCGGCTAAGGTCGACAGTAACACCATATAAACCGTATCGCCAAAACCGGTAAATAATAGGTCTAATAAGTCATCATTCAAATGCCTTCTCCCTCCCGAAAAATCCGTTTTGACTGAAACCCTTGCAGAATCTGCACAAATTTTTTGGCCGTATCACTTTCAGGATTCATGAAAAATTTATCCACAGTTCCGGTTTCCACGATCTTCCCTTGTTCAATGACAGCCATATGATTGCAAATATGCTTTAAAACATCCAATTCGTGAGTAATCAGTACAATTGTTAACCCCAATTTTTGATTAATAGCTTTCAATAATTCTAAAATAGAATAAGTTGTTTGCGGATCAAGGGCCGAAGTTGCTTCATCACTTAAAAGTACATCGGGTTCATTTGAAAGAGCTCTGGCAATCCCCACACGTTGCTTTTGTCCGCCGCTCAATTGCAATGGATAAGCATTTGCTTTGTCTGTCAAATCAACAAGCTCCAAAATAGCGGCAACACGTTTAGCAATTTCTGTTTGCGGATAACCAGCCACCTTTAACGGAAAGGCCACATTATCAAAAACAGTCTTGGCATCAAACAAATTAAACTGTTGAAAAATCATGCCGATCTTGCGGCGAGCCAGCCGCAGCTGTTGTTTATCCATCGTAATAATATCTTGACTTCCAATTAAAATACTGCCAGAATCCGGCTCTTCCAGTCGATTCAAGCAACGAATCAGCGTTGATTTTCCGGCACCGCTAAATCCGATAATCCCAAAAATATCACCGTCATTAATCTCCAGATTAATGTCTTTGAGCGCATGAACGGTTGCTTGCGGTGTTTGATACATTTTACTTACATTCTGAATGCGAATCATCAGCTTTCAACTCACTTTACTATAGTCAACTTCCTATGCTTGTCAACTTCCGGTAACAGGCTCTTCTTTCCAACGTGTCACGCGTTTTTCAATAGCCACCAACGTATAATTTAGAGCCACGCCTAGCATTGACATGGTAATAATAGAAGCATACATTGTAGGGATTTGATATTTCACTTCCGCATCATAGAGTAAAAAGCCGAGGCCGGCATTGGCGCCAATCATTTCAGCTGCAATCAAAATCAGAATAGAAGTGGTGGCACTTAACCGAATACCTGTAAAAATAGCTGGAATTGAAGCCGGCACAATGACTTTACTAAAAATAGTCAATTGAGATGTCCCCATCGAACGGGCCGACTTAATTAACAGCGGATCGACACTGCGAACCCCGGCAATGGTATTCAGTAAAATTGCCCACTGCACACCCCAGAAAATAATCGCCACCTTCGAAACTTCGCCAATCCCAAAGAGCAAGATAAAGACAGGAAACAAGGCTAGCGTTGAAGTCTGCCGAAAAGTCTGCAGTAAAGGATCAATAAACCGTTCAAAGCCTCTAAACCACCCGATTAAAAGTCCCAAGGGAATTGCAATCGCCAGACCAAGACCAAAACCAATGACCGAACGTCTAAGGCTCACGGCAATATGCTTAATTAATTCACCGCTAAGAAGCAAACTCCAAAAAGCAGCAAAAACTTTCGAAAAAGGCGGCAAAAAAGTCGGATCAGCCAGACCAATTCTTGGCGCCACTTCCCATAGCAGCAAAAAAAGCAAAACTGCTAGTAGCCGATAAAATACAGAAAAAATTCTTTTGAACCACTTTTTCACATGCGCCACTCCTTGTATACCAGTTAAAGAAAAGAAGTATCATCACTTTGTACTCAAACTAATTGAAGCAAGCCTCTTTTTAATTCAAATCTACGGTCAGCTAAAGCAGACTGCCGCCGATCATGAGTGACAATGACAACACCTGCTCCGTTTCGCTGCGCCTTTTTCAGATATTCCATCACAATAGCAGCTGAATCTACATCTAAATCATTTGTAGGCTCATCCGCCAAAATGATCTCAGGTTCTAAGAGCAGAGCCCTAGCCAGAGCAACACGCCGCATCTGCCCAATACTCAGTTGCTCCGGCAAATAGGTAAGACGATGTTCAAGCCCCAACTCGCGCAGCAAATGTTCAGCTCTAGCCGCTGTCGCCGTTTTTTCCGCTTTTTGCTGCTGAAATAGCCAAGCAGGAACCAATACATTTTCCAGTGCAGTAAGCGACCCGACTAAACGCGCTCTTTGAAAAACAAAGCCAATATATAGACTTCTCAGCTTTGCTCGCTCTGACGGGCTAAGCGACCCGACTTCTTGTCCTTTAAACCATATTTCACCTGCACTGGGGTTTTGCAATAAGCCTAAAATAGACAACAATGTTGTTTTCCCTGTTCCAGATTCACCAACAATGGATATCATTTCGCCTTTTTCTAGCTGAAATGAAACATCATATAAAATAGTTTCTTGGCCATAGAATTTTTTAATCTGGCGAATTCCCAGTAAAGATTCCAATTTTCCATCTCCTATCAATCAAACTCTCCCCGTGTCATAACCAAACTGGGCTCCACTTTACTGCTCCGATACGCGGGAATCCACGCGGCTAAAAGACCAATCGCCAGCCAAACTAGAAAAAGCAAAACCCCTATTTTGCCAACAACAAGAAAATCCGGATAAATAAACGGGAAAGACTCATAGGTTAATATAAAGCGCACCGCTCCTAAATAAAAAAGATAACCGCCAATGAATCCAATTAAAGCCCCTAGTGAACAAAGCAAGCTAGTTTCTACAATAATCATGCGGGCAAGCGCCTTCATTGTAAGCCCAAGAGCTAAGTAAAGTCCCCATTCCCCCTGTCTTTCAAGCGTCAGAGAGTAAAGGCGGGAAAAAAGCTGAATGACCGCTGAAATTACAACGATTAGAGCCACTGCCCAGAGCAGTGATCCAATAACAGTAAGCTGTTCATAAGTATGCCGCTTTGCCTCGGCAGCAGAATAGGCATGAACCGGTGCTATTTTTTCCAATTTTGCAATAATCTCACCAATATTAGCATCAGGCTCTACTTCCATTAAAATAGCAGAGATCAACTTGTCCGGCGTCCCTTTTTCTTGCCAAACAGCTTGTAGATATGGTGACTTTGCCGCAATAGCCCGTGCTGTTTTTTGATTCATCAAAATCGAATAATCGAGACCCGTGCCTGTCGGAGCCATAATTGCCGCAACGGTAAAGGTAGTCCCAAGCACATTAATCTTACGACCTTCAAAACTATTTACTTCTTTACCAATAATGATTTCATCGTCAGCAAGTTCTACCTTAGAAATATTTTTAAGCCATGGCTGAATCAGCCAGTCTGTTTGCGGATCAAAACCAATTAAGCGAATCACAGTGCCAATATCGCAACATTCTTCTGTTAGGCTTTGCGTAAAAAATTGACTAGTAATTTTTCTTACGCCTTTGATCTGAGATGCCGCGGCCTCCACCGATTGATTCATATAAATATTTTGCGGCGCTCCGCCATAAAGGATCTCTCCTGGATCTACAGCTACGCCATTTGGAACAACTAAAATATCAGCCCCTAGGCGCTGCTTAGCTGTTTCCATTCCATTATTTACACCTTGTTCTAATAGAAAAACAGCAAAAACAAGTAAAATACCAACAGCTAAAGCACACACAAGTGACAAATTTTGTACACGCCGATACCATAATGATTTTAAAATGATTCGGATCATAACAAGTGATCCTCACGATTTTTTTCTTCTTCTTTTACCACCTGCCAAATCCCACTGATTCCAGCAAGAATTAAAAGAATGGCCGCTCCTGTTTCTACGTGAGCCGTCAAGTGGCAAAGACTATCGCCATGATTGCAAAGTCCAATCGCCCAAGATTGCGGCAAAGCAATGGCAAATAAACCGAGTATACTTAAAAAGAAGTTATTGAATTTCCTTGCTTCCCTTGTTTTGGTAAAAAATAGACTTAGTGAAATGATAATCGCTAAAATAGCGAGAATATATTCTGCCTGAAAGGTATAATAGCAACGCATGGGAGGTTTTCCAGCTACGACTTCACATATAGGAAAAACCAAAGGTAACAGAAGCAAACTGATACTGACAAGCAAGGAAATCCACTGAATGATTTTTTTCTGTCGCAAAGCCCCCACACTCCTTACTGATTATGATTGGTATGATTTTCCATGGTATGTTGTAAAACAGGAGCCTGGCTCTGGCTTGGGTGATTCACACCAAAATGCAACCCAATAATTCCCCCAAAAACGATAAGAACTGATATAAAAATATAACTTCTAAAATTCAATATCTCACCCGCTCTCTATAAAGCTTCTGATCTGTTCTAAATTAAGGCTCCTGCCAATTGAGACAGGAACCTTACTTATTACTGCTGGCTAATAGCAAGCGCCTCATCTAGATAATAGAGCAAATCATCAATATCTTCGAGTCCAATAGACAATCGAATCAAATCTTCTGTTACACCGCTAGCAATCTGTTCTTTTTCACTCAATTGCTGGTGAGTTGTACTAGCCGGATGAATAATCAGTGATTTCGCATCTCCCACATTTGCTAAGTGGGAAAAGAGCCCAATATGATCAATCAATTTCGTTCCCGCATTTCGTCCGCCTTTAATGCCAAAAGTCAGGATTGCCCCAGGACCCTTTGGTAAGTATTTACGTGCTTTTTCATAGGAATGACTTGTTTTAAGGCCTGGATAATTGACCCAAGTAACTGCTGAATGCTGCTCTAAAAACTCTGCTACCTTTTGTGCATTCGCTACATGGCGATCAAGACGCAAAGATAAGGTTTCAATTCCTTGCAAAAACAAAAATGAATTAAAAGGGCTGATGGCAGCGCCGGTATCGCGGAGCAGCGAAACCCGCGCCTTGAGAATATAGGCAGCCGGGCCAAATTTTTCAACATAGGAAAGACCGTGGTAACTAGGATCAGGCTCAACGAGACCCGGAAATTTGCCATTATTCCAGTTAAACTTTCCGGAATCAACAAGGATGCCACCGATGGAAGTCCCGTGACCGCCAATAAATTTTGTTGCCGAATGGACTACAATATCAGCCCCCCATTCAATGGGACGACTTAAATAAGGGGTAGCAAAGGTATTATCAATAATCAAAGGAATATCGTTTTCATGAGCAACTTTTGCTACATTTTCTACATCTAGAATGTCAATTCGTGGATTACCAATAATTTCAGCATAGAGCGCTTTCGTTTTCGGCGTAATCGCCTTACGAAAATTTTCCGGATCATCCGGGTTTACGAAATGAACTTTAATCCCCAGTTTCGGCAATGTATGATGAAACAAATTATAGGTCCCGCCATAAAGTGCTGTTGAAGACACAATCTCATCGCCCGATTCGGCAATGGTCAGGATCGAATAGGTAATTGCTGCCTGTCCTGAGGCAACAGCAAGAGCGCCGATACCGCCTTCAAGGGCTGCAATTCTTTCTTCAAATACCGTTTGTGTCGGATTAATCATGCGCGTATAAGCATTGCCTACTTCATCAAGCGAGAAAAGCCTGGCAGCCCGCTTAGTATCACCTAAAACAAAAGAAGTACTTTGATAAATGGGCACAGCCCGGGCACCAGTCACCGGATCAGGCACCTGCCCTTCATGAACTGCAATCGTATCAAAGCCGTGCTGTCTTACTTGGTTATCAGCCATATCGTTAACACTCCTTATCGTATCGATCTAGTCCGTTTTAGACGACTGCTTCGCGGTTTACGGTGAGTCCAACGTACCCAGTCAAGAGCTTGATCAATCGGTCCTTCGACTGTCACTGTCCAAATGCCTCGCTCTTCTAAGAGAGTGATAGCACCTGGGCCGAATTTACTTGCTAAAACAAATTCGCATTCATCTAACAATTTAGCTATTTTTATTAAATTTTCTTTATTGTTTTTGCTTTCATCGCAAGCAACTATTTTAGTTTCTTTAAATTCAAATTGATCACCAGAAAGTTCATAAACAAAAAATTGATTTGTTTTCCCAAAAGGCTGATCAATCTCTGTCCCACTAGTGCTTGCTATGGCAACCTGAATTGACATATGATCACCCCCTGCCGCTTTCCCAAATAACGACTCGTTTTTCAATCTGTTTCAACATATAATCAATCATGACTCCAAGCAAAGCAATCACTATGGCACCTGAAAAAATCCACTCAATATGATAGTTTTCTTGACTATACAAAATGAACCAGCCAAGTCCAGAGCTAGATCCCATCATTTCCGTTACAATGAGTAAGAAGAAAGAATAGCCAGCACTCAGGCGAAGGCCCGTAAAAATGGCAGGCGCCGCCGCTGGCAAAATGACTTTATAAAAGAGCGACCAACGGTTAAGGCCAAAAGAACGGGCTGCCTTTACCAGTGTATGGTCCACTTGTCTAACGCCTTGGGCTGTATTTAAAAGTATGGGCCATAAACAAACCCAGGCAATCATACTGATTTTTGCCGTTTCCCCAATCCCTAGAAATAAAATAATAATATGAAATAAAATAAATGGATTTGCTTGTTCCGCCAGATTACATAACGGTGACAAAGCAAGTTCAATTTTCCGAAACCAGCCGCCTAATAGCAGACCTGCGGGAATTGCAAGTACTGTTGCCACTAAAAACCCGACAAGAGCCCGCTCCAAACTAATTAAAATATGAGGTACAAAAAGTCCAGAAAAAAGCAGATCAACAATAGCTACAAGAACTTTAGATAAAGGAGGAACAAATAGCGGACTGATCAAACCCAGTCGACAAATGATTTCCCATAAGCATAAAAAAATAATAATCGACCGCACTTTGCATCCCCCTTTCCTCACTATTTTTCTTCCACGGCTGGCTTATAGGTAGGTACTGTCGGATGCTGCTCACCTGAATGAGCAGCACCTTGCTCCATGTGATGATGCTGCATATTGTGATGCTGCATCTCGCTGCCTGCTTCGCCTTGATTGCTCTGAATTGAACCGGTTATTCCTCGCTGATTCACTTGCTGCACTTCAGTACCGCCAAAAATAAGAATTCCAGCGACTACCCCAATCAAAATTGGCATGTAAAAAACAGTCGGTTCTTTTATTACCTTCTCTTGCCTAACCCGATCAAAGGATAGTGATGATTCACGCCAGAAGGAAACATCTTTTTCTACTTTTAGTAAAAGCTGATTGATAAAAACACCTAGTAAAATAATAAAAACTCCAGCTGCATACATCCGAGGAATTTGAAATAACATGGCGGAATTATGAACAAGCCACCCTAGCCCGGCATGAGCGCCTAACATTTCGGCCCCAATCAGCATAAAGGTTGCCATTTGGCCGCCCACTCTAAGTCCTGTTATAATCGAGGGAAAAGCAGCAGTCCATAAGACATGACGAATTAAAACAGAGAGAGGAGCATTCATGGAAGCAGCTGTTTTTAATAACAAAGGTTCCACGGTCCGCAGACCTGTGACAGTATGGAATAAAATAGGCCACAAGGCAACTAAGGTAATCGTGGCAATTTTTGCTGTTTCTCCCATGCCAAAAAAAAGTAAAAAAACAGGAGCTAAGGAAAAAGGATTGACATGACTCAATAAGCGTAATAAAGGATCGAGTCGTTTACTATGACTTGGAAAAGAAGTTTCTAATAAAAATCCAAACGGGATTGCGATACTTGCAGCTAAGAATAAACTGAACAAGGCGCGCCACAAACTAACGACAATATGAATTGGCAAGTCACCATCCTGCCAGAGCCAGAGGATCGTTGCTACAACCGTGCTGACAGCAGGGAGAAATTGCGGATCAGCCCAACCGAGTCGCGACGCAGCTTCCCACAAAAGTAAAAACACAAATATCCCGGAACTTCTAAGTAATAGTGCTCTCCAAAATCCGCGCGTACTGTTCATAAAAATCGCCAACAGCCTTACAATGCCGCTGATGAGGAAATTTCATCAGCTATATTTTGTTCAGCTGGAATTTCTTGTTTCGTTGGCAAATCAGTTTGCAGAAGCTCCCAGATTTTATGGCGAATCCAGCCAAATTCTGCAGAAGAACGGATTCCGTCACGCGGCCGCGGTAAATTGATTTCCACGATTTCTTTAATCGTACCAGGATTTGCTGTCATCACAGCAACGCGGTCGCCTAAAAAAACAGCTTCATCAATTCCATGAGTAACAAAAACAATTGTCTTCTTGGTTTTTTCCCAGATTCTAAGAAGTTCTTCCTGCAAAACTTCTCGTGTTTGCGCATCCACTGCCGCGAAGGGTTCATCCATAAGCAGCACTTCCGGGTCATAAGCTAGTGCCCGGGCGATGGCTACACGCTGCTTCATCCCGCCGGAAAGTTCATGGGGATAACGATCTTCAAATCCTTTTAATCCGACTAATTCAATATATTTTTGACTAATCGCCGGCCGTTCTTTAGCCGGTACTTTTTTTATTTCTAAACCAAATTCTACATTTTTACGAACACTGCGCCAGGGAAATAGTGCATAGCCCTGCAAAACAATCCCACGATCCAACGCTGGTCCAGTAATCAATTTGCCATCAATAAAAATTTCACCGGAACTAGGGTGAGCCAGCCCTGCGATCATATCAAGAAAAGTAGACTTTCCGCAGCCGCTTGGCCCGACAATGACTAAAAACTCACCTTGTTTTACCGTTAAATTCAATTGTTTTAACGCTTCAAATTCAGTTGGCTTCTCTTCATTTTTTTGTTTAATTTGATAAACGCGACGAATATTTGTGGCAACAATCTTATCAGGCATACTCTCCCATCTCCTTATTGTCACTTTTATTTATTATTTAAGATCTTGAAATAAAGCGGTACTAATATAACGCTCTCCCGTATCAGGCAGAATCGCTACAATTAATTTCCCCTTATTCTCTTTCCGTTTTGCCAGCTGCAAAGCGGCAAAGGCAGCTGCGCCGGAAGAAATACCAACAAGTACGCCTTCCTGGCGCGCCAATTCTTTCGCCGTATCAATCGCTTCTTCGTTTTTCACTTTATAAATTTCATCGACAAGTTTAAGATCAAGAACTGTCGGCACAAACCCGGCACCGATTCCTTGTATTTTATGAGGGCCTGACTTACCGCCGGAAAGAACAGGTGAATCATATGGCTCAACAGCAACAATTTGCACCTTGGGATTATGCTGCTTTAAAATCTGGGCAATACCGGTAATCGTACCGCCAGTTCCCACTCCGCCGACTACAATATCCACTTTGCCATCGGTATCATGCCAGATCTCTTCTGCTGTCGTTGCCCGATGGATTGCTGGATTTGCCGGATTATTAAACTGCTGCGGCACAAAAGAATTAGGAATTTGAGCCGCCAGCTCCTCCGCCTTGCGAACTGCGCCTTTCATCCCATCGGCACCGGGCGTTAAGACAAGTTCAGCGCCATAAACTTGCAGTAAACTACGTCGTTCTATACTCATCGTATCAGGCATCGTTAGAATCAAACGATATTTCTTAGCTGCGGCAATGAGGGCCAAAGCAATCCCCGTATTACCGCTTGTCGGCTCAATAATTACCGTATCAGGCTGAATCAAACCTTTTTCTTCGGCATCTTTGATCATGCTAAAGCCAATACGATCCTTAATACTTCCGCCAGGATTAAATAACTCCAGTTTTACTACGACATCGGCTACGGCATCTTCTAACGTACTCGATAACCGCAGCAACGGTGTCCGGCCAATTAATTCGGTAACACGATTCGCAATTTTTGACATTTCTAACACTCCCTCATTTGTTTAATCACGCGACGCTAGTAGTGCCGCTTCATCAATATAAGAAAAAGGATCCTTGTCATACCAGGCTTTGTGGTAAGGCAGTTTTACGTTATTTCCTAAATTATGATTGAAGGACGGATTTTTGAGTATTCTTGCCAGACGCCGGGCAAATTCGAAAACACCTGAATAACCGAGGAAAAGCTGGCTTTGATGAAACAAAGGAATCACCGGAATCCCCTGTTTTGCTGCCCAGGCATTCGTTCCCACATGACCGACATATATATCCGGCTTTAACTTGTGAATCAAATTATTCTGCTCAAAGGGCTGACCTGTTGCCACATTAAAGGTAGCTTGCTGAATTTCACCTTGTTCGCCTAGCATTTCATCACCGAATTCATCATAGTGATAGGCGCGTAGGCCGACAACTTCAAGGCCAAGATATTCCAAAAGTTCAGCATTAGCCAGCACACGAATTTCTCCACCGCCAACCAATACTCGCTTGCCTTTGAAAATCTGTCGATAAGGTTCTAAAGCCGCTTCGAGTGCTTTCACTTCTTGATCAATAAACCGCTTCGCTTCTTCCTCTATACCAAAAAATTGAGCGATATCATGAATCCAGCGATTCGTATACTTAACGCCAATCGGGATAGTCCGTAAAATATAAGGAATTTGATATTTTTCTTGTAGATGCCCTACAAAATAATCATCATGAGTTGCACAAATACTTACATTCAGCGCCGCCTCTGTTGCCTTTTTAAAATCATCAGGATGAGCATAGCAAGGCAAAATATTCAAGTTTAAATCCAGCGCTTTAAGCAAGCGTACCAGTTCATATTCATCAATCCGGCTCATTGAGGAAACATTGAGCACATTGACAGTCCGGCTCACGCGATACTTCTCTTGTAATAACTGCAGCTCCGTCTGTTCATCGCGGCGATACGCCGTTTCTACTTCTTCCGGCTCTACTAAATTTCGTAAAATCCCATGATAAACGGCATCATAGGCGCTAGCCATAATTTTAGTTTTAAAACCTTCGCAATGAACAGGCACAATTTTCGCTTTGACTTCTTTCTGAGCTTGTTCCACAACGCCATCAATATCATCACCAATAATGGCTGGTACACAGCTATTTACAATAATGATAGCGCTGGGGCGAAATTCTTTTTCAGCGTGTAAAATAGCTTCTCTTAGCCGCGACTCCCCGCCGTTAATGACTTCAAGTTCTCCTAAATTCGTATTAACCCAGATCAACCCTTTGGCCTGGCTGTCACGAAGCTTCTGGAAATTCTTATTAATCCCCGCTTGAGCCAAACTCCCGCCGCCGCAGCCAACTGGTCCATGGACGATTACAACAGAATCGCGAATTGTATTTAAAATTGCTAGACTTAAATTAAGCTGGCAGCCTTGCGTCTGTGAAAAAGTTCGTTTAATACCGTTCAAGCAGCCTTTTTTTGATTGATCTACTAAATTACTGCAAGATCCGCCATAAGTATTGCAAGCCTTCAATCGATCTTCTCGTACCGGCGGCGCCTTTTCGCGAATATAATCCATGTCGTAAAACCCCTTCCCACTCTGTCAATTATCGGTTTCCCACAAGCAAACCTAAAATGTCTTCTGTTAAACGCAGCGCCCCTTCGTAACCGAGATAGGCCCGATCTAGAACAATCCGATTTGAAATAGGATAAGCCACACTCAGATGCGGTGCGCCAATGGTATCGGCAAAGTCACGTTCCAAACTGCTGCCAAGAACAAATGCCGGACTGAAAGAATCAAAATACCGCGAATTGCTATTTTGCGGCCATACAGTCTGGAAATGCTTGCTGACATTTGACGTATCTGTATCGAAAACAACCTTAGGTTTCACACCGGATACAAAATGAGTAAACCCTTCTCTTACCTTCTCTTCTTCTTGTTCATCTAATTGATCGGTAACCACAACAAGTTCAGGCAGCCAGCCTAAATCATCGGCTAGAAACCCGGTCAGCGCCGCCGCATAATTCGCATCAGCTACGACAACACTGTAACGTTGCAAATCAAGGTCATTATAGACATCGGCTAATCGGTCTAAATAACCGTAATAACGTGATTTTTCCGAAGCAATAACCGCCTCCACCCGTTCTTTCGCCACCCCAAGAGCTTCACCGATAATTTGCAAAAAGCGTTCTGTTCCTGCCGCCCCAATTGGCAGCGGCGCTACCACATACGGGACACCGTGAACTTCTTCAAATACTTTAGCTGGCTCAATGCCATATACATCAGATACTACGATATTCAGGCTGGCAGCAGCAGACTGTTTTAAATTATCAATGGTTTCGCCTTCGCCAAAAAAGGTATTCACCTGATAACCTAACTTTTGCAGTAAAGATTTTAAAACACTTAAATTTCCTTTCCAAAAAACATCTTGCACAGGCACAAGTCCAAAGAGATTTACGATATGTTTGTCTTTTACTGGTTGTTTTTCTACAAATTCAGCAAAAAGTTTGCTTAGTACAATATCATAGCCTTTAAAAGAATTCCCTTTAAAACCGCCTGTTTCTGCTGCAAAAACGGGCTGATCTTGTTCTTTAAACCGTTTGGCCACTGAAATAGCGTCATCGCCGATGATATCAACCATGCAACCTGTCACCACAAAATACAGATCGCCGTCGACAATTTCTAAGGTATTCGAAATTTGCTCTGCCAGGCGTTCTTCACCGCCAAAAACAATGTCTTTTTCATAAACATTTGAACTAGGAAGCGCCTGCCCAGCGCAATAACCGCTTCCTAAATAACCGGCAGCGCCATTTAAGGCATTGGCAAAATTGCCGCCGCAGCCAGCTGCAGCATGAATAATCGAAATTGCTTTTGGTAGAGCCTTTAAAGTAGCCACTGCTCCCCCCATGGCACATAGATAGCGGGGTCTGTCAATAAAATGAGTCATCCAGCTTCCTCCATTACATTAAATTAATAAAAAAAGGCGAAGAAGGAGTTCTCAAAAGAGAAACTCTTCTTCGCCTTCAGTCTTTTAACTGACCAGCTAAATAACATAGTAAGTAGTCATTTTTACTGTTTTGACTCACTATAAATCAAAAAAGCCAAGGAATATCATTACGATATCCTTAGCCTTCAGTGCGTCTGATCAGCAAATGATAACTATGTTTTCTATTATTATAAGACATTGCCCTCATTTGTCAATATCTATTTGTAAATTTTTAACGATACGTATCGAGCACTCGGTCATATAAATCTTCAATCAAACGAAGACCGCCATTATAGCCAAAATAACCGCAACTCAGCACAAGGCGATAAGCCACTGGCGGACTGATAATTAAAAGATCAGCGCCAATGTCTTTGGCCAAATCGCGCTCCCAACCGCTTCCTAAAATGAGAGAACGATGTTTTTGGTCGTCAGCTCGAATCACTTCCTGTACTTCACCAGCATCAATCGTAAAATCAACATCAACAGAACGATACTCTGAGATGGCAGCAAATTCGCAGCGAATCGTTTCCTGAAATTCTTCCGGTGTATTATCAATAATAAATTGCTTGGCTGGAATAATCCCCAGTTCAATTAGTAAATATTTAGAAAATCCCAGGGCATAGGATGCGTCTAATAAAGAATAAAAACGCCGAGGAATACCATAACGAAACTCCAGCATAAAATCCGCTGTTCGTTCAATATGAGAATAAAACCGCGCTTCTTCTTTTTCAATAAAAGCTTCTGTTACTACTGGATCTGTTGGGACTACGCTGGCAACTTCTCGTAAGAATTTAGTGGTCTCTTTACCGCCAATGGGAAAGTAGGGAAAATGCAAATAGGGAGTCCCATATTTTTCTTTAAGATGCTGGGCAACCTTCAGTCCCGCCCAAGCGCTTACGACTAAATTATACTCGGCTTGAGGAATCGTTTTCCACTCTTCTACACCGCCGGAAGCCGTGCCAAATAAGATATTAACAGTAAGACCAATCCCTTCTAGGACTCGTTTTAATTCCTCTAAGTTACCATTCCAGTAGGGATCTTGATAGGGAATTGTGGAAAACACATTAACCAAACCTTTGACAGGCTGACGATTAACAGTAAATTTATCGACATATTGATCGATAATTGCCTGCACAACGAGTTCATGACTGACATAGTTATTGCTTTTAAAACCGCCTGTCTCCACATAAACTATGGGTTTACCCTGATCTTGAAAAGCGCCTGTTACCTGGCCAACATCATCACCAACAATATCAGAAGTACAACCTGTCAGCACAACATACAAATCACCGTCAATGACTTTAAAGGCACCGTCAATCACGGTTTTAAGCCGTTCTTCACCGCCAAAGACAATTTCTGATTCACTGGCATTTGTACAAGGAATGGTATTCCCGCCAGCATAGCCTTCCCCCTGCCCTAAAAGCCGATGAATTTTACTGCCGCAGCCAGGACCGGAATGCATAATAGGGACAGCCTTTTTTATCGCTACAACCGACAATTCCGCCCCTAAGGCGCAACTATAGCGGGGCTGTTCAATAAACTTTGACATGGACGTCACCTCCGAGAAAGGAAAAGGGATTTTGTTCTAACCACCATTTGCTGTAGGGCATAGTGCTATGCTTTGCTAAGTTTGTTACGAATTCTTTATTATCCAAAGTTTCAATAATGCGTTCTGCATAATTAATAATTCCCTGATAGCCAAAACTAAATTGCTCATCGCCTACAAGCAAAGTTGGAATACCTAGCTTTGCCCCCCATAAAGTCATGCCACCATGGCGGGCGATCATAATATCAGGGCGGACTCGATTCAAAATATTAACAAGTTCATAAGCCTGTTTATTACATACATTATAATTTTTGACATCACCATAATTTTTCACAGCATGATCCAGCGCATCGGCAGCAGCATCACCATTGTCATAAATTGGATCATGATGGAAAATAGCCGCCCCTTGTACTTCCATCCCTAGTTCACTCAGTAAGGCTATCAGTGCATGACCATGAGCTGCACCAGCAGTAATATACGCTGTTTTTCCTGTTAAAACTTTGCGATAGGCTTCGACTTTCGGCAAAAATTCTTCATGATAACGATCAATTATCTTTTCCACTTCTTGCGGCTTTTTCAATACAGCCCCTAATTCACGCAGCCAGTTATCTGTACCGACTATGCCATAAGCTGGCGGGGACTTGATCTCCGGCACACCGTAAACCTGTTCTAAGGCGGCGCCTAAATAGGTGCCAAGAGTTGGACAAATTTGAATCGTTGCTGCTGCCTCCGAGATTTTTTCAAGCTGAGCGACTGTCGAAAAAGGCACAATGTATTCCGCCTCATAGCCAAGCTCGTTTAAGATCTCATCAAAAACATGGCTGCCCCAAAAATTAATAATATTAACCTTGTTCGATTTCTTTTGCGGCGGTTTCACGATTTTGCGCGCAATGGCGTGATAAGCTGAATCAAAGCCTGTCGTCCATATTTTCGATTTAAAGCCTTCACAAAAGCAGGCGACAATCGGAATGCCCAGTTCTTCTGTGAGCTCGTTCGCTACGCCTTCCACATCATCGCCAATAATCCCTGAGGCGCAGGAAGTCGTTATAAAAATCGCCTTCGGTTTTACGCGTTCATAAGCTCCGCGAATCGTATCAGCTAGTTTTTGCGTAGCCCCAAAAATAGTATCCTGTTCTTCAATGTTTGTGTTAAAATAGCGGCCAATGACTGACGGCAAATTACGCTCCATTTGGCCAACGCGATAAACAAAATTATAAGTAAACACATCACCGGCGCAGCCAATTGGCGCATGATTGACAATGGCTGCATCTTGAATCATTGATAATTGACAAAAAGCGTTGCTCGCACTGCACCCCATGCATTGACTAAAACTTCGCTCGCTATCTTTTAAGGTTCCTGCTCTAGAGCAGGCAACTAGATCACTTGCCGATCCCTCAAATCCTGTGATCGATCCCAGTCGATTTTCTCTAGTTGGCACTTCCGGCGCTTTTAAATTTACTACACTCACAAATAACCCTCCCTGTATCAGCAGCTCACTACTTGATTTCCCCTGTATAATAAGGATTTAAATCATTTGTATATAAATCGGTCGATTTGACTTCGCCCGGTTTAAGCACACCATTTTTCTCCATCATGTCAATCCAAACAGCAATTTTCTGATCATCAATATAATTATCAGGCGGATATACATTGCCTGCCATATCTTTTACGTCCACTTTCAGGTAGTCCGCCGCAATTTGAAGCGCTTCGTCGTAATTGTCATTAATCCAGTGCTGCGCCTTAATATCAGCGGCAACATAAGCCTTTACCACATCAGGGTAATCACGAATAAAATCTTCACTAAAGGCCCGAATTGCAAGTCCCCCTGCTTGCGGACTGCCAGCAGCTGTACCAATGTCGTAACTTGTCGTAAGAACCTTTACACCACCGCGATTTCGTGCTGACTTTTGATAGACATTATGCAACACCGCTACATCGATGAGTCCTTGTCGAAGAGCCTGTTCCTGCTGCGGATCGGGCATAGTGATCAGAGTAATTTCATCTTTATTGATCCCGTTTTGTCGCAGAAATTCCATATCAAGTAATTCAGCGCAACTGCCTAGTGAACTAACAGCAATCTTTTTTCCCACAAGATCTTTTGCTGAATTAATTTGCCCATCATCCTTCACAAGCCATGTCATATGAACTTTAGCCGGATCGGGATCATCCCACATACTATGAGTAACAATTTTAATTTTAGCCCCCGCTTTACGAGCGTTGGCAATTGTGATTGGATGGCCGGAATTAAACAAATGATTATCGCCTTTTATCACAGACTGTGCCATAACGCCGCCAGAAGATACTGTCCCGGTATATTCCAAAACAATGCCAACTTCTTTAAAAAAGCCTTTCTTATCGGCAATAATGATTTCATTAAAATCCTGTAGAGTTGGTACTTTAAGATGAAATTCTTTAGTAAGTTTACCATTTACAAACTTCGGCTTATCATCTTCTGCTGTCGTCTCTGGTTTATTCCCGCAACCAGCTAATAGAAAAATTGCCATGAGTACCAGAAATGCTGCTGTCATTTTCTGTTTTGTGAATCTCCCTCTAAGAAGCATTCTTTTCTCCTCCTTACTAAAAAAGACCGCTTCTCTCCTATTATGGAAAGAGCGGTCTTCAAGTCTCTACTTGACCAACACGTACTGATAAATTATAGATAAATCCTAATTTGCCTGAATTCTGATAGTCGCCTACCCCAAATTCATCAAACCATCTAATGAGATCACCTCATCCCCAAAATGGCATCATAAAAAAGGCTAACAGCGCTTTATTGCAAGATGCTGTTAGCCTTCAGTTTACTGATCAGCCAAAATAACACTTATTAAGTGTTATTTTCCTATAAACAAATTAAAATGTCAAGTCTTTTACCAGTAAAATTCCTTATTATGCTATAACCTTAATCACGATGCTTCGCTAAGAGACGAGAATAAATATCTTCGACCAGGTTCAATCCGCCATGATACCCCACGTAAGTACGATGCAAAATAAGCCGATCAATGACTGGCAAACCAACACTAAGATGCAACCCCCTTATGTCTTTCGCAATATCAAGTTCCCATGATGTTGCCAGAAATAAGGGCGTCGTTAAATGCTTTTCCGCAAGAATTTTTTCTTCGATCTCACCGCTATCTTGCGCAAAAATCACCTCAGAGGAAATGCCTGGCGCCAAATCCTCAAAATAACCGGCGATTCTTTCCTGGTATTCTTCCGGTACATCTTCTGTAATAAACTGGCGAATGGGAAAATAGCCCAGCTCATTGACTAAAAATTTGCTAAACCCTAAAGCATAAGAAGCATCATTGATATTATAAAAACGTTTCGGCTGATTAAGCTGGTATTCTGTCAGCACATCAGAAGCCCTTACTAGATAATGATAAAATTCAGCTTCTTGTTCTGCAATAAAACGTTCTGCCTGCGGTAATGAAACTTCGGCAAATTCAGCAACAATCCGTAAGAATTTTGATGTTTCCTCACCGCCAATAGGTAGTACTGGATAGTGCAAAAAGGGCGTTTGAAATTTTTCCTGGAGTAGCTCTGCTGTCTTAAGCCCCATATAAGGCGACACAACTAAATTGAACTGCGCTGCCGGAATCGCCTGGAATGCCTTAACGCCGCCGCTATTGTGCCCAAATAAAATATTAGCCGTAAGACCAATCCCTGCCAGCAATTTTTTCAGTTCATTCAAATCGCCCTCCCAAAACGGATCATGCCTTGGTACACTGGCAAATACATTTACGAGTCCTTTCTGCTTTTCAGCAACAGGCTTTACATACTGCTGAATAATTGCCTCTAGTAACAGCTCATGACCTTTGTAAGCATCCCCTCTAAATCCAGCTGTTTCAACGTGGACAATCGGCGCGCCTTGTCGGCTGAATTCATTGACCACACTTGTCACATCATCACCGATAATCGCAGCAGTGCAGCCTGTTAAAACAACAAATAGATCACCATCCATAATCTTTAAAGATCCTTCAATCACGTCTCGCAATTTATCGGCGCCGCCAAAAACCACATCTTTTTCAATCATATTTGTGCAAGGCATAGCATCAGCCCCGGCATAGCCAGCCCCTTGATAACCGCCGGCCCGTGATAAGCCCCGATGCAATTTAGAACCGCACCCCGGTCCCGCATGTAAGATGGGAATCGCCCGTTCAATCGCCACAACAGTCTGCAAAGCTCCCAGCGCGCAACCATGACGCGGCCCTTGAATAATATCAGTCATTTTTTTCGCCCCTTAAAAAAGAATATGTACCTTGATCTAACCACCATTTGGTGTAAGGCAGCTTGCTATGTTTTGCCACATTTTTAATATAGGCGGGGTTTGAAATTGCATCATCAATTGTTTGGCCAAAACGTATCAAGCCGTCATAAAGCATTTCACTCGGCTGGTTTCCCGCAAAAATAGAAGGAACGCCTAATTTTGCCGCCCACACTGTTTCAATATGTCTAGTGATTGCAATATCCGGTTTATAGTGATGAATCGCATTAGTCACTTCAAAAGCTTGTTTGTTGCAGACACCTACACGAAAATTTCCGTAATTTTCATGAGCGAATTTAAGAAAGTTAAGCCGTTCGTCATTATTATCATATTTTTGGTCATGATGCCAAACAGACGTCCCAACCACTTCCATCCCAAGATCTTTGATAATTGCGATAATACTATAAGCGAGCGGCCCACCCGCCGAGATATAAACTTTTTTACCAGCAAGCCGGTTTCTCAAACGATCAAGATCCTCAGCGATTTTTTCCTTTTCCGAAGCAATGACTTTTTCCACTTCAGCCTCTTTATGGAAAAGTCGGCCAATTTCGCGCAAAAGCGCATCAGACGCTTTAATTCCGAAAGGAGCGGGCGCTTTAACTTCTGGAACGCCAAAATGTTCTTCCAAACCAGCCGCAAGGTAGCTTCCCAGAGTTTCACAATACTGCACAGTCGCTGCGGCCTCAGAAATCCGCTCAAGCTGATCAATACTAGAAAGCGGCACAATATGGTTTGGCCGAAGACCAAGCTGCTTAAACACGCTTTCATAGACAAAACGATGTTCAAAACTAATGACATTAATCAAGTCTGGCTGCTTTTTTTGCGCCGGTTTCACAATCCTACGCAAAATACTGTGATTTGCCGAATCAAACCCAGTCGCCCAAATATTAGTACGAAAGCCTTCGCAGAGCGTCGCAATAATGGGAATCTCGAGTTCTTCTTCTAACTCATTGCAAATTCCCGGTACATCATCGCCAATAATTGCAGAGGTGCAAGTCGTTGTAACAAAAATTGCTTTTGGCTTAAATCGGCGTTTTGCTTCGCGGATCGCTTTTTCCAATTTTGCCCCGCCGCCATAAATTGTATCTTTTTCATTAAGATTGGTATTAATATACTGTACATTATGTACGGGATAACCCATTCTACGATTTCCCATACGAAAAACACCATTTCGGTAGGAAATATCTCCAGCACAACCAGCCGGGCCATGTTCTACGACCGCCGCATCTTGAATCTGTGTAAGCAAATTCATAACCTGATCAGCACCGCAAGAACCGCATTGCGTAAAAGCTCTTTCTCGATTGGGAATATCATTTTTGCTCAGTAAGTGAGCTGCATCGCCTTCATAGCCAGTAATCGTTTTTAACCGTGACTCCCTTAATTCTACTGCCGGGCCCTGCAAATTGATGCTCATTGCCTCTCCTCCAATTTTGTTTTCCCATAATTTTTATAACAAAAAAGATCATACACAAATTGTGTATGATCTCCAAATGGGCTCTGGCCAATCATGATCTGCAGACATATACCTATAGAATTATTTATAATACTTTTTTATTATGAAAAAATCATATACCCTAGAGCCTTGATATGTCAAGAAGGTTTATCATAGAAATTTTTCACACTTAAATAGCGTAGAGATCGGACTTTTGTAAGCCCACTTCTTCGTTTTGCATGATTCGGTTTAAAATCAGTTGTTCATAGTAGGCATAATTATTATCCTTAACACGTGGTCTGGCTAAAGAAATCACTTTATCAAAGGCAATGGTTCCATTTTCAATTAAAATAACCCGATCCGCTAAATAGACAGCTTCGCTGACATCATGTGTTACTAAAATGACGGTAAATTTTTGCTGTCGCCACAATTTTTCAATTAATATCTGCATTTGTATACGAGTCAAAGCATCAAGCGCTCCTAGCGGTTCGTCAAGCAACAAAAGTTTCGGCTCCCCAACTAATGCTCTCGCTAACGAAACTCTTTGCTTTTGTCCGCCAGAAAGAACTGACGGCCACTCATCCGCCTTATCGGCTAAATTCACCGCTTGTAAAGCCTCGATCGCTTTATCGCGATTACGATCTTTAGAACCGATAGCAACATTCTCCCATACAGTTTTCCATGGTAGAAGTCTAGCTTCCTGAAATAAATATCGTACTTCATTATCCATTTTTGTTACGACTTTCTGATTAAAAGAAATCTGTCCGCTCTGCGGCGTGTCCAACTGAGAAATCAATCGAAGCAAAGTACTTTTTCCGCAACCGCTTTGTCCGACTAAAGCAATAAATTCTCCCGGCGCTACCGTAAAATGAATGTCTTTCAATACTTCTGTTTTCCCAAAACTTTTACTAACGTTTTGAAGTGTTATCTCCATTCCCTGGATTTTGTCGCTCATCATCTTCCTCCTATGCTTTTCGATAATTATCGTGCCAACGCAAAATTCGTTTTTCCAGCAAACTAGCGGCAAAATCAGAAACACTGCCTAATAAGGCGTAAATAAGCAGACTTAAAACAATAACATCCATTAGCATAAACTCTCTGGCATTTGTCGCCATAAAGCCGATTCCTGACTTTGCTGCAACTGTTTCAGCTACAATCAAAGTCAGCCACATACGACCTAAAGATTGCCGAATGCCGATCATAATGGAAGACATCGCTCCAGGAAAAATAATATCCCTAAATACTTCAAATCGGCTTAAGCCATACGTTTTTCCCATTTCGATCAACGTATGATCAACATAACGAATACCATGAAAAGTATTTAAATAAATTGGAAAAAAAGTTCCCAGGGAAATAAGTACAATTTTAGCGGTTTCCCCAATACCAAACCAAATTAATATAAGGGGCAGTAATGCCAGATGCGGTACATTACGAATCATCTGAATCGGCGTATTGAGAATTTTTTCTGCTAAAGGAATCTGCCCGTTGACAACACCTAGGAAAAAACCAATAGCGCCGCCAATGACAAAACCACTAGCAGCCCGCATTGTGCTAATTTTAATATTTTCCCATAAAGAACCGTCTTTAAGTAAACGACTAACAGCTCCAAAAACTTCTTCTGGCGATGGGAATAAGCTCATACTTGTCTGATGGAGTGTGAATCCATACCAAAAAACAAGTGCTACTATAGGAATACTCCAGGCTAGAAAAAGATCTGTCGCTAAAAATTTCTGTTTCATTTTCTATGCCTCCCGTAATTAATACTGTTTAATTTTGCTAATCTCTGCATCAAAAGAACGGTCAAACAGTCCGGTAATATCAATGCCGGTTTTCAACAATCCCAGCTTAGCAAAAACATTTGTAATATCTTGTTCCGAAGCAATTGTAGCGGCATCAATTGGTACAATACGTGTTTTAGCTTGTTTTTCTTCTTCCTGATACTGTTTCAAATAATCAGGGGCCTTTTGATTGATCTGAGGTCCATAGGCCTGCGCCCATTCATTGGGATGCTGTCTAGCCCACTCGTTGGCTTCATTAAATCGAGCTAAATAATCTAAGATAGCGGCATGCTTTTTCGGATCTTGAATGGCCTCCGGCGTAGCGTACCAATAAAAATCACCGGAAAGAATTTTATCGGCTGACTGCAAAGTAACGGCCCCTTTTGCCTTGGCCGATCGAATGGCATTGCCATAACTTGCCATCGCATCAACTTCGCCTGTCAATAAAGCCGACAAACCATCTGATGTCGACATAGCAATCGTTTCAACATCATTCCAACCAAGACCAGCGTTTTCCAGCATCTTTGCTAAAAAGTAGTGAGCTGTCGTGCTTTTTACATAGGCTATCTTTTTTCCTTTTAAATCAGCTACTGATTTGATAGGTGAATTTGCCGCGACAACCAATTCCTGTTCCAATGTTGTTGATTTTTTCGTAGCAATGATTTTCAAATTGCCGCCATTTTTGGACTGTGAAGCAAAAATTGGCGGAATCTGACTGCCTGTTCCTAAGTCTAATTGGTTCGCCGCCATGGCTTCCAGCACGAGATTCCCCCCCTGCATGACATGGAACTCCACTTTATAAGGCGTCTTGTCAAGGCCGGCTGCAGCTAAAATTGCCTGACCATTTTTCCCTTCTGCAGCACCAATTCTTAGCACAACACCGGAAAAATCGACACCGCTTTTTTCATCAATAGCAGCTTTCTGATTTTTATTTCCACCATTTAAATCACCACATCCAGCTAATACAAATGCTAACAATAGGAATACGCCTAATAAAAATACCTTCTTTCCTTTTTTCACGTTTCATTCTCCTTCTCTTATCACATAGTCTCATAAAATGATAAAAAAAGAGACCAATTCCCGCAGGAATTGGTCTCTAGATATCTAGTCAACCAAATTATCATTTTTTATATACTAAACTATATTATTTAACCTTGTCAAGTAATATTATCCAACAGCATCTATATCAAAGATTTTACCAGGATTCAGAATGTGATTAGGATCAAAAGATTGCTTAATCCGTTTCATCAGTTCCAACTCGCTAGAACTTGCTAACTCTTTTAAAAATCTCTTTCGTTTAAAACCAATACCATGCTCGCCAGAAAGCCGTCCGCCTAAGCTATAGGTAGCGGCATAAAGTTCTCGGCGTAATTCTTCCAAACTTTCCTGCCAAATTTTCTCCTCCTGTTCGATCGGTGGCAACAGCCGAAGGTGCATATTGCCATCGCCAGCGTGGCCAGCTAGACGGAAAAGGAACCCCCACTTTTTCGTCAATGTTTCTACTATAGAAAAAAAAGCCGTAATTTGATCAACAGGTACAACTAAATCTTCAGAAAAACCAATTGAATTTTTACTGCTAATTGCTTTTCCCCAAATTCTTCTGGCAGCCCAGATTTCATCGCCATCAAATTCTTGCAGAAAAAAGCATTGATTTTGCTGAGCAATTTTTGCCACCAAGTCTTTTTTTTCTGAAAAAGCTTTAGCCGATTCGGCATCAAACTGAATCATCAGACAATCACCATCAGGACTGCCAAACACAGGGCGTCCTTCGTAGTCTTCGATTGCAGCAATTGTATGACGATCAATTACTTCAAGTGAAATAGGATCAATTTGTTTATTGGCGAGAAGCTCGCCAACTAAAGCAATGACCCCATGTAAACCATCCGTCGCCGCCACATAACTTGTTTGAAAGGGGGCTAAAGGCTGAAGTTTTATCGTTGCTTTTGTAATAATGCCAAGAGTTCCTTCCGAACCCGCAATCAATCGTGTTAGATTATAACCTGTTGAATTTTTTTTAAGTCTGCCACCAATTGTAACAATTTCTCCTAAAGGTGTTACAATCTCCAGCTCATAAACCTGATCAGAGGTAACACCGTATTTGACAGCCCGATTTCCGCCTGCATTTGTTGCAATATTGCCGCCAATAACACATTGATCATTACTGCAAGGATCGCCTGCATACAAAAAACCTGCCTGGTAAGCAGCCTGCTGCAAATCGACAGTCTTAACCGCAGGCTCTACGATCATATACTGTGCTATTTTATCGATAAGAATAATTTGATTCATCCTGCTTAAATCAAGCAAAATCCCGCCATATAAAGCTACAGCTCCACCTGCCAAACCACTGCCGCCGCCACGCGGTGTTACCGGCAACAAAAATTCGTTAGCCAGTTTAAAAATCTCAGCTATTTCCTGTGCTGTTTTTGGCAGAACCACAGCTTCTGGATAATAGAGACTGCCATCTTTTATTGAAGCGTCTACAGCATATTCTGCCGAAATATTCTTGCCTGTAATAACAAAATTTTCGCCAACTATCTTTTGCAGTTTTTTTTGAATCGTTTCTGTAATCTTATTGTATTTTATCAATTTGGCTTCCCCCTTAACACTTAAATCTACTTATAAATAAAGATCATACATCATAAGATGTATGATCTCCGTTTATTCCGGTCAATCATCAAAATAAAAATTTCACAACAAGCCGCAGTGACGCAACGCCTGTTCAATGTCCTGAATAATATCATCAGGATCTTCCAGACCAACACTAAAACGCAAATGACCCTTTTTAAACTCAGATGGGTAAAAATGATTTCTTTCATCATCAGGCCCAGTATAAACGATCAAGCTTTCATCATGACCAATCGAAACTGCGGGAACAATAATTTTTAAAGAATTAACAAATTGATTATGGACAGCCACATCGGCTGTTAAGCCAAAAGCAATCACGCCGGAAAAACCAGACATTTGTTGTTTGGCAATTTCATGTTGCGGATGGCTGGCAAGACCGGGGTAGGCGACAAACTCAACAGCTGGAATCGATTCAAGATATTCAGCAATCTTTAAAGCGCTAGCACTATGCTGTTTCATGCGCAGTGGTAAAGTAACAACGCCGCGCATAATCAGCCAGGCATTAAAAGGACTAATAACACCGCCTAAATTGACCATAGCCTGTCGTTTAATTTGATCTATAAGTTCTTTTTTGCCAAGTACCGCACCGCCCATGGCATCACCATGTCCGTTAATATATTTGGTTAAGCTATGAATTACCAGATCAGCTCCTAGGGAAAGCGGCTGCTGTAAAAAAGGGGAAGCAAAAGTACTGTCAACAGAAAGTAACGCTCCCGCTTCTTTCGCAATAGCAGCAATGGCAGCTATATCACTGACACGAGTTGTCGGATTGCCTGGTGTTTCAAGGTGAATTAATTTTGTATTCGGTCTAATAGCCGCCTCAATTTCAGCTAAGTTCGCCGTATCAACAAGACTCACTTCAATACCATATTTTTCCGGAAAATACTCATGCAGTAGCCGATATACAGCTACATAGGAAACATTGGTACAGATAATATGGGTATTCTGATCTAAAAAAGTAAAAAACACTCCAGCTAAAGCCGCAACACCACTTCCCAGTACAACACAATCTTCAGCGCCTTCCAAGTTAGCTAGTTTCTCTTGCAAATAAATCTGATTAGCGGAAGTCGTTCTCGTATAAAGAAGCTGATTCGGATCACTCCAATTCAAATTTGACGCATCCTCTGGTAAAAGATAGCTGTTAGCCATCGTTAACGGTCGCCGGATCGCACCTGTCTCTTTATCAATCCCATTGCCACTATGAACACATCGTGTGGAAAATCCATTTTCTTCTTTAATTTTCATTATTCTCCTCTCCGCTGAAAATAAAAAGGCAAAGAGAGTTTTTTCACCCCTCTTTGCCTTCAGTAGTCTGATCAGCAACATTATTTATTTTATAATATCTTTATATTAACACGTTTTCAAAAGCAGAGTCAACCTTGGCTTTACTTTAAACCTTAACTATAGAAGCACTAGTAGACTCAAATAATTATTTTATATAAATCATTTCGAAAAAATTAAGCGGTTTATTACCCATGATGATGTTTATCTTTATCCTTGCAGCAATCATCCTCATCCTCAGTCGTATTCCCTTTATCTTTGTCAACACTTAACTGTACCGCTGTTTGATTTGCCGTAATTCGCTCCAGTGTATCAGCCGGCGGATGAGCAGAGACGAAACTAGTAAAGTTCAAGCAAAGAACAAATGTACCACATACAATAAATTTCTTTAACATATTTTCTTCCTCCTATGACATTCTATTTTATAAACTAAACAAGCTCTCTCTATTTACGGGATAACCAATTTCCCGTACCGTATTTAACATGGCATCAATATTGGCGAAAGGTGTCTCTGTCGGCAAGCTGCAGCCTGATGCAATAATCAATCCTTTCGGATTGTCATAAGCCTCGCGCATACATTGAATAACAGCTTGCCTTACGTCTTGCGTCGTACCTTGCAGCATGGTCTCCGACGGTTTTACATTGCCCATTAACCGCACTTTATCACCTACCTTTTCTTTTGCTTCTAATAAACTGGCCGCATTATCTATACTTATACAATCGGCACCTGCTTCCACCATTGCTTCCCATATTTTTGATGTTTTACCGCAGATATGTAAAGTAACCGCTTTTCCCCGCGAATGAATATAGTCAATCAATCGCTTTAAATAGGGCAAAGAAAATTCTCTAAACTGCCTGGGACTGATAACAGTACTTGAAGACATCGCATCAGTTAAACTTGGCGTACAGCCGCAATCAATCACTGCTTTAGAGTAACGCAGCGTTGTCTCCAAGGCAATTTCACAAAGTTGGTGAACAGCCTGAGGATTTTTCCCCACTAGCCGTACAAGTTGTTCTGTGCCAATTAAAAAAGCGGCATTCGTAAACGGACCTGTAACAGCCCCAGTTACAGAAACCTCCTTCCCAACTCTATCAACCGTGATTTTCATAGCTTCAATATGCTGCGGCAAATTCCCATCTTTATAGGGATCTGCTGGAAGAACCCGCGAAATATCACTCAAAGAATCAATCGCCGGTGCTTCCAAATAAGCAGTCTCATCTACAGGGTAATGAACTTTCGCTCCCATTGCTTCTGCCTGTGTATAAAGATCAGTAAAAATGCGGATTATATCATAACCAAAACGCTCATAGGCAGCAATTTGCGCTTCTGCAATCAAGGCTCCATTACCGCGAAACGCTGATACTTTTACGCCAATCACTCGAGCTGCCGTATTTCCAACAATGGGAACACAGGGCAAACGATCAATCGCCTCTCCTTTACCATAAGCAGTTAATCGTTCAATTGATGTCATGTAATCATTAATCATCAAACAACACCTCCCACTAAACGATACACATATTCTAGCAAAGTATTTTTCCTGAAATTCGCAACAGATAAGAGACTTTGAGGGAAAGCATCTTGATTTTGCATCATATTTCGCGCTCCTCTCGTTGACAAAAAAAGCTGAAAGTCAAAATTTCTCACGACAAGAAATTTTGGCCTTCAGCTTTATAATCTGATCAACCAATATATTTTATATTGTGGGTATCATCATATAGCAAAAAACATAGATCTGTCAAGATCGTTTATTCGATTAGGCCGCAAGTAAGTGCCAGTTGCCCTCCGCGCCAATATGAAGCCCCCTAGTATGATATTAGCAAAGTATTTCGATGACCGACACTAATAATGGCAGAGTTGCCTGGTTTCTTCTGTCGGCCTGTCAGCTAATCGTTCTTACAATGGCGTAACGGCAACAGAAATTTTAGCTATGCCACTCTGCCGGATCGCATCCATTAATTCAATCACTCGTCCGTGCTCCACAGTGCGATCTGCATTGATAATGACGGAAACTTGCTTATTCTCCTTGCTTTGTCGAGAAAGTTTCTCTGCTACGGCATGGATCGAATCAACTGGTTCTTTATTTAAAAAAAGTGAATCATCCTTTGTAAGTGTCAAAGTAACAATTTGTTGTTTTTCATTTTGCAGGCCCGCTGCGTGGGGAAGATTTACAGGCAAGCTATTTTGATTTGTCATTGACAAAGTAGCCACCATAAAAAAAACCAATAAAAAAAACATTGTATCAATCATAGGAATGATTTCAATACGTGCCCGCTTAGGCATACTTCTTGGTATTTTCATGTATCTCACTTCCTGGCAGCGCATCAATAATCAATTCTAATCGCGTTGCACATTGCTCTAAATGTTCTGTTTCGCCTTCAATCCGTGCAAGAAAATAATTATAAGGGATAAGCGTTATAGCCGCAATAGCAATGCCTGTTGCCGTAGCAATCAAGGCCTCTGCAACACCACCTGTTATTGCCTGTGGCTGTCCCATTCCCAAAGATCCCATAATTTGAAAAGCCTGGATCATACCAATAATTGTTCCTAATAGACCGAGCAACGGGGAAAGAGTAATAATTGTATCAAGCACTGACAACCCTCGACGCATAAGAGCTACCTCGGTAATCCCAGCAGCCTCCATTGCCTTTGCTGCGTTAGATCGTGAAGAAATTCCAGCTTCTAAAACACGCAAAACGGGCGTTTTCCTTTCTTTAAGTAATCGCTTAACTTCCAGCATATCGCCTTGCTCAATTAATCCCAAAACTTTGTCTACTAAGTCTAAAGCTCCAAATCGTTGAAAAAAAAAGAATCGGTCTACAATAATCGTAACTGCCACAACAGAACAAAGTACCAGCGGCAACATAATCCAGCCGCCCTTTACAAAAATATCAAACACACGAATCCCATCCTTTACTGAAAAATTAATAATTACCGGCTGATACGTCTTACTACTAAATATTTTTTATAAAAAAAGGCTAGAAAGCGATTGCTACCGCCTTCTAGCCTTTAGTTTCTTCTAACCAGCAAGAATATTTAATTTAAATTATAACTGCGCTAAATTCTTTGTCAACTAACTGAAAGAACTATTTTTCTATTTTTATATTGTCTGAACGAACCATTTTCAATTCTCCCCTTGATTGACAAAAGGTCGATTAAAGATTAAATTTAAAACAATTCAATCAGAATTTGATAATTTCGGGATAAGGAAGTGACTGGATGAATGTAACTCGGATGAAGTGGATTTCTACTTTACTGGCTACCTTATTTATTGGCGCCTTCGAATTTATCAGGCACCAATTTTTGCATTTTATTTCAATGGATTGGGGTAATTTATTAGTAGCTGCTTTAGCAGGTGTACTCTTTTTTTTATATTTTCATGGCATTTTTGCATTTTTAGGGAAGATTTATAAAAAATTACAAAAAGAACAAGAAGAAACAGCGGTTCTACAAGAGCGCTACCGTATCGCTCGCGAATTGCATGATAGTGTTTCACAAGCTCTATTTTTTATGAATATTAAAGCAATCGAAATTGAAAATGCCTTAAAAGAACAACGGCAACCCTTTCTTGAAGTAAAAGAATTAAAAGAAGCGCTTAAACTGACTGATTCTGATGTGCGGCAACATATTTTCGCACTGCAAAAAGTCACTTTGGATAACATAAATCTAGTAGAGGCAATCGAAGAATACACTGCAGCCTGCACAAAGAAAAATAATATTACAGTGACAGTAACGACTGAAGGAGAAATAAACAACCGACTTACTGCAAATGAAAAAAAGCAATTACTTCATATTTTTAAAGAACTTCTGGTAAATATCCGCAAACATGCCAAAGCAGACCAAATCAGCGTCCAGTTATGTAGTGACGAACAAGAATTCTCCCTGCAAATCTGCGACAACGGAAACGGATTCGATATCCAAAAAGCCAAAGAAAATAAATCTTCCTTTGGTTATAAATTAGTAGAACAAGCTATCCATGAAATTGGCGCAGACCTAAAATTACATAGTTCTCCTGGGCAAGGAACGACCATCCTTATTTGTTTAGATTTGAAAAAGGAGAAATGATACAAAAATGACAACAAAAGTATTAATTGTAGATGATCATTTATTATCGCGCAAAGGGATTGCCAGTATTTTATCGGCACAGCCACAATTTGAAATCGTTGGCGAAGCCACCAACGGCAAAGAAGCTTTAGTAAAAGCGAAAGAACTAATGCCTGACCTTATTTTGATGGATATACGAATGCCTGGTGGAAGTGGTTTGGAAGCGACAAGTCTAATCAAAGAAGAAATGCCTTATGTAAAAATCGTTATTCTCAGCGTATCAGACGATGTGCAGGATTTCTTTGAAGCGATAAAAAAAGGCGCCCAGGGATATCTGTTAAAAAATATGGAACCCGAATACTGGCTTGATTATATTATCAGTATTGTCGAAGGGGAAGCGCCTATCTCCCGCGCGCTAGCCACCAAGATACTACAGGAATTCTCTATGCCTAAGGTTACCGTTACAAACGGTAAATTATCGGAAAGAGAAACGGAAGTATTGCAATTAGTGAGTCAGGGACTCAGTAATAAAGAGATCGGTAAAGCCTTATTCATTAGCGAAAGCACCGTTAAAAACCATTTGCGCAATATCTTGGCTAAACTTCATCTAGAAAATCGCATGCAGCTTATCTCGTTTGCCTATAAAAATGGCCTAATTCAGTAAATATTGCTACCATTCATCAATCCAAAAGCCTCAATAGTACTTTAGGGCAACCACATTAGTACTTTTAGCTAGTAGATGTTTCAAAAATATGGTTTATCATATAAATATAGCTGGTTAGCAAAAAATCTAAAGGCTACAAAGGTCGTTCGACCTTTGTAGCCTTTTTTATTTTGCAAAAGAAGGGAGCTGATTTTTAAACTAAAAGCCAGCTATTCTAGGATGGGCCGTCTGGTTTTCTTTTTTTGAAAATAAAGATACAGGTGATTGGATTGAAACGAGCATTTTTGATATCGACTATCATTCATTTAATCGTATTGCCGCTCTTGATTTATTGCTGGGTACACCCCTTTGCTGCTCCTTTAGCGCCGCAGCTTTTAGAAATTACTCTAGTTAACGAAGAGCCTTTAAAGGAAATGGCTGATACCATAAATGCCTCTGTGCCGCAAAATATTCCGGCACAAAACCAAGTTTTTCCTACTAAAGCAAATAGTGATCCCGCTGGTTCTGAAATGCCTACTAACAGAAGCAACCTCACTGCTTCAAATTCTACTGCAGCGTTCACTACACCCAATTTTTCTCCGAGTACTTCAGAAGATTTTCCTAACCCAGATCATTTTGCAACAGGCACCGGTACACCAGCAATTACAAAATCAATTGGCGCAACAACAGCTACCATTTCGATTAAAGCTCCTCAAATCCGCCACAAAGTAGAACCGGAATATCCGATGCAAGCGCGCCGCGATCATCTGCAAGGCTCTGTAATTTTAGAAACGACTATTTTAGAATCAGGGGAAGTAGCACAAGTTACCGTAGGTATATCTTCTGGTTCTGCTTCACTTGATCAAGCTGCAATTGTGGCTGTAAGCCAATGGTCTTTTCGCCCGGCTAAAGATGGCGCTAGCGGTTTGCCGATCGCCTGCGTTGCTAAGATCCCTATTACTTTTCATATAAAATAATACCTTAAATTGGAGGACTCTGTTTATGAAACAAATTCAATCAATTGGTCTTTATCTCTTATTATTTCAACTTGGTATTGCACCATTGACAGCTCAAACAGGGTTTGCAGCAGCTGAAACAACTACACCTGACAAACAAGCTAAAGAATCCTTTAATTTAGACGAAGTCGTCGTTACGGCTCCTCCCACGACGTCCCCCTTGACAGTAGAAACAGACCCTAAAGCACCACGTCAGCCAGTTCCTGCTGCTGACGGCGGCGGTTATTTGAAAAATATACCGGGCTTCTCCGTGATTAGAAAAGGCGGCAGCTCTGGCGATCCGCTCTTTCGCGGTCTAGGCGGCACGCGATTAAATATCTTACTTGACGGCGGCTATCTTCTTGGCGGCTGCCCGAATCGCATGGATCCGCCGACGGCCTATGTTTTCCCTGAATCCTATAGTAAAATCACCCTCTTAAAAGGCCCTGAAAGTGTTTTATACGGGGGCGGCAATGTATCTGGCACCGTTTTGTTTGAACGAAATACAGAGCCTTTCACCAAGCCAGAAACCCGCTTAACCAACAGCCTACTCTTTGGCAGCTTTGGCCGCCGCGATCAATTAATTGATGTAACTTCCGGCGACGCTAAAGGGTATGTCCGCGTTATCAAATCAAAGGCAGATGCCAATGATTATAGTGACGGCAATGGCCAAAAAATACATTCTGCCTACTCACGTGATAGCATTACTGGTATCGTCGGATTTACACCGAATCCAAATACCCTCTTAGAGTTTTCTATCGATAGCAGCACTGGCCAGGCAGCTTATGCTGATCGATCGATGGATGGTTCTAAATTTGATCGCACCAGCTATAATGTGAAATTTGAAAAAAGAAATATTTCCCCTTTCCTAAATACGATTAAATTCAATGCCTATCGCAGTTATATTGATCATGTAATGGATAATTACTCTTTGCGTCCGCTTAATAGCATGATGGCTATGCCTATGTCGATGGAAGTAGCTCGCACGACAACAGGCGGGCGGGTTGCCGCTGATCTCGCACTTTCTAATCAAACCCTGGCTACAGTCGGCTTTGATTATCAAAAAAATGAACACTCCGGCAACATGGTTATGGGAAGTAAAAACTATTCTTCGTTTCCTTTATCACCTGATATGACTTTTATAAATTACGGTTTATTTGCTGATTTCAAGCATAAATTAGATGATACCAATCGTCTTTTAAGCGGATTACGATTCGATGATTTAGATGTAACCTACGCTAAATACCCTGGTCGAACAGACACCAATAAAACACACGGCGCGTTCCTACGTTATGAACATGATTATGACAAACTGCCTCTTACTTCTTATGTTGGCATTGGCCATGCCGAGCGACCTGCTGATTGGTGGGAACGGAAGAAGACAGGCTGGGCGTCGCTTACACCAGAGAAAAACACACAACTTGATACAGGCCTGCTATATCATTCCGATAAAGTAACTGCCAGCGTCTCACTGTTTTATTCTAAGATTGATGACTTTATTTTAATAACAAACAGTGGCTCGAACGTAACAAACATCAATGCTTCTTTATATGGCGGTGAAGCCGAATACACGTATAACCTATCAGATCATTGGACCGCAACAGCAACCCTCGCTTACACACGAGGTAATAATGATACGAGTCATACTCCGTTACCGCAGGTTCCACCGCTGGAAGGAACACTAGGTTTAAAATATACAAATGAAAAATGGGAGTCTGGCTTATTATGGCGTGGTGTATCAGCACAAAAACGTTTCTCCGTAGGCAATGGTAATGAGATTGGCACTGATATCGGACCAAGTTCTGGATTTGGTACACTTTCGGCGAATGTAGCTTATCGCCCCAATAAAAGCTGGATAATCGCTGCTGGAATCGATAATATATTCAATAAAAACTATGCGGAATTTGTCAGTCGCACTGGCTCAGCAATTGCAGGCCTTGGACTTCCTGCCACAACTCGTGTCAACGAACCAGGCCGCAATATCTGGATTAAAACTAGCTACAATTTCTAAACAACCGAAGAATTGCTGTAAAGAAACTAAAAAGCTAAGACACCCAAAAATGTCTTAGCTTCTTAGTTCTGTTAATTGCTACTTACTCAGTGGCAACCGCCGACGCATTGACTGCAACCAGAAACGTTCCCTGTATTATTGCGTAAAAACTTACCTCTTTTCCCATAAGCTTTTAATGCTTTATCAATAGGGCCATTAAAAGTCAAAGCAAGTACGCCCTTTTCCCGTAATTGACCTTCTGCCCCTGGACCGATTCGGGTTGACAATACAACTTCTACATCTTGAAGCAGCTCTGCTGTTTGGCTGTGGTGACCAGACTGATCACTAAGACTCGTTACACGCCGTTCAAGAAATTCATATTCACCCGTTTCCTGGACTTCATAAATTAAAAATTCCTGTGCTTTGCCGAAATGTTCATTAACCGTAATTCCATCTGTACTTGCAAGCGCTACTTTTGCCATAATACCCTACCTCTCTATATTTTATAAGTAAAACTCTCTTTCATTTATCGTTTCCCCGGGCTGCGCCTGAATGAAATCCCTTTCACTCCAAGGACCATTTACAATTTTCCGAATGAACTCTCCTTGTCCTTCAACAATTTGCTGTGTCAAATTTAATAGTTTTTGGATAGCAAAAAACTTTTCCAAATGCTCTTCTTCCTGCAAACTGCCAGTCTGAATAAACAGCATTCGTTCATAGCCGCTATAAATTCTTCGAAAAACCTTTTCCGCTTTTGTGGGGCCGTACTTTTCAACAACACGCTGATACTCAGACAAAATTGAACGCTCGCCCTGCAGCCAGCCGCTTGATAAATAAAGCGTACCAACAATTTCTTGTCTATATTGGTCAAAACGCGCTCTCGATCCCAGCAACACGCTAATACAATCATGCACTCTTGGCACTAAAAGCAAAGAATCGCCTGCCCGTAGCTCCTTTACAGCACCACCGCAAAGCCCAAACCCTAAAATGATACGATCATAACCCTGACTCAAAGTAATTAATCGCTGCAATTCTTGAGCAAGTTTATCTGGATAAAGATGCAGTCCCATAGAAATAAAATCAAAGGAAACGAATTGCGTTGGTTCAACTTGAAGCAACTCTTCCTTCATGACTTCGCAGGCAATAATTTTTATATTCATACTGTAGATCTGCCAAATTCCCGGGCGGCTTGAAACAAAGCATGAATATTCTCTGCCGGAGCCCCCATCGGCAAGCCGCACCCTAACGATAAAATATAACCTTTAGGATTGTCAGCGGCCTTACGCAAGCACTCGCGTGCATCGCGAAGAACATCGTCAGGCGTACCTAAATACATCGTTGCCGTCGGCCTAACATTTCCCAAAAGAGCAACGCGACTGCCAACTTCGACTTTTGCATCAAACAAATCGATTGTATCATCTAAGCTGAGTACACCAGCCCCCGTATCGGCCATATCATTCCATATTTTCCGTGTGTTACCGCAAATATGAAGAGACGGTGCGTGCCCTGTCAAAGAAGTTGTCACGGCAATAAGTTCTTTTAAATAGGGAAAAGCAAATTCGCGAAATTGTGCCGGACTAATCAGCGTCGTCGATGCCGTTGGATCAGCTACACTAATAGTTACGCCAAGTGAGGCTGCTTCTTTTACATAGGCAATCGTACTTTCCAGTGAAAAAGCTAGCACTCGGTGCACAAAATCAGGATCGCGGTAAAGTTCCCGCAGAAAAGTCTCTGTTCCTCGTAAATTAGCAGCCGTTGTAAAAGGACCGGCCACATTACTGACGACCGGAACTTCCGCCCCTACCTGATTGACTAAGATCTGCAGCGCTTTTAAATGGACTGGCAATCGTCCGCTATGCTTTGGATCAGGAATTTCTAGATCATCAAGGTCTTTTTGCTGCCTAATAGCGACCTCTGAAATATAGAGAGTGTTTTCTTCTTTTGGATAAACTACCTGACTACCAGCTGCTTCGGCGATCCCCTGTAATCCTGGACCATCGACAACGGACTCGACACCGAAAAGCCGCCGCGCTGCCAGCTGTGCTTCCGCCGTTTTTTCTGCAGAAAAATAGCATTCCCAATGAGCAATACCGATTGCTTTTCCTGCTTGATTGCGAACATTTACCCCGCAAGGCACTCGATCATAGGGTTTACCTGATAATACTGCCGCCAGACGCTCTTTCGGTGTCATTTCATCACGAAATTGCAAATTACTCACTTGCACACCTCCTGATTGCTAGGGTTTGATAAGTTCCACTGATTTAGGTCCAGGCCCCTTGCTTAAATCAACTATTTTGATTTCTTTCGGCTCAACTTTAAAAATTGCACTATCCCCTAGTTCATTTTTTTCGACCCGCTCTTTAAAACGAGGACTACGCGCTGCAAGCAGTGTAATGGCCTTAGACAACTCCTCCTCCGTTGTAAGTTCAAAGGCTTTACCGGAAATTGCTATATTAATAAAGGATTTTAGTTCTTGATTTTCATGTTGAAATAAAAGCGCTACTTCAGGATGGGCCTGAATCTGCGCTACTTTTGCTGTTGCTTTTCCTGTTGAAAAATAAACAGTAGTATTTTCTACCGCAAATGTAGCTAGTGACCGAAGAACAGGCTCTGCATTACTTGTAACTGTTGCCAAAACAATAAATTTTGTTTCATTTAAATAAGCTGGAACTTGCTGTGAAAAATTAGACATTCCCCAACACTCCCTTAATATATGTATTATTAATAAAAAACAATAAGAAAAGCTATTACTGAAAATCTGCCAGGACTAAAGAGTAAATATCTTCAACGAGTCGCAGTGCACCATCATAACCAACATAAGAACGATCCAGTACGAGCCGATCACTGACCGGCATGGAAATTGATAATTGATAGCCGTTTACCGCTTTTGCTAAGGAGCGGTCCCAGGCACTACCTAAGATCAACGGTCTACTGCGAAATTTCATCTTATGAATTTCTTCATGAGCGGCCCCTCCGTCACTCGTAAAAACAACCTTCGCCTGAATACCATCAGCAAAATTACTAAATTCCGCCGCAATCCGTTCCTGGTGTTCTGGCAAAACACCATCGGTAATATACTGCGTTTCCGGTAAAAGTCCTAAATCATTAATGAGAAATTTAGCAACTCCCAGTGTATAAAAACTGTCAGCAATGCTCACAAAACGTCGTGGCAAGAGCCTCGTTTCTAAAAGAACATCAGCTGAGCGTTCAATATAGTAATAATACTTCGCTTCGTGGCGCGTGATAATCTCTTGAATTCGCTCTGGGGCCACTCCGGCATATTCGCCAAGACTTTTTAAAAATTTACCTGTTTCGGTAGGACCAATGGGCAATACCGGATAATGCAGATAAGGTGTACCGTATTTTTTTTCTAAATGCTGTACATTCTTCAACCCTACCCAGGGAGAAAGCAATAAATTAAATTGCGCTTCAGGCACCTTATTTAAAGCAGGCAGACCTTTTTCCGGTCCAAAAATCACGTTAGGCACAAGACCTAATTCTTTGACTAATTTTTCTATTTCTTGTAAATTCCCCACCCAAAAAGGATCTTGAAAAGGTACTACAGACCAAATATTTACAAGCCCCGGCTGTACTTTAGTCACAGCTGGCAAATATTGATCAATAAGGGCGTCAATAAGGACTTCATGCCCCCACAAATTCGTTCCCTTAAATCCGCCTGTTTCCACATATACTAATGGTTTGCCCTGTTCTTGAAATCGTTTGGCTACTTCGCCCACGTCATCACCGACAATATCAGAGATGCAGCCTGTCAAAATCACAAACAAATCGGCATCGAGTACTTTAAATGAATTTTCTACAATTCCCTTGAGTCTTTCTGTACCGCCAAAAATAACTTCTTTTTCGCCAATATTTGTGCAAGGGACAGAGTGCCCGCCTACATAGCCAGACCCCTGACAACCGTTATAAAAGCCTACAGCTCCCCATAATTTTTGGCCGCAGCCTGGTCCGGCATGAAGGATTGGCACAGAACGGTCAATCGCGAGTACAGATTGCAATGCTCCCAGCGAGCAGACATGTCGCATTTGTTCCACATAGCCTGACATAATTACCCTCCTGTCGGAGCAAGAAAGGAAAAGCTTTCTTGCTCCATCCACCACTTTGTATAGGGAAGCTTTGCCCGCTTCGCCAGATTTTTAGCCAGACTACGATTCGTAATCGCATCAATCAAACGATAAGCAAAATCAATTAAGCCATAATAACCAAAAGCAGTATATTCATCGGCAACCATCACTGTAGGAATTCCCATTTTAGTTGCCCAAACGGTTGAGCCTGGATGACGGGCTACATATAGATCTGGCTGCATACGCCCGAGTAAATTGAGCAGTTCAAAATTTTGCTGGTCAGCCACACTGACGGGGATATCCTCGGACAATTGTGCTAAACTAGTTGCCGCTTCCGGCGTAGTTCCGTGATCATAATGCTGATCAAAATGCCAAGTTGCTCCCCAAAGAACTTCTACGCCAAGTTCCTGCAGCGTTCGAATATAATTATGACCAAAACTAGGTCCCATCCCGACAACAGCTGTATGGCCTGTTAATACCCGCTTCACCTCTGCTAAGTCCAGGGCAATCTTTTCTTTTGTTTCGGTAATATACGTTTCCACAGCAGCTTCCTTGCCTGTAGCAGCTCCCAATCCGCGCAGCCAATTGTCCATTCCTTCTATGCCATGAGGCTGCATTGTTTTAATATAAGGAACGCCGTACTGTTCTTCCAGCGCATTACCGATATAGCTGCCCAGTGTACCGCAAATACTAATCGTTGCCGCGGCCTCTGATAGTTTCGAAAGCTCTTCTACTGTACTAAAAGGCAAAACAAAAACTGGCTCTAAATCAAGGCGCGCTAAAATTTCAATGATTTCCTTTCTAGCACTGCTTGTAAAATTAATCATGTTCACTTTATTCGTTTTCTTCTGCGGCGGCTGAACGATTTTAGTCAGAACAGCATGAAAGGCAGCGTCAAATCCAGAAGCCCAGATTTTCGACTTAAATCCTTCGCAAAAAACCGGCGCTAAGGGAATGGGAATTTCATCGGCTAATTCGTCAAGAACGCTTTGTATATCTTCGCCAATAATACCAGATACGCAGGAAGCTGTAACAAAGATAGCCTTCGGCTGAAAGCGCCGATAGGCTTCTTGCACTGCTTCTTTCAGCTTTTGGACAGCTCCGAAAACCGTATCCTCATCAGTCATATTCGTATTGAGGACACGAATATTCTGCCGCTCCCATTGCCTTACATTTTCGCCCCATTTATTAGAAACATTGCAGCCAACCGAATCGGCAACACAGCCCAGCGGCGCATGATTAACTATCGCTGCATCGGCGATTTGCGTCAAAATAAATTGCGCGCAGCCAGAACTGCAGGCGCTTGTTTGCGTAAAGCAGCGTTCTTTATTTTGCAGCGAGCCGCAAGCGGCCTGTTTCACCAGGTCTTGAATCGTTCCAGTATAGCCAGTAATCGAATTTAAACGATTTTCGCGAATAGGCGCTTCGGCTATTTTTAAATTAATCGTCATCGCCTGCTCCCCCTTTCATGAATTACAGATGAGACAGTAAATCCGCTGATTTCACCTTTCCCTTAGGAATCACTCCCGAATTTTCTAAATCATTAATCCAAGGATTGATGAAGGAGTCTATCAATTCTGTACTTGTAAAATAATAGTGAGTCGCTGATACAGGCACGTGAATCCAGTTTTCCGTTAATTGCCGAGATTCTTCCTGATGTTCATTGGACCATTTCTGCGCTTTTACGATGGCACGAGAAAATTTCTTAACAATATCAGGATGCTGGGCAATAAAATCTTCATTAAAATAATAATAAGTTACGGCGCCTTCTGGGCCTACCTGAGCATCTAAGCTATCGGCAATAGGAATCGCTCCAGCATCTTCCATTGATTTATAGTAAGGAGGATGCACGCCTGCTACACTTACAAGTCCTTGCTTTAAGGCCTGAACTGCCTGCACGTCAGGCATGGAAACCCACTCAATCTTATTTCTGGGCACCCCTTTGTGATCGGCAATATTATTTGCTAAGAAATCAGCGCAGATATTATTGGTAATCGTTGAAAACTTCACTTTGCCGGTTTGTTTATTTAAGTCTTCAAAGGAATGAATGCCGCTATTGGGATTTACATACCAAGTCATATGCCGCAGTTTCGGATCTTGGTCTGGTGTCGGATCAATACCGCCTGCCACAACGCCTTTGATTTTTGCTCCGCCAGCAACTGCCACAGCAATCGTATTAGGATGAGCATTGCCGACATCATTATTGCCGTTAATGACGGAAGGAATTTGTTGCGCTGGCTGCGTATCTCCCGTATAGACAATCTTTAATCCCTCTTCCGCAAAAAAGCCTTTTTGATCAGCTACTACCCAGGGCGTTGACGAACAATCTGTTTTCGACCATGTTTTAATGGGATACAAACCGTCATTGCTTTTCTCGCCGCTAGCAGGCGCATTACTTAGATTAGCCCCGTAGGCAATGGCGCCAACAATTGCTAGACCAACAACACCAGAAATCACTTTTTTAATTGTTTTCCTATCACTCATAAGAATTCATTCCGCCCTTTCTTTCGTTTTTTCCTGAGTATCCCGGCAACTTGCATGCTATTTAATAAGTAGATGTCTCATCTTTCCAGGAAAGCAAGCGCCGCTCCAATTTACCAAATAAATAATTCAAGGTAAGACCTAGTATCGAAATTGTGCACGTAACGGCAAACAGTTTAGGAATCTGATAGTTTGTCTGTGCATTCCATACTAACCAGCCAAGCCCGCTGCTAGCGCCAATCATTTCGGCAGCAATCAACATAAAAAACGCTACACCGGAACTCATTTTTAGGCCGTGAAAAATACTTGGTGAAGCAGCCGGCAAAATCACTTTAAAAAATAAATTGCTGCCGCGCACCCCCATTGACCGAGCTGATTTAATCAAAAGCGGGTCAACTTCTTTTACGCCAGTAATCGTATTAAGCAAAATCGGCCATAAGCAAACCCAAAAAATCATGGCCACTTTAGAAAATTCACCGATACCGAATAATAAAATAAAAACAGGAAAGAGCGCAAAAGGATTTAATTCTCCTAGCAACCTTACTAAAGGAGTAGCAACGCGCGAAAAGAAACGATAGCCGCCGCCGAGAAAAAAACCTAACGGAATGGCGATGACTGCTGATAAAAGGAAACCGCCAATGGCTCGAAATAAACTGACTTCAATATGTTCAAATAAAACACCACTACTAAGGAGCTCCCAAATCGTTGCCACTACAACAGTAGGCGGTGCAATGAAGGTTTCCTGTACCCAGCCTAACCTTGGCGCAATTTCCCATAGTACAACAAAAAGGACAATGGATATGGTACTGGAAAAGACTTTTTTTCCCTGCTCTCTAATTTGAGAATTTAAAATAAAGCGAGGTCCTCTTTCTACCACTTTTTTTGCAGTTACCTCCATCATGGACTCACTCCTTTCTTTTTCCAAGATCGTAACTCCCTATGAATTTACATTTTGCTTCCATTCTAGTAGATTTTCTTCCAGCCAATGAATCCCATAATTAATCGCCACACCTAAAATCGCAATAATAATAGTGGCGGCAAAGAGGCGCGGCATCATACTCATCACAGCTGAATTTAAAACAATCCAGCCAAGTCCCGCCTTAGCGCCAATCATTTCAGCGGCAATCAGCATTAAAAAAGCATGACTAGCGCCGCTGCGAACTCCTGTAAAGATAGCTGGCGCTGCTCCCGGTAAAACCACCTGACTGAAAATAGTATAGCGACTTGCGCCCATAGAACGGGCACTTTTGATATAGAGAGGATCAATTTGTTGTACGCCTGCAATCGTGGTAAACAGCACAGGCCATAAACTTGACCAGAAGATAATGCTGACCTTGGCTACTTCGCCAATCCCAAAAAAGAGAATAAAAATGGGGAACAGTGAAAAGGCATTAATTTGCCCCAAGAGCCGCGTAAGTGGTCGTAGATAATCAGATAAAGTGGGAAAGACACCACCTAAAAGAAAGCCAGTCGGCACGGCTAGGGACACAGCAAGAAATATGCCGATAAACGTCCGCTGTAAACTTGCCGCCATATGGAGTAGTAGATTTTCCTGCGTAGTAAGTTTAACAATCGCTGTAATAATTTCCGATAAAGGCGGTATGAATTGCGCTTCTACTAATCCAATACGCGGTGCAATCTCCCATAACAGTAAAAAAGCAAGAATTCCTGAAAAATCAATCAGTCTCTCTTTAAAATTATGAAGATACTCGTGCATCCAACAATTCCTCCTTTTTCTCTTGTGGATTTGCCGCAAGCAATTGATTCACGACAAAGTGCAGACCGCTTTCTACGGTATCGCAAAATTCAAGAATGGTTATTCCCCGTTTCTTAAACTTTTCTTTTGCATGATAACCAATCCGCATGGTAAGCACCGCATTACAATCTTTAAGTGCATCAATAATATGGTCCCGTCGCACCTCCTCGCTATCGCATTCTTCCATGCCATGGCAATATTTTTCGACCTGCCGATTTTCGAGCAGAGTTACACTTTCACCATCGGTCTGATAAATAGTAAATTCCGTTGCATGACCAAAATGCAAATCTACTAATTTACCATATTTACTGGTAACAGCAATTTTATACTGTTTCTTGCTAAGATTGGCGGCGGGGATTTTTGCTTGATTGCGTTTCCCCATTCTAAACTCCTGCGAACGATCTTCCCCTAAACGTCCAATGGCATCAGCCCGGCACTGCTGACAATGGCGCATCTGCTGAACATCAAGCTGACAAAGATTACGCAGTTCATTAATCTCTTTCATGCTTGTTTGAGGAAAATTCTCAAAAGCGCTGCCCGAAGCGGGAATCAGCGGCATAATATTGGTTACAAAAACACCAAGCTCTTTCATTTTCTTGACAACGCTCGGAATATGGTGATCATTAATTCCTTTAATCATAACCATATTAATCTTCACAAGAATGCCATGGTCTGTTAAATACCGAATGCCTGCCAATTGATTTTTCAGTAAAAGTTCAGCCGCTGCTGTACCAACATATTTGACGCCTTTAAATAAAACGTGTTTATAAATCTTGGCGCCGATTTCAGGATCAAGCGTATTGACAGTAACAGTAACATGCTGAATCCCTAGTTCAATAATCTCTGCTGCGTATTCCGGCAAAAGCAGTCCATTGGTCGATAAGCAAAAGATCACGCTCGAATCAACTCGTTTAATCTCTTCAATTGTTTTCTTGGTCAAATCCCATTCTGCCAAGGCATCGCCTGGACCGGCTATGCCAATCACTGTTAAGTCTTTAATTTCATCTTTTACCCAGATGAATTTTTCTCTGGCCAGTTCTGGCGTAAGCACTTCACTGGTGACACCAGGCCGACTTTCATTGACACAATCAAATTTGCGATTGCAATAGTTGCATTGAATATTGCAGCGCGGCGCCACCGGCAAATGCATTCTGGCGTATTTGTGATGCGCCTCGGCTGAGTAGCAAGGATGTTTCTCTGTTTTCTCCAAAAGCTCCTGATTTTTACGATCTGAATATATGCAACTCATATTGAACCGCTCCTTCCTATATAAAAGAAGGCTATAAAAACAAATTGTTTTTATAGCCTTCAGTCTCTACCTCTGATCAGCTGTTTACTGCTATATAATTCAAATAAACGACTATGTATTAAATTCCGGCTGCCTTAGTACGAACTTCACCTGTTTCAATGGCTAGTAAATGATCGGCCCATTTAGCCGCCCATTCACGAAGTTCAGAAATTTCAAGTGGTGAAGGTACTTTGGATTCGGTCGTATCTACAACTTTTTGCGCTAATTTCGCATAAATTTTTGCTTGTGCCGAATCTGGCGATGCCTCTACAGATGTTTTTCCTTGTAGTTCTGCTTGCGTCACCGTAACTGAGCGCGGCACATATTCTACGACTTGTGTTTTTGTTTTCGCTACAAAATCATCGATAATTTCTCTGGCATAAGGGGCATTAATCGAATTAGCAATCAAACCTCCCAATAGTGCTCCGCCGGAATTTGAATATTTCTTGATTCCTTTAAACAAGTTATTTGCTGCATAAACAGCCATGAAATCCGCGCTGGAAACCGTGAAGACATGTTCTGCAATTCCTTCGCGAATTGGTACAGCAAATCCGCCGCACACTACGTCACCAAGAACGTCGTAAATAATTACATCCAAATCCAGTTCTTCGTAAACATTGAGCTGTTTTAAAAGCTGTACCGCCGTAATAATTCCGCGACCAGCGCAGCCAACGCCAGGCGCCGGACCGCCAGCTTCTACGCAATATATGCCATTGAAGCCTTTAAAAATAACATCTTCCGGTTTAACCTGATTTTTTTCGCGCAGTGTATCAAGAACCGTTGGAATGTAGGTGCCGCCGCGCAGTGTGTTCGTTGAATCGGCTTTAGGGTCGCAGCCAAACTGCATTACTTTGTACCCGGCCTTAGATAAAGCTGCGCTTATATTGGAAGTAGTTGTTGACTTACCAATGCCGCCTTTACCATAAATTGCAATTTGCTTAATCTTTTTACTCATGTTTAACCCTCCCGCTGATGTTTAACTCTATTTTAGATACTTATAAAATAAATAAAGGCCAGAAAAACATTTCTGAAACAGAAAGTTTTTCTGGCCTTTGGTTTATTATCCAACCAGCCATAAATTTGTAATTTGTTTTATTATATTCGACCCATCCATAAAAATCAAGCTAAATTTTCATTATATCATATTTTATCCTTAAATCCCATCACCGTTTATCCCCTTCAATTCCTCAGTCCGCCATTTTTCAGTTTTTTCAATTTTACCAACTTGCCCTTTTTCTACCCGTACAACCAGCTGACCATATTTAATTCGCTCTAATTCAGCCAAAATTTTACTTTTAAACGGAGGATTTTGCTTTTGGTTATGCTGCACAGAGTATCTCGCGTCACGCTCTTTCGCTGTAATGATAAATTTTTCTTTTTTTTCCACACCCACAACAAACCCATCCTGTACCGTAAAAATTAAATCCCCCATCTGTACAGTTTGCAAAAAATAATCAATTACATCCATCACAAAAAGAGTTGCTGACTTATCTCTGCTATTGATGTCCATTGCCCCGCCTCCCAAAATCCAATCTATCAAATTCCATCGCCATTGATCCAACCTAATTCATCCATACGCCATTTTTCCGCTTTTTCTAGTTTTTCCACCTGCCCTTTTTCCACACGAATCACAAACTGTCCATAGCGAATTCCTTTAAGCTCAGAAAGCAGAACATCTTGCAGCGGATGTTTTCGCGCACTCTTTTCAACTTTTACATACCTAGCATTACGATTCTTCACACTAATTACAAATTTTTCTACACTTTCTACACTGACTACAACGCCATCTTGTATTGTTAAACTTAAATAGCCATACTGCACATTATCCAAAAAAGAAATAATAAGATCCATAACCAAAATAGCCGGTGTTTCTAAATATCTTATTTGCCCCATAAATGACACCTCCTTTGTTTAAATTTAAATTGCCTAACTAATACCTAAAAACCAATAAAGGCCAAGCTCCAACTAAAAATTGGTCTTGGCCTCCAGGTCTCTGGTCAGCATTAGTTTCTTTATTCTGTTAACAATTCCCAATGATTTTTCAGTAAGGTCAATAGCCCGTTGTTACTTCTATTGAATTTTGACTACGCCTGTCATGAACTGAAGCTTTTCTAGCGCTGTTGAAGTGCTGAGACCACAAGCTGGTGAAATAATATCAATTTTATCGGTAAGTAGTCGCTCTGTTTGGGCAATCACTTGCTCGCCGCTGCCAAATTCCAAAAGATATGTACTCAGATTTCCCATGACTGTAAGTTCCGGATAATCTGCTTTTAATTGGCGCAGATTCACCAAGGCATCGGTACTAATCGCATCCCCCTGAAGCTCTGGAATTAAATGGCGAACTGATTTCATTTCACCGCAAATATGAACGATAGCTTTGCCGCCAGCGCCATGAATTACTTCTAAAAGCTGATTTAGGTAAGGAATAGCATACTCTTTAAACATTTTAGGTCCCAGAATTTCCCCAGTAGCTGTCGGATCGGCAATAGAAATGACAGAGATTCCATTATCAATTAACAGACGAGCATACTCGCCCAGATGCTTCGTGACATAGTCTAATACCCGATGAACCTCACTTGGAGTTTTCCGCAGTTCCTTTAAAAATTGCAACGGATCAATAATAGAAGCTGCCGTACTAACTGGTCCAGTAACATTCCCAATAACCGGAATATCAGGATGATTTTTCGCCAAACGATGACCTGCTTGCACAATGGTGTTAATCCGACCAGATCGCAAAAGTTCTCCTTGATCTTTAAATACCGTGTCTTTCACAGAAGTATAATTTTCACGAAGGATTTTCGGCTCACAGGCGAGCGTACCATAATCAATATCTGATCCAAGTACTTCCGCTTCGACAGTCATACAAAATGGAATCCCGATATTTTCAAAGCCGGTGTACTGATTTACATCCAGTGCTAATTCTGCCATTAGCTGTTCGCTACTGTGAGCCGCCGGTAAGGTATGACCTGTTTTATTCATCACTTCCACAATAGCTGCATTCATCATACCGCCAGGACAAATGACAGGCGGACGATCTACCGCTTGTTTGGAAAGCACGCGAATTAATCGCTCCTTCGGTGAAAGAATAGCCATTTCACCACCTTCTTTCTCATTGTTCAAAAAAGTAAGCAATTAGAAATGCAAAGATTGAACGAATAATTTATCAAACCCTGCTACAGTTGATAATTCAACAACATCTATTTTTTCTACGAGTTCTGCTATCCGCTTACGAACTGGTATATTGGTCAAGAATGCCTGCCCGCCCGTTTTGGCTGTATTTCCCAAGAAGACAATTTTATCAACAAATTCCGGCGGCAATAACCCTAATGAAACTAAACTCTCCGGACGCAAATGATAGCCGAAAGAACCAGCTATTTGAACCTCTGCCACATCACCATAACCAATCTTTTGATTTTGCAGTAATGCTTCAATGCCTGAACGAATCGCCCCTTTGGCAAGCTGCACTTGGCGAATATCTTTTTGCGTTACATAAACGCCTCGCCCTAGATCAAAAACTTTTTTTCCCGCTCGCTCCACCAAATGCTTGGAAATTTGCTCACTCAGTCCTTCGTCAGCAAATTTCCCATTTGGCAAAATAACGCCAACGCGTACTAACTCACCAACAATGTCAATCAGACCGCTGCCACAAATGCCAATTGGCGAAAAACCCCCAATAGTTTGCTGCTTAATACCCGCTTCGGTAATTTGAAACGACTCGATAGCGCCAGGAGCCGCCCGCATGCCGCAAGCTATATTCATCCCTTCAAAAGCCGGTCCGGCCGCTGTAGAAGTAGCTGCAATTTTATCAGGGCCCGCTAGAATCATTTCACCATTTGTTCCAATATCAATAAATAAGGTTATCTCAGCCGGAAAGTCAAGCCCTGCCGCAGCGATTCCGGCGGTAATATCTGCTCCCACATAAGACGATATCACTGGCGGCACATAAACTTCCCCCAAGCTCGATACGGCAAGTCCTAATGGGCGCGCTTTAATATAATTATGTCCCGTAATTTGTGATGTATAGGGATATTTACCAAGTGAAGCCGGATTCATATGAACCGCTAAATGCAGCATGCACGTATTACCGCTAAAAACCACTTCATAAATATGATCGGCTAATATCTTTGCCTGCTTCGTCAAAGTCTCAATCATCTCGTTCAGTTTGCTGATAAGGACATCATGCAAGGTATCCAACCCGCTTGCAGAAGAAGCGTAGTGAATGCGAGACAAAACATCCTGAGCGTATTGGCTTTGCGGATTCAGCGCCGATGTAACGGCAACCTCTTTACCTGTCGTTACATCAACTAAAGCGGCGACAAGTGTTGTTGTGCCAATATCAACGACTACACCATATTGGATATTCTCGGTATTGCCCGATTCAAACCCAAGATAACGTTCCCCTAAAAAAACACGGGTAATATCTTGCTGCACCTCATAATGCTTATAAATATCACCCTCTAGCGCTCCAGCGACTTCTTGCCCCGATTCCAAAATTTGTACATTCTCTGTGTCACGCCGCCGGGGAACTCTCACAGTCATATCACCTGTAATGTCCGTATGACAAGCCTGCACAACCCTAAGTTCTTTTGTTTTTGCCTCTATAATTTGAATTTCGCATTTACCGCACGTGCCACTGCCGTTGCAAGGCGTTTCAATCACAACACCAACCTGGCCAGCGACGTCAATAATACTACTGCCGAGGGGCGCCTCAACTTCGTATACAGAATCAGATGCAAGAATTGTAATTTTTGCCATAGTTTTGCTCCTTTTATCCCCTACCAGTCAGATAGTTTGCTTTCCGAACGGCATCTGTCGCATTCACTGCATAAGCATCGGCGCCAATCCGATCAGCAAATCCCTGCGATACAGGTCCGCCGCCAACCATCACCTTATAGTCACTTCGAATATTTTCGGCTTGAAGCAGCCGTAAAATCTCTTCCATTCCATTCAGTGTTGTCGTCATCAAAGTCGCTGCGGCAATAATACTCGCACCGTCTTCGCGCGCCCGCTTAACAAAATCAGCCGGCGGCACATCACGTCCCAAATCAATCACATCATAACCGGAAGTTTCCAGCATAATTTTTACAATATTTTTGCCAATATCATGAGTATCCCCCTCGACGACGCCCACAATGATCTTTATTTTCTCACTATTTTCTACGGCTTTTAAATGAGGACGCAAGATGGTCAGCCCTGCATACATAGCATCAGAGCACATGAGCAGTTCAGGAATAAAATATTCTTCCGCTTCAAAAAGCTGGCCCGCTCGTTCCATACCGTCAGCTAAACCTTGTTCAATCGCGCGATAAGCGTCAATTCCTTGAGCGATAATTTCTTTGGCAATTCGTACTGCCGCTTCTTCTTCCATCTCTAAAACGGCGTCAGATAATTGTTGTAATAACACGTCTTCGGACATAATCGATTCCTCCTCTTATGGCCGCCTTCAGTTGTCCCTGACCAGCTGCATTCGCTTTTTATTGCTTTTATTTCTTATCTGCCAGTAATTACACTACTGATTACATCCTCAATTAAGTGCAGACCGCCCTGATACCCTGTATACCCACGATCAATGACCGCGCGATTCGCTACAGGAAAAGTTACGCTTAAATGAGGCGCTTTTAAGTCCTTGGCAAATTCACGGTCAAAGGAACTGCCAATCACCACAGCGGGATTTGGCCCATTTACATAGGAGCCGCTGTTCTGTGTTGCCTTCTGCCAATGCTCATTCCCCCATTTACGAATGATTGATGTATCACCGGAAAATACCACTTCAGGCTGCAAGCCTGATTGTAAGCTTTGTAATTTGACTCGAATTTTTTGCTGTTGCTCTACTGTAAGCACATCTGTCACTGCTACAAACTCCGGTAGCCAGCCAAGGTCATCTGCCAAAAACTGAGTGATTCCAATTGCATAATTCGCATCGCCAATAATAGCTGCATAGCGCTGTAAATCCATATCGTTAAAACAATCTGTCAAGGGTTCGAGCAATTGATAATACTGTTCCGTCTTATGGCGAATGAATTTTTCTGCTTTATTTTCCATACCTAAAGCTATGCCGATTTTACTTAGAAACTCGCTCGTCGCCGAAGGGCCAATCGGGAAAGATGTGAAGAGTGACGGCGTGCCATGAAGCGACTCTGCTAAAGCTGCTGCTTTTTCTCCTAAGACATCAGAAACAACAATGTTGAGTTCTGCCTGCCCGGCTTGCTTAATAGATTTAATACTGTCTTCCAGCGTAAAAAAGGTATTTACTGTAAGGCCAAGGCTTGTAAGCAAATCACGAAGGCCAGCTAAATTTCCTCGCCAAAACACATCAAAGTAAGGCGCAATTCCCCAAAGGTTCACATGACCCTTCCGTTCTTTACCACCACGGGTCGCAAATTGTTCGAGTAAAGCTTCTACTACCAGCTCATAGCCTAAATAGGAATTCCCCTTAAATCCGCCGGTTTCCGCATAAAGCAACGGTTTCTTTCGCTTAGAAAAGGGGCGGATCGCCGCTGACAAATCATCACCAATAATTTCAGCAACACAACTTGTTAGCACAAAATATAAATCACCATCCATAATGGACAAGGTATTTTCAATTTGTTCCGTCAAGCGCTCACTGCCGCCAAAAATGACTTCGCGCTCTTGAATATTGGATCCCGGCATACTCAAGCCGCCGCAATAGCCGCCAACTTGCAAACCGCAGCCGCCAGCCTCCGTCCACGTCAAATTTCCTGCACAACCTGGCGGGCCATGAATAATTGGTATCGCCCGAGGAATCGCATTCACTGCCGCAATGGCCCCTCCCAAAGCGCAAGTAAACCGTGGTTTTTCAATAAAAGATCCCATTACCCTTCTCCTCCTGCCTGTTTAATATAGGTAAAGGGAGATTGGTCATACCATTCCTGTTGGTAAGGCGACTTTACCCACTGACTTAGATTTTGATTAAACCGTGGATTACTTAATTGACGATAAAGCCGCCTTGCTAATTGAAAAGCGCCTTGATAGCCAAGAAATTGTAAGCCCGTATTATAAATTACATTCGTTGCGACCCCAAGTTTTGCTGCCGTACTATTGGCATTCATATGACCAAGAAAAATATCAGGCTTAAGACGTTTTATTAAATTTGCTTCTTCAAAGGGCTGACAATTAGCAATATTAAGCGGAATATTCTCTGAAACAGTTTCGAGAAGCTTTTCATATTCTGATAACGCAAATTCATCATGATGATAAGATCGTATGGCTACGACTTCAAAACCCAGTTCAGCCAATAAGATCGCCGTCGATAGCGCCCGAAATTCACCAGCGCTGACAAGAACTTTTTTACCGGCAAACAGTTCTTTCATTGGGTCCAGAGCCGCTTGGAGCGCCGCTTCTTCTTTGGCAATCAGCTCTTTTACTTCTTTACCCAAAGCAAAATGCTCTGCAATGCTCATAAGCCATAGGCCGGTATTTTTAATGCCAATCGGCATATGCTGCAACTGATAAGGAATTTGATACTTTTCCTTCAGATATTCGAGCAAATAGTCATCATGAGTTGGACAAGTACTAACCGATAATTGCGCATGGGTCAGTCGATAAAAATTCTCCGGTTTTGAAAAAACAGGGAAAATATTACTATTAAGTCCTATCGCCTGGAGAAGTCGCTCCAATTCCACCTCATCGACTCGCCCCATCGACCCTACATTCATTAAATTCACCGTGGGCTGCTCTGGCCTGGCAATGGCTAAATTTTCCGGCGTATCCTGTAATAAGACCCGACCAATCGCATGATAAATCGCATCATAAGCAGTCGCCCAAATTTTCGTCTTAAAGCCTTCACAATGAACTGGCAGCAGCTTTGCCTCTATGTCTGGCTGCAATTGTTGTACAACCATATCAATATCATCGCCGATAATCCCAGGAACACAGCCGCTCACCACAAAGATCAGAGCTGGCTGAAGTGTTTTATCAATTGTTTGAATTGCTTCAATCAATTTGTCTTCACCGCCGCCGATGACTTCCGTTTCCGACAAGGCCGTCGAAAGCCACGTACAGTCTTTGGCTGTTCCCCAGCGGGCGCTATTACCGCCGCGGACACCAGCATTACTACAATGTGCGGAAGATCCGCAGCCGACAGCGCCATGCATCAACACAACACTATTTGGTATTGTACTCATAATCCCCATTGCTGGCAGCAACAGACAAATAGAGTTCTGAGAAAACGTTCTTTCTTCATTGGTAAGACAAGGCTTTCCTCGCGTTGCGCCTAAAGTACGGCCGCTTACAATACAAGCTTGCAGACGACTTTCCCGAATGGGTGGATTCTTTTGTGCCAAATCGCTCATAAAAATTATTTTCTCCTTTCAAAACCGGACTTAATCAATGCTGGCTCTAGCCAAGACCAGGATCGTTTTGCAAAAACAGTCGGCACCCCTTGCGCTTTTGCCGCTTCCTTAACTCGCTTGGCCGTCATATGATTCACATAATCTGTTAGTACAACAACAAGAGATGCTTTACGGGAAATCGCTACTTTTCGATCAAAAGCAGCTCGCCCGCTGACATGTTCGATTTGCGTAGCACCATAGCTGCCTAAATTTTTTTCGATATTTCCTAAACGGTCTGCTCCGATCACAACGACATTCATAGCCTATTCCCCTTCTCGCCTTATTGTGTCTTATAATTTTTCCCAGTTTAGTCCAGCCTGCATAAAGGCTTTTACATTTTCTAATAAAGCCGCTGGCGGAACATCACAGCCAGGCATCAATACAAATTTTTCATAGCTGCCGGCAGTTTCTAAAATAAGACGTGTCTCTTTTACAATTTCAGCAGGAGCGCTATCTTTTAAGAGTACAGGATTTAGATTACCGGCAAGCGCCGTTTTACCAGCTAGATCATGTGCTGCTCTTAGCAAATCCACTTTATAATCAACCGATAGTAAATCCACCTTAAGATCTGGCGCTAACTTGATGCGATCTTGAATATTGCCGCAAATATGAAGAGTAATGAGAGCTCCATCGTCTTTTAGGCGACTTGCTAGCTTTGCTAGATAAGGGGCAACAAATTCCTCAAAGTGCCGTAATGAGATCAGATCACCAGAAGCAGTAGGTTCTGCCAATGACAAGATAGCGGCGCCGCTTTTAATCGCCGGTGCTAAATATTGATAGCAAACTTCTGTAATCACTTCAAGTAGCGCATGGATGCCTGCTTTATCTTTATAGAGCCCGCTTAATAGCTTCTCTACACCGTAAAACTGCCCAGCAAGCGTAAACGGTCCCCAACTGGATGTACCGACCAAATGACTCTGCCCCACCTGTTTATGAACGTCTTGGACCAAGGCACGAAGTGTCTGAATCCAATCATGACTGTGAAGTTTCTGACTCTCAATCTGATCAAGATCACTCAAATTCTCAAAAGCTGGCTTAACGACATCAATATTGCCTTGTATTCGAAACTTTATTTCTCCGCCATAAATTCCCGCAAGTACATTATGATAGCCTGATCCCGGCCAAATAATATCTGACTGCACTTCCTTATTAATATCCACTAAAATTTGCCCAGCGCCTTGGGGATGATCTAATACATCTTGTAAAGTAAGACCTTTCTGGCGAAATGCCCAAGTGCCGCCTGATAGAAGTGCAACGGCTACTTGATTTGTTTCAACTTTTCCGCCTTTACCAATTACCTGGAGAATTCGCTCGCGCGGTGTCATTGAAAATCCCTCCTTCTAAAAAAAAACAAGGCTGAGCATAGTAACATGCTCAGCCTCTAGTTATCTAGTCAGCTTTTTACTGCAAAAATTTGATAAAAAATAAAAAGACTAAAGCAAATAAATTGCCTTAGCCTTCAGTTCTTGACTGATCAGCTTTATTAATCAAAATGATATAAAGAATGCGCTTGTAACTATCCTTTTAACAGAATATAGCACAGTCTTTTTTTAAAGTCAATCAATTTTTTGCTATTCATTTCACTCCATCTTGCTCTTTGAATAAAAAGAAACTATTTTTCTGCAGTGCCTCAACATCGACTGCCTTATCAAGCATACCAACTTGTTGTAATTGTTTTGCCGTAATACTAAAGGCATCATAAGCGCCTTTGGCGGAAGGAATATAATTATAGGTTTTTAATACTCCTGCATTGAACACAGGATCGCCAGGAACCCATTTTTTCTCCACTTGAATCTTGGCAACTTCATCTTGATGCGTTTGGATCCATTCACTTGCTTTTTGCATAGCCCGTGTATATTTTGCCGCAATTTCAGGCGAATCTTTGGCAATATTATCACGAACATAGGCTGTGCAGCAATATTGATGACTATAAGGTTCTGTCACTGCTGAATCAACTAACGTAGTTAAACCATACTCCTTTTGCGCCACAGCCGCCGTGGGATCATTCATAGCAACAGCATCAACCGCTCCTTTTTTTAAAGCAAGTGGCAGATCAGTTGCACTAAATACAACAAATTCTACTTCCATATTCTTCTCATTCACACTCACCCCCGCATCAGCAAGAGCGCGTTTAGCAAAAATAATCGGACTGCTATTCATGCTGGGAACACCAATTTTCTTCCCTTTCAAATCAGTCAGGGTCTTGATTTCAGAATCACTTGCTGTTAAAACTTTATCGCAGCCTGTATGCAGCCCCGAAGTAATTTTAATGGGCAGCCCATTAGAAAGCGGTTGAATTAAACTGGCAAGCAAACCAAACCCCGCATCAACCTGCCCGGCAGTAACAGCTTCAAAGGCTGTACCTGGCGCTAATTTAATTAAATCAACTTTTAATCCTTCTTGCTCAAAGAAACCTTTTTCAAGCGCAATATGAACAGGCGCTTCACATAAACTGCCGCTATAGCCGACTTTTAGAACAAAATCACCTGCTTTACTGGCAGCTTCTTTCTCACTGCCGCAAGCTGCCAACAGCACTGTAACAATCAGCATTAACGCAATGGCTGTCATTTTTCTTCTCATACTATGATCCCCCTATAAATAATAATCTGGCTCTTTTTCATTGCCGGCAAAATCTAATATTTTTAAAATCTTGGTACGCAGGGCTAAAAATTCTGAATTGCTGCGATCTCTTGGTCTTGGCAGATTTACTACAATCGAGCTTTCAATCTTAGCTGGCCGCGGCGTCATGACAATAATGCGGTCTGATAGATAAATGGCTTCATCTACATCATGGGTTACCATGATCATCGTGGTCTTGCGCTCTTGCCAAATACGAATGAGCTCATCTTGCATATTCATACGTGTAAAAGCGTCCAGTGCCCCAAGCGGTTCATCAAGGAGCAGCACTTTAGGATGATTAACAAGCGCGCGAGCCAGCGATACGCGCTGCGCCATTCCGCCGGAAAGCTGATGCGGATAGGATTTATAAAACGATGATAATCCTACCAGATCAATAAATTTATCAACCTCCTCTCGATTCTTTTTAAATACATTACGTGCTTTAAGCCCAAAGGCCACATTATAATAAACATTTAGCCAGGGAAAAAGCATGGGATTTTGAAAAACTAGCCCCCGTTCATAAGAAGGCTTAACAATCTCCTCTTCATCAATATAAAGACTTCCTTCATCAGCTCGATTCAGTCCGGCAATCAGCCGAAGCAGCGTCGATTTACCGCAGCCGGAAGCGCCAATCAGGGATACAAATTCGCCAGCACCAATTTCTAAATCAATCCCGCTAAGGGCAATAATATCTGCAGCATCTTGCTGAGTAAAACGCTTCACAACACCGTCTATTTTGATCGCACCTACCATTTGATAACCCCTTTCTGCCAAACGAGCACATGATCGCGCACCTTAAAGAGCAGCGTGATAAGAATCGAAAAGGTAACGGCAATAATAAGTAATCCAGCATAGACATTGGCATAGGACATCATGTCTTTTTGCCAATTAATATACCAGCCAATTCCATTTTTAACGCCGAGCATCTCGGCTGTCATCAATGTAATGAAAGAGGCGCAAGTTCCGTTAAAAAGGCCAATAAACATATGCGGCATAGCAGCAGGAACTCCGACTCGAAAAATTTGATAATACTTCCCTGCCCCTAATGTACTCGAGACTTCAAAATAAGCATTCTGCACATTTAAAATTCCGCTGCTTGTCATAACAGCAGTGGGAAACCACACGGCAAGCGCAATCAGAAAACTACTGGCAGAAAAAGAAGTAGGAAAGCTAATAAGCACGAGAGGAATCCATGCCGTAGAAGGAATCGGCCCTAAAATTCGAATAAGCGGGTTCACCCAATAGGCGGCGGACTTGCTGAATCCTACGCCAATGCCAGTAACAAAACCGGCGATAGCGCCATAAATGTAGCCAGTAAACAGCAGCTTGCCGGAAGAGGCCAGACAAGTTGCCCAAAAAGCCCAATCTTCAATAAGCACACTAAGCACTTTATCAAGCGATGGAAAAAAGATAACAGGTAAAAGCGCTAACTTCTTGGTCACGATATTCAACACATTGAAAAAGAGAATAGCGACAGCAATAAATAAGACATTTTCTTCAGCCCAGGCTTTTACCTTGGGATTAAAATAAGCTACTATAGCAATACTTGAAAAAAGCACAATAAAACCAACTAAAAAATAAGTAAAATAGGGATGCTTCGTAGGTAAATGTTTACTGGAATTTTGAATTCCCAGTTCCAGGCTAAGCGCTAGCAGAGCCGAAACCACCGGCATCCATATTTGTAACTTTTTCATTACACATCTCTCCTTATTCTCTACTAGAGCTCATAAATAAAAGGCCATGTTTCATTTATTAAAAAACAATAAATGAAACATGGCCTTTAGGTCATTTGCCTAACCAGCTGTATCGTATTATATTTTTATTTATTATATATTCTTACTGCGCTATTGTCTACTGCTTCCAGTCAAAAAATGCGCTCTCCCTTTGATCCATGCTCACGCAAATGCACCCAGTGAGCATAACGGGGATCACTCCTATCTTTTGTGAGCACCTCCCGTTCTTTAAGATATAAAGCGGCATCAGAGCTTGGATAAAGCTTCCGATCTTCCCCAATAGGACAAACTTTAATACAAACCCCGCAGGGATAACGATGTTCTTGACGCAAGTCACTGTGATACTTGGCGCAGGCCTTCTTATTCATCTGAGCAATTTTCTGACCTGCTTCGGCCGTAAAAGCCTGTGAAGGACAGCACTTTTGACACAGATGACAATGGATGCACAAATCACTCTCTACTATAGCATCTCCCGCTAACTCGAGTGTCGTAAACACTGACACATACCGGACCCTGGGACCATATTTCGGATGCAATAAAGTATGGTTAAAACCAATTGTGCCAAGTCCGGCGTATTTTGCAGCAAATACCTGACTAAAACCAGCTATTGGTTTCTTGACAAGTACATCAATTTCGCCATAGCCGTCACGAGGCAGAAAAATCGAACCGTAGCCGGCTTCAGTCAGATAATTCGCCAGTCGATAAGCTGTTTGATCTAATAAGTTATTACTTGTTGTGTATAGTTCCGCATAATTAATCGAAGGTGTCGTCTCCAAGGTTGGCAGAAATACAGGAAGTCCAAAGACTATAACACTTCTTGCCGCTTGCCAAATCGCTGTTGGCCGATAAGCTGGCTCAACTTCCCCATATTGCTCCCAGCGCTCTACGGGAGCTATCCCAACAATATAAACACCTAAATCACGTAAGAATTGAATAATTTCATTTTTTTCCATATAATTCACCTTATTCCTGTAGCAGTGCAACATCCGAAGCATTGAACCGTTTTTTCGCTGTCGCAGCTTTTTTTCCTTTAATTAGCTTATCACCAAGTGGGAATAGCTGATCCTTTAAAATGTTCTTCGGCAAATTTCTTCACTTCGTCGGAATGATAGGCTTTAATCAGCTTCTGAAATACAGGTTTATCTTTATCTTGGGTACGAACCACTAACAAATTGGCATAAGGCGAGTTTCCGTCTTCCAGGGCAATCGCATCTTTAGTGGGAATAAGACCGGCTTCCATGGCATAGTTCGTATTAATCGCCGCAATCGTAACATCCTTTAAAGAACGAGGAATTTGCGCGGCATCAAGTTCTGTTATCTTTAGCTCTTTAGGATTACTTACAATGTCGGCGACAGTAGCTTTAATACCAACACCGTCTTTCAATTTAATCAGTCCACTTTTTTCTAAAATTGCTAAAGCGCGGTAGCCATTTGTCGGGTCATTGGGAATAGCTACTTTAGCCCCCTGAGGGACATCCTTAATATCTTTGATCTGTGCGGAATAAATTCCTAACGGAAAAATTAATGTTTTCGCTATCGCCGTCAATTCATAATGACGGTCTTTAATTTGATTATCGATCCACGGCTGATGCTGATAGCTATTGGCATCAATCTCTCCTTGATTTAAAGCAATATTAGGCGTCATATAGTCACTGAATTCTACAATTTCAATAGTCAGTCCGTCTTTCGCGGCGACTTTCTTAACAACATCCATAATTTCCGCATGCGGACCAGCGGAAACTCCCACTTTAATTTTATTCGTTTCAGATGATTTTGCCGGCTCATTGCCGCATCCAGTCAGAAAAGCGCCGACTAACAAGGTAACCATAGAAAAGGCTAATAAACGAATTCGCAAACTTTTTTTCATATCCAATCTCCTCTTATAATATTAACGCTGCTGAACAGCCAATTATTTCTGGAAAATTATCGATTTACTGCTAATTCTTTTTCGGAACATGTAAAAAGTCATGAGCTAATTTAGCTAAAATAGCAGCGCCATAAGGCAGCGAGTTTTCATCAATATTAAAACAAGAATGGTGCCAAGAGTGCTGCATTTTTTTCTCCCCATTACTAGCGCCCAGCCATAAAAAAACACCTGGAACCTCTTGCTGAAATACTGAAAAGTCTTCTGTGGCCATACTTGGCGTTGGCTGCACAATTTTTTCAGACGGCAAAAACTCGGTAAGTGATTGCCGGCAAAATTGAGTGAGTTGCAGTGGATTAATAACTGCCGGATAATTTGCTAAGAAAACAACTTGCCCTGCTACCTCATAGGCCTCGCCAATTTGCTGCACTAACTTAGAAATTTTAGCTACAAGGCTATCGCGTACTGCCGGATTCATCGATCTAAGCGTCCCCGTCAATTCTACACTTTCTGGAATTACGTTTCCAGCGGTACCGCCTTGAATAGTGCCAAAAGAAATAACCGCCGTCTCTAGCGGATCTAACCGCCGGGAAATAAGAGTTTGCACGGCTTGAATCATGGCAGCTGCCGCAACAATAGGATCTCGTGCCTGATGCGGGATCGCGCCATGTCCCCCTTTTCCTGTTAAAACAACCCGGAAAAGATCGTTAGCGCCCATTAATGGCCCTGCCTTTAGTCCAATAGTTCCTATGGGAAGCCCAGTATAGCAATGAAGACCAAAAATTGCCGCGACGTCAGGATTTTTAAGAACTCCTTTTTCAACAAATAAATTAGCTCCGCCGCCAACCTCTTCGGCAGGCTGAAAGATAAACTTAATTGTTCCTTTAATCGCGTCCTTCTGCTTAGCTAAAAGCATTGCCGCACCTAAAAGACAAGTTATGTGAGCATCATGACCACAGGCATGCATAACCCCAGGTTGCTGTGATTTATAGGGTAGATCAGTTTCTTCTAAGATTGACAGAGCATCAATATCGGCCCGTAAGGCAACCGATTGTCCTGGATTGCCGCCATGAAGTACACCAACAAGGCCTGTTGTATCTGGCCACTGGATAACTTCAAAATCGAGACTTCTTAAGGTTTGCGCAATAAATTCTGTTGTTCTTATTTCCTGCCAACTTAATTCGGGAAAACGATGTAAATATTGACGGATTTTTATCAAATCAGCTTTTAACAAAAATGCATCTTCTAAAAAATTCATAACTGCAAAGCCTGTTCCAAATCCAAAATCAAGTCTTCTGCCGCCTCAAGCCCTACAGAAAATCGCAATAGATTTTTAGGCGTTGTACTTTCTGGCCCTTCGATTGAAGCTCGATGTTCAATTAGACTTTCCACACCACCTAAGCTCGTAGCTCTAGTAATAATTTTTACTTTTCCCGCTACGGCAAGCGCTTCTTTTTCCCCACCTCTAACCTGAAATGAAAACATAGCGCCAAAACCGCCTTTCATTTGTCTTACGGCAATTTCATGACCAGGATGGCTCGTTAGACCAGGATAATAGACGCGTTCTACATTAGGATGATTGGCGAGAAAATCGGCAATTTTTACGGCATTAGCCGTCTGCTTTTCTACACGACAAGGTAGTGTTTGAATTCCTCTAAGAACCAGCCAGCAATCAAATGGTGATGGTACGGCACCGCCGATTTGTTGCACAAGCTGTAGCCGCTTAAAAAAATCGTTTTCTTCTTTAACAATCACAGCTCCGCCCAAAACATCACTGTGGCCGCCGAAGTATTTTGTAGTAGAATGAACAACTATATCAGCTCCAAAATCAAGAGGTCGCTGCAAAAGCGGCGTTGCCCAAGTATTATCACAAACAACAAAAGCGCCTACCTTCTTAGCCACGCGAACAACAGCTTCCAGATCGGTAATTTTTAGCGTCGGATTAGACGGCGTTTCGGTAAATATAACTTTTGTATTTGATTGTACCGCTTGCGCAACCGCCTTTAGATCAGTCATATCCACAAAGGTCACGGCTAAATTCCATGGCTTGAAAATTTCCCGCAATATTTTCGCCGTTCCATGATACAGATCATTAGCTGCAATAACATGATCCCCTGCTGACAAACTTTGAAAAACGGCCATAATAGCAGCAAGCCCCGAAGAAAAAGTCAGTGCCTGCGCACCATGCTCTAGTGCAGCTAACACCTTTTCTAAACTTTTCCGATTAGGATTTTGTAAGCGATTATAAACATATCCCCGTGGATAAGTTCCATCGCTATCCCGCTCAAAAGTCGTTGTTAAGTAAATCGGCGGTGCAATAGCCCCAGTACTCGAATCTATTTCGTGGCCAATATGAACAGCTTGTGTATCGGTTTTCATAAGTCTACCTCTTTTACAATCGCTCTATCGCAAAACAAAAAAGCTAAGGTATCCCTTAGTAGTAAGGGTACCTTAGCCTTCAGTTTATCTGATCAGCTCTTTATTTTATTTGCGATTTTTGCAGCGCCTGCTCCAAATCATCAATTAGATCCTTCGGATCTTCCAGTCCCAGTGAAAGACGAACCATATCATCAGGCGTACCCGCCAAGACAAGCTGTTCTTTCGTAAGCTGAGAATGAGTCGTGCTGGCCGGATGAATGACAAGTGATTTCGCATCACCTACATTGGCAAGAAGTGAGAACAGCGACAAGGAGTCGATAAATTTGCGTCCTGCCTCTAAACCGCCCCGAATGCCAAAGGTCAAAATAGAACCAGGTCCTTTCGAAAAATACTTTTGTGATTTTTCATAATCTGGACTGCTTTTTAAACCAGGATAGTTGACCCAGTTGACGAGTTCATGTTGCTCTAAATATTCGGCTATTTTCTGAGCATTGCTAGTATGGCGTTCCATACGAAGCGGCAAAGTTTCAAGCCCTTGTAAAAACATGAAGCTGTTAAAAGGGCTTAAGCAGGCCCCAAGATCTCTTAAAACCTGAATGCGTAACCGTGTAATAAAGGCCTGATTGCCTAGCGCCTCGCTATAAACAAGACCATGGTAACTGGGATCTGGTTCATTTAAAGCAGGAAAATTTCCTTTTGACCAATCAAACTTACCGCCATCTACAACAATCCCCCCCATGGATGTTCCATGACCGCCAATAAATTTTGTCGCGGAATGAATGACAATATCAGCACCGAACTCAATCGGGCGACTAAGCGCCGGCGAGGCAAAAGTACTATCCACAATCAGCGGCAAATTATGTTCATGGGCGATAGCCGCTACTTTTTCAATATCTAATACGTCGATTTTGGGATTTCCTAAAACTTCACCATAAAGCGCTTTTGTCTTAGATGTGATCGCTTTACGATAATTTTCCGGATCGCTGGAATCCACGAACTTAACGGTAATGCCAAGCCGAGGCAACGTATAGGAGAACATATTGTAAGTACCGCCATATAGACTAGAAGAAGTCACAATCTCATCGCCAGCACCGGCAATATTAATGATTGCCGAACTGATGGCGGCATGGCCGGAGGAAAAAGCCAAAGCACCAATCCCGCCTTCTAAAGCAGCCACACGTTTTTCAAAAACATCAGTTGTTGGATTCATGATACGGCTATAAATATTACCGGCTTCCTTTAAACCAAACAGATTGGCGCCATGCTCGCTATCGCGGAAATTATAAGCTGTCGTTTGATAAATGGGAACAGCTCGAGACCCTGTAGTCGGATCAGGTTCCTGTCCAGCATGTACTGCTAGAGTATCAAATTGTAAGTTTTCTGGTAAAGCCATCTTCATTACTCCTCTCATCGCTACAAAATAAGATAAATAAATAAATAAATAAAAAAGACAAAGAAATGTCCTCTAAAACACTCCTTTGCCTTCAGTTTCTCTGATCAGCTAAGACTCTTGAAAATTTATACATATGATAGCACAAAAAACTATAACTGTCAATTTATCATTATAAGAAAATGTAATCTTGTTAAACTAATATTGAGAATCTACAAATTAGAAATCAACTTGCCGATTAAAACAATAGATTTGTTTGTAATAATTCCTTTACTGGCCCATAAGTAACGCGATGAATCGGACAGGGTCCGTATTTTTGCAAATTTGCTAAATGTTCTTTTGTAAAATACCCTTTGTGGTGAGCAAAACCATAAAGCGGATACACTTTTTCATAGTCTGTCATCACTTGATCTCGCGCCACTTTCGCCACAATAGAAGCAGCGCTGATAGCAGGAACCAGTGAGTCTCCCTTGATAATAGTTTCACAAGGAACCGACAATTTAGGCGCTTTATTGCCATCAATCATCACTTTATCAGGAAGAACAGGCAAAGATTCTATGGCCCGTTTCATGGCCAAAAGCGTAGCATGTAAAACATTTAATTCGGCAATCTCATCAAGGCTCGCTGTGGCAATCGTCACAGCAATTGCTTTTTCTTTAATAATTTCAGCTAATATTTCCCGACGCCTCGGCGTCAATTTCTTCGAATCATTAAGACCTTCAATCGGCTGGTTTGGATCAAGAATGACGGCTGCCACATAAATTTCGCCAGCGCCAGCGCCTCTGCCGACTTCATCACAGCCGCATACACACTGTTTATCCACTTTCATTGCGCAAATCAACACCCTATCTAATGTAAAGATAAAAAAACAAATGATTACTTGTTAACTAATAACCCGAAGAATTTCTAAATCGACTTCCTTCTCTAGGTCAATATATTCGCCTGTAGGCAACTGTACCAGCGGCTTATGACCTAAATTTTGATCAAATCGAACAATCTTTGCCTGCTCACCAGTATTAAGCAAAACATCGCTGCCCACAAGTAAATCTTTTAAGTGCTTCATTAACATCAGACAAATCGTTGGGTTTAATTTTCCAAACATCTCTAATGATAATTCATTAATCACTTCAAAAAAGGAACAAGCGCCACGTTGCGCCCGTTGCGAGGTCATAGCATCATAGACATCGGCTACAGCAAGAATTTGTGCTAAAAAAGATATATCCTTTTCCGCCAATTTATTAGGATAGCCGGACCCATCAAGACGCTCATGATGCTGTAATACGGCATATTTTACATTTTCCGGTATGTAAGCCGCAAATTGTACTAATTGAAAACTGTAAAAAGCATGACAGCGGATAATACTAAATTCATAAGCTAAGAGTTTTTCCTGCTTATTCAAAATTTCCTCAGGAATCATTGCTTTGCCAACATCATGAAGCAAACCGCCTAAAATAGCTTCATCAATCTCCGATGAAGAAAGTTCCAACCAATGGGCAAGAGCACCAGCTACGATCGCAACATTCACACTATGTGTAGTAATACAATGTTCTGTCGCCTTGGTCAAATTTAAAAGACTGAGAACTTCCTCACGCTGAATCATTTCTCTTATAAGACTTAAAAGCGCCATAAGCTGTGCTATAGAACCTGGCTCAAGCCCTTGAGAAGTACGAAATTCAGCAAAAAGGTCATCAAAAGATTGCTTGGCAATAGTATAATCCATCCGAAAGGTTGTAATAGATGCTGCTGCGGCAGAAGAAATGGCTATCATTACTTTGATCTCCCTTCAATTCCCTATTTCTACAAAAAATGACGACTCTATTAAAAGTATAAAGGGCGAAGAGCATGAAGGCAAGAAAATTAGATGAATTTTCTAGAAAATAAAAAAATCCTGATAAATCAGGATTTGAATGTTATAAAATTAAAACTTTGTTATCAAGCTAGTACGCGATCTAATGAAAGTCGCCCTAACTTACCCGTACGAAATTCTGTTAGGATAAGCCGAATTACCTTTTCAGTATCAATAACACCGCCGCTTTTCAAACAGCCGCGCCGCCGACCAATTTGCTCTAAAAGCGCTTCTGCTTCATTTGGCAAAGGATCTTCCAAACCATAACGGGCGATTAAGTTTTGCGGATAGTCAAAAATCATAGTTTGCAAAAGCTCTTTGACGACATCTTCCATATCAAAAACCTCGTCATTCATTGCACCTGTAGCAGCAAGCTTAAAAGCAACCTCCTGATCATCCTGCTTGGGCCATAAAACGCCGGGAGTATCAAGGAGTTCTAAATTCTTGCCAATCTTAATCCACTGCTGACCACGAGTGACACCAGCCTTATCACCAGTACGTACTGTAGCCGAACCAAGCAAGCGATTAATTAGAGAAGATTTGCCGACATTAGGGATTCCGAGAATCATGGCACGAGTGCTGCGATTTTTAATTCCTTTGGCTCGTAGCCTTTCCACTTTTTCTGCCACAGCAGCTTCTACCTGCTTTACGAGCTGTTTGGTGCCTTTTCCTGTCATAGAATCAATTGCTACAACGTCAAGACCTTGCGCCTTATAATAGGCAATCCATTGCTCCGTAAGACGCGGGTCAGCCATATCAGCCTTATTTAAGGCAATCACACGAGGCTTCTGTTGTGTCAAAGCAGCAATAAGCGGATTCGCACTACTAGCTGGAATGCGAGCATCGAGTAATTCGATAACCACATCGACAAGCTTTAGCTGCTCTTCAATCATGCGCTTAGCCTTTGTCATATGACCGGGAAACCAATGTATATGCACAACCGATCACCTCTATCAGGGTAAGGATTTAAATTTATCGAAGGGCCAGAATACTAGCAAGGCTTTTCCCTTAATTAAATCTAATGGAACAAAACCTACATCGCGAAAACGACTGTCTTCCGAATTATTCCGGTTATCACCCATGACAAATACGGTCCCTGGCGGAACTGTGGCCAAGGAATAAGACCCCTTCATCCGTTCATTTAAAATATAAGGTTCATTCAAAAGCTGGCCATTTACATAAACATGATTGTCTTTTACTTCAATCGTATCGCCAGCTGTAGCAATGACCCGCTTAATGAAATCGCGACTCTGGTCTTTAGGGTACTTAAAGACAAGTACATCGCCTTTTTCCGGATCTTTAAAGCGATAAATAAACTTATTAACAACAAGTCGTTCATTGGATACTAAAGTCGGCTGCATGGACGGACCTTCCACAAGGTACAACTCCACAATAAAATGCCGAATAAAAAAGGCAATCACTACAGCAACAACAATAGAAATGACCCAATCTTTAATTTCTTCGCCTAAGCGACTACTCATGAATAGGCCTCCTTAGTTCTGCTTGCGTAACGAAAAGGGACTGAGTACTCAGTCCCTTTTGATTAGCGTTTTTCTTTAATGCGGGCTGCTTTACCAGTTAAGTTACGCAGATAGTAGAGTTTTGCCCGACGTACAATGCCACGACGCATTACTTCGATTTTATCAATACGAGGAGAATGAACCGGGAAAGTACGTTCTACGCCAACACCGTAAGAAATACGTCTTACCGTAAAGGTTTCACGCACGCCGCCGCTTTTGCGGTTAATAACAACACCTTCAAAAACCTGAACACGTTCGCGCGTGCCTTCAATAACTTTTACATGGACGCGAACCGTATCTCCCGGACGAAACGCCGGAACGTCTTGGCGAAGTTGTTCTTGCTCTAATGCTCTAATAATATCCATATTTATTTCCTCCTTAATTAGATGTTCGTGCCTTCGTCAAGCAGAGGACCATCCATTTTACACAAAATTGATTATATCATTTTCACAGCTCTTTTTCAAGCAAAATTACATTTTTATAAATTCTTTTGCCACCAAGCCTCGCCTAGTAGTCGGTCAAGAATAATGGCCACAGCAGAGCGAACCGGCAAATGATTGTATTCGCCACCGCCGTAAATGGGCTCTAATATATAATCAAACTGATTCATCAGTGATTTTTCCATACCAAAACCAGTGCCGAAAAGCAGAAGACAGGGTCTATCGCCTGTTTCTATCGTATGTCTCAGCTTAGGATAAGAAATACTATTGGGATATATTCTGGCATCTGTCGTAACAACAATTGGTTTTTTACCTTCTTGCTCCGTAATTTGCGCAATCACTTCAGCAATATCCGGCGCTGTTGTGACAATTCGAAATGCTTCATTTCGGTCTGGATTATACTCTTTGCCAAATCCAGTTTGCCAGTATCCCATAACATCTTCAGCTAATTTAACCTGACTTTCAATCGGATGAATGATAAAATACTTAGCAATATTATACGTTCTAGCTGTTCTCGCCAAATCATGAATATCGAAATTCGCAATGGCTGTCGTAATCACAGCACCGTTACGATTATAGATCGGATAATGAACTAAACCAATGTAGGTATTCACAGATCTTCGCCGCCATCCTCTTGTTCTATTTCGCGCAATAAACGCCGGTCTGAATCGGTTAAATCAGCTTTCTTTAAAAGATCAGGCCGCTTTTCCTTCGTAAGCTTCAAAGATGCTTTACGACGCCACCGCTCAATTTTTGCATGGTCACCCGAAAGAAGAATATCCGGTACGGTCATGCCCTCGTATTCGCGCGGCCTTGTATACTGGGGGTATTCTAACAGTCCCGTATAAAAAGAATCCTCGCTGGCACCGTTCGCTGCGCCGAGAACACCAGGAATCATCCGAGCTACCGCATCAGTAATAATCATAGCAGGTAATTCTCCGCCTGTTAGTACATAATCACCAATAGAGATTTTTTCATCAACTAGATAGTCACCGACGCGACCATCTATCCCTTCATAGTGACCGCAAATAAAAATTAGCTGCTCATACTGCGCTAATTCCTTTGCCTTTGCCTGCGTAAAAGTTTCTCCACTAGGACACAAAAGAATAATTCGTCGCTTCACGATTTCAGTTTCTGCGGTCACTGCTTTGACAGCGCGAAAAATAGGCTCTGGCTTCATAACCATGCCAGAACCGCCGCCAAAAGGAGTATCATCAACAATATGATGTTTATCTTCCGTAAAGGTTCGCGGATTAGTGACTCGAATCTGCAAGTGTCCCGCTGTAACAGCTCGTTTTATCATACTATGACCAAAGGGTCCGTCAAACATTTCCGGAAACAGTGAGACAATCTCAATACGCATTAGTCATCCCATTCTTCCTGCAATTTCACAATCATTTTTTGTTCGGTAAGATCGATACTTTTTACTACCTTCTTTAAGGCAGGCACCAGAATTGGCTTACTTTGTACATCCTCTGCTTCAACGACATAGACGTCATTACTGCCTGTTTCCAAAATATCTTTTAGGGTGCCAAGCAGTTGACCTGCTTCATCATATACGGATAAACCAATAAGATCGAAATGATAATAGCGGCCTTCCGGCAAAGGAATAAGCTGGTCTTGCGTAATATATAAAAGCTTACCGCGTAATGATTCTACATCATTTCGCGATGCATGTTCTTTAAATTTTAAAAGAACAGAGCCTTTATGATATTTTACTGATTCAATGGTCAATTTCGTTGTTTGTTCAAGAAATACATGCTGAAGTTTTTCAAAGCGCGCTAAATCGTCTGTCAAGGCCATGATACGAAGGTCACCCCGCACACCGTGCGGGGCAACAATTTTACCAACAGATATAAATTCCGGTCTCATTAACTGCGAAATGCAATGATCTTACCATCTTCCAGCAAAATCTCAGTCGACATTGCCTGATGAAGATCATCTCCAATTCCCAGAGTAACAGTTTGTTCCAGTGTGCCTTGAACGATTTCAGCGCCGATTTCGAGTTCAGCCGTTTCTTTGATTTTTTCCTGCGTCTGCTCTTTAAATTCAATGCGTTTTTGCATTTCCATTTCAATTTGCTGACGAAGGGCGACCAGTCCTTGTGCATCAGCTTTCGCCTGCTCAGCTAAAGCTCGTTTTCCTTGAAAATCAATTTGCTGTAATTCCATGTCAGCCCGTTTAATGGCTTCTTCCATGTCATAAACTAATTGTTTTTTCAAAGCTTCCGTAACTTTTGCTTTAATCGTGACTGGACACTTCAAAGTTATTTTATCCATCTTACTCGGCACCTCACTCTATGATTTCAACCATCACTTTTTTGTTTTCCCGCGAGGCGGCCGCTTTGACAACAGTACGAAGCGCTTTCGCAATTCGTCCCTGTTTGCCGATAATTTTACCCATGTCCTCCGGGGCAACCCGAAGTTCATAGGTAATTGTATCATTATCGACCACTTCAGTAACATTGACTTGCTCGGGATTTTTTACTAAGGCTTTGGCAATCACTGCGACTAAATCATTCATTGAACTCACGCTTCTTTCTTAGAACGCTTCAGTTCATCCCACTTTTTCATGATTCCCACCTGGCTGAACAGAGATTTTACTGTATCAGTCGGCTGAGCCCCTTTATTTAACCATTCAATGGCTTTTTCTTCATCAATATTGATGATTGCAGGCTGTTTGGTAGAATCATACTGACCAAGAGTTGCAATCTGACGGCCATCGCGTGGAGAACGCGAATCAGCAACAACAACGCGGTAGTAAGGGCTTTTTTTCGCACCTAATCTTTTCAAACGAATTTTTACTGCCATGACAAAATCACCTCCTTCATAAAATATCTCAATCTATTCCTACTGCTGTTTACTGCAGAAAAGGCAAATTAAATCGCGGTTTTTTACCGCTTTTTTTCATTTTGGTAAGACCCTTCATCATCTTCTTGGTTTCGGCAAATTGCTTTAAAAGACGATTTACATCTTGCACCTTTGTACCGCTACCTATCGCAATTCGTTTACGGCGGCTTCCATTGATAATCGAAGGATCTTTTCGCTCCTTCTTCGTCATGGAATAAATAATTGCCTCAATACGTTTGAATTCACCATCATCAAACTCTACGTCTTTGAGTTTATTTTTTAAAGCCCCCATACCAGGAATCATGCCAAGAATTTGCTCGATCGAACCAAGTTTTTTCACCTGCTGCATCTGCTCTAAAAAGTCATCAAAAGTAAACTCTTCCGTGCGCAGCTTTTTTTCCATTTCCTTGGCTTTATTAATATCAATCGTTTCTTGAGCTTTTTCAATTAAACTGAGCACATCGCCCATGCCAAGAATTCTTGATGCCATGCGGTCCGGATAAAAAGGCTCTAAAGCTTCTAGCTTTTCTCCCATACCAGTAAACTTAATGGGTTTTCCCGTTACAGCCTTGATAGAAAGTGCGGCACCGCCGCGGGCATCCCCGTCAAGTTTTGTGAGAATAACGCCATCAAGACCAAGATCTTTATCAAAAGATTCCGCCACATTGACAGCATCCTGTCCAGTCATTGCATCAACAACAAGCAGAATTTCATGAGGCTTCACTTCTTGCTTAATGTTTTTCAGCTCACCCATGAGTTCTTCATTAATATGAAGTCGTCCCGCCGTATCGATAATAACAATATCGTTCATGTAAGCATTCGCATGATCAATCGCCTGCTCGGCAATCGTCACTGGACTTACTTGATCGCCTAAAGAAAAAACAGGAACCTCTATTGATTCTCCAACCACCTGAAGCTGCTTAATCGCTGCTGGTCGATAAATGTCGCCTGCTACTAACAGGGGTCGTTTGCCTTGTTTTTTCAATGTTAAGGCCAGTTTCCCCGCCGTTGTCGTTTTACCGGCGCCTTGCAGACCTACTAACATAATAATGGTCGGCGGTCGAGAAGAGATCATAATCCGGCTTTGGGTTCCCCCCATAAGCTCAGTTAATTCATCATTAACAATTTTTATAACAAATTGGGCTGGTGTCAGACTTTCCAATACTTCCTGACCAATGGCCCGCTCTTTTACTTTTGCAATAAAGTCTTTTACCACTTTAAAATTTACGTCAGCCTCTAATAGGGCCATACGCACTTCACGCATCGCTTCCGTTAAATCCTCTTCCGTCAGCTTGCCGTGACCGCGTAATTTTTTAAATGTCGCCTGGAGTTTTTCCGCCAGTCCTTCAAATAACATAAAAAAGTCTCCTCTAGTCTAATCTACCAGTTGCCGCAATTTTGCTTTCGCCGCCTGAATCGTTTCATCCGCTTGAAAACAGGATTGATCAAGCAATTGATATATTTCACGGAGAACCTGCCGCTCCTGATCATGACGCGCCGCCAATTGAAGTTTTGCTTCATGTTCCGCTAGAATCTGCTCAGCCCGCTTTAAAAGGTCATAGACGGCTTGCCGGGAAACAGTTAACTGCTCGGCAATCTCCGAGAGAGAGAGATCCTGAAAATAATGAAGCTCTACACAGGTTTGTTGCTTTTCCGTCAGCAGCGCCCCATAAAAATCATAAAGAAGGCTAATTTTTAATACTTTTTCTAACAATACAATCACCTTCTGCCATACTGACAAGGTAAAAGCTTTACCTCAAACATTATATCATACTAAAAGCTCCTGTCAAGTTTTTTACTTGTCAGGATTTTTTATTTATCAGGAAATAACGCCAAGGCAAAATCTTCTGGTTCAAAGGGTCGCAAATCTTCTAATCCTTCACCAACACCAATCCATTTTACAGGGATGCCAAGTTCCGTCTTAACAGCTACAACAACGCCGCCTTTAGCCGTACCGTCTAGTTTCGTTAAAACAACGCCAGTCACTTTTGCCGCTTCGCTGAAAATTTTTGCCTGGCTAATGGCATTTTGTCCAGTAGTTGCATCAAGGACAAGCAATGTTTCGTGAGGCGCTTCCGGCAACTCCCGTCGCACAACCCGCTCAATTTTTTTGAGTTCTTCCATAAGATTCGATTTTGTATGGAGTCGTCCGGCTGTATCAATAATCACAACATCGGTTCTTCTCGCTTTCGCCGCCTGTACCGCATCGAAAGCGACAGCAGCTGGATCAGAGCCTTCTTCATGCTTAACAATATCGACAGAACTTCGCCCGCTCCATACTTCGAGTTGGTCAACAGCTGCAGCACGGAAAGTATCCGCCGCTGCTAAAATTACCTTTTTCCCTTGTTCATGATAATAATTAGCTAATTTGCCAATCGTAGTTGTCTTGCCGACACCGTTTACGCCAACTACGAGAATTACCGTAGGCGGTGTTGGGGCAAAAGCAAAAGGTTCCAAACCTTCCGCTAACATAGCACTGATTTCCCGGCGCAAAAAAGGCCGTAAATCATCCGGACTATTTACTTCCTTCGCCTTAATCCCGGCTCTTACTTTTTGCAGTAATAATTCAGCGGTTTTTACACCTACATCGGCAGAAATCAGAACAGCTTCCAATTCCTCTAAAAACTCCTCATCAATTTCGGCATACCCTACGATTAACTGTTCAATTTTATTCGTAAGGTTTTTTCTTGTTTTATCAAGTCCCGCTTTTAGTTTATCAAAAAAACCCATAATATAAATCCCCCTTAACCGGCCTTTTCCGAAAATTTAACAGAAATCAATTTTGATACTCCCGATTCCTCCATGGTGATACCATGCATCACATCGGCAATTTCCATCGTTCCCTTGCGGTGCGTAACAACAATAAATTGTGTCTTTTGCGCATAGTCTCGTAAAAATTCACTAAAACGATTTACATTGGCTTCATCAAGAGCGGCATCAATTTCATCGACCATACAAAAAGGCGCCGGACGATGACTTAAAAAGCTAAATAGTAAGGCAATAACGGTCAAGGACCGTTCCCCACCGGAAAAGAGCGACAAATACTGTTGCTTTTTCCCTGGTGGCTGCACGACAATTTCGATACCAGTTTCCAGTAAATTATCAGGCGACTGCAACACAAGTTTTGCTTGTCCACCACCAAAGAGTCGCACAAAAATATCATGAAAACAGCCGTTAATTTCCTCAAAAGCCGCTTTAAATTGAACCGCCATCGTTTGGTCCATTTCCTGTACAATAGACACTAAATAGTTTTTAGCAGAAATGAGATCATGATACTGAGACTGTAAAAACTCATAACGTTCTTTCAGCTTTTCATACTCTTCAATCGCCCCAGCATGAATCGGGCCCAGTTCAGCAATTTTCTGATCAAAAACTTTGATCTTACTTTGTAGCTCTTCACTTGGAATATCTAAATAATAGTCTTTCGCTTCAGACAAAGACAAATGGAACTGTGACAAGAGCTGCTCTTCACAAGCAATCGCTTCAGCTTGATACTTAGCAATTAAAAGCTCTCGTTCATGCAAACGATTTTGCAAATCCTGCAGACGTCGACGTAATTCCTTCATATCCTTTTCCTTGGCCTGAAGCAACGCGACATCACTTGTTTTTTCTTCGTAAAGATTTTTTATAGTTTTTTCTGTTTCTGCTTTTTCTAGCCGCAAAGCTTCACTGCGAAGTTTGCATTCAGTCATCTCGGCAGAAAATTCTTGGCGCTTTTCGATAATCTCTTGCTGTTCTGCTGCTATTTTTTTATCTTGTTCTTGCGATTCCGCTAGCAGTGTTTCATAAAAAGCGCAATTACTGGCAAGAGACTGTAGATTCTGTTCGAGTGCTGATAATTCTACCTTTAAGGTAGTAACCGCTTCTTGCTGCTGCGTTACCTTTTCCTGGTATTCCTTATTCGATAGCTGCAATTGTTGAATCATCGCTTTTTTTACTTCCTGCGTTTGATCCATTGCCGCAACTTGAACTTGCACCAAAGCCAAATCTTGCTCAATCGTCTTTTCTCGCTCTCTGTCCTGGCGGATTTCTTCTGTTAAAGTCTGGACAGAAAGCGAAAAGCGCCGTTGGTTTTGTCGGCTCTGTTCCGCATGTACTTTAAGTTCTGCCTGCTTAATTTCGATTTCTTGAAATTTCACCTGGCACTGATTTAGTTCAGTCTGTTTTTGCTGCCGTTTGACTCTAAGAACTGCTAACTTCTCCTGCTGGCTTGCTAGATTTATTTTTTCTTGCTCAAGCCGCTTCGTGAGTTCTTCAATCTCACTTTGACGACCAATAAAGCTATTTTCCTTCCGACCAAGACTGCCGCCGGTTAAGGAGCCGCCGGGATTTAAGATTTCTCCCTCTAACGTAACAAGCCGCAGCATGTACTTATATTTCTTCGCCACAGCTAAGGCCTGGTCAATCGTTGTTACCAAGAGTGTCCGTCCTAACACTTGAACTACAGCTGCTTCATAGCAAGGATCAAAAGTAATGACATCACTGGCAAACCCCAGAACGCCGGGCTCTTGAACCGCTTTCAGCTCGTAATCCCGTCGCGACGGCTTTTGCACTGTATCAAGCGGTAAAAAAGTAACACGCCCTAAGTTATTCTCCTTTAAGTAGGAAATAGCTGATTTTGCCGTATCAGCCGTTGCGGTAATCAGGTGCTGTGCTGCTACGCCTAAAGCAACTTCAACGGCTTTCACATATTCCGGCGGCACATGAATGACTTGGGCAATAGCGCCATGAATTGCACTGCGCCAAGGTTGCTTTGCTTTTAAAACGCTTTTGATGCCCCGGCCAAACCCGTCAAAATCCTCCTGCAAGTGAAGCAATACCTTTTGTCGCGCTGCTCCGTCATGCATGCGTCGTTGCAGCTTAGTTACCATGTCTTCTTGCGAAGAAATTTCCGTCTCAATAGCCTGACTTTCCAGTAAAACCGTTTTCTGTTGGTTTGTTAGCTGCTCTCGCTCTGTTTCTAAAACTTGTAACTGACTAACCTCAGCCTCAACCGTTTCTTGGGTTTTTGCCAATAAGACTTTTTCTTCCGTTAATTGTTTTGTCTTTTCGGCTTGCTGCTGTACCAGCAAGAGTAATTCCTTATCTAAATCTCGGCAATGATTTTTTTGTTGCACAAGCTCTTGCATAAAATCAAAAAGCTCTTCTTTTTTCTTATCAACTTCTTGCTCTAGAAAAACTGTTTTTTCTTTGATCGCTTCATGATCGCTCTCTAGTGTCAATAGCTGTTGACTTAAAGCCTGCTGTTCCGCTGCTTTACTTTGTAAAGCAGTGTTAAACTCTTGCAGCTTTGCCTCATTTTCCTGATTGCGTAGAGCAAGAGTCGTTTGTTCTGTTACTAACCTTTCCCACTCGCGTTCACTCTGCTGCTGCCGTTCGGTTAAGAGTTCTTCGGTAGCCTTCAGCGTATTTAAATCCAGTTCGATCTGTTGCAAACCTTTTAGCGCTGCACGGTAGGTTTCCTCCTTGACCGCCAGCTCTTCTGTCTTTTTATCTCTTTCAGTTTCCGCCAACAACATTTGGCTCGACAGAACAGTTTCCGACTCGGTCAATTCCTTTTGATCCTTTTGCGCATCGGCAACAATCGAGCTAGCAGAATAAAACCGCTTTAAAAATTGACTGACCTGATAAGAAAGCCACTGTTCGTAGAGCGCATTGTAGGCTTTCGTTTTTTCCGCACTGGCAGCTAACGGTCCCAGTTGCCCCTCAATCTCGGTAGTAATATCGGAAAGACGCGTCAAATTGTTTTCAGTTTCCTCGATCTTACGCAGAGCTTCACGCTTGCGCTGCTTGTATTTAGTAATGCCAGCTGCTTCCTCAAAAAGCAACCGTCGTTCTTCTGGCTTGGCATTTAAAATTTCATCAATCTTATTTTGGCCAATCACCATCATCGAATCACGGCCAATACCTGTATCAGCAAAAAGCTCATGAATATCCTTCAAGCGACAAGAGCTTTTATTAATATAATATTCACTGTCGCCCGAACGAAAAACACGCCTTGTTATAACAACTTCATTAAAATCAAGGGGCAGAAGACCATCGCTATTGTCAAAAAACAACGAGACTTCAGCAATCCCTAAAGCCCTGCGGCCTTGGCTGCCAGCAAAAATTACATCCTCGCTTTTCGCGCCGCGAAGGCTTTTCAAACTTTGTTCGCCTAGAGCCCAGCGAATCGCATCAGATATATTGCTTTTTCCACTGCCATTTGGTCCAACGATTGCAGTTACCCCGGGACCTAAAGCAATTTCTGTTTTTTCGGCAAACGACTTAAATCCGTAAGCCTCAATTTTTCGAAGCAACAAAACAATCACCGCAACCTTTCAAAAAAACTTTAACTATTATTTATTCCTCATAGCAATAAGAAAAACCTGCTTGCATCAAGCAAACAGGCTTTTGCTTTTCTAGCGAGGTTCAATAATAAATCGAATTGCCGTTCGCTCTTCTCCGTCAATTGAAATTTCCGCAAAGGCCGGAATCGCTACTAAATCAATTCCATTGGGAGCCACAAAACCACGAGAAATAGCGATAGCCTTTACGGCTTGATTAACAGCACCAGCCCCCACTGCCTGTACTTCTGCAGTTCCTTTTTCACGTAAAACTGCTGCGAGAGCGCCTGCAACCGATTTGGGTATAGATTGCGCCGATACTTTCAGTACTTCCATGACTTTACCTCCTTCGAATTCAGGACATTGCAAAGTTTCCTATACTGTAAAAGTATTCCGCCTTTTTCCTTAAAATTCCTTCTTTTGTATTTTTTTCAATAGAAATTCATTTTATAATTTTTTTCTATATAATTTTTTCAATTCCAAAAGGAATTCCGTTATAGGTAATATATATCCCTGCATCATCAGACAAATTCGCTTTTATGAAAATCTGACAAGAAAAAACTTCTTGCCAATAGCGCAAGTTGTTATTTTTTTGGCCACGTAGTTTCGATTCGTCACGCCGACAGCAATGCAGCTCTAACTGTTGGTTATTTGCTTTATCGCTAAAGTTCAATGCTTCTAAGATTCGGCTTACTTCTTGACGATAAAGATAAGAAATAACCATCTCACCAAAAGCGGGATGATAGGGACCAGCTAAGCGAACGCTGCTATTATCAAGTTCTTCTGTCGCCTGGAGCCCCATGCGAATCACAGGAATATGATGCTCTAAGAGCAGCCGCTTCACCATGGCTGTTTTGGCGATCGCTTTCTCTAAGGAAAGCGGTTTGTACAGGCCGTGCTGATAGGCTTTCGCCAAAGGCGTATCTGCCAAAACAATGACTGGATAAAGCCTAACCATATCCGGTCTAAGCGATGCTGTAAGAACGGCGCTGCGAAGCAAACTAACTGAATCTTCCTTTGGTAACCCCGGCATAAGCTGAATCCCAAAAGAAAAGCCATATTCTTTTAACATTTCTACCGCTGCAAAAACATGATAAGCTTTGTGACCGCGTTCCGACGCAAGCAGAACTTCATCATCTAAGGATTGCACACCAAGTTCAATGATGGAAACCCCCATATTACGTAAGTTTTCCAAAATTGGTCTGCTAATACAATCCGGCCGTGTCGAAAGGCGTATTGAATGAATTTTTCCTAACTGCAATAATTCAGTAGCTGGCGCTAAAAGCTCGTTTTGCTGTGAAAGCGGCAATGCCGTAAAACTGCCGCCGTAAAAAGCAACTTCAATCAAGCGTTTTGGTGAAATAAGAGCTAGTTCTGCTGCCAAGCGTGTCCTAACATCTTGCGGTGTAATTGGAGAAACTTGACCGGTTATCTTCTTCTGATTACAAAAAATACAAACATGAGGGCACCCATAATGGGGAATAAACAAGGGAATAATATAATTCTGTTTCAAATTATTGACCTCACTTTAATAACAAAAAGCGACCTTACGGCCGCCTTTATAAGTTATGCAGTTTCATCAGTAATCACATGAAGTTCACGTAGCGCTGCTTTAGCAGCACGCTGTTCCGCTTCTTTCTTACTTTTCCCTACACCAATACCCATTTCTCTATCATTTAAACAAACGCGAATTGTAAAAACTTTATCATGATCGGGACCGCTTTGTTCTACCACTTCATAAACGACTTTATTGTCAGGTGAACGCTGTGCAACTTCCTGCAACCAAGTTTTAAAGTCTTTTACATAATCACCAATTTCTATAAGTGACAATTCTTTTTCCAACAGACGCAAAATCATTTCTGCTGCCGCCGGAAAACCAAGTTCTAAATAGACTGCACCAATCACTGCCTCAAAAGTATCAGCTAAAATAGAAATTCGCTCTCTGCCGCCAGATAAAGCTTCTCCTTTGCCAAGCAAAAGATAGCTACCTAAATTTGCTTCTGCCGCTTTCTGAGCCAAAGTATGTTCACAAACAATATTGGCTCGTGATTTCGTCAATTCACCTTCTGTTAAATGAGAAAAACGTCTAAATAAATTTTCACTCACTACAAGATCTAAGACTGCATCACCGAGAAACTCCAGACGCTCATTATGAAGTGAGCCGCTGTGCCTAACTTCATTCGCGTAAGAAGTATGAGTTAGAGCCTGATGTAACAGCTGGAGATTCTTCATTTTGACACCAAGAAACTGTAGAAGTCGATTCAGCTCTACCCGCCTAGTTTCATCTAAAAGTCGTTTCATCGATAAACTCAGTCGTGATACTTTTTAGCAAGAACCGTCGCATTATGACCGCCAAAACCAAAGGAGTTGGAAATTGCTACATTGACGTCTTGCTTACGAGCTTCATTGGGAACATAGTCCAGATCAAGTTCAGGGTCAGGCTGAGTATAATTAATAGTAGGCGGAATCATACCATTTTGAATTGCCAAAACGCAGGCAATAAATTCAATGCCTCCGGCAGCTCCCAAAAGATGGCCTGTCATTGATTTAGTGGAACTTACAGCAACTTTTTTAGCATAATCGCCAAAAAGAACTTTAATGGCTAAAGTTTCGTTCTGATCGTTCAGCGGCGTAGATGTACCATGAGCATTAATATAGTCTACATCTGTTGCCTCAAGACCAGCATCTTTAATCGCCATTTCCATACATTTTGCCGCTTGTGTACCACCAGGAGCTACGGCCGTAATATGATAAGCGTCAGCATTCGTGCCATAACCAGCCATTTCAGCATAAATTCGAGCATTTCTTGCTTTAGCATGTTCTAAAGATTCCAAAATCACAATCCCAGCGCCTTCACCCATAACAAAACCGTCACGGCCCATATTAAAAGGTTTCGATGCTTTTTCTGGTTCGTCATTTTGGGTAGACATGGCCTTCATGGAACAAAAGCCGGCCATTGCCGCCTGGGAAATAGCTGCTTCCGTACCACCAGCAATCATCACATCGGCATCGCCGCGTTCAATCATGCGGAAAGCATCGCCAATCGAATTTGTCCCCGTAGCACAAGCTGTTACTACACACAAGCAAGGTCCTTGCAACCCAAAGTTAATGGAAATCTGACCAGATGGCATATTAGCAATCATCATCGGTACAAAAAAAGGACTAATCCGATTTGGACCTTTATCAAACAGCGTTTTATATTGATCATGTAATGTCTCAATACCGCCGATACCTGTACCAACAAGTGTGCCGATACGGCTGCGATCTTCGGTTTCTAAATCAATGGCAGCATCTTCTAATGCCATTTTGGCTGCGGCAATTGCAAATTGAGTGCAACGATCCATCCGCTTAGCTTCTTTTTTCTCAATATAATTCGTCGGATCAAAACCCTTTACTTCACCGGCGATTTGTGTTGCATACTCTGATGCATCAAAGCGAGTAATTTTCGTAATACCTGACTTTCCCGCCATCAAAGACTCCCAGTAGGCGTCTTTGCCAATGCCAATTGGAGTAATGGCGCCAAGACCTGTTACTACAACTCTTCTTTTCAAAATACTCACCTCACGTATATTTAGTCAACCTGTTCAGCTTCAGCAATTAAACGCGCAAAAATCTCTTTTACAGACAAAATTTCATCTATTTTATGAATGTACTGACCAGTAAAGACAAGACCGGTTTCTACATCGCCTTGCTGCGCCCGGATCAGAGCTTGAATAATGCAAAAGCTTTGGGAACAGTGTTTTAAGCAGGCAATGCACTGGGTCGGCCCAGGCTGCGTACCTTCGAGGATTTTCTCAACAAAGGGGTTGCGAATGGCTTGTCCCGGATAACCGACGGGACTTTTTATCAGCACTACGTCTTCTGCCTTTGCTTTCAAGTAAAACTCCTTTAAAGCAGGTGCGGCATTAGACTCTTCGCTGGCGGCAAACCGAGTGCCAAGCTGCACACCTGATGCACCGGCTTTAACTAATTCACAGATATCCTGTCCTGACATAACGCCGCCTGCAGCCATGACAGGAATTTTTACTGCTTTTACAATATCGGGAATCAATGTGCGGACTGAAATATCAGTTCCTAAATGGCCGCCCGCTTCCTTGCCTTCAACAACAACAGCAGCTGCGCCAAGCATTTCGGAAATTTTCGCAAGTTTAACAGATGAAACAATTGGAACAATAGGAGTCCCCGATTCTTTTCCCATACCGAAAATATCGCGGGAAAAACCAGCTCCAGCGACAATCAAATCGATGCCCTCGTCAATTGCCGTCTCAACAATGCCAGCAAACTGTCTGGCAGCAACCATAATATTAATACCGATAATCCCTTTAGTTAATGAACGGGCCAACCGAATTTCGTGCCGAAGCTCATCAAAGGTCATACCAGAAGCTGCAATCAATCCAATACCGCCCTGTTCAGCAACAGCTGCTGCCAACCGAGCTGTCGAAAGCCGTATTGCCATTCCACCTTGAATGACAGGAACTTTCGCTACAAGCTGACCGATTTTAAGTTCTGGAAGTCTCAAATTACAACTCCTCCGTTTCAAATGGAACAATATCTTTAAGAAAGTCCCGCGAAAATCGTTTCCACGGGACTCCCAACAAACGGACAATCACTTGATCTTATTTTTCTTTGTCTATGTATTCCACAGTGTCTTTAACAGTTTTGATTTTTTCAGCGATTTCGTCAGGAATCTCAATATTGAATTCCTCTTCGAATGCCATAATCAATTCAACAATATCAAGCGAGTCAGCACCAAGATCATCAATGAAAGTCGAATCGATTGTTACATCGGCTTCATCAACACCAAGTTGTTCAACTACGATCTCTTTTACTTTGTCAAAAGTTGTCATGTACGTCACCTCCTTCCAAAAGACTCAGTAAAAACTCACATGACCATTCCACCATCAACATGGAGAACCTGACCAGTAATATAACTTGCAAAATCAGAAGCAAGGAATAAAACCGCATTGGCTATATCTTCTGGCTGGCCGAGCTTTTGCAACGGTATTTTATTTTCCAAATCAGCCTTTACCGCCTCAGGTAGCACGTCAGTCATATCTGTTGCAATAAATCCCGGTGCAACAGCATTGACTTGAATATTTCTAGCTGCTAATTCCTTAGCCATTGATTTTGTAAATCCAATTACACCAGCTTTCGCTGCAGCATAGTTAGATTGTCCGGCATTACCCATAACGCCGACAACAGAAGTCATATTAATAATTTTGCCAGAACGCTGCTTCATCATGAGTTTCGATACAGCTTTCGTGCAATAAAAAACACCTTTTAGATTTGTATTTAACACAGCATCCCAATCTTCTTCTTTGAGACGCATCAACAAACCATCGCGAGTAATTCCGGCATTATTGACAAGAATATCAATTCGACCAAAGCGCTCTACAGCCTGTTTTACCATGGACTCTACAGCATCAGCCTTGGAAACATCACCTTGCACAAGAATTGCCTCGCCTTTCATCGCTTCAATCGCAGCAAGAACTTCTTCCGCGGCTTGACGATTTCCAGCATAATTAATAACTACCTTCGCTCCAGATTGAGCTAACTGAATCGCCACTGCACGGCCAATCCCTCGAGAAGCGCCTGTCACTAGGGCTACTTTACCATCTAAATGCATTTTAGCGGACCTCCTTGAAATAATCAAGGGTTTTTTCTAAGGATGCCATATCTTCTACATTTAAAGTATGAAGTTCTTTGGCAATCTTTTTCGTAAACCCTGTCAGAACCTTTCCTGGCCCGACTTCTACCATATCGGTAGTTCCAAATGATTGAATCGTCGCCACACAATCTTCCCATAACACCGGATGAGCAGCCTGCTTCACCAGCGATTCTTTAATTTCAGTAGAAGAATGGAGCGTCTTGCCATTGACATTTGCCACAACCGGAATAATGGGATCGCAAATATTGACTTTATCAAGCTCAGCAGCTAATCGCGCTGCAGCAGGCTCCATAAGTGTACTATGAAAAGGAGCGCTTACTGGCAGCATCACAGCACGTTTCGCGCCAGCTGCTTTTAAGGCCTCTGCTGCCTTTTCCACGCCTTGACTGGAACCAGCAATAACGATCTGTCCTGGACAGTTAAAATTAACAGCCTGCACCGTTTCACCGGACTGTTCTATACTTTGGCAAGTTTCAATAACAAGCTGACGGTCAAGACCTAAAATAGCAGCCATACCGCCTTCCCCTAAGGGAACAGCCTCCTGCATAAATTGACCGCGTTTTCTTACAAGTCTTACTGCGTCAGCAAAAGAAAGGGCACCTGCAACAACAAGGGCGCAATATTCACCCAAACTGTGGCCTGCCGTAATAGCTGGAGTTAAGCCTTTTTCTTTTAATACCTCATAGCAAGCAATACTCATCGTTAGTATCGCCGGCTGCGTATTATAAGTTTTCTTCAGCTCTTCTTCCGGTCCCTGAAAGCACATATCTGTAATAGAAAACCCAAGCGCTTCATCAGCTTCCTGAAAGATTTTTTTTGCTACAGCAAATTGATCATAGAATTCCTTTCCCATTCCCACTGACTGAGAACCCTGACCTGGAAATACAAATGCAACTTTACTCATAGCGACCTCCTTCTAAGCCCAATTAGAATTATCTAAAAGTATTTAACTGAGAAATCACTTTTGGAACACCATTAACAAGATCTTGAATAATTTCTTTCACAGGCTTAATATCTTGAATTAAACCAGCAACCTGGCCGACCATAACAGAACCATAGTCCGTATCGCCGTCTTTTGCGGCAGCCCGAAGCTTACCAACGCCTTTTTGATCTAATTCTTCAATTGATGCGCCACTGCGTTCCATTTCTTCAAGCTCTCTAGTAAGTTTATTGGCAATCACTCGAACAGGATGACCTGTCGTAAGACCAGACACCACGGTAGAACGATCTTTCGCTTTTAAAATAGCCTCTTTATATTTTAGATGAGCTGTACACTCCGTAGAAGCAACGAAACGCGTACCAATCTGAACACCTTGGGCGCCCAATGCTAAAGCAGCAATCATCGCTCGGCTATCGCCAATACCACCGGCAGCAATTACCGGAATTTTAACAGCATCAACCACTTGTGGTACTAGTGTCATAGTAGAAATAGTCCCTACATGGCCGCCGCTTTCCATTCCTTCTGCAATAATTGCCGTAACGCCCACTTTCTCTAGCCGTCTTGCCAGAGCAACAGACGCTACCACCGGAATAACTTTTGTATTAATCTCCTGTAGTGCAGGAATATATTCGCCAGGATTTCCCGCTCCTGTTGTAATTACAGAAACTCTTTCATCTATGACAACTTGCATCACCTCTTTTACAAACGGTGAGCGAAGCATAATATTCACACCAAAAGGTCTATCTGTCATTTCTTTTGCTTTTCGGATCTCTGCCCTCAAAATATCCGCAGGCATTTGACCTGAACCAATAAGTCCCAAAGCGCCTGCATTCGATACAGCGGCTGCGAGTTCTGCTGTAGCTACCCAAGCCATTCCACCTTGTATTATGGGATATTCGATCTGCAGCAGATCACACAAGTCGTTTTTAAACAATAGTTTTATCCTCCTTGCTCCATTTTATAACAGCTGAAGCCCAAGTAAGTCCAGCTCCAAAACCAACAAGTACAACATTGTCGCCTTTTTTAATCGTTCCAGCATGATATGCCTCATCTAAGGCAATCGGAATCGACCCAGCGGAAGTATTGCCATATTTATCAAGATTTACAACAACTTTTTCCATGGGCATTTTTAAACGTTTTGCCGCCGATTGAATGATACGTATATTAGCCTGATGTGGTACAAGTACATCCACATCACTACGAGTAAGACCAGCAGATTCCAAAGCTTTCAATGCGGCCTCTCCCATAATCTTAATGGCAAATTTAAAAACTTCATTACCGCTCATAAAAACATAATGTTCCCGATTGGTCACAGTAAGAGCACTAGCTGGCAAACGAGATCCGCCCGCTGGCAATTTTAAAAGTTCACCGCCGCTACCGTCAGCGCCAAGATAACTGCCTAACAGCCCAAACCCAGCTTCCACTTCGCCGAGAACGGCTGCACCAGCGCCATCACCGAACAAAACACAAGTATTGCGATCTGTCCAATCAAGAATTCGTGATAACGTTTCTGCCCCAATCACTAAAACCTTTTTATAACAACCGCTTTTTATAAACTGAGTTCCTGTAACAAGACCATAGGCAAACCCACTGCAACCTGCTGCTAAATCGAAAGCCGCTGCATGAGAAGCCTGAAGTTTATCTTGCACTAAACAAGCTGTTGAAGGAAAAAGCATGTCTGGCGTAGCTGTTGCCACAATAATAAGATCTATTTCATCGGCAGTAACACCAGCGTCCGCCAAAGCACGGCGAGCAGCCATCGTGGCCAGATCAGAAGTACTCTCTTCTGCTGCAGCAATTCTACGCGCTTTGATCCCCGTCCGTTCAACAATCCACTCGTCATTTGTATCAACTAACTTTTCTAAATCGTAATTTGTCATCTCTTTTTCCGGTAAATAGGAGCCAATTCCAATAATCCCAACTGCTTTATTATTCATCATCACTGAGATCACCCTCCTTCGCGAGGCTTTCACGGATATGTTCGACAACTTTTCGTTCTTGAAATTCATAGGCAACACGAATTGCATTTTTGATTGCCTTAGCCTTTGAACTGCCATGGCAAATAATGAATCCGCCATTTACACCAAGTAATGGCGCACCGCCATATTCGCTATAGTCAAGTTTTTTCTTTAAAGTTTTTAAAGCTGGTAAAATCATTAAAGATGCTATTTTCACAAAAAGTCCGCTTTGTTTGATTGCATCTTTGATCATTTCCAAAATTGCTTTCGCTAGGCCTTCGCCAGCTTTCAAAACTACATTGCCGACAAAGCCATCACAAACAATAACATCAGCCGTTCCTTTCATAATGTCACGGCCTTCTACATTGCCAATAAATCGAATTGTTTTTAATTGTTTTAACAGAGGATACGTCGCAAGAGCCTGCTCATTTCCTTTTGTCTCTTCTTCGCCGATATTTAAAAGCCCTACTTTAGGTTCATCGATCTGCATTACGTATTTCGCATAAATGGATCCCATAATACCACTTTGCATCAGATGCTTGGGCTTAGAATCTACATTTGCACCAGAATCAAGTAAAATGGTTATACCACTCTGATGAGGAATCGGTGTAGCAATTGTAGGACGCTCAATCCCCGGAATTCGTCCGAGTCCAAAAAGCGCAGCAGCTACAGCAGCTCCTGTACTGCCTGCGGAAATAACTACATCGCACAGACCTTCTTTGACTAGCCTTGTCGCTACAACGACAGAAGAATCTTTCTTTTTGCGAACAGCGGCGCCGGGATGATCCTCCATGGTAATGACTTCACTGGCATGGTGAATTGTAATTCGATCATTTTTCCCCATTCCCTGCTTGTCAAGTTCCTTTTGAATCAGTTCTTGATCTCCTACCAAAACGATATCGCAGGGCACCGTCTGTAAGGCTTCAATTGCTCCGAGTATAATCTCACGAGGTGCTAAATCGCCCCCCATGGCGTCAACGGCAACCTTCATTGATATCTCCCTTCATCTCCGAACTAACCGATTGGCTGTTGTTACAAGGAAACCATAATAAACTTTGCCCGAAATACTTCTCTATTATCATTTCTGGTTTTCACCCAAATAAAAAACTTGTTTCCTCGTTTTTTTATAACTTCCGCTTTTGCGACTAGTTTATCGCCAACGTGAATAGGCACTTTATATTTTATATTAGCAACGCCCGTTACTGCAACAGGAACATCGAGAACTGCCAAAGCCAAAGAATTGGCCTGCGCATAAATATAATGTCCTCTAGCTACGCGCGTCTTTTCAAAAACCATGTCATCTGTTACTGTCATTAAAGAAATACCATTTTTACCCAGTTCTAAATCAATTAGCTCGCCAACTACTTCAGCACTTGCAATTGATTTTACTTTCCCCTGGGCTTGGTGAGCCATTTGTCGAATTCGTTCGCGTAGTTCCGGAATACCAAGTTCCAGTCGGTCTAAGCGAATCGTCTGAACACTAACGCCCAATAGACGTGCCAAATCTTCATCTTTGAGAAAAGGACTTTTATCAAGTTCAAGACACAATTGATTTTGACGCAACTTTTTTTTGTTTCCGGCCATAGCATCACCCAATTTTTTATCAACAAGTTTTATTACCTGTTACTAACACCAATTATATCGGGCACTCTTAAAAAATGCAAGTGCATTTTACAAAAAAAACAAGCAAGATAAAGCGAATACTCCTTTATCTTGCTTGTTTCACTTCTTATTATTCTGCCGTTACAATCGCCTTTCCGTTATAGAAACCGCATTCAGGGCACACACGGTGGGGCATTTTTAATTGATGACATTGCGGACACGCAATCAGATTCGGAACGGTAAGTTTCCAATTAGCACGACGAGAATCACGACGTGCTTTGGACATTTTACGCTTCGGAACTGCCATGAAACATACACCTCCTCAATAAAATTCACTTTTCTTGTATCAACCGACTTAAAATTGCAAGTCGCGGATCAATAGATTCTTGATTACAATTACAGCTCTGTTCATTGCGGTTTACACCACAAACAGGACATAAACCAAGGCAAGCGTCGCTGCAAAGCGGTTGAAGCGGTTCGTTCAGCAGCAAATTCTCTCGGACAAGTTCATCAATATCAATGAAGTCGCCTTCATAAATAATACAATCAGCTTCTCCGAGCCCCTGACTTAAGGGTTGATTCGCTTCGCGAAAGTCTTCCGCAAAAGAAATCGTTTCTTGCCGTTCAAAAAAAGTCAAACAGCGGTTGCACTCATAAGCGGCCTGCGCCGTAATCGTCCCAGCAATAGTAAGACGGTCGCCTAGGTTTGTGACTTCGCCCTTGACGATAATATCCCCATTTTTATAAGGGTGCTGGCCATCTATGTTGAGCTTCTCCGCGGCGGTAACAAAAGAAAATTCTTGTCTGCCACCCAACTCTTTTTTAGCTTGCACTACAGAAATAAGCATAATGCTCACCTCAACATTTCTATATTATAGCCAGTCAAAAAAGGTTTGTCAAGCAAAAAGACTTGACTGAGAAAACGGCTTAGCCGTTGCAAATTGCTTTTGTATCACGGGCAATAACCAGTTCTTCATTGGTAGGAATAAGGAGAACGGTAACTTTCGAATCGTCAGTGCTAACTTTTGTTTCTTTGCCGCGAACATTATTCTTCTCCGCATCAACACAAATACCCATGAATTCTAAACCTTCACAAATACTAGCTCGCATCGAAGCCGAATTTTCACCAAGACCTGCCGTAAATACAACGACATCAACTCCGCCCATAGCAGCAGCATAAGCGCCGATATATTTACGAACACGATAAGCAAACATATCCAGAGCCAGTTTAGCGCGACTATTATTTTCGTTGGCAGCTTCTTCAATGTCTCTAAAGTCGCTCGAAACGCCGGAAATTCCCAGAACACCTGATTCTTTATTCAGGTAAGCATCCACTTCGGCACTTGTCATATTGGCTTTTTTCATAAGGAAAGAAATAATCGCGGGATCAATGGAACCACTGCGAGTTCCCATTAAAAGACCATCAAGCGGCGTAAAGCCCATGCTTGTATCCATGCAGGCGCCATTTTTTACCGCTGCAATACTAGAACCATTGCCCAAATGGCAAGTAATAATTTTCAATTCATTCAAAGGTTTACCAAGCAAAGTTGCCGCACGCTGTGAGACAAATTTATGGGATGTGCCATGGAAACCATAACGGCGCAAGCCATATTTTTCATAGGCTTCATAGGGAAGACCATAGAGGAAAGTATGTTTAGGCATCGTCTGATGGAAAGCAGTATCAAAAACAGCAATATGAGGCACATTAGGCATAACTTCTTTGCAGGCATTGATTCCGGCAATATTAGGAGGATTATGAAGCGGCGCCATATCAATACACTCTTCGATGCCTTTCATTACTTCTGGTGTAATGAGAACAGATTTCGTGAATTTTTCACCGCCATGAGCAACACGATGACCAACAGCATTAATTTCATCCATGCTTTTTAATACGCCATATTCAGGATTTACAAAAGCATTTAGGACTAATTTAATACCAACAGTGTGCGTCGGAATATCTGTTTTAATAACTACTTTGTCATGACCGGCTGGCTGATGCGTAAGAACCGCCCCATCAAGACCAATTCTTTCCACCAAACCTTTGGCAATAACAGATTCGTCGTTCATATTCACAAGCTGATATTTAATCGACGAGCTACCACAATTTACAACTAATACATTCATAAAAAAATCCTCCTTAGTAACCTAATCTACAAACTAACTCCATAAACTTCGACAGCAAAAGCAAATATCCTTTCCTAAAAATACTTTTTCTTTTATGTAATCGCAATTTATTTTGTTATACTATATTTTAGTATACTAAGAAGAAATCATCTATATATCCGTTCATATCAGGGGGATTGTTTATGAATGCAGTAGGTATTATCGCGGAATATAATCCTTTTCATAAAGGCCATGCCTATCATATCGAGCAGGCTAAAAAAAGTTCCCAAAGAGAAACTGTCGTTGTCGTCATGAGCGGATCTTTCGTACAGCGTGGCGAACCTGCCTTATTTGACAAATGGTTACGAGCAAAAATGGCCCTTTGCGGCGGAGCTGATCTTATCATCGAGCTTCCCACGGTGTTTGCCCTGCGCAGTGCTCAATATTTTGCCGAAGGCGCTATTTCCTTGCTACACCGACTTGGTTCGGTAAGCCATGTTTGTTTTGGCGCCGAAACACCTGATGAAAAACAGTTAAGCGAAGCGGCTAAAATGCTTGACGACCCACACCTAAGTAAGCTCCTATCAGAAAGGATGTGCAACTTCGGCCTGAGCTATGCAGCGGCGCTTGCAGAACTTCTCACAGCTGAATTAGACTTTTCGCTTTCGCCCAATAATATTTTAGCGATCGAATATATGCGAGCCATTCGAAAACTCGCCCCCACTTTAAAGCCTTTACCAATTCTAAGAACAACAGAGTATCATAACGTAGCCATAAACCAGCCGATTGTCAGCGCCAGTGCAATTCGCCAAGCTTTATACCATAAACAAGAAAGCCCACAATGGCAAAAAACACTGCCAACTAGTGTTCTCACTTTAATCCAGCATGCATTACAAGAAAACAGCAAGTTACCCCGATTGGAAAATTTATCCTTGCCGCTTTTAACGCTTCTTCGCACCCATCCGCCGCACTTTTTTCATGACCAAGCAGAAATCACTGAAGGACTGGAATATAAAATACAAAAAGCTGCCAAAGAGGCAACTTCTTGGGATTCCTTCTTTGCTAAGATTATGACGAAACGCTATCCACCAGCAAAGTTACGTCGTATTTTACTGTATCTATTACTGAACGTGTCTCAAAAAGCACTACAAAAAGCCGATGAGCAAGGTCCGCTTTATAGTCGAGTTTTAGCCTTTAATGATCAAGGAAGAAGCTTTTTACGAGAAGCGAAACACACTGCTTCTATTCCATTCATTTTAAAAACAGCACAATTTCTAGCAAGTAACAACTTCGCTTCCGACTTATCACCGCTTCAGCAAATGCTATCCATCGATATAGCAGCAACAGATATCTACAACCTGTCCTTCCCTGAAGCAGCTTGGCAACCAGGCGGTCAAGACTATCGCCGTTCTCCTTATTATCAACGGAAAAGGGAATAACATGATTCGACTACCAATATAATAGGTAATGAAATTCCAAGAACGAAGGAGGCGGGTACATGGCCCCATTTATACAAAAAAGCTATCGCAAACATTGTTTTGCTTACTTCCTAGCCTTGTTCTCTTGTTTTATGACGTTAGCCATGGTTGTTTACCCTAAAGAAGCCTTTGAATCAGCTGTAATGGGTTTAAATTTGTGGTGGAATGTAGTATTCCCCGCCCTGCTACCATTTTTTGTCTTGTCAGAAATCCTTATGGGTTTTGGCATAGTCCATTTTATCGGTGTACTATTAGAGCCTTTAATGCGGCCTTTATTTAATGTTCCAGGAGTTGGCGCTTTAGCGTCAACTCCTGTTTGCCATACGGGAACGACTATTCCTCGCTATCTATCTCGTTGTCTTTTTCAATATCATCACTACCAATTGTCTCTACTACACTGATTTTACTTACTAATAATTTTTCACGAATGGCCTGTTCAATGCTTTCCATTAATTCAGGATTTTCTTTTAACGTCTGCTTGGCATTTTCTCGGCCTTGACCCAGACGATGATCACCATAGGAAAACCAAGTACCACTTTTCGCTATAATATCAAGTTCTACGCCTAAATCAATGGCACTACCTGTCCTAGAGATCCCTTCGCCATAAACAATATCAAATTCAGCAGTCCGAAAGGGTGGCGCTACCTTATTCTTTACCACCTTTACTTTTGTCCGATTACCAATCACGTCATTGCCGTTTTTAATGGCTTCCCCTTTGCGAACCTCCATGCGGATAGAAGCATAAAACTTCAAGGCTCGGCCACCTGTAGTAACCTCAGGATTGCCAAACATTACACCCACTTTTTCACGAATTTGATTAATAAAAATAACAGTACAACGTGACTTGCTCACGATCCCCGTAAGTTTTCTTAGTGCCTGTGACATGAGTCGGGCATGAAGCCCCACATGGGAATCGCCCATTTCCCCTTCAATTTCCGCTTTGGGTACAAGCGCGGCTACAGAATCAATAACAATGAGATCAATCGCAGAACTGCGAACAAGAGCATCCGCAATATCCAATGCCTGCTCACCGAAATCGGGCTGTGAAATCAGTAAGTTTTCAATATCTACACCTAATGCACGCGCATATGTCGGATCAAGCGCATGCTCCGCATCAATAAACGCAGCAATGCCGCCTAGTTTCTGCACTTCAGCAATCATATGCAAGCTTACTGTCGTTTTTCCTGATGACTCTGGTCCATAAACCTCAATGCAACGTCCTCGGGGAATTCCACCTACCCCTAAAGCCAAATCCAATGATAAGGCCCCAGTGGGAATCACTTCAATATTCATTTTGTCAGCCGCTTCGCCCAGTTTCATAATCGAACCGTCGCCAAAATCTTTTTTTATCTTTCTTAATGCCGCCTCTAAGGCATTTTCTTTATTTAGGCCTTTATCCATACGTTCTACCACTTCCAACGCCTCCATACAGAACATTTGTTCGGTTTTATTATAAGAGCAAAACAAAAAAAATGCAAGAGTTAAAACAAAATTTCAAATTTCCATTGACATAAACCGCTAAAATATAGCAATATATTAACTAGCAATAAAAATTTTATTTTGAAAAGTTTATTTAAAGAAGCTTTTAAAAATATTTTGATTGTTTTTTAGTATACTGCAAGAAACAGTACATTTTTAAATTAAAGTGAGTTGATTATAAAATGTTCGATAGTGACAAGGTTGACCCATTAAAAAAGGAAATGGAGATCACTTATCTAAACGAGCTGAATCATGTTGTAGCTGAAAAAGAAGCTTTACGTAAAATTATTACATTTTACAACAGCGATGGAAATTTGGAAAAAACAATTATCAATGTACGTTTTTCTCTTGATATGGACTGGTGATATGCGATAAATTATCGTCTGTGACTCCACTACACAGACGATTTTTCATTTCGTTCTTCATTAACCGGCGTTGAGCGGCCAGTAACAGTAAGAAAACCGCTGTTTTACCATAGGTTGATTCTTCATCTACATAAAAAATTGTTTTTTCTTGCATAAACGATCCTCCTTTCACCTCCTACTAACATAGCAAAAAAAATTTAAAATATGATGGTGATTTCTATGCTAGGCAATTATTATGATATTCTGGAACTTTCCCCACAATCTTCACCAGAAGAAATTCAAAAAGCCTATCGCCGTCTTGTAAAAAAACATCATCCTGATATCTCTACAGACAAAGAAGCGGCAACAGCAAAAATGGCCCAGTTAAATCAAGCTTACGAAATATTATCTGATCCGATAAAACGCCAAGCTTTTGATGCGCAAATCTTGAGCCGTAAAGCAGTAAAACAAACAAAGCGTCGTCCCCATCGTGCTGCCTCCCAAAGCTTCATTGGGCGAAATACAGGCCTTGCCTACGGCGTCGCCGCCTTATGTCTGCTCTTTATTTTTTATGTTTTATCAGTTGACAAACCCCACACTCCCTCCGAATCCAATCAAGCGACGGCAACCAGTACCGCACTGTTCAAAGGAGAAAAAGGAAAAGCAAATATTCTTACCCAATTACTGCCCCAAGATGCGTCGACAAAACAAGCAGGAAAGCATTCTATTACTATTGCAAATCGCCAATCATCCTTGCCGCTATATGGCCGTCTTTGGCTGCTATCGGGCACACCGCAGCCAGTTAGAGCTTTCACAATTCGAGCAGGTGAGCAGCTTATACTAGATCAACTCACTCCGGGAAATTATGAAATACACTATATGTATCTTTACGAAGAAAAGCCAGCAGCGACAGCTTTTAAAACTCAGCCCTTTCTTCTTGTCGCCAAAGAAGTCCCGAATGAAACAACAAAAGACTTTATGATTGAATTGATTTTACCACAACCAGCCACTTCACCACCCTATCCTTTAGATCGCGACGCCCTATAGCAAAAAAACTACGAGCCGCCTGATAACCAGGCGGCGTTTTTATTTTGTAAAAAGTCTTTAAAATGATTCTCAGCCCGCTAAGTGCATCATAAGTTAATAAAAACCCTGAAAATCTACAAAGGGGGACCTCAGCATGAAACAACACCAGCAAGATGCAAGTAAGGAGCATGCTGCCCTTTATTTGCGGGTTTCTACGGAAGAACAGGCCGAACATGGCCTAAGCTTATCTGCCCAGGAAGTTCGTCTTGCAGCCTTCTGTCTTGCTAACAATTGGGAAATTGAAGATATTTATCGTGATGACGGCTATAGCGGCAAAGATTTAAAACGACCTGCTATACAGCGCCTTATTGCTCGGGCGAAAAATAAACAAATCCAACATGTTGTTGTTCTCAAACTAGATCGTCTATCGCGCCGCCAAAAAGATACTCTCTATTTAATTGAAGATATTTTTCTTCCTGAAAAAATTGGTTTTCACTCGGTAACGGAATCCTTTGATACAACCACACCTTACGGCAAAGCCGCTTTGGGCATGATGGCTGTCTTTGCCCAGCTTGAACGAGAAACGATCATCGAACGAGTGAAAATGGCTAAAAAAGAAGCTTCCCGCCAAGGTCGCTGGAAAGGCGGCGAACCGCCCTTCGGCTACTACTATAACCGACAGAAAAAACTACTTCAGATTCATCCCGATGAAGCGCGGCACGTAAAAAAAATTTTTGAGCTATATCTTTCCGGCGAATACGGTTTTCAAGCAATTGCCAACCAATTAAACCAAGAAAAAATTGCAACGCGCCAACAAGTCCGCTGGCTTAAAAGTACCATCCGCCAAATCCTCACCAATCCAGCCTATATCGGGAAAATACGGCATTATAATGAGTACTACACTGGTCACCATGAAGCTCTTATTACCGAAGACACTTTTGAGCTTGTCCAACAAAGAATCCAAAAAAGAACGACAGCAAGACCTGTAAAAGACGCCGAAAACCTCTTGACAGGTCTTTTATTTTGCGCGTGTTGCGGCGCAAGACTTCGCTTTAAAACAAGACATACTAATACCGCCTGCTACAAATCTTACGTCTGTTATACACGACTTGGTTCGCCCGAAATGAAAAAAGCCGATCACTGCACCTTGCCACTACAGCCAGCTCAAGAGTTAAATCAAAAAATTATTTGTCAATTAAACCAACTCATAGTTCCTTCATCATTTTTAGAGCAAGCAGCTCATAAATTGCTGCCAGAAACAGCTGCCCTGTGGCAAAAAAGCGCCCTACAGAAAGAACAAGAAAGCCTTGCCAAACGGTTAAATCGACTCTATGAAGCGTTAGAAACAGGCTTATTGCAGGCAAAGGAACTGGAACCGCGTCTTAAGTCCCTAAAAAACAGGCAAGAAGTTCTTGCAGAAAAAATCAAGACAGAAACAGCTCCATCGACCCAGACAGACTTATCGCTGCAGGCTTTATTACAAGCCTTTCCGTCTATTACAATAAATTGGACGTATTTAACACTAGAGGAACAGCGAACCGTATTATTTGACCTCATCAAGAAAATTATCGTCCATCCCGATGGTTCCCTGTCGATTGAACTGCTCCAATAAGGGCTAACGGTACTTAAGGCTTTTGCTCTATCCATGGGACTCGCTTCAGGCTATCCCATGGATGCCGTCATCACCTGTAAATTTCGCAAAAACAACTTATGCAGCGCCATTGAGGCGGAACGGTTGCTTTCTTTTACCAACACAGCAGATCCTCTATTTATGTTTGGTGCTGTAGCAGTAGGTATGTTTGCCATGCCGGAAATGGGAGCAATACTCGCCTTATCGCATTATCTATCCAGTTTTCTTGTGGGAATTATCTTTCGATTTCATGGCAAAGACCGAGAATCAAAACAACCAACTGCACCAAAACAAACTAGTTTTCTGTTACTTCGGGCATTTCGCGCCATGAACCAAGCCAGACGCGAAGATGGCCGCCCTTTTGGCCAACTCTTAGGCGATGCGGTCCGTACATCGATGAATACAATTCTGCTTATTGGCGGCTTTATTATTTTATTCTCTGTGTTTCTGCGAATTATTTCTGTCACCCAGCTAACCTCGGCTTTGACATCCCTTTTCGCTTGTGGATTGCAGGCACTTGGCTGGCATACCAGCTTAGCTAGCGCACTTGTTACCGGCCTATTTGAAATCGATTTGGGTTCTCTCGCCGCCAGTCAAACCAATGCTCCCCTGGCAGAAAAAATCGCCATAACCAGCGCAATCATTGCCTGGAGCGGCTTATCTGTCCATGGACAAGTTGCCAGCATTGTTATTGAGTCAGGAATTCGTATGACGCCTTATATGATAAGCCGCCTACTTCATGCTTTCTTGGCAGCCCTAATTAGTCTACTTCTGATCGACTCGCCGTTTTTAAGTCACTTTTTTATTTCGCCAGTTTTCGCAACAACTGGACCAGATGCCTGGCTGTTTCACTTGCAAAGAACTGGCCAAAATATTTTCTACTGTTTAGCCTTTTTGCTGGCTTTTTCACTAATGTGGAGTACTTTACGACGCTGCAAAACATTCTTACAAAAAAAGTGAAAGGCAGGGACTAATCCCTGCCTTTCACTTTTTTTCTGCTTGTTACTTCAAACGATCAGATTTGACGGAAGAATGAGCCTGCCTCACCACGTCAGATAAAGAATTTAAGTTGGTTTCAAGATGAGTAAAAACATCGTCAGCATAACGTAACGCGTCAGTTCTCAGTTTTTCCGCTACCTGTTGCGCTTGTTGGGTCATCTGCTCAGCCTGCGCCTGACTTTGACGCGTCAAAGCATCCGCTTCTTCCTGCGCTTTTTTCATAATTACATTTTCATCGGTCAGCTTAGCACTATAAGCCTTCGCCTGTTCAATAATCTTTTGCGCTTCCTTTTGCGCTTCATCAAGAATTCTCTGTCTGTCAGCAAGCACACGCTTGGCATCAGCTAGTTCTGTCGGCATAGCCTCACGAAGGTCATCCATCAGTCTCGCCAAATCATCTTCTTCAATAACTCGCTTATTGGTAAAAGGTACCCGCGCCGCCTCGACAATAATGGCTTCCATTTCATCTAATAAATCGTCAAGTTTCATGCTCTCTCTCCCAATCCCTTTTACATTCCATCATGAATACGCCGTACTACTTTATATTCTATACACTCAGGAACAAGCCCTTTGATCGAACCGCCAAACCGGGCCAATTCCTTAATGCCACTTGAACTAACAAAAGAATAATCGCTACTTGTCATCATAAAAATCGTCTCCATGGAAGGATCAATTTTTTTTATGAGTAACGCTCGCTGGAACTCATACTCAAAATCACTTAACGCCCGCAACCCCCGGACGATCAAGTTCGTATCTTGCTGACGAACATATTGCGTGAGCAAACCAGAAAATCCATCAACACGAATATTTGGTATATGTACGGTAGCAGCCCGCAGCAATTCAACACGTTCTTCCATTGTAAACAGCGGTTTCTTATTGGGGTTATGAAAAACCGCTACAATTAGTTCATCAAACATTTGACTAGCCCGTTCAAAAATATCTAAATGCCCGTTCGTGACGGGATCAAAACTTCCTGGGCAAACACCAATACGCACAACTGTTCCTCCTAAATCATTCTTCTTTTCGCATTACAAAAGCAATTTGTGTTTCGCCAAACTTTTCCGTACGCTTAACTTCTAAAAACTTTAGATTGTTCGGTAAAGTTTCATGCGCGGAATACTCCACTACAAGCACACCCTGCGGCGCTAAAATCGACTTGGCAGTATCAAGCTCTGCTAAAACCTTGCCAATCCAACCTCGATTATAGGGAGGATCACAAAAAACGAGATCAAAAATCTGGCCTTTACTGGAAAAAAAACGAATTCCCTGCAAAGCGTCAGTTTTTCTCACCTCACAAAAAGCTTCCATCTGCGTATAAAGAATATTTTCTTTAATTATGTTCAGACTTTTCGGGGCCACATCAAAAAACACCGCGCTTGCCGCACCACGGCTTAGCGCTTCTAATCCTAGATTTCCTGTACCGCCAAATAAATCAAGAACTGTAGCATCATAAAGCTTATCACGTAAAATATTAAAAAGAGTTTCTTTCACCCGATCTGCTGTAGGACGTACATCTAATCCTTTCGGCGCCTTTAAGCGAAATCCTTTGGCTTTCCCTGCAATTATTCGCATAAAAATCTCCATATGCCTAATGTAGTCATAATTTTACAAAAACCCAACTCTTTTGCTGCCATAGTTGACCGCAAACCTTTCCTAATTGTAAAATAAATAAGAAAAGTCCGCAACTTTTTTTGAGGTGAACCATGAAGCGCATATTCTCAGTCTTTTTGCTTGTAACTCTTTTTATTTCGATCTATTTATTTCATTTTCCTGTTACCAATAGTGAAACAATTAAAACAACACTGCCAATAGAAAATCCTTGGCTAACAATTCTATTAGTCCCCTTGGACAGTCGCCCGCCTTGTACCCAATTTGTTGATCAACTGGGGCGCATGTCTGGTATCAAAGTTATTTTGCCACCAGACGATTTGCTGGATCACTTTCGCACCCCTTCTGATAAAGCAGCTTTACGGCAATGGCTGAAAACAGCAGCACCCCAAGCCGATGCCGCCATCATTTCTATTGATATGCTGATTCACGGCGGACTCCTTTCTTCCCGCTTAGGCATGGGTACGTCCGAAGACATTTCAGAAACACTCGCTTTGTTGCAAGATATTCATCAAGGCTCGCCCCAAACGAAGCTTTATGCTTTCAGCATAATTCCGCGCCTGCTTGTTGCTGACGGTAGCGATTCCGCCGCCTATAAAAAAGATCTATTAAATTATTCTATCCTAAAAAACCAAATCGCTCTCTTTGAAAACCCCCTCGACTATAAAAAACTGCAAAAAATCGAATCACAAATACCAGCAAAAGTCATTGCCGACTATGAATCACTGTATGACCAAAACCTAAAATTAAACAAACAATTGTTAAATCTTGTCCATGATCATACCCTCTCAGAACTGGTAATCGGACAAGATGATGGACATTCCTTTGGAATTCCTAACTTAATCAAAGAAAAATTGCAAAATCTAATTACTCACGATGAAGAACTTGTCAATCACGTAATCGTTACGCGAGGCGCCGACGAAATAGCCGCTGATCTTCTAGCTCGCATCGCCGCCCAAAAAGCCCATAAAGAGCCTCGTATTTACGTAGCATACTCAACTGAAGAAGCCCCAGCTGTCATTATGCCCTATATGCCACACTCCGTACAAACAACCGTTCAAGAAAAAATAGCGATGCTCCACGGCCAAGAAGTTTCCACCCCTGATGAGGCGACCTTTTTACTTTATGTACATATCGGTACAAAAGAGACGACTGACGAAAAGAAAGAACAAGCAGCAAACGAAATTAAACGCTTTATGGCTCAGGGGTATCCTGTTGCTCTTGTGGACTTATCGGAAAATTTCTATGCCGATCAATGTCTCTTTCCCCTACTCTTAAAAGAAAAAGTAAAAGTTGCAGAACTAGCAGCCTATGCTGGCTGGAATACAACAAGCAATTCCATCGGCACAGCTGTCGCCGAAGCGTTTGCTGCAACGAGCACATTAGGCTCAGCTAATGAAATCCTCCAGCGTGATCAAGCGCGACTCGAATTTCTGTTTAGCCGCTTTGCCGATGACTATTACTACCAAAAAGAAATTCAGCCATGGATCAATAAACGAGTCACAAATCTAAATGCAGATCCCTATAATCTTCCTGATGCTAAAATACAAGATACAACCGAAACAATTCAACATTTCATGGCTGCCAAAAGTAAAGATTTTTTTCAAAAAGCCCTAAAAGGAAAAATTATCGTCTTAGAAGATCAAGCAGGAAAACGCCTGTATCGTATCCCGTCTTTCTCCATTGACAGTACGCTGCCTTGGGAACGCACCTTTGAAATCAAAGTGCAACCGCAATTTCAGCTTCAAATTGAAAACTAAGTTTAAAAAACTCTATTCTATCACGGTACCGCTTTGAAGCAAGAACCTGATAGAATAGAGTTTTTTATTTTTTCCTATAGGACACGTTTCGCTCCGAGAAAACGTGATTGATAATACGAGCTCGATAAAGAAGTAATCTTTACGTGCCCAGCGCCTGAACTAGCATGAATAAAGCTACCGTTTCCTATATAGATTCCTACATGAGACGGTCCAGGCTCATAGGTACTAAAGAAAAGCAAATCTCCTGCCTGCAGTTGACTAAGCGGCACTTGTGTACCGACAGCAAACTGCTCATCAGCCATTCGTGGCAAGGATACGTTTTGCTGACGAAACACGTACGTAATAAAACCAGAACAGTCAAATCCAGCCGGACTTGCGCCTGCCCATACATAAGGAACGCCGAGATACTGCATCGCCATATTTACTATCTGCTGACCGCGTCTTGAACTCCCACTGCGACTTGTCATAACAGCTTGTCCTCGATAGGCGCGCAGTTTTTCAAGCGTATCCGGACCGGCTACCCCATCCGCATAAATACCGCAAGATCTTTGAAAATCCATAACCGCATTGCGCGTAGCATTACCAAAAACGCCATCAGTTGTACCTTGATAAAAACCAGCTTCAGCCAGCTTTTGCTGTAAGACGCTAACATTAGTCCCCTGCGAACCAACAGTAAGCACATTCGGCGAAGCCTGCACGATCACCGTTGCATTACACCAAAAAACAACAATAGCAATAAAAAACATCATTCGAAAACTATACTTCATTCAACCACCTAGACCTTTTTATAAAATTTATCCTTTTGGTATATTTTATCTATTTTAGGATTCGATTACCAATCAAAAAATTCCCTCAATCAAAAGTCCTAATATTTAAGGAAAAAATAGGGGAAAATATAAGTTTTATGTTGACAGTGATAAAAATATAAGTTATACTATTAAACGTTGCGGGGCGTAGCGCAGTTTGGTAGCGCGTACGGTTCGGGACCGTAAGGCCGCAGGTTCGAATCCTGTCGCCCCGACCAAAAAAACCGAATAAAAAAACTCTAAGCATTTTGCTTAGAGTTTTTTTATGTCTACATATGTTTTTAAGCCTCTTCACTCACTTTAACTGTTTTCTGACTGGCAATAATCCCTTCCGCTACTTTCGGCGGTACTTCATCATAATGCGAAAAAGCTTGTGTAAAAACACCGCGTCCTTGTGTAATGGAACGAAGATCCACAGGGAAACGGAATAACTCGGCCAGTGGTACATGAGCCGTTACTTTGCCCAACCCATCATCAATTGGCTCCATTCCCAAAATCCGACCACGCTTGCCATTAATGTGACTCACAACGTCACCCATAAGATCTTGCGGCATCGTCACCGCAATCTGATAAACCGGCTCTAGTAAAACAGGTTTCGCCTGCAAAGCTCCTTTGCGCAAAGCCATGGCGCTTGCTGTTTTAAAGGCCATTTCAGACGAATCCACCGTATGATAAGAACCATCCGTCAACGTAACTTTCACATCAACCAACGGATATCCCGCCAAAATTCCGGACTGCAAGGCCTCCTTAACGCCCTTTTCTACAGCAGGAATATATTGTCTCGGTACGGAGCCACCGAAAATCGCATCCACAAACGCAAAATCACCGCCAGGAAGCGGCTCAACTTGCAACCAAACATGACCATACTGCCCATGGCCGCCGCTTTGTTTTTTATGTTTTCCTTCTACTTTAACTGTGCCGCGTATCGTTTCGCGATAAGGGATTTTGGGTAACTTGAGCGAAGCCGATACACCAAATTTCCGTTTCATTTTTTCCATCATAATATCAAGGTGTATTTCCCCAATCCCCTTCACTAACAGCTGGCGATTTTCTGTATCCTTTACGATTTGAAATGTCGGATCTTCATCTTGCAATCGCAGCAATGCAGTATTGACTTTGTCTTCTTCTCCCTTTTTAATTTCAAGTCCCATCACATACATGGGCTCAGGATATTCAATTGGTGAAAAAAGCGTACAAGAGGACTTATCACAGAGCGTATCACCTGTATTGCAGTCCTGCATTTTAGCAATAACAGCAATATCACCAGCCTGAACTTGCGTCACAGGAGTCTGGTTTTTACCACGCAAAACAAAGAGATGACCAACCTTCTCTTGTTTCTGTTTTGTTGCATTCATAACCGCCATATCTTGCTTTAAAACCCCAGACATAACTTTTACATAATTTAGCCGTCCCACAAAGGGATCAGCCGTCGTTTTAAAGACAAAGGCAGCAAAAGGATCAGCCGCAACCCCTTGTGGCGCTGGCAAATACCGAATAATACCATTTAACAATTCATCTATGCCCATCACCAACAGCGCCGAACCGCAAAGCACAGGAAATAGTTTTGTCTGCGTCACACCAGCAAGTACAGCACTGCGAATTTCCTCTACTGACAATTCCTCGCCTTCTAAATATTTATTCAGAAGATCATCGTCATTCTCTACAGCCGCTTCGATCAGCATCTGCCGATATAATTCTGTCTGTTCCGAAAGATTAGTCGGAAGTTCAACTTCTTGCTTTACTTTTCCCTGCCCCTTACGGTCATAACAATAGGCTTTATTTTCTATCAAATCGATAAAACCACTGAAATCGGTTTCTTGCCCAATTGGTATTTGCAACGGAACAACGCCATTGCCAAATTTATCGCGACATTCATCTAATACGGAAAAATAATCAGCATTTTCTCGATCCATTTTATTGATAAAAAACAGGCGTGGCAAAGCCATAGCCTGTATATATTTCCATGACTTTTCAGTTTCTACTTCCACACCGGAAGCTGCGCACACGGGAATTACCACACTATCAGCCGCCCGTAAAACGCCCTTCACTTCGCCCACAAAATCGGCATATCCTGGAGCATCAAGAAAATTTATTTTATTATCCTGCCATTCACAAGGCGCCATGCCGGTACTAATTGTAATCTTCCGTTTGATTTCTTCTGCTTCAAAATCAGTCGTAGCGGTACCGTCATCAACTCTTCCTAGACGAGTGACAACACCACCTTGAAATAAACAAGCTTCAACCAAGGATGTTTTACCAGACCCCCCATGAGCAACAATGCCGACATTTCTGAGCTTCTCCCTTTGATACTCTTTCATTTGACAGCCCTCCTCATAAGTGTGAATGCTTCCATATCCTAGCTAATACTATTGCTTTACAAAAAGTTTCTATATCTACCTGATAATTCCCTCTATTTTGAATCTTTTTCTTTTAAAAAAATATAACCGCAAAAATGCGGTTATAAAGGTAAAATATTGTCATTCGACTTATAAAAAAAGCGTAGCATACGCCGGAAAGGCTTTGGCACAGTCATCACATAGATCCGCAATTTCACTGCTATCCACTCCTTACAAGTTGCTTTGCTTTACTTTATGCCCCACCATAGTTTTTCGTGCTTATTTAGTGTTGCACTGATCTTCAAAGCGTTCCAATACAAAGCAGAAATCAGACAATCGATTTAAATAGACAGGTACAAAAGAATTGACAGTCTCCACCTTACTTAGGCGAAGCACCTGGCGTTCTGCCCGTCTTGTAACAGTTCGCGCTACATCTAGCAAAGCTGACGAATGAGCATTGCCTGGAATCAAAAAGCTCGTCAACGGCGGCAACTTTCCTTCAAAAGAATCTATAGCCGTCTCAATATCATGAATATCAGTTTCCGTAATATAAGCAGTATCTTCACCTAAACTAGCCAAATCAGCCATAAGCGACATAAGCTTCTTTTGTAATACAAAAATGGCCTCTTTGACCGAACTATCACTGCATTGACTTCTAGCCAAACCTAAGAAAGAAGTAATTTCATCAACAGATCCATAAGCTTCCACCCGCAGGCTATCTTTATCAACTCGTTCGCCAGTATATAATCCGGTAGTTCCTTTATCACCTGTTTTGGTGTATACCTTCATCACTTTCTACCCCTTTGTCTTATAAAATAATTTCTTGCTCTGTAAAGTAAATCGCAATTTCCCGTTGGGCGCTTTCGACACTATCAGAGCCATGAATGACATTACGGGACATCTCTGTGGCAAAATCGCCACGAATCGTACCAGGCTGACTATCTACCGGGTTGGTTTTTCCCATCATAGTTCTTACAATAGCAACAGCATCATGTCCAGAAACAACCATAGCCACAATCGGCCCTGACGTAATAAAAGAAACGAGGTCTGAAAAAAAAGGTTTCCCTTTATGCTCCGCATAATGATCATAAGCCTGTTCTTTCGTAAGTTCCAACAGCTTTAAAGCATTAATGGCAAGACCACGCCGTTCAAAGCGACGAATAATTTCGCCAATCAATCCCCTAGCTACACCATCAGGCTTTACTAGTACCAAAGTTTGTTCCATCTTGTTCATCCTTTCTGCTAAAAAACTATAAAGAAGTAAAAAAAGTTCTTCTTGAATGAGGGATATCACTCAAGAAGAACGAGAACTAGCGAATCCGTTTTGCCTGTTCTTCCAATCGAGCAATCCGTTCTCTTGTCGCTGGATGTGTGCTGAAAAGATTCATCAACCAATCAGCTTTGCCGCTAAAGGGATTCACAATAAACATGTGCGACGTAGCCGGCGTTGCTTCAGGCAATACACGATTTTGCGCATAATATTCGATTTTTTCCAAGGCTTTAGCCAATGCTAAGGGATTGCCGCAAAATACACCACCAGCCTCGTCCGCCAAATATTCGCGCGAACGAGAAATCCCCATCTGAATCAAAGTCGCCGCTAAGGGAGCAAGAATCACCAGAAATACAAAATTCAAAATACTGGAAAGTCCATTCTCGCCTTCCTCATCATTTCGACCCATGCCAAAAAAAGCCGACCACTGAGCAATATTAGCAATCATGGTAATAACACCAGCTACAGAAGCAACCACGGTGCTAATCAACGTATCGCGATGCTTTACGTGTCCTAATTCGTGAGCTAAAACGCCCTCTAATTCCGGCAACGTTAACGCACGCATAATTCCTGTGGTTACCGCAACAGCAGCATGTTCAGGGTCTCGGCCTGTTGCAAACGCATTGGGAACATCTGTGTCCATAATATAGACTTTCGGCATCGGCAAAGCTGCTCTCTGCGCAAGACCAGAAACGAGGCGAATTAAATCAGGCGCCTCGGAGGCGTTTACTTCCCGCGCCCCATACATATTCAAAACAATTTTATCACTGTACCAGTAACTGGCAAAATTCATTAGAATCGAAATTACAAGCATAATAGTCATGCCTGCTCGACCGCCAAACAAGGCGCCTACAGCCATCAAAAGCCCCGTCATAGCCGCCAGTAAGATCACAGTCTTGAAGTTATTCATAGTTGTTCCCCCCTGTCTTTTCAGACAAATCTATGCAAATTAAAGAATAGACAGTTCATGTGCGATTCCTTGTCAATCACCTCCTCCATAGAAAAAGGTAAATTTTTAATAATATTATATACTGAAACGACAGGGAAAACAACTAATTACAGCCTTCTAAGCGCTTTTTCACAGCGGCGAGCATAAGTTGACTATTTTCTTTGACCTTATATTTTAATAAAGGATGAAGCAGTCCGGCAAGCATAGGGATGCCAAATTCAAAGTCAACCGTAAGTTCCACCAGTGTACCGTTTTCTTGTTCACAGAGCTGCCAAGCACCTTGAAATCGTTTCAAATCTCCAGCAATTTGCTCATACTCAATTCGCCAAAGCTCCTCGCGAAAAAGGTCCCTTTCGGTCCAACAAATCATCCTGCCATCAACATTCGAAACCCATTGACTAATCGTTATGGGTTTCCGCTTTTCTAAAATAGTAACACGAACCAAATTGGGCATAAATTCAGGGTATTTTTCCATGTCACTTAAAACAAGATAAAGTTCTTGTGGTGAAGCAGCGATTTCCTGACTGACTTTTACACAAGGCATAATCATCCCTTCTTTCACGATAAATCTTGCAAAATTCCACGAACTTCTGCCAGGCTATCATAAAAAATTTCGATAACCTGGGCAAGTAGTTCATAGGAAATAATAAGAGGCGGCTCTAACCGCAATACTTTCGGATTATTTAAAGTATAGGCCGCCAGCACGCCACGCGCCAAAAGCGCCGCCATAAGCGCCCCACCTTGTCCTTCTTGAAAAAATTCGACTCCGATCATCAAGCCACGCCCACGAACATCATAAATAAGATCAGGATACTGCTCTTGCAAGGCTCGTAGCTGCGCCAATAAAAATTCTCCCTTTTCTTTACTTTGCTGACAGAGGTTTTCTTCTTTTATTACACCAATGGCCGCTAGCGCTGCAGTTGCTGCCAACGGATTCCCGCCAAAGGTAGACGTATGTAATAAAGGATGCTCCACGTAAGGCTGCCAAACCTGCGGCGTCGCCGTAAATGCCGCTACAGGCATCACCCCCCCGCCCAAGGCTTTTGCTGTTGTAAGTATATCTGGTTCAACCTTATAATGATTTACAGCAAACCATTCGCCAGTTCGCCCTAAGCCAGTCTGCACTTCATCACAAATCAATAAAACGCCTTTTTGCCGGCAAAGATTACTCACAGCCAATAAATAATCATCTGGAGGAACAATAATGCCCCCTTCACCTTGAATGGGCTCTAGTATTACAGCAGCGACTGAATCATCTAGCGCTTCTTCTATAGCTAACGCGTCACCAAAAGGAACATGAATAAACTCCTTTAGCAAGGGTTTAAAGGGATCGCGAAATATTGCGCGCCCCGTAGCACTCAGCGCCCCAAAACTTTTCCCATGAAAAGCGTTGTGAGCGGCAATAAACGTACTGCGCCCTGTAGCAAGACGCGCCAATTTTAAAGCGCCCTCGACCGCCTCCGCACCGCTATTGCAAAAAAAAGAGTATTGCAAATTTCCCGGCATAACTTCGGCCAGCAAGGCCGCTGCTTCACCTAGAGATCGATTAAAAAAGACCTTGCTAGATAAAGGCATCACGTCTAATTGCTTTTTGACTGCTGACACAACTGCCGGATGACGATGCCCTAAACTAAAAACCCCATAGCCGCCTAAACAATCAATATAACGCTTTCCCTGATGATCTGTGACAAAACAACCACTAGCACTGCATTCCACCTTATCTAGACCGAGATACCGAAATAATCGTGCCAGCGAAGGATTCAAAAACTGTTCATACTGCGAAATTGTTTCACCAACCCATTCTTTGTCCATCTATTTGCCTCCCTACTAGTATCAAGTTCTACTTATTCTATTTGTATTGTCCAAAAAATAAATCATGACAAAATAAAAACTCCGCATTTAGCGGAGTTTTTATGAAATCACAGTATAATTCAATCAGTTCAGATGAAAAAACTCATCAGATCCAACCGGTTTGACTAAAGTAGGCAGAGGATGAGAAAGTCCTTGTTTTTCCTTAACAAGCTTTGCTGTTTCAAGAATCCAAGACAAATTACAAAAATCGCTATTGTCACCAATACAACTCACGCTATTACACTGAGGATTGCTACAGGCATACCATTGTAAAGTTTCCTGACTTGGCGATAAACTTTTACGGGGAAGCATTAAACTCTGGCATTTACGGCAAAGGATCTTAGTTGATGAACGAGCAGTACTCATGAACTCATAGCCTCCTTATCTATTTGGGAATAGCAAGCACTCGAAGTTTACATGGTAGAAAACGCTTTAGACTTAAATTAAGCGAATACGGAGTTTCTCCGGCCGCGCCTATGGAGCAAGCGTCGAATCGCTACCGCCTGTTCCGCTTGCAGCACAGCGTAGTAAGTTTTAGACGTGCCCTGCTGGTAAGCAATCAGCAAAAAAGGATATTCCTTACTCAGTTGCTTTGAATACAGACCTAAAGCAGCAACAGCATTGCGTTGCAATGATTGTAAGGAGGTAAGCTGAACTGATAAAATATTGGAATAGGGCACAGTAATATGGCACAGCATCAGCAAGCGATTTGTATCATCAAGTAGCAAAAAAGCTGGCAAAGGGTCACGAAGAACTATAGCAGGATAAGATCCCCAGTAATAAACCCGAAATAGCTCTCCCCGCTTCGCAGTTGCTGAACGCAGCCGGATTACAAAAAAGAATATGACTAATGAACTGGCGCCTAAAAGCAATAGCAGCATTTTCATCATTCCTTCTTCGTTTAATATTATATTTTCTACAAAAAACTACAAATTCCTCTGGTTTTTTATTTTTATTTTGACATTTTTTTCACATTAAAAAGCTTACACTAACAATAAGTCTTTTTAATAAAGTCTCATTTATTTCATCACTTAGGAGGAAGTCTCTTGCATATAACCTTTGACGAATATATCTATTACGGATTGCTCATAACCATCTTAAGCCTTTACCTTCGCTTATATGTAAAAAATCGTCATGAAATAAAAAAAGACAAAAAAGCAATTTCCCGTTGGGGCATTGTTTGCTCTTTTGCCGTAATTGGTATTATGGGATTTTTCTTTCACCTGATTGCCTGGCCCGCAGCACTTCTTTCCAGCGTTGCCGCTTGCGCGATTGCTTACTATGTGATCTTTATAAAATATCCAGTATAAAAAACTTCTCTCATTACACAATATGAAACTCAGCAGAACTTCCATTTTTAAACGCCTGAACTTCCAATCTGGCATCAACCGAAGCTTTCAGCTCTGGTACATGCGAGATAATTCCAACTAAACGACCCGAGTGTTGTAATTCCATAAGCGTTTCAATCGCACTATCAAGCGATTCAGGATCAAGCGTACCAAAACCTTCGTCAATAAACATCGTTTCAATATGAATTCCACCGGAATATGACTGTACTACATCAGCAAGCCCCAAAGCCAAGGCCAGAGAAGCCTTAAAGCTCTCTCCGCCTGATAAGGTTTTTATATGACGAGTTCGACCTGTATAATAATCAAACACCTCAATTTCGAGACCACTTTGGCCATTCCCTTTACCACGCGACGCAATACGACGCATCAAATAACGGCCTGCCGTCATTTTTTTCAAGCGTAGATTGGCTGCAACTATAATATCTTGAAAAAAAGCCGCTAGTACATATCGTTCAAAACTCAGTTTTTCCTGGTTGTCGCCTTTGGCAACTCGTGCTAAATGACCGACAACACTAAATTCTTCCTCGATATTTTCAAGCGCCTGCCAAAGTTCACCTAGTTTTAAGAGTTGTCTTTCGTTATTTTGTAAACGGAAGGCAACTTTATTTTTTTGAACCAAGAAAGTTTCTCGCTCCGATTGCATAAAAACCTTCTCCTGCTGTAACAGAGCAATATCAACCACTTGAACACCTTGCGTCTCATATTCTAAGCGAATTTTATGTTCTTGCGCCGCTCGCAAATCTAATTCATAAGCACGAACCGATTCTTCGAGTTCTTGAATTTCTTGCGGCGTTCGTTGCGCTTGTTCATACATCTCATCTGAAAGAAAATCGGCTGCTTGCAAAGCTGCCTGCCATTGTAAAGCGGCTGCCGTAAAAGCAGTTTGGGCCTCGAGTAATGCCTCGTCCGCCTGCTTTTGCTCCGTCTCTGCCTGCGCCCTTTTTTGATCAGACTGACGAAAAGCTTGTTCCGCTTTCGCTAACGCAGCCTTTAAAGTTTCTTGCCGTTTTTGAATTTCCGTTATTTTAGCTTCTAACAGAGCAAGAGAACGAAACTGCTCAGGCACTTCCGATCTAAGAGTTTTAAATAAAGCTTCCTTCGTCTGAACCTGCCCCAAAAGCTGCGAATGCCTTTGATCAAGTTCACTAACCTGCTGCTCTTGTTTATAGATGGCCTGCTCGCTCTGCTCGAGGCTTTGTCTAAGCCCCTCACTTTGTTGTTTACAAGTGTCAAGATGACCAAGTTCTTCTACGAGCTGCTGAATTTCAGCAGGCCATAACTGACTTTTCTCAGCAATAAAACTTGTTAACTGCTCTTGTTGATACTCAAGCAGTTCAGGTCCTTCTAGCGCTGCCAATTCTTGCAAATACTCATCAACTTGTTTTTTTTGCCTTATGCCCTCCGCGTAGTTTTGCTCAAAAGCAATCCGGCTCTGTTCTGCCGCTTCACGCAAAGCCTTACTTTTATCAAAAAGACTTTTCACATGATCTTCCGATGGCAAATCTCCGTGAAAAACAGTCGGATTAGGATGATGGGCAGAGCCACAAACTGGACAAGGCTCACCCGCTTGGAGCGACTTAGCTAATAAAGACGCCTGCCCCGATAAAAACAGACGGTACTGTTCATCATAGAGCGTCTGACAAGCTTCATAGCGTTTTTGCGCCGCATCTCGATCATTGCGCTTTATTTTATAAGCAGAGCGCAGTTTTTCTAACTCAGCTTGCGATTGACTCCATTTGTTCAGCCACTGCAATCTTTGCTCTTTATGATTCTTCTCTTCTATTTTTACAGCTCGCGATTCCAGCTTTAATCGCATTTTTTCTAGTAAAGCTTTATTGTCTTTTAATTGTTCTTTATCGCTTTCAATAATTTTCTTATTTTGAGTTAGCTGCTGTTCCTGCAATCGCAAAGTTTTCTGTTCTTCAGCCAGCTCTTTTTGCGTTATAGCAAGTTGCTCGAGTTTCTCTCGTAACGAAGTGAGCTGAGTTTCTTCAATAAGCAATTCCCGGCAAAGCACTTCATTTTTTAGAGTTTCGTTATAATGAGCTTCTGCTGCTTGAAAGGAAAGGAGAGACTCCTTGTGAGCCGCCGACGCTTGCACGCCTCTCATTGTTTTGATCTTTTTATCATCAGCACAGCGAGTTAGATATTCCTTTTGTGGCAAAATAGTCAAAGCTTTCCGCGCTTGCTTCAATAATATCTCTTGTGATTTTTTTTGCGGTTGCAGTACTTCTAGTTCAGCCAATTTCTGCTTTACCTCAGTCAATTCTGCCAATTTTTGATTTAAACTTTCCGCCTGAAAAATCAACTTCTCTTTCTCTTGCAAAAGTCGTTCCTGCTCTTTGATTTGCTGATCAACACCTGACAAAGTCTGCCGATCTGTCTCTAAAGCAAGTTTCAGTTCGGTAATCAAAGCGGGAGCTTGCCAGGATTCTCCCTCTACTAAATCTGTTAAAACAGCATGATCGGTTACATCAAGCTTGGCCTTTGCTTCACCTAGTTTAATTTTAATTTCCTGAACAGACTGTAACAAAGCTTTCGCTTTTTCTTCTAAGCGCTGCTGGACTTGACGAAACCCTTCCGTACCAAATATCTTTTGCAGGATTTCCTCTCTCATTTTACTATCAGCCGTCAAAAGCTCGCGAAATTCTCCTTGCGGAATCATAATAATTTGCTTAAATTGATCATAGGTAATCCCTAAAAGCTGCAAAATTTTTTCATTTACTTCTTTAATACCACAAACGCTCTCTTTGGCATCGCCAGAAAGTTTCTGCAGCTCAGCCTCAGCATTTTGATCCATAAGACCTTCGCCACGCAATCTTTTCCGTTGCTGTTTCGGTACGCGACGAATATAGTATCTTTCCCCTTTTAGCTCAAATTCCAGTTCCACCGCTGTAAGTATATCTTCGTTGGCAAAATGACTGCGTAGACTTTCGCCGTCACGATCTTGGCCACTAGCCTTTCCATACAGACCATAGGCAATCGCATCAAGAATTGTTGTCTTTCCGGCCCCGGTGTTGCCGCAAATGACAAACAAATTTCGTCTGCCTAACAGGGTAAAATCAATTTCTTGCTGAGACGCGTAAGGCCCAAACGCTGTCATAGTCAATTTCAGTGGCCGCATCGTCACTCTTCCCTTCCTGCGGTTTCTACCTGTGCAATAACTTCCGCTAAAATTTGTTTTTTCGTTTCATCAAAAGTCTGACCAGTCATATTACCATAGAAATCTTCAAAAAGTTCTAGTTTTCCTTGCTGTTTATAGCCTTCGCCAGCAGCTGTTTTTTCGCCAGAAACAGCTCCTTCATTGCGCAAAAAATCAAGCCCTAAAACATTTGGATACAGCGTACGCAGTTTGCCCATGGGATCAAGAATCTCCGCTTGATCCGTTAAAGTTACAAAAAGATAGTCATTCTTTGCTGCTTCTGGCAAAAAATCGGGCATTAACAGCTCTTGTATCGATCCCGTCACTTTACGCATATCCCGTTTTTGTTGTAATACTTTTTCCTCAATGGTAATTGCTTGATCTTTCCCAATTGTAAGCAATGTAACTGATTTCTTCTGAGCTACTTCTGAGGCAGAATATTTCAATAAAGATCCTGCATAACGCACCCGCTCCGTACCAGCTTGCTGGGGTCTATGTAAATGGCCCAATGCTGTATAAGTAAAGCCAGAAAAAAGTTCTACATCCACATAGTCAGCCCCGCCAATTGACAAGGTGTAAGATAAGGGTTTTTCCGATTCACTGAGTGTAAGTTCCTTTATGCCCCTTACAAAACCATGAGTGACTAATATATTACGCGCAGTTGCATCCCACTCGCTTTGAATCGCTTCGATCATCACCTTCATTGCAGAATCATGATCTCTAGCAGCCTCTGCTTGAAAAACATCTCTGACTAAAGCCGGCGGCGCATAGGGAAGTAAATAAAAATGAACAGGTCCATATTCGTCGCTTAAAGAAACCTTTTTAATCTGCTGCGTCAAGGGCCCTGCAATATATAATCCCCCTGCCTCAAGTAAATGACTGCCAAATCCGAGCCGATCCGGGCTGTCATGATTTCCGGCGATCATCAGTATGGGAATTTTTAATTCAAGCAGAATTGTGCTTAAAGTCTTATCAAGCAATTCCACTGCCTCAACTGGCGGGATAGACCGATCATAAACATCACCGGCTATCACTAACGCATCAGGCTGCTCTTCTCTTAAAAGATCAATCAACGATGCCAAACAAACAGCTTGATCTTCTGTCATATAGACTTGATTTACAATTTTGCCAATATGCCAATCACTTGTGTGAATAATTTTCATGATTTTTCTCCCAATAATTCACGCATTTTCTCAAATCTATTGTAACATAACGGTCAATCTTTGCTTCTTCGCGGGAAAATCTTCTTATTTAAAAATCATTTAAATCGCAGTATAATGAACATATTATTTTATTTTAATTTCATTGGAGAATATATGATGAACCGAAGAACTTTTCTAAAAAGATCACTTTACAGCTGTTCTGTTCTCTGGTTCGGGCAAAATATCGTAGACGCTTGCTCCGCTCTGGCGCAAGAATTGCCTCCACCTCCGAAAAAGCCAGCAAACATCAACAATGTACAATGGTCAACAACAAATGTAAAACAAGGACAACAAGTCTATTTTCAAACAACAATTGATCTAACAGGAAATGTTGAAATTATAAAAACAGAAACAGCAGACTCACTATTCTTTCTCATTAAAAATTGCCATGCTGAAAAATTTATCAAGTCTTTTGCCTGCCGTAATGTTTTCGTCAGCACCCTAGACATAAAAGAAATTGCTAAAAAAGATACACAACTCCGTCTAAAAATCGCCGACCCTTCCCTTGCACCAGAAGTTCGTTATACCTTAGCCGAGCAGCCAGGAAATACTCGCCTTTACCGTCTAACGATTCAAGTCGGCACATTCAGTCGTCCCAAAGCGTTAAAAGAAAGGGACTTAGCGATTCTCGAGACAGCGTTCGCTTTTGGTCCCCTTGATACAAGACCAGCTACCGATTTAATTGTTATTCACCATGTAGGCCTCGTCGATGAAGATGTAAGCGCCGCTAAGATTCACGAATGGCACCTTGCCAACGGTTGGTCCGGCATTGGCTATCATTATGTCATTCGCAAAAATGGTCGCATTGAGCGAGGCAGACCGCGCGACACAGTCGGCGCTCATGCATATGGTTTCAACAAGACATCCATTGGTATCAATCTTGTCGGCAATTTTGAAGATGTCGAACCAAAAGAAGCGCAAATCAAAACGGCAGCAAAACTCATTGCCGCCTTATGTAATCTTTATAATTTTTCACCTGATGACACCTCAGTTGTAGGCCATAGAGATTTAAACGACACGCTTTGTCCGGGAAAGAATCTTTATGTCCAAATGGGAGACCTACGGGAACAGGCTGCAAAGCTCATGAAAATCAACTAAAACAGCTGTCCGCCAGAATAACTCTGACGGACAGCTGTTTTCAATTTATAAATTATCGTACTTACAAGCTGAAGCAAGGTGGCCTGTGAGCACAGGCTGAATCTTCGTCTTAACAATTTCTACAACAGATAAATATTGATCCAAATCAATACCTGTTTGAATTCCCATGCGATGAAACATATTGATCATATCTTCTGTCGCCGTATTTCCAGCAGCGCCAGGGGCAAAAGGACACCCCCCCAGACCACCAATCGCTGATTCAAAAACAGTAATCCCAGCTTCAAGACCTGCCAAGGTATTGGCTAATCCCATTCCGCGCGTATCATGCAAATGCAACGCTACTGTAATATTAGGATAATTTGTTTTCACAGCCTGAACTAATGAATAGACTTGTTTAGGGTCACCCACGCCAATCGTATCGCAAAGAACTACATAGTCTACGCCCAAATCAACAGCTGACTGAATAAGCGATAAAACAAGTTCCTCCGGTACTTGACCGGCAAAAGGACAGCCAAACGAGGTAGCGGCTGCCAAACGTATGGTCAAATCAGGCAGTTCTTTAATAATTGCTGCAAGATCAGCTAAAGACTGTTGTCGCGTTCGATTTATATTGGCCAAATTATGTTTTTCGCTGGCCGAAATTACGTAAGTTACTTCCCGAATTCCTTGACTATAAGCCTTTTTAGCGCCTTGTAAGTTCGGCACTAGGGCTTTCGCTTTTAAACCGACCTGTTGATATTTTTCTAGAGCGGCAGCGGCAACCGTTGTTGCATCAGCCATTTGGGGAATCGCTTTAGGATGTACAAAAGAAGTAACTTCGATACTCTTCACCCCAGCCGCCATTAAACCATCAATAATTTCCATTTTGACTTCTGTAGGAATCCATTCTTTAATATTTTGAAAACCATCACGTGGTCCAACATCAATCACTTCTACTTGTTGTGGTAAATGAAGCATTATCGACTCCTCCTTTTAAATAACTCCTTCATCTTGCAAAGCTGCCAGTTCCACAACGGAAAGACCAAGCATCTCCTGCAACACGGTTGCATTATGTTCGCCAAGCCCCGGAGCGGGAGTGCGGATATCTGCTTTTGTTTCGGACAATTTAATATGAGGACCAGTCAAGAGCATTTCGCCCGCCTTCGGATGCACCGTCTTTACAAACATCTCTCTAGCGCCGGCAATATGAGGATCTTCGGCTACCTGCGCAATGGAATAAATCGGCGCTGCGGGAATCCCTGCAGTTAGCAGTGTATCAACGATATCCGCTACAGTACGGTTTTTCGTCCAGCTCTCAACAATTTCTTTAATTGCCACATGGTTTTGAACGCGATCTTTAGAATGAAGAAATTCTGGTTTTTCAATGAGCTCTGGCTGACCAATCACTTGGCAAAATAACCCCCAGAGTTTATCATTGCCAGCACCAATAATAACTAAGTCATCTTTCGCTTGGAAAGAGTCATACGGATACACCGATTCATAGCGATTGCCAATACGTTGCGGCAGACGATGTTCTACAAAATAAATCATATTAATAATTTCCAAACTAGCCACTGCCGAATCGACTAGCGCCACATCAACCATTTGTCCCCGATTCGTCTGATAGCGGCTGTTAACAGCTGCTAAAATCCCAATAGTTACGGAAAGACCGCCTAATACATCGCCCATAGCCGTACCAGAACGAGTTGGATTGCCGCCAGGCCAACCGGTAGTACTCATTAAACCGCTCATAGCCTGACTGATAATATCGTAGCCAGGCCGTTTCGTGTAAGGACCATATTGGCCAAAACCCGATACAGCCGCATAAATAATACGCGGATTAATTTCCTTAAGAACGTCATAATCAAGCCCCAGCTTCTTCATCGTTCCAGGTCGGTAGTTTTCAACGACAATGTCAGCTTTTTTAACAAGCTCTTTAAAAATTTCCTTTCCCTTAGGGGATTTCAAATTTAACGTAATACCTTTTTTATTCCGATTTAAATTCATATAATAAGCGCTTTCACCATTTTGAAACGGTCCCATGTGCCGCTCGTCAGCGCCTTTACCAGCTTCTTCAATTTTGATAACATTGGCCCCCATATCGGCAAGCATCATTGTCGAAAAAGGACCTGCTAGTACCCTTGTTAAATCAAGAACTGTTAATCCCGCCAAAGCACCATGATTTTGCGTCATACAATCATCTCCTATAAGAATTTATAGAATCTTATATTTGCAACAATCATGCCAAATAAAAAAAGCAGCGAATCCGCTGCTTTTCACAATCAAACATTTCATATATGAGATACTGCTTATTCTACTTTTCTTTTCCATCCTGCATATTCAGCAATAAAACCCAATCAATTTGCCGATAAATTCACAAAATTCATTTTTAGTATGTATATTTCATTTTCAAAATGAAATTACTCTCTAATTTCATGGGACGACCCTTGTTTATCGTAGCATAACATTAAAACGAAAGCAGTCACAAACAGAACCGACGTGACCCAGAAAATAGAGGATAACGAAAAATGTAAGGATAAGACCCCAGCTGATAAGGGCCCCAGCATATTGCCAAGCAAAGCCGCTGAACTGGTAATTCCAAAAGCGACACCGCGTTTTTCTTCAGGAATCAACAGCGTTAACAGCGTATTGGAACTGGGAATCATCGCTCCAATAAACAGACCATTCAAAGCGCGCAACAAACCAAAAGTTATAATATCCTGCGCTAATAATTGACCTACAAAAGTAATTGCACCACCTAAAGCTGCAACGAGCAAAATTCTACCATGGGAAACATGGCGACTAATAAAACCCATACTTAAAGATGCCAAGGCACTAGCTACCCCGCCGATAGCAATCATCGTTCCGGAAATACTCGCAAGAAGTTCTGTTCCAGTCACCATGGACTGAATATAAATTGGCAGAATGGGGCCGATACTTTGTGTGGCAAACTGCGTCAAAAACTGTATAAATAAAATAGCCCCAAGACCAGGCAGCGCCCAAAAATAACTGAAACTTTTTAAAATCGATTCTTTTTTAGCACGCCTTACCGGCGTGAATTTTTCCCTGACTGCCAAATGACTTAACCCTAAAGCCACAAGACACAAAATGCCAAAAACAAAAAACGGCTGACGGTAGCCAAAGTGATCGGCAATAACACCGCCAAGCATCGGACCGACAGCGCCGCCTACAATCATAGCAGTCTGAAACAAACCGACAGTAAAAGCAATCTTATCGCGCGGCGACATACTTGTCACAAGCGCTGTGGAAGCGGCGACAAATCCCCCGCAAAGGCCTTGAAAAATACGTAAAGCTAGCAGTTGATATACGTTAGCCACATATGCCATAGCAATAATAATCAGGCCAAACAGTAGTAATGTTTTTTCCACCATGGGTTTACGACCTTTGCGATCAGCTACAGTTCCCCAGTAAGGATTAGAAATAGCCGCCGCAAAAGAAGATGCACCCATGAGGACACCCGCCCATAAACCAATTTCTCCAGGGTCGCTGATTCCTAAGTGGGAAACATATAGCGGTAAAAATGAAATCATTCCAGTAATAGCAATTGTTCCAATGACTTGAACAAACCACATAACAGCCAAACTTTTCTTCCACTCTGCAACCAAAGATCCAACTTCCTTTGTTTACTGAAAATATTTCAGTTTTCTCATATCATTTAACTAACCTAAGCTTAACACATTCACAAATGAAAAAACAAAGCAAATCATATAAAATTTTGCTTAAAGCAGCAAAACGAAAGCCTGAGCAACCAACAGTATGAAGTGTTGATTGCTCAGGCAGGAAAATAACCTAGTTCGATTCCCTAAAGTAATTACAATAGAAGATTATCTAAGAGAATAGCACCTGCTAAAACAGCAGCCATGTACAGCCAACCTAAAAATACGCTATTCTGCGAAGATTTTTCTACTGTAATATGATCCTTTTCTTCTTCTGATACATTGCAATATTTTTCATGACAGTAAGCGTTTGCCACGGTAATCATCTCCCTAAAAAGCAGCAAGTTTTTTAACTGCCTTTATTATATACTTACAAAATCGCTTTGTAAATGATAATGATTATTGTTTAAATTTTAAATTTACTATTACTCTTTTGAATTATATAAATCTTTATATTGACAATCAAAAAAAAACATAGCATATTAATAGCAAGATACTATTTATAGGCGAGGTTAGTGTAATGCCCATTGATATAATTTCCAATAGTTCTCCTAGTCAATTAAATCAAGTCACAAAAAAAGCAAACCCTTCTGACCACCTTCTACACTATCTAGGTGATGATCTTGATGTAGGGCCTGCTTATATTGTAGAACTCTCCGCTAAAGGCCGCGAGTTACAAAAAAATAATCCGGTAAGAATCGTACGTCTCTAACGTTTAGCGAGTAAGCTGTTTTTTTTGAATTTGCCGATTAAAGCCCAGATCAATCGTAAAAAAGAAAAGATTATTATAGAATAGTCGGCTATCAACGACTGACTAGGCAGTCGATACGTTCCATATAATACCACATGCGAGAAAAAGCAGCAAGGAAAATATCCTTGCCGCTTTTTTCTTGCAGAATAATCACTTACGAATTACGTAAAGTTTCTGCAATATCATATCGTTCCATTTTCTCAAGCTTCTTTATGACTCGTTGCAATGTTGGTCCCATCCGATGCGCAACGCCATTTTTATCCTGAAAAGCAAAACCGAAGTTACTGCAACAAATTTTTTCAGAACCATTCGTCCAAATAATTGGGGTAAATACTCTTGTTGGTCTTTCCATTTACATTCCCCCTTTTATATTTATAATATTCTTCTCTGAAAAGACACCTTTTCCTTTCCTCCTTTAGTCCTAAAAGTTGCTTTCCAGCTATAATTTTTATTACTTAATAAAGTAGATGTACTGGATTATAAAAGGGATTTTACAAAAAAAGCGAAAGAACTGAAAAGTTCTCTCGCTTTTTTGCAAAACAATAATTTCTAGCCGATCAATTTTGCCAAATCTGCTTCTACTGTACTAATGCCCGCAATCCCAAAATTCTCTACAAGAACTTTCGCAACCTGCGGTGACAAAAAGCCTGGCAGAGTTGGACCTAAATGAATATTTTTAACACCTAAATAAAGTAATGCTAAAAGTACAATCACGGCTTTTTGTTCATACCAAGCAATATTATAAACAATGGGCAGCTGATTTACATCATCGAGGCCAAATACTTCTTTTAACTTAAGCGCTACAAGCGCTAATGAATAAGAATCATTACACTGTCCGGCGTCAAGAACACGAGGAATCCCGCCAATATCACCGAGTGGCAGTTTATTATAACGATATTTTGCGCAGCCTGCCGTGAGAATCACCGTATCTTGCGGCAGCTTTTCGGCAAATTCAGTATAATACTCTCTTGACTTCATCCGGCCATCACAGCCTGCCATTACAACAAATTTCTTAATAGCGCCTGATTTTACAGCTTCAACAACCTTATCAGCAAGAGCTAATATTTGTCCATGGGCAAACCCGCCGACAATCGTTCCCGATTCAAGTTCTTCCGGTGTTTTTAACGTTTTCGCCATAGCAATAATCGGCGAAAAATCTTTTTTCCCCGCCGCATCAGCGGCAATATGCATACACCCTGGATAGCCGGCTGCACCTGTCGTAAAAATCCGTTCCCTTACTTCTTCTACTTTAGGCGGCACAATACAATTTGTTGTGAAAAGAATAGGGCCGTGGAATCTTTCAAACTCACCAACTTGTCGCCACCAGGAACCGCCATAATTACCTGCTAAATTCTCGTACTTTTTAAAAGCAGGATAATAGTGAGCAGGCAGCATTTCGCTATGAGTGTATACATCTACACCCGTTCCTTGCGTCTGCTCTAACAACTGCTCCAAATCTGTCAAATCATGACCAGAAATTAAAATAGCCGGATTTTCACGCACGCCAAGATTTACTTTTGTAATCTCTGGGTTGCCATATTTGCTCGTATTCGCTTCATCCAATAGCGCCATAGCTGCTACGCCTAGTTCACCTGTCTTTAACGTAAGGGCAACCAGTTCATCTACGGCTCGATCATGCAGTGTAGCATCAAGCGCTTCATAGATAAAAGCATAAATTGCGGGATTTTCTTTGCCAATCTGCAGGGCGTGATGCGTATAAGCAGCCATGCCTTTTAGACCATAAATGATTAATTCGCGCAAAGACCGGATATCCGCATTCGTTGTCGCCAATACGCCGATGCTATTCGCTTTTGCCAGCAGCGACTCTTTCGTAGAAACAGTAAAAGAAGCTGCATCAATCTCATCAGAATAACCGCTTTTCTTTTTTAAGGCGTCGCGCAGTTCCAGCATTTTATGAATTTGTCCTTCAATAGCTATCTCATCAAAATTCGCATTTGTAATAGTAATAAATAAACTTTTTAAAACTTCATGGTTTACTTCAGCCATTTCAGCCGGATTTAATTTTCCGTGAACAACCACATGAGCAATTCCCTTAACTGTATAGATGAGTAGATCCTGTAGTTTTGCTACTTCGGCGGTCTTGCCACAGACTCCCCGCACCTCGCAGCCCGTTCCCTTTGCGGTTTCCTGACACTGATAACAAAACATACTCACTAAAAAAACCTCCTCAAAATTATTTGAAAATTACTTATTTTGTGGACTATTAATAAAATTTGTCATTATAAGACAAAATCCCTCTTTTTTATCGTAAATTTTCCAAATTAAAAAAGCTGCCTTCGGCAGCTTTTTCATTAGGTTTCGATATACAATGTAGGTTTTCAACTGAGAAGCTCATCCGTTAGAAGCTGAGCCAACAGCAAGCCCAATTAGAAAAGCGGCGATATTATGCATAGCCTCATTATGCCGCTGCTCTTCAAGCTCTTGGCGATCTTTCCATGCTCGCCAGGATTCATGATCGCGCCGAGCCATTTCGCGCTCATGACGAGCCATCTCTAAATCATGTTGCCGCTCTCTTTCATGGAAACGTTCCATAAACCGTTCATGACGTTCTCTTTCCTCACGCTGTCTTTCCCGCCAATGACTCCGACTTTCAAAACTCCAACGCTGCATCGCTTCATTATGGCGCCGATCTTCCTGTGTATAAGCTTCATCATGACGCATCCGCCACTCGTCACCAGGCGATGCTTCGGAGGTACTCATAAACAATCCTGTTTGCATAATTCCGGCCAATAAAGAGAAAGCAATAAATTTCTTCGCTTTTTGATTCATAGTTTATCCCTCCACTATTTACTAATGTAAGTATAAACTAGAAATATGACAAAATTATGACTATACTACCCAAATAATGGCTTAGCTATATCACCGCTGCCCTTTAGCCTCATCCCAGGCTTTGGCCAACGCAGTAGCTGCTCCCTTTGGATCATCCGCTTCAGAAACGGCCGATACAACAAAAAAGCCTGCGATTCCCGTTTGGGCTAACTGCGGTATATCAACAAGTTTAACGCCCCCACCCACTACGACGGGAATGGGACTAAGCTTAGCCAATTTTGCGATTTCATCAAAGCTTCTAGTAATCACATTTCCACTGTGATCCATGCCGCAATCGGGTTTTGTTTTTGTTTCATGTAAAGGGCCAGCGCCAAAATAATCAATCTGACTCACATCAGCCGTTGTAATATAATCAAACAATTCATGCGTTCTAGCCGATAAGCCAACAACCGCATCTTTGCCGAGATATTCCCGGCAAACATCTACAGGAATATCAGTTTGACCAACATGAATCCCATCCACTTTTACACCAAGCTTTCTTGCCGCCAAAACAACATCTAAGCGATCATCAACAAGAAGGGCCACAGTGTTTGATTTACCAAGACTTTTAATAACATCGGCTGCCTGACGGGTTAGTTCAATCATTTCAGCGGCAGAAGCTACTTTCGAACGAATTTGCACACAAGTAAAACCAGCCGCCACAGCATCACGAACAATTTCTGCTACAGGACGCTTCTTCGTATTTTCTGGACCAACAACAAGATAGGCTGAAATATCTAAATTTGTTCTTATACTCATTTCTCATCCTCCAAAATTTCGTTGACCTTTTCCACCTTCGCCTGAATCATATTAGTAAAGCTAGGGCGTATATCAGCTTTTAGAACGACTTCGGTACGAATCCCCTTCGCCGCAAGTACAAAAGTTGCCGCTTTAACAACTTGCATCACGTCGTCCCATTCTCCTTCGATCTCAGTAAACATGGCAGTAGTACGATTAGGCAAACCGGATTCGCGAATGACTTTTACCACTTCAGCTACATAGGGAGCAAGTTCATCGCCTACGCCGCAGGGAGCAATAGCAACAGCAACTAAAGTATTCATCATTTATACCTCCTTAATATCAAAAGGATTATCAGCAATCTCGCTTGCTGTGGCCTTATATAATTCATCAAGAAACTGGATTTGAAAATGTCCTGGACCATCCACCTGCTCGGCCGCACGACGTCCCGCTAAATTGTAAATCGCTGTAGCGGTAAGCGCTGCAATAAAGGGTGATGCCGCTGTAAGATAAACTGCCGCAACACCGCCTAGAGAACAGCCTGCCCCAGTAATTTTAGTCAAAAAAGTTGACCCGCCTTGAGAAAAAGCAACGATGGCACCGTCTGTGATTAAATCGATTTCTCCTGATACAGCAACAGCGCCGCCCGTCCATTTCGCCAAGGCAACAGCTGCTGTTTGGGCAGTATTGACAGAGTCAGTCGAATCAACGCCGCGCACCTTTGACGCCTCAGTTCCTCCTGCTAAATTCCATAAACCAGCTAAAGCAATAATTTCTGAAGCATTGCCTCGAATGATACTCGGTTTATACTCTTTAAATTGAAGCAATAGTTTTGTTCTTAGCTCGCCAATGCCCACAGCAACAGGATCAAGCACCCAAGGTTTATTTGCCTCATACAAAGCTTTGGCGGTACGCGGCAATGTCTCCTCGTAAACGGGAAGAAGTGTGCCGACATTAATATAAGTAGCGCCGCCCGCCTTCGCTAAAAACTCCCCTTCATCAGGCAAATACACCATAGCCGCTGCACCACCGACAGCGAGCTGCGCATTTGCCACAAAATTGATTGTAACAGAATTTGTAATCGATCCTGCCATTGGATTTGTTTTCTGTACTGTTTCTACGGCTTGTATCATCTGCGCTTGAATACTTTTCTTATCGATCATTTTGCCCTCTTTCCATGCAAAAAAAATGCTCACCTGCATTCGGTAAGCATCTTTCGCACTGTCCTATTGCTTCCCTACGTCAGCGTTAACTAACAGGTTCAAAGGGTCAGGTTTTACCTTCTCAACTCTAAGGAGTCCCCCCGCAATCTATTATTTTCTATAACGTATCACTTCTCATCTATTCTGTCAATGTAGTATCTGCCGAGCAAAGTAAATGTTTCTCTGCCGCTTGGGTAAGATCCGCCACAAGATCTTGATACGCTTCGAGTCCCGCATGGAACCGTAAAATAAAGCCGTCCGGTAGCGGCGTAACTTGCCGCTTACCATGTACAGGCAGTACGAGTGACAAATGTCCGCCCCAGCTTTCCGCAATCCAAAACAGATTTAAAGCATCCATAAAAGCTTCAAGCTGTCGGCTCGCTAGATCAGAGCAAAAAACCACGCTAAACAAACCATTCCCTTTATGAAAATAATGCTGGAAGCGTTCATAGTAAGGGGAAGATATCAGAGTCGGCGACAGAACTTCGCGGGTAAAAGGCTGCTTGCTAAACCATTCTATCAGTTGCTGCGCTGTGGCAGCATGACGGTCAAGCCGCTCTGTAGCCGAATCGATACGATGATACAGCCGGGAACAGGTCGTTGGTGCTACTGCACCATTGCCAGCAGCGCGCAATTCATCGGAAATACTCTGCCAGTCACTTTCATGCTTCGTAATGACAACGCCTGATGGCGTATCGCCGTAACCGCCTTCATACTTCGTTGTAGCTTGTATAACAATATCCACGCCATAGTTAAGGGGCTTAAACCGAACATGGCTTGCCCAAGTATTATCCATAACAGTACGCAGATTTGCCGCTTTTGCTATAGCAATGATTCCGTCGATATCGGGAATTTCAAAAGTACCACTGCCCGGCGCCTCTAGATAAATCATGAGATCATCTCTATGGGGATACTCCTGATGCGCTTTGCATAAAACTGCCGAAAATTCTTCTTTCGATGCACCTGCCGGGTAACGAATCTGAGTGATCTTTCTTCTATTTAAATAACGTACCATCGGTCCATAGACGCAATCAGGAAGCAAAATTGCTTTCGGTGAAAAAGCGGCTAAAGTTGTCGAAATTGCCGACAAGCCTGATGGACAAATAACCGCTCCATAGCCATTATGAAGCGCCGCGATTTTTCTGCAGACAGCATCTGCTTCCGGCGTTTGAGGTATGCCATATTCCGCCCCGCCATAGGGTGCTTTGCCACATTCATCAGCGATACGATAGGCTTCCAGGGTAGGAAATAAAACAGAACTTTGGCCCCAGGAACCCGTTTGTGAAAACTGCGCTGCATCGCCAAGCCCGGCGGGATTGGGATGGCCGTGAACCTTATAAGGATTCATAACCGGTTCTTGCACCAGTCTGGTCTTGCTTGAGCACTGCATGAGAAAGTTACGCCTCGCCTCGCCCCGCATCGCAGCTTCCATTGTTTCATATTTCATAGTGAATTCTCCCATACCTTAATAACCGTCATTGTAAGCCTTATCAAACAAGGCCATATAGCCTTCCTTGGTTATAACTCGCGGATTGCTGTCATTCGAACCATTCTTCACCGACATTTCCGCCAGAAGTTCGAAATCTGCCTTGTCGATATTTAAAGACCGTATCCCAGGCAACCCGATTTTTTGCGACAAGGCCTTAATATGTTCAATGCCTTGTTGCGCAGCCTTCGCGTCATCCTGTTCGTCAATTCCCATAGCGCGGGCAATTCGTGCGTACTTATACTCCACCGATGGCAGATTGTATTCCATCACATAAGGCAGTAATATGGCGTTGCACATACCATGCGGCGCATCATACAGACTCCCCAAGGCTTCCGCCATGCAATGCACTGAAGCAACATCGGCATGACTAAAAGAAAGTCCCGCCAAAAGACTGCCCATCATCATTTTATCACGAGCCTCGCGATTCGTACCATTTGTTACGGCCTCCAGGATATTTTGCGCGATATATTCGACAGCGTACAACCCAACAGCCTCGGCAATTGGTTCCGTACAATTTGCTGTATAGCCTTCGATTGCGTGCGTCAGAGCATCAATCCCTGTAGCCGCGGCAACCATTGCGGGAACCGTAAATGTCAGTTCAGGATCGACAATAGCGACTTTTGCAGCAATTGCCGGGCTTTTTATGGTAAATTTGAACTTCTCTTTTGTATCAGTAATAACTGAGGAAAAAGTGACTTCACTGCCCGTACCAGCCGTTGTCGGAATGGTAATAAGCGGCAAACAATCATCCTTTATTTTATTCTTGCCTTGATAGTCGCGGACTTTTCCCCCTTGGCGCGTCAGGACAGCCACCGCCTTGGCCGCATCAATTGGACTGCCGCCGCCAAAAGCAACTAATGCATCAATACCCTGTTGTCTAGCAAGCTCAGCCGCCGCCTCCACATTGGTATCCTTCGGGTTCGCCTCGATAGCATCATAAGTAATAAAAGCCACGTCTGCAGCGGTAATAAGATCACTGATTTTCTGCAAAAGTCCCGTTGCCGCTAGACCTTTATCGGTAATAATCATGACTTTTTTTACGTTCAATAATCGCAGTTCTTCCGCCAAAACACTTACTATTCCAGCGCCATATCTAATTTTTGTCGGTAATAAAAATTCAAAGCAGTCGATCAATACATCCGCCCCCTTAATGTACTAACATACCACGAACAGGCTTTTTGCTTGACGCAGTCTATTTGTGTCATATTGTATATTCTCCATGATCAGGTTAAATCCTGGCAAAAAAGCCCAATTTTCTATTTTTCTAAAGGCTCACTTTTGTCGCTTTCCACTTCCACCAAATTCGTGTGCTGGGGATTGCCAAAAGCCAGAGGTGTTGGCGCATATTTCGTCAGAACATTAATGCAGCCGCGCCGATCAATCCCTTGTTCATCAGGCGTCCACCAGGCTCCTTGCGGTACTGATACAACACCTGGCATAATTCGAGGAGTTACTTTTACTGGTAAAACAATAATACCGCGAGCGTTGAAGACCCGGACATTTTCCCCAGCAACGATCTGTCGGCTTGCGGCATCAAGCGGATTCATCCAGACTTCCTGACGTCCTGCTTCCTCCATCCAGCGAGTATTATCAAAGGTCGAGTGGACACGGCGCTTATAATGATGCCCGATACACTGAAGCGGATATTCTTTTATCAAAGGATCTTCCGGTCCTTCCCAAGCCGTAATATATTTCGGTATAGCCGGAATCGTTTTTAGTTTCTCCATTTGCCATAGCCGCTGTGAAAAGATCTCGATTTTTCCTGATGGCGTTGGAAAAGGGTATTCTTGGGGATTATCAATTTGCTCTTGAAAGGCAATATAAGGCTCCTTGTAATAACGACGATAAATCCCTTTGGCCTGAAGCTTTTCAAACGACGGAAAATCAGGATCAACCTTTCGCGTTTCTGCCACAAGATACTGTAGCCATTCTCGTAAGGTACGCCCTGCTGTAAACACATCGTGCAGCCCCAGTTTTTGGGCCAAATCGCTAACCCAACTATAGCCATTGCGGCATTGGCCTGGCGGCTCTACCGCCTGATTTCCATATAAAACATAGTCGCCATAAAGCCAGGGATTGACTAGATCTTCCCGTTCCATAAACGTATCGGCAGGTAAAACAATATCAGCATATCTTGCGCTAGGTGTAAGAAAGTGGCCGTTATCAACAATCAATTCCGCTAATGCTTCATCTTCCAATAATTGAGCCGTACCATTCGTATCAGAGTGCTGATTTGTTAAACAATTACCGCCCAAGTTAAAAATTAGCTTAATATTAGAATTCAGTTTAGAAACCCCTCTGACCCCTGCTTCCGCTCCCATTTCAGTTCCCCGTACTAGCGCTTCAGTCCAAGTAAACATAGAAATTTGTGCTTTGCAAGGATTGGAAATTGGGATAGACGCAAGCGGAATGTCTTGGGCTGGTTTACCATGGCCTGAAGCCCAACCGCCCTTCCTGCCAACATTTCCTGTCATGGCCGCTAAGACAGTGCCACAACGAACTATTTGTTCGCCATAGGCATGACGCTGTGGACCATACCCTTGAATCAAAGCGCCTGGTCGCCTTGTGGCATATTTTCGCGCTAAAGCTGTAATCTGCTCGCGTGGTATTCCCGTAATTGATTCGGCCCATTCCGGAGTTTTTGCCTTTTTATCAGATCCCAATCCTAAAATATAAGCTTTAAAAGAATTTCCATCTGGAATATGCGGCGGCATGTGCTGCTCATCAAATCCCAGACAGTAGGTATCAAGAAATGACTGATCCTGTAAGTGTTCAGTAATCATGACATACGCCATTGCCTCTAAAAGAGCGCAATCCGTTGTAGGACGAATCGGAATCCATTGATCGGCCAGAGCTGCCGTCGTATTCGAATAGACGGGATCAATCGAAATAATTTCGGCCCCAGCTTGTTTAGCTTGCTTAAGATAAAAAGCCGTATTCGTACCGTGAATCGTTTCTGCCGGATTCCAACCTAAAAGAATAATCAGTTTTGAGTTTATCCAATCTTCCCGGCTACTTCCAGTGCGATTCGTTCCAAAGGTATAGGGAGTCGCATCTTCCGTACAGGCTGTGCTATACGTTCCATAATAGGAAAGAAAACCGCCGTAAAAACCTAGAAGTCTCGCCATCCAAACGCGTTCCGACGTTTTTCCGGAATTCCCTGTAGCATAATTTAAATAGATCGCCTCAGGGCCGTATTGCTGCATAATTCGCCTTGTCTGACAGGCAATCGTCTCTAAAGCTTCATCCCAACTAATTGGCGTAAACTTACCCTCGCCACGCTTGCCGATACGCTTTAAAGGCTGAGTTAAGCGATCGGGATGATACATATAATCACGATAAGAACGGCAGCGCAAACAACCACGCAACTGCGGATCGCCAGGCTTATCCAAAATCGTATCATCAGCAGAAATTTTTACAACCTTACCATCTTTTACATGGGTTTTAAACAGACAGCGGCCGCCACAATTTAAAGCGCCTGCCGTATAGACTACTTTTTCAGCCATAACCTACACCTCTGGTACCGATTTTACAATTCTAACTGAGACCATTATATATTGCCGTGACGATGCGGCGTGATGACCAGCGCCGGTTCCGTCAAGGATTTATCAACCATGCCCTTTGTCTGCGAAACTGAGCCATATTTTCGCTGCAACTCTTCTAGCAAGCCATAGTCTAACACCCGCATCGGACAAGCCGCTACACATGCCGGTTCTTTGTCTTGCTCCAGTAGATCAAGGCAAAAATCACATTTTCCCATTTTTCCTGTAGTCTGATCAAGCTGTAACGCTTCATAAGGACAAGCTGTCGTACACTGTTTACAGCCAACACACTTTTCCACTGCTAATAAAACAATACCATCTTCCTCACGTTTTCTTAAGGCGCCAGTAGGACATACCGCAACACAAACTGGTTTCTGGCAATGATTGCAGCTTAAAGAAGTCCAGAAAGCAAATACATTCTGGCGAATCACACCATCGACCTGCTCATATTCACCGCCGCAATATTCATAGACTTTCCGGTACAATTGCCCCTGAGGCAAATTATTTTTATCTTTACAGGCAATTTGACAGGTACAACAGCCAGAACAATGTTCTTGTGCAAAATAGAATGCCAATTGTTTTGTCATAAACTCTCTCCATCATATGAAAAAAGCGCCATGGCGCAAATTTCCAAATCAATTGCGCCATAAACGCTTTATATTTTATGTTTTATCGTTTCGCCTTACCTTCAGTAAAATCCTGCATTATCATCCTTTAAAACACTTATAAAGAATCAACTATAAGTCTAGTTTTTTAATAGTTTTCTTATCAGCGATTCCGGTAGGATTTAATCCATTGTCATATTGATATCTTTTTACAGCTACCTCCGTATTCCGGTCAAAAAAACCATCAGCCTGCCCTTCAAAATAACCAAGTTCTCTCAATTTCCGTTGTAGGATTACGACATCCGCGCCCGATATTTCATAGCTAAGCGTACGCTCAATATGAAATATTTGATCTTCTACTCTTACTGAAGTTCCTACTGGCACCCATTCATAAAGCTCTTCTATGTCCTTATTTCGCATTCGGATACACCCATGACTCGCTACCGTACCAATGCTCCATGGTTGGTTTGTACCATGAATTCCATATCCCCCCCAGGGCACACTAAGTGCTAAAAACCTTGTGCCAAACATATCACCTTTCCTATAGGATTTCCATACAATTGTCCAGTCGCCCACAGGCGTGGGTGTTTCATCTTTTCCAACTGCAATAGGATATGTTTTATACAAAGCGCCAGCGCTATATAATTGCAAAGTGAGATCAGGAATTTTGATAATGATCGTTATTGGCCCTGTGGGAGGATTCAAATTCTGACTCGGAATTGTTGTAAATTGCATATCCTCCCAATACTGAAGCCCCACCACAATAAAAGGTAGGCTTAGTAATAAAAAGGACATTACAATTACACTCATTTTAGGTTTTCTTAAAATAATCGCATGAATCAAAACCACGTTCTTTCTTTTCCATGAATATTTATATAAATATGATGTATTTTACTAAAATATTCAAGAAGAACGCTTCATAAAATTCTTACAGTAGTCCTCGATAAATTTCGCAACACCTTGGTAATCGTCGAGCTTGTAACAAGGTACGCCTACATCCCACGCTAAATCACTAACAATCCCCAACAACTCTTGGGGATTAGACAACAACTGGCTGGAAACAGCCGCTCGAACGATCTCTATTTTGGGTTTATTCCCGTACTTATAGCCCTCAGTTAGAATCAGATCAACGCCAGAAACCTTGGCGATTATCTCATCAAGCGTCTTTTCAGCCCCGCCATATTCAATCATCGCCATTTTTTTTGGCGATGCAATGGCTACAATATCAGCGCCGGCTTCCGCAAACCGCCAAGTATCTTTTCCGGGACAATCCATCGAAAAGTCGTGCGCATCATGCTTAATCACGGCAACCCGAATTTCGTCCGCTTTCAGCTCCCGAACAACCTGTTCCAATAAAGTAGTCTTACCTGTGCCGGATCTCGCCACAATCGATATAACTGGTATCACTGCCTCCATGATTTTTACTCCCTTCGGGATCTAAAATTTGACTGCCTTCTTTGGCACTTCGATAATCTTCCGGCGTATTCATATTAAAAAACAGCTCGCGCCAATCACCAAAGGGTTCAAGTTCCGCAGCAGCCACTTCGCGTACAGATATTCGCTCATATAAAGCCTGTACCTTTCTTTGATCCTGTTCGAGACAGGCTTCAATCGAAGGAATACAGCTTTTCGAGTAAACAGCGCACAAAGGCTCCCGCCGACCGACGACAAGGGGAACAACACTGTCACAGGAATTTTGACACAACAGAAGATACTGTAGTAGCGGGGCCGTAACAAAGGGCATATCGGCAGAAACAATCAAAGAATACTCATGTTTTGCGGCAAGCAGCCCCGCATGAATCCCGCCTAGCGGTCCTTTGCCTGCATACTGATCAGGCACTTCTCTCACGCCGTCGATCCCATACTTATTCCTTTGATTACTAGCAATAATAATATCATCCACAACAGCTTGCATGGTAACAAGAACTGTTTCGAGAAGTGTCCGTCCATTAATCTTTAAAAAGGTCTTATCCTGCCCCATACGCGAACTGCGGCCGCCAGCCAAAATAATACCGCTGGCAGCAATCATATTAGCCACGCTTTCACAGTCTGCCCACTGGCAAGCGGCTCACTACCTGCAGGTACATCAACAAGTACATCGCAGCCAATCATCGATTTCATCGTACCATTACTCTGGCTTTCTGCCAGCATGATCTGATTTCCGTCTCTATCGCGCTGCAACATGCCCCGCAAAAAACGCCGCTGATTACTTGCCTTGGAAAAACTATTAAGCAGTGTCGCTTCGATCGAAGGCAGCATAAATGCCTGCTGTCCCATCATCTTTTTAATCAGCGGCACAACAATAAGTTCAAAAGTAATAAAAGCTGCCGCAGGATTCCCCGACAAACCAATAAACAAAGTCTGATCTTTTTTCGCCGCAATCATCGGCGATCCTGGCTTTATCCGAATACGATGGAATAAAGTGGTGGCGCCAACTGTCTCCAGCGCCTTGGGAACAAGATCAAAATCGCCCACAGAAACGCCACCTGTCGTTATCACCAGATCAGCCTCACTGGCGGCAGTCTCCAGCAAACTGACAATGGCTCCAAGATCATCGTCGGCAATTCCTTTGTACTGAGGCTCCGCCCCAATTTCCAAACAACGAGCCCCCAGACAATGTAAGTTACTGTTATAGATCTTCCCTTTTGCCAAGGAGCAGCCTGGCTCGACAAGTTCATCGCCTGTGCTGATTAAAGCAACACGTACCGGCCGATAGGCTAAAACTGAATCAAGGCCCACAGCCGCAAAGAGTCCGATCAGCGGTGCTGTCACGATCTCGCCCCTCTGACCGATCGGATCCCCAATCTGTACATCTTCACCGGCAGGAACAATATTACTGTGAGGCTGCAATTCCTCGGCAATAAAAATCTTATCTTTCACTCTTGTTATATCTTCAAATTTAATGACGGCATCGGCGCCAGCAGGAATAGGCGCTCCAGTCATCAGCTTAATGGCCATACCTTCGCCTACTTGTTTTACTGCCACAAATCCCGCTCGAATTTCTTCCACAACCGTCAAAATTGCTGGCGCGGCAGCGTTTGCTCCCTTCGTATCAGCAGCTCTTACGGCATAGCCATCAAGGGGAGACCGATTAAAAGGTGGTACTTGTTGCTCGGACACTATTTTTTGCGCCAAAATCCGCCCGTTGGCTCGCAGCAGAGAAACTTTCTCTGGTCCAGTAGGTACGGCCTGTTCGAGCAGCAAATCTCTAGCTGCCTCTAGCAAAATATTACGCTGCATACCAACGCCTCCTATACACCTGTACCAAACGAACAGACAGGATAATGGCAAGTTTCACACTTCAAACATAAGCCGCCTAAACCCCATTTTACGATCATGGAACGAGTAATCGTCTCATTGGCTATTACAAGCGGTAAAACCAGATCAAATACCGTTGTCTTACTATACATAACACACCCGGGCAAACCTAGAATAGGAACATCTCCTAAATAAGCAACCATAAGCATAGCTCCTGGTAATACGGGCGCTCCATAAGTAACAATCTTCGCCCCTGAATTACGGATTCCCAGCGGCGTCACATCATCAGGATCTACTGACATGCCGCCAGTTGTCAAAATCAGCTCTGCTCCCTCGGCAATCAGTTGATGAATTGATCGAGTAATCTCTTCGGCCTGATCAGAAACAATACACTGACGAATCACTTCACAGCCATAGTTTTCCACCTTCTGCTTTACAACAGGACCAAATTTATCTTCGATCCGTCCATGATATACTTCACTGCCTGTTGTAACAATGCCAGCCCTGCGAGGTCTAAAAGGCTTGACGGTAATAACCGGGTTTCGAGCGCCAATCGCTTCAGCCTGCCGAATTTTTTCCTCTTCCATCATGAGCGGTACAACACGGACTGAAGCAATTGTATCGCCTTTTTTCACAGGACGATAATTGCTGCGTGTCGCTACAATCATATCTTCTATCGTATTGATCTGCACGAGCGTCTCTTCGTCAATCACGCAAATGCCGTCTTCTTCAGCAACAAGATTGACCTTACCTTCATGGGGCTCAGTTAGAAAAAGTCCGGGCGCGGCTACCGCTTTCGCCAAGCGAATCCCTGCGTCATTTTCATGCAGCAAGCCTTCTTGCGGCAACCATACATAAATGTGTTCTTTACCTATACTTAGTAACTCAGGCACATCGGCTTCAGTAATTACGTGCCCTTTTTTAAAAGCTCTTCCTTTATACTCGCCGGGAACAATTTTGGTTATATCATGACACAAAACCGAGCCAACAGCTTCTTCTACTCTAATCATCTCCATGGTCTTCATCCCTTTCCGCGCTTTTGGCCTTCCAGCAATTATTCCATAATTTCAATCAGATCGCCAGCCTGAATCCACCCGGAAGTAATCATTTTAGTAAAAATCCCTTCTCGCGGCATAATGCAGTCACCGACCTGTTGGCGAATCGCACAACCGCCATGACATTCTTTGCCGATCTGCGTAACTTCCATAACGGTGCTGCCGACTTTCAGCCGCGTTCCTACGGGAAGCTCAAACAGAGTAATCCCTTCTGTTGTAATATTTTCAGCAAAGCTGCCTGTGGCCAGTTCACTTAATCCCATTGCTTCCATTTTATGAACACTTTCTATTCCTAGCAAACTAACCTGTCTATGCCATTTACCAGCATGAGCATCTCCTTCCAGACCATGTTCTGTCAGAAAATGTCCCTGGTCAATTGCTTCTTTCGGAACTCCCTTTTCTCTGCTAATATTAACTGCTAATACTTTTGCCATCATTATTCTCCTCCTCGTGATTCTTCAATTCTATTTTATTTTTAAGTCCTAGGTCTCGATCAACCTTGGCCGCACTCTGCTGCAGCGCCTATCAAAATATCCAGGCCATGGTCAAGCGGCCCCATGATAGCCTCCAAAGACTCTCTAACGCCTTTCACACTACCAGGCAAATTAATAATCAACGTTTTATTGCGTATACCGGAAACCGCACGAGATAACATCGCTTTTGGCGTTTTTTGCAATCCGTAAAAACGAATCGCCTCAGCAATGCCTGGCGCCTCTTTCGTAATAACTGCCTTTGTCGCCTCAGGCGTTACATCACGGTTGGAAAAACCGGTTCCGCCTGACGTCAAAAGCAACTCAACACCTACTTCATCACAAATGTAACGCATTTTTTCTTCAATTAAGGCTTGTTCGTCAGGAATAATTTCATAATAGATAACTTTGTAGTTTTTTTCTAGCAGCCTTTGTATTTCCTGACCACTGCCATCTTCTCTCTCTCCCCGCGACCCTTTATCACTTAAAATCAAAATGCCTAGTGTATGCATAAATGTCAGTCCCCTTTACCACTATCAATTTCATTGCGCCGTACATGACCGCTTTTCCCGCCCTGTTTTTCTAGCAGGCCAATATCAGTAATAGTCATCCAGCGATCTACGGCCTTACTCATATCATAAATTGTAAGCGCCGCAATGGACGCGCCGCTAATAGCCTCCATCTCCACGCCAGTCTTACCAGTTGTTTTCGCTTCGCAAAGAATTACAATTTGTGATTCTTCCGGCTCAAGTTGAAAGGAAATATCAACAGATGATAAAAACAGCGGATGACACATCGGTATCAGGGACGACGTCTGCTTGGCGCCCATAATTCCGGCAACCTGTGCAACACCTAAAACATCACCTTTTTTCATGGTTCCTGCCGCAATTTTCTGCAAGGTTTCCGCTTGCATTTTTACAACAGCCCTGGCAACAGCCACTCGAACCGTATCGTCCTTAGCGCTCACATCGACCATGCGAGCCCGTCCTTCTGTATTAAAATGCGTAAATTCCATCATTAGCCTCCAATTTGATACATTTTTCGTTCATTGTCGGCCCCCCAGCCTTCTGCCATATGATGCCTGTTGGGCTTTTCCAAAATAGCTTTTCGCAACAGCTCTGTGATTTTTTCATCATTGAGACCATTTTGCAACGCTAGTTGTACATTAATTTCTTTTTTCCCGAAAAGGCAGCCTCTAATCTTACCATCAGCCGTCATTCGAATCCGATTGCATTCTTGGCAAAAATGATGGCTCATCGGACTGATAAAACCTACCGACCCCTTGCCGCCTTCAAGATTATAGCTTTTCGCCGGTCCACCGCCTCGTACCAGCGAAGTTGAAAGAAGCTTGTAGTCTTGCTCAATAATTTCCTTTACTTCATCAACACCCATCAGGCGATCTTGTTGATAAAAAGGCAAATCACCTACAGGCATAAACTCGATAAATCGAACATGAAGCGGCAATCTAAAAGCAAGTCTGGCAAAATCAGCAATTTCCTGATCATTGATCCCCTTCATTACAACGACATTGATCTTGACAGGATTCATGTCTAGTTCCAGAGCGGTTTCAATTGCTTTTGTCACATCACCAACATGTCCCCGACGGGTGATATAGTGAAAACAGTCCTCTTTAAGACTATCTAAACTGAAATTTACCCGAGTAAGCCCTGCTGCTTTTAATTCTCTAGCCATAGCCGTAAACAGAACGCCATTTGTTGTAAGACCAATGTCTTCAATTTGCGCCTGTTCTGCTGTTGCCCTGATTAGCTTTGTAATATCTTTACGAACGAGCGGCTCTCCACCGGTAAAACGCACCTTGCAAATACCAAGACCAGCAGCTAAAACAACGATCCGTTCAATCTGCTCCAACGATAAAACGCCATAATGTCCAATATTATCAACGCCTTCTTCGGGCATACAGTAGCGGCAGCGCAGGTTGCAGCGATCCGTAACAGAAATACGCAAATAGTCAATTTCTCGGCCAAAACTATCTTTCATCCGAGTCCCCACCCTTCTCCTTTAAATAAAGACAAAAACTTTAAAAGAACTTTCATACAGGAAACGTACGAAAACTCTCTTAAAGTTTTCTTATGCGTCTCCTTTCCAAACAGGAGGCAGCCGGATTTCTCCGGTTACCTTGCGGGCTGTGAGCCCAGGCCGTGCAATCCTGGCGAACTTTAGATCGCACGGCTCGGAGATATATATTTATCATCTAGGATTTATTCCATTTGCTTCCTGCCGCATAGGTGCTGCCAATTGTCGCTCCCAACTTATAATACTTCCTGTCAATAGCACTGCTTATTAGCGGTGAAACGCTTGCCATACGCACTGCATTCTGTTCATCAAGCACTGCTTCCTCAGCGTGAACCTCTAAAATTTCACCGATAAACTGCCAGTGTGATCCTAGTTCCAGTTGACAGCGAACGTGACATTCAAATACTACAAGCGCTTGTGCAAAAACTGGCGCATGAACCAAAACGCCGGATCCTGCCTGCCAGCCTAAAGCCAGGCACTTGTCTTCCTCTCGCCCTGAGTGCATTCCCGTATAATCAGCCTGCACCATCTGCATAGTTGAAACAATATTAACTGTAAAAGCTTCTTGTTTGCGTATATTTTCATAAGTATAACGTTCTTTTTTCACCGAAATAGCAAGACAAGGCGGCTCAGAACAGCAGATACCTCCCCAGGAAAGGGGCATCACATTAGGACGATCCAGCTCGTCATAGGTACCAATGAGCCATACTGGTGACGGAAACGGTAATAGTGAAGGCCCCAACCGCTTTTTCATTCCCCGACTGCCGCCTCAGCTAATGATCCCTGACAGCTGCTGCCAGCGCCCGCTACGCAGGAAAAACAGTGTTCTCCAACACAAACGGCTTTTCCCAGCACATCCTGCGCTGTTGCCTCAGCCACAGTAGCGATGCCAGGAATCGGCAGTTGGAGTGCCTGATTGAAATCACAATCATACAAACGCCCCTGCCAATCTACACTCACTTGGCTGCAACACATGACTTTCTCCAGGTTTTTTTCATTAAAATGATTGGCCTGCATCTTAATATACGAATCCAGTTCCCCCTCCTGCTCCAAGTGCTGACGAAAACGGCCGACTGGCACATTCGTGATCGTAAACAAATGATTGAACTGGATCGCAAAATTTTCCCAGAGGATGCGTTTATAATCCGCTTCCAACTCCGCCTGTGGCCCTGGCAATACAGGGCCTCCTGGATTGTATACTAAATCCAGCGTAAGATTCGGTTCTGTTCCGTAACCAATTTTATTAAGCTTTTGTAACACGCGGATACTAGAATCATAAACCCCGGCGCCACGCTGTGCTTCGACGTTTTCAGCTGTATAACAAGGCAAAGATGCAATAATACCTACTTGCTGCTCCCGGAAAAACGATCTTAAATAGGAATACTTCTTATGTTCCAAGAGCGTCAGGTTACTCCGTACGGTAATCGTTTTAACCGAAGGCAGCTTGCGCAATCCTAGTATGAGATAAGGCAACTGCGGATTCAGTTCAGGCGCACCGCCAGTAATATCAATATGAGAAATCCGAGTCCGTCTGACAAAGGCCATACAATCACTGAGTACATCAGGCCCCATCATTTCCTCTCGCTGCGGGCCAGCGTCCACATGACAATGGTTGCAGTGCAAATTACACATATAACCGACATTGATCTGTAAACTGTGAAGTTCGGAACGAGTTAAAGGCATTTTTGCCTCCTGTATATACGCTGTAAAATCCTCCATAGTGTCCTCCTGTTTTCCATCATCAATTATTACAAGGCAAAGCTGCGACCATCATAGGCAATACTTACTGTATTGTACTTTTGCAAAACAGTTTCTAATTCCTGAGTAGAAATCGCTTGAGCATAATGCATAGACAAATGGGTCAAGACAGTATGTTCAACCTGCATTTTTTCGCCCAATAAAATAGCCTGATCAACTGACATATGCGACTTAGGATACCAGTTGTCGCCATAAAAAGTTGCATCACAGATAAGCCATTGTGCTCCTTTTACATATTTCTCTGTTACACTCGGCAATCCGGCTGTATCGGTAAAGTAGGCAATCGCTCCTTTGGGTGAAGTCAAAAGTATGCCTGCCGTTTCTATGCCATGTTCAGCTGGAAGAGTCATGATCTGTATATCGCCAAAGTCAACTGGTTGTTCAAAAACCCATGGTTCTATCTGAATAATATCGTTCAACTGAGGAAACGTTGCCTGACATTCCTGTACAGCGCTAGGCGGCAGCCGCAACAGAACCTTGCTTTTTCGTTTGAGTCGTATATAATACTCCAGCTCCCCTAAGCCGCCAAAGTGGTCATAATGCCAATGAGTAATCCACACTTCATCAAATGAATCGATATCATGGTCAATAAGCTGTTGTCTGATATCTGGTGAAACATCAATCAAAATCCGATAGTCACCACTCTGCACCAGAGCACTGCTGCGTGTTCTTCTAAGTGCTCGCTTTTCCTTAGCTGCTCTACATTCCGCGCAAGAACAAAAAAACGAAGGAACACCAGGGCCACAACCTGATCCTAATATCATGAAATGATTTACAATTTCTTTCATAGCTTTTTCCGCATCCTTTCCGCAAGCATAGCTACAGGCCGACATTCGTCTTGCGAACAACAGAATTGGCACTGACAGTCAAAGGGATAAGCGAGCTTAGAAAAATCACTCACAATAAAACCGTATTTTTCATAAAAGCCAACGGCACTCCCCTTTGCAACAGTCGTAACCCGAAACACTTCCGGCGTTGCTTCGGAAAAATCATAACAGTAACGGGCTGGATTTTTGATCAACGCTTGAAGAAAGCTCGCTCCTAAACGTTTTCCTTGCCAGCCTGGTTCAACAGCAAAAACAGCTAAGTGGAATTCCCCCACCACTTCAGTCGGTACAACCATAGCACCTGCCGCTATTTTATCGCCCTTCCTCACAACGACATGAAATTCCGCGGGCCCCGCTATATCCATTTGATATGATAAAAAGAGATTTCTTAGTGCAGCTTCGTCACTTTCCTGAGCAAAGGTAATCGTAGGTGTCATCTCGCAACTCCTGAGCTCCTTTCTTGTTATAAGTTCTTCCAGTAAAAAATTTGAATGTTTCGTCCATTTATACTTTAGCAAGTTTTGTGCCAATGTCCCAACAGCAGGAATAGGGGGACTTTGGCAGAAAAGCTCTTCTCTTTTCGTTTCATTTTGCGATTTAGTTTTTCCGATTCCCATTTTGACACAATGAGATAAACAACAAGGAAGGATCGCTTTTATCAAACGATCCTTCCTTGTTATTTATCTATTTTATTGTTCATACTTGTTATTTACCAAAAGGACAAACAGGATAGGTACAAGTATTGCACTGCAAACAAAGGCCGCCATAACCGAGTTCCGCAAAATCAAGTTTTGACATCCATTCTCCGGCCAAAATTCGTGGAAAAACAAGATCAAAAATAGTAATTTTAGCATACATGCCACAGCCAGGCATGCCCATAATCACCGTATCGCCATGGTAAGCCAGCATAAACATAGCACCTGGCAGTACTGGTGTTCCATACGTAACAACCTGCGCTCCTGTAGAGCGAATTGCGTCAGGCGTCACATCGCTCGGATCAATAGACATACCACCTGTGGCAATAATAATGTCTACCCCGCGCTCTTTATAGTCAAGAATGGTTTGCTTGATCGCCTCACGATCATCGGGCTGATACACAATATCGACAAGCGTTGCCCCATACCCCGCCACTTTTTCGGCAAAAATCGGTGCATAACGGTCTTTAATCCGGCCATAATATACTTCATTGCCTGTAATGATCGCGCCAACATTCAGATTGCGCAGCGATTTCACAGAAATAATTCCATTGTATTGACCAGCGATACTTTCGACCGAAAGAACCATTGTTTCATTCACAACAAGAGGCACTACCTTGATTCCGGCCAACAATTCGCCGCGTTTTACCAGTATATTGTCATGACGCGTTGACACAACGGCATGCTCGACCATATTAATCGCGGTCACTGCAGTGCGATTGATTTTCAGCAACCCGTCACTATCGGCAATAATATTAATCCGTCCATCTTTCGGCTCAGTCATAACAACATTTTCACCGCAGACAGATTCAGCAATCCGAACAATCGCATCTTCTTCATGAATTTGTCCAGGCAATAAATCTAACAGGAAAATAGGATCACTGCCCATTTTCTTTAAATAAGGAACATCTTCGGCACAAATAACATGACCTTTTTTCAGTACTTCGCCGCCATAGCCAGAAATAGGACTCGTCAAATTCCGTCCTAAAACCATTCCCACTGCATCTTCCGCATTTACTTTACGTAAGCTCATACGGATCCCTCCTGCGTCACTCTAGTCAACGGACCAGACTCGGCAAGGAATCCCGTTATATACCGAGGTTCCTGTCAATGGATCCGCCGCTTCTGCATCGGCCTGAGTCAAAATATTGGCATTGGCAATCCAAAGCCCGCTTAGCGTAGGCTCTGCTTTGGCCATTTCTGGATACCACCAACCATATTCTACGCTCACAACGCCATCGCACATCGTAATAATTTTGACAATAAAACGTGCTTTTCCTCTTTCTGTTTCCACCCATACAGGAATTCCATCACTTACCCCCAGCTGTTTGGCCGTAGCGGGACTCATTTCGATAAGCGGTGCAGGATGGAGCTTGCGCAAAGCATCAAATTGCCGAAAACTTGATGCATAATAAGGCTGAAACCGAGCACCGGTAATCAGTTGCAACGGAAATTTAGCTTTATCGCGGCCTAGTCGGACTTTGGGCAGTGGATCACCGCCAATTGCTTTCAAAAGCTCGCTATACAATTCTACCTTGCCAGTCATCGTAGCAAAACCAACAGGCTTACCAGTCTGGCTGTCAATCCGTTCATATTTTTGGTGATCTTCTTCGGGATAATATAGACCGGACTCGCAAAAATCCTGCCACGTAAATCCCGTTGGCGCTAAAATATCTTCTAATGTATCTTCTAAACTTTCCCAAGGCCATTGACCTTCCTGCCCTAGACGCAATCCGAGTTCCCGCCAAAAAGCATAGTCTGTACGCCGTTCATAATACGGCGCCACTGCTTTTTGACCGCCGTAAGCAATATTGGCCGTACCTGCTTTCGTCTCAAACAAGGGACGCTCCAGCGCTCCCGCACTTGGCAGGATAAAATCAGCCAGCATAGCTGTTGGCGTTTGAAATAGTTCGAGACACACCAATAGATCAAGCTTTTTTAAAGCCTTATAGACTAAGTGCGTATCAGCCTGCGTCAACAAAGGATTCGTTGCCATAACCACAAGCGACCGTATCGGATAAGGTTTGCCTGTGATGATCGCGTTCCAGACTAGATTAGGCTGTGCCGATGTCAGATAGCGTAGCGGCAGCCGCTTATTATGGCGCATCGTCAGCTCCCGAACCCGATCATACCCCTTATAAGACTGCAGTAAAAACGGATTGAGCTGCTTTTGCCGCACAGAATCAGGAAGATTTTCACTCAGTTCCAGATCTAATTCTGGAATAAAATCAGGCATTTCATGAATATGCGAAGCCCCATCACGATCAATATTTCCTGTAATGGCTTTCAACAGTGCTAGGCCATGATGGGTCGGTACACTATTGCAGCCAATCTGATCAATTCCTCTCCCCGAAAAGAGTGTGGCTGGACCATTTTTCGCATACAAGCGAGCCGCTTTTATAATCAGCTCAACCTCAACACCAGTTTTTTCGGCCACATTTGCTGGCGTATAGGCCGAAACATGCTGAACTAGCTCGCTAAAGCCATGGCACCAATTTTCCACAAAAGCTTGATCATAGAGTTTTTCCTTAATAATTACATGCAATAGCCCTAATACCAGAATTGCATCAGTTCCCGGTCGTACAGGCAGCCATAACTGCGCGAGCTGCGCGGCGCGAGTTTTTCGCGGATCAACAACAATGAAGGGCTTACCTGTTTTACGAAAATGAATCATCTCTCGCCATAGCAGTGAATTATCTGATTCAGAAGGATTCATTCCCCACACAACCAGACAATTCGTTTTTGCCGGATCAAGTTCACTTTCAATAGGCCAGCCAAATAAAACGGTATTGATCCAGGTTCCTGGGTTCCAACAAATCTGGCCAATTCCCATATTATTGGGACTGCCAAATAAATTCATAAACCGATGTAAAGGCCAATATATAGCATGAGGGCCGCCAATGCATGTTGCCAGCATTTCCGGTCCATAGCGATTTTTCAGTTCTTCCAGCTTTTGTGCAATTTCGCCAAGAGCCTCATCCCACGATACTCGCTGCCATTGGCCGCTGCCCCGCTCCCCCACGCGTTTCAGTGGATAATTAATCCGCTCCGGATGATCAATAAATTGCGGCGCCAACCGCCAGCGCGAGCAACCGCGCTGAATGCTTTCATCACCAGGATACTGCGTGGGATCCGGTCTAACACTTTTCACTTTACCATTTTTCACGTCAGCCAACAGCCCGCACTGATAACCGCAGAAACGACAATTCGTTTTGACCAAATTGGCTGCCTCTAGATCATTCGGTTGACTCGTCATAACTCATTCTTCCTTTTTCCCTCTTTATTTGTCAACTGATACACGCAAAAAGGAATAATATGGCCATCAGGCCCCATAACGGTCATGCTGCATTCCTGTATTTTTTTCAAATCAAGAATATCCGCATCCATAAAATTCATCATAACGACTGACAATCCACGTTGTATCTCAGGAAATAAGGCTTGCGCAATATCAGGAAATACCGCCCCTTGCGGACTGGACGGATCAAAAGCCGCTTGATAGGTTTGGGGCGTAATCATACTCGTAAGTGAAACAATAGCCCCATCCTGTTCCACAAGATAAGTTGCCGCATCACATAGAGGATGGGAACAGCCCAACGGCCAAAAATCATTTGCTTTGACAATACCGTCACTTTGTTGTTCCAACATATGGGCTACGTCGCCAATTGTCAAGCGCCGCACTGGCGCCACATCAAAACGGCCTGAACCAAAAGCAGGCTGATAAGCTACACCAGCAATCACATCATTATTTTCCAATGCAAATTTCAAGACAGCTCCAACGTGATCATCGTTGATGCCGGCAATAACGGTCATCGCTAATACCACCTGAACTCCCTGGCGTCGACAATTGGCAATCGCTTGCATTTTTTTTGCCAAAAGGTCACGACCGCGGATTGTTTTATATAAAGAGCCGTTCATTCCGTCAAACTGCAAGTACACGCCACTGATCCCCGCCGCAGCAAGCTTGGCTAAATAAGCCTCATCTTCGGCAATAACCAGGCCGTTAGTATTGATTTCAATCGCTGAAAATCCAACGCTTCTTCCTAATGCTACAATATCAGGCAAATCAGGCCGTACTGTTGGTTCACCGCCAGTGAGTTGAATACTAACATCAAAACCGACTTGATCTCTTACCGTTTCAAACATGCCTTTCAGTACTGGCAAAGAGTACTCCTTATCTTCTACGCAAGCCTCTTCCCCAGCCGCCATGAAGCAGACAGGACAGCGCAAATTACAACGGTGAGTCGTTTCAAATTCAACCAAAGTCGGACGACGGCGGTGTGTTTCACATAGGCCGCAGTCTTCAAGGCAGCGGCCCGTTGACGGTCGAACAGTTTGCGGTTTTATATAAGGAAAGTGAAAACTGCTCATCCAACGATAGTGCTCGGCATCAGGCCATAAATAAGACTCAAAAGCGCCGTGCTCCGGACATTCTTTTTCCATATAGACAGCCTGATCACGCGTAGTAATCTGTGCTGCAATTACCTTCAAACAAACAGGGCAGACACTCTTAGTCGTATCAATCAGGTTGGTTTGTTGCTTCGGCTTAGATAATTGCACATGGCTCACTCCTAACTCAATGGGTAGATATTAGCTTTATTACTTGTTCCAAGCTTTAATAAAGGCCTCATCACCTTTGGGCAGACGAGACCGATACAATACTTCTCCTGGCAGCCAAGTGCGGTCTTTACCACCATAAATAACCAACATACGCATGGTTATACCGCCAAAGAGCGTTAAAGCAGCTCCAGCTGCTCGCAGGTTCATTGAATCAGACAGTAATAGAATCAGCGGCACAAGCGTACCAACAAACAGGAATCCGCCTTTAAACCACAGGGAAAAATCCCCCTTCAGCCAACGCTGGGCCGCCACAGTTTCCGCCGCCTGACCGCCGCTCTTTTTAACAGCCACATAGCCCAGCCAAAACAGCAATTGAAAAAAGAGCAATACTGCGGCAATCGTCGGAAATACGGACAGCGCATCAGTCAGTGTAGCTGGCGGAATTACTAGACCGCACAGAATATGGGCTGCCAATCCGGTTACAAAAGACGAAAGAACGAATAAAACCATTATGCCAGGCCCATGCCAGAACGGCCGACCTTTGTGCCGTGCGAGTAAAACCCCGGGATACGTGGCAACAACAAGACCACTGACGGCACAAAGGATCGCAAAAATCTTACGAATAAGCGCCCAATTGCTCCAGTAAAAGAAATCAAAACCAAAGGACGCATAAATCAGTCCGAAGGTAATCGCAAAAGACATACACCAAGCACCAACTGTCAGGATTGCTTTAGGATTCATAAATACCCGTAAGGCCTGGAACGGTCTTCCTAGTTCGAGAATCAGCATAGCCGACCCCAGACCAATCACTACAGGCGCTAATACATTAGCAAGCAAAGAAGTCCGTCCTTCTCCCACAAACAAATCAAGGACTCCTATAATCACGAGCATTCCGCCGCCCATGCCAGCAAGAAAAATATCAACAGCCAGCATCCATCCCCAAATATCATGCTTCTGACTCATCAGAGCTTCACCTCCGAATCACAAATATAAAATACATAGGGCTCTGTTCCCAGTTCTCCCAATAATCGTACTGGATGATTGGAATGAACTAGCTTATATACTTCACTAGACGGATCATCAAGATCACCAAAAATTCTCGCCTTCTGGTGACAGGTTTTCACGCAATGCGGCAGTAATCCCGCATAAATGCGATCTTTACAAAAGTCACATTTTTGCACAGTCCCTTTTTCATGATTGGAAACTCGCGCACCGTAAGGGCAAGCCATCACGCAAGCCTTACAACTAATGCACTTTTTCTCTTCCACAAAAACAATACCGTCGTCATTTTGCTGCGATGCCCCCGTCGGACAAGCGTCAACACAGGGAGAGTTGCCGCAATGCATGCATAAAAGTGGCAGATGCACCATATGCACATCAGGAAATACACCAGTAGGCCCAATCGTCGTAACCGGATTATAGATCATATCAAGGGGGAGATGGTTATGAACCTTACAGGCAACGGTACAAGAATGGCAACCGATACAACGGCGCGTATCAATCACCATAGCATAACGCGTCATCTCACTTCGCCTCCTTTGCATTAGCTGCAGTCACTTTATATACCTTACAGAGCAGCCCACGGTTGGCCCATGCGCCGCTAAAAGGATCACAGTCATCATCATTCACACTTGTCAAAACATTCGCATTGGATTCCATACAGCCGCCAAGTTCTGGCGCATTCATATCGCGCTCCGGATACCACCAGCCGCGCTGTACGAATACGACCCGGGGATCAATGCTTTGTGTCAGATTTGCCTTTTGTTTGATACGACCTCGTTTCGTTTCAATCCATACCCAGTCGCCATCATGAATTGCTAGTTTTTCGGCTGTAATCGGATTGATATCCATATAGGGCTCATGACGCAAGAAACGGAGCTCCTTAATCTGGAAATGTTCCGAGTGATGGTAAGGCATAAATCCGCCGCCTGTCGTTAACACCAGCGGGTACTCGTCGGCAATCTCCGGATCATCTAATTCATTTTCTGATGGACCAACATAGGTTGGCAGTGGCGGATAACCTAGATCTTTTAGTACCGTTGAATAAAGCTCTACCTTTTTTGACGGCGTGGCAAAACCTATCCGTTTATATTTTTGATATTCCCGTTCGGGGAAATGGAAACGGTAATTTTCTACGAATTCGTCATAGTTTTTTACGCCATAGCCTAGTGGTTCAATTTTACTGTAATAAGCATCTTCCACGGTTTCCCATGACCACATCCCATCCTGCCCAAGGTGCAGACCTAGATCACGCCAGAAATTATAATCATTGCGTCGTTCATACATTGGCTGAATGGCCCGTTGTGATGCAAGTAGGAAGTCGGCGCAGCCATAAGAACTTGTAATCGTCGGTCGTTCCAACGCTCCGGCAATCGGCAGCACATAATCAGACAGCATTGCCGTCGGTGTCAGCCAGTAGTCACAAGTTACAAGAAAATCAACAGCTTTTAAGGCTTCCAACGTTAGATTCGAATCACCATAGGAATTGATTGGGTTTGTTGCCGAAACAAGTAAGGCTTTTACGGGATAGGGCTTTTCTGTCAATATAGCCTTGAATACAGAGGGCGGATGAGCCTCACACATCCATTCAGCCGTTGGCGCCTTGCCCCATACTTCTTTTGTCAGCTCAGCAATCCGGCTATATCCCGGCCAAGTAATCAGGCGGAACTGATCCGAACCAATCTGCTTCGCTTTCTGTCCATCAGGCAGCTTATCATTCGCTTCCATTTCCTCATCCGTAACAAATTCAGGACTCGGCCCTGTCAAAAGGTCTGATCCTGGCACATCCAAATTACCGGTAATAGCCCGCAGCAAAGCCCGTGCCTGCATGGCTGCCCCAGCTGGTCGGCCGATCTGGTCAATCGACGTTCCCCATTGAATATTGCCTGGTTTATTCATCGCATACATGTGCGCGCTTTCCCTAATCTTATCAGCGCTAATCCAAGTCAGCGGTTCTGCCCACTCCGGCGTATACTCTTCAATATGATCGGCCAATTCACCAAAGCCTTCGCACCATTCATCAACAAATTCCGGATCAAAGAGCCCTTCAAAAATAATAACATTCAGCCAGGCAAGCGCCAGAGCCAAGTCTGATCCAGGTCGTATGGGAAGCCACATATCGGCTTTTGCCGCCGTTTCTGTATAGCGCGGATCAATCACAATCAGTTTCAAACCTTTTGCTTTCAGATCCATAATATGATGCATTTCCGGCATACCTGACGCCCCGGGGTTTTGCCCCCATAAAACGAGACAGCGACTGCTGTCAAGATCCAAATCAAAAGGACACCAGCCATAAATAGCGGTTTCTACCATGAACGTGGGAATCCAGCAAAGATGAGAATTATGAAATCCATTAGGACTACCGAACAAATTCATAAACCTCCGTCTTGCCCAGTCGTCTGTTCTCTGCGTGCCGCCAGCCGTAGCAACCGCTTCAGCACCGAAAGAATCACGGATTTCTGAAAGCTTTGCGGAAATTTCATCAAGCGCTTGATCCCAGGAAATGCGCTGCCATTGACCATCGCCCCGCTTACCAACCCGTTTCAAAGGGTAATTGACCCGATCCGGATGATCAAGATGCTGCATAGCAATATTTCCCCGGCAACACAAACCGCCTTGGTTGGTCGGAAAATCAGAATCCCCTTCAATATCAAGCACTTTTCCGTCTTTTACATAAGCTAGTACACCGCAATTTTGATGACAAAAATAGCAGCAAGATTTCTTAACTTCTATTCCTTCTTCCGTCATATCAATCATATTCTCCCTATTGCCTCCTTCCTGACATTACAGCGCACGAAATGATCTTCATTTGCCGTTATCGTTAATTTATGCAATAACCATGCCATTGTTATTTTATAAACATTCAGCTTGTTTTCAAGGCAGAAAAGGATCAGAGCTCACCAAACCTCACGTCTTCTTGTATCAAAATGACACGCCTTTTCTAAATGTAGGATAAAAAAAGACCCGACAACATCTGCCGAATCTTTTTCACCGTTCAATAGCCAATATGATATTCTTTTAACTTCCGATACAACGTGGATCGACTGATTCCTAGAATTTCCGCCGCACTTGGCACACACTTATTCGTATAATTCAAAGCTGTTTCTATCGCGTTTTTCTCTAGCTTTTCTAAACACAGAATCTCGCCAATCGATTCGCTGCTGTCGCTTCTCCCGCCTTGTTCCTGGGCACAAGCCTCCAGCGGAATATAATAAGGCAGGTTGTCCGGCTTAATTATACCGTCAGAACACATATTAACCGAATAAATCATCGCATTTTGCAACTGCCGCACATTACCAGGCCAAGTGTATTGCTCAATAATCTTCTGAGCTGACAAACTGATCTGGGGAATCTTCCAGCCATTCTTCAAGCAGTAATTCTCTACAAAATACTGACTTAAAGTTGCAATATCGTTACCGCGCTCGCGCAAAGGAGGAATATTGATTGGCAACACAGACAATCGAAAGAATAAATCACCACGAAATTTATTTTCTTGTACCATCTGATATAAGTTCTTATTGGTAGCTGAAATCAGTCGAAAATCGACCTGCTTATAGTAACGTCCGCCAATACGCATAACTTGCTTATCTTCCAGCGTTCGCAGCAATACAGCCTGCAGTTCAAGCGGCATATCGCCGATCTCATCAAGAAAAAGCGTCCCGCCATGAGCTAGCTCAATTTTACCAGGCCGTCCGCTTCGTTCAGCGCCCGTAAAACTACCGCCTTCATAGCCAAACATTTCGCTTTCGATAAGCTGAGCGGGCATAGCTGCGCAGTTAACAGCAATAAAGGGTCCCTGCGGCCGATACATCTGATGTATCGCCTTAGCAAACAGCTCTTTACCCGTGCCGCTTTCGCCAGTAAGCAAAATACTTTCTCCCATACAAGAAAACTGTCGGGCCATAGCAATACTTTTTTTCAGTTTGTTGCTTTCACCGATCAAGTGTTCAAACGCCGTATCGGTCAGAGCAACGCCTCTACGTCCGCCTTTCACGATACCAGTAACGCTCTTCTCCACTGGCGAAAGCATAACAACAACAATATCACGCTGTTGCGTATAGGAATTCATCTCAGCCATTACAGAAATCTGCCATACTTGTCGATTGCTGCCGCTCCCGATAGTTCCTTCTATCGTAACTGTTTCACCTTTTTCAATCGCCGGAATGAGTGAAGGCACCTGCTGAAAGAAAACCGCAATATTCATACCAACCATATTTGATTCCGGAAGATTGAACAGTGACAGCCCCCGAGCGTTAACATGCAGAATTTTCCCTTGGCGATCCGTAACAACAATGCCTTCGTTCGTCATAGCCATCATAGTAAGCAACGCATGATGAGCCGCCGTCATTCGCGCCATCGTAAAAGAGAAATCCCAGCCCGAAATACTGTCTTTCTCCTGATCTTTAGCGGCACCACAAACCATTTTAGCGACTTTATACTGTGTTTCAATACTGGACGCCAGCGACGCAACAATACCAAAACTATGAAAACAAGTTTTTTCTAGTACTTCTTTATCAATCTCTTCCGTAAACGGGGAATTGAGCAGAACAAGGACCGCTGTCACTTCATTATTCTCATCACGAATAGGAGCAGCAGAAGAAATACAGTCTTGAAAGGCGATACAGTAATGTTCGGGCCCCAGCAGTTGAACTGGTTTTCCTAGACGAATACACAGTTCATGGGCCGTCGTCCCCTCCGAATGTTCATCGGAAACAATACCAAGGCGCGAGTTTTTTTCTTGAAACAGCTGAACAGCTTCCCAGTTCCCTTCACTTAGCAAAGCTACACGACTCTTATCAAATAAATACAGAATATCGCCACAGGCAATAAGTTTATCCTTTATATTTTCGATAACCGAATTCGTAATATGAATCAATAAATGATATTTTTGCAGCAACTCTTCCAAATTAGCCTGTGCCAAATTAGCGTGCTTTACAATCGAATAAGGATCGACCCCTAAGCTGCGCGAACGAATCCAAGAATCAAATACCTCTTGATTCATAAAATCTTTCGGGCAAGCATCGGTCTCCTGATTTTGAAAAAACTTTTGCTTATACTGCAAAATGTTCTGCCAACGTTCCCATGCTACGCGTTCTTTCGCCTCAGGTACTTGCTCGGAATGCTTTGTCGATACAGGGTAAATCTGATTGAAACTAGCCACCGTAAAGTCCTCCTAATTCTTACTGATAAGAACCGGACGTAAACCGGGCCTGCAACACTCTACCAAATTCAGTATAAAATAAATTAACTAATATATCAATTGTAAAATTTTTATTATTCTGTAATTTCACTTCGGTGATTCGCCCACTTCTTCTTCGGGAACCTCTGCAAAGGCTTCTATTTGCAGTTTCTGTAAGGAATCAATCGTCCAGCGAGGTGATAAAATATCCTGACTATACAACGACGCAGTCTGCATCGTATGCATAACTGGCAGCATCCCGCCCAAGTCTTCCGGTAAATCAATATCCGGCACCATTTCTACCATCCCCAGGGGAATCTTATTTTCTTTAACTTTTTTAATAACAAGATCAAGAACGGTTCCGCCATTTCGATCATAGAACAGATTGGTAAAGCGAAACGGCGTTGTCCGCGTATAAGCAATTACATTAAATCCTCCAGCCTGATCAGCTGATTCCACGAGCGCAGCGCCAACTTCTTCCTGTTGGCCTGAATGAAGCGAGGCACAACGCATCCCGGCTTCTGATTGCGCTAGACGATACAGTTCCCTCGCCGCATTTTGCAGAACAACGGGCTGTAGTACAGGCATATCGCCGCCAACAATTAAAATACTGTCTGTTCGATGCGGGCCCTGCCCTCGGCCAAGCAAATAATCAGCGCCGTATTGCATCACTTCATTAAAATCACCGCCCTGATCGGGAAAGATCCCTGCAATAGAATCGAAAGCAGCAATTTTTCCTAGTATCTGTTCTAAGTAACCGCGATCCCCATCTTGATTATAGCAAAGATACACATCGCCGCATTGCGCGGCCAAACAATGTTCCACTACATCAAGAAGACAGTGTTCATAAAACATTTTCGCTTCTTCCGCCGTGAAAATCCCGCCTTTTTCTATGGTTAACCGTGTTTTTGTTTTGCCTGCCTCAGGTACTTTCGTAAAAACAAGAATTCCATTTTTCATGGCTGTCCCACCATTTCTCCTGATATTTGCGTATCTTTCATCGTGCCTGCTCAGTCCAAAATTTCTTCCTGATTCACCTCAATTCGGATCGCCTTTTGTGGACATTGTCCAACACAGGTATAGCAAGCGCAGCATTTCTTGTCTGTCGACGCAAAGGCAATAGAACCATTACCAGCAGAATTCGATTTTACTCTCATAACCTCTTCCGGACAAAAGGCCTCACAGAGACCACAACCATTGCAGCGACTATCATCAACAGTTATCGTAACACGATACGCTCCCGTTGCCGCAGATACTGCCGAACTGCTTCTAATTACAGGTGGCATATAGATCTTGTTGCGCGCCTCCGGTATGCTTTTAAGCGAAAGTTTCTGCAAAGATTCGGCAAGTGACTCCATTTGTTTAAAAGGCACAGAAAGATAAGCTTCAAAATCATTTAAATCAGTAATAGCCCTGGCCCCATAACAGCCAAAGGATATATTCATTTTTTGGCTTTTCATTACTTGCACTGTTAAATCAGCACAAGTCGAATTATAACCGGAAGTATGAAAAATATGGCGTTCGCCACTGCCATAACTTGATGCACAACAAAGCCACATCATCTGCTCGGGATAGAGAGTAAAAATAACTACATCTGGTTCAAATTCCGCTGCTTCTAGCGGTGCAATAACCGAAGCACTATAAGTACCGGCATCAAATTCCGGCCGCGAGGCAATCATCTTTTGGGCGCATTCAATATTAGGAAGCTTTTTAAACAACAAATATAACTCCCCAGACCGTAATTTCGGCGCCATAGGAATCAATCCCATAATGGCAGCACCGTCGGGGCAAGCGTGTCGGCTAGGCGGCATATAGAGTCCATTGCCGCGCCGCGCTAGATTAATGGATTGACAATGACGCAGCGGCACAGCCGGTTCCATTACTCCGGCAGGAACAGCCTCACCGTCTTTCAGCAGCTTTACGGCAACAGGTGACCACCGCAATGTTAAAATTTCACGAAATCGTGCAACTAGTTCTTTATTTGTCATGTTTATTATCCCCTTCATCTGCAAATAACTGTTCCCATCGCGCTTTGCCATCACTGTTGCTAAACATGGTTTCGAGGCGGTTCTTACCACCATGATAATCTTCATCTACTCCTAGCAGCAACGCCAAGACATGCATAACCGGCACAGTGGCTAATGCAGTATCGTACTTTAATACACAACTAAGACAATAAGCAAGAATTGTATCCGCCTGCAAAGCTGCCGCTTCCTGTTGCCTTTGCTGCACAAGCTCTGCAACTCGTTCCGGTCGAAAATGCGATACCTGACCACCGCTGCCACAGCAAATAGTCTCTTGTCCATGATGCGGCATCTCGGCACAACGAAAACCGCTTGCTCGTAAAGCATTCCTAACTTGCTTAGCAAAAACTCCTTCCTGCCGATCTGGACAAGAATCATGAATTGTATATAGCTTCTTGTCGTCATCGCGCCGCCAAAAAGTAAGAACTTCATAAACAGTTTTTACGGTAACACCCATTCCAGCAAAAATATCACGCAATTCATAGTAACAACCAGGACAAGCAGCAATCACTTCCTGGATTTCATTTCTCTTCACAAAATCCCGCAGTCTCTGATGAAACTGCTCGACACGATCATTTAAACCAACCTGAACCAAAAGCTTGCCACAGCATTCCTCCCACAAATCCGCAGGAGATCCCTGTGCTTGTAACTGCCGCCAAATTTCACGTGTAAGAGCCGATGAATAGGTCATTAGAGTGCAGCCTGGGAAAAAGCACCGCTTTTCGCCACAATTTTCTCGATAAGAAATATCGCTGTAATCAACCTGATAATACGAACGATACGCTTTTGCCAAGTGATTCTTGCGATCAGGCAGCATATATATGTACTCGCTATCGATTATTTCACCAGCAAGAATACCTTCTTGGCGTCTGGCTAGAAACAAGGCACTAGGACTGAGCGACTGAGGGCAGGCCGTTTCACAGGCACCGCAAAAGAAACAACTCCGAGCCTCTTCTAGCGTAATCCCTCTTCTCGCCATAGCTAGCGGTGACTGGCCACTCTCCTGCAATAAAAAACATTGATCCTGACACATGCCACACTCGACGCACTGTGATAGCAACCTGTCTATAGAATCGTCTTTTGACATACTATTCAGATCCTTCCTGTAAAAGACCTTTACCGCTGCGTCGGAGTCGTCATACTTTGCAAACCGATTTTCTCCACAATATGAATCGTATGGCGCGGAACCATCACCGTATCATCATATTGGGCCGATAATTGCAATGCTCGCAACATGGGTATCATACTGGCTAAATCAATAGGGATATCAACATCAGGTGCCATTTCTACCGTAGCAAGCGGTATCTTCCGTTCCCGCGCCTTGTCCACGAGCATATCAAGAGCTGTGACCCCTGACATATTATAAAAGACTTTATAAAAATCAAAAGGAGTTTTTGCGGTAAACCCGACAATGGAAAATCCACCTTCCTGACAAGCGCCCTCCACCAAAGCTGCGCCAAAACTATCGCAGGAATAACCAGCTGCCTGCGCCGCCTGTAAGCCTGCTTCACTCGCTGCGAGCTTTTCCATTTTACGATAAGCAGATTGCAGCATATACGGCTGAATACTAGGAATATCGCCGCCAACGATCATAATACTGTCAGCCAAAGCTTCTGTTCCCAGTAACATATGTTCAGTCGCATACTGCATGCAAGCATCAAAACTGCCGCCCTGATCAGAAAAAATTCCTTTTATCGCCGATCGCTGACTCACCTTAGCTAGTAAACGATCTAGAACCGCCTCATCTCCGTCCTTATCGTGGCAGATCCACACATCGCCGCATTGGGCAGCAATACAAACATTAATTACATCAACCACAGAGCCTTCATAAAAAGCTATGGCTTCTTCATCAGTCAAAATGCCTCCTTTTCGTGTTGTCAAACGGGTTTTTGTCTTGCTCATTTGCGGAACTTTAGAAAATACAACAATTGCATTACGCATCGTAATTCCTCCCAATTAACGTCGTTTTTCTGTAAAGCCAACGCTATCTTTAAGTTAATTATGCAAAGTTCATGCCAAAAAATAAAAGAAAGATCCGTTTTAGAATCAGGATCTTTCTTTCGAAAAGTTGGAGATCGTTTTTATTTTTCTGTCCTTATTTGAGAAAGTTCTGTGCTTTTGTATCATTTTGACACAAGCTAATAGATAAAAAAACGATTCATAACTGCTGCATTTTTTCTTCGGGAAGCAAAACGGAAAATGATGGTTTTTCCTGGCGCAGTTTAACAGCCTTGTCGCCCGTAATCACTTCAAACCAGACTCCCTCGACGCGACGTCCCGAAAAGGTCGGACCGAACCGCACAAAAATTGCTGGATCCCATGCATAGATCTCTTCAAAAGCCGGCTCCAACACGCGAAGCCGCAACTGACCGTAAGAGTACCGCGTATTTTCCAGCTGCAGTCGCCGCATCAGCTCTTGAATTGTTAATTCAACAACTCCCTTTGACTGCTCCGGCCAGATAATCTGAAAGACAGCCAGCGTATGTTTTCCCTTGTATTGTAGTTTTCTGGCAAATTCACTTTCTTTCTCCTCCAGCGAAACCTGCAAAATAAGCGGCAACATTTTTTCGGTAAATTGGAAAACAATCTGTTCTTTGCGCCATTCAATCTTCTGAAACCACAAAGTGTAACACATACTCTGCTCAGTTTTCTCATAAAGAAGAACACCTTTTTTCAACACTTTGGCTAATTCTGCCAAAAGCCACGCTTCTTTTTGCTCATCACCGTTGGGAGAAAGACCCAGAAGCTCAGAGGCAGGTACCGAATATTCGCCAGCCGGATTCTGTTCTTTATTGTGACAGGCAAATACAGCTCCAATCATTTTGACCTGTATTTCCGTAAGCGAATCGCGGTAGACAACCAAGTCGTTCCAACGCAAAATCTCACTCTTTTTCAAACTACTGCATTCACTCTGAAAAAAGCCTGCAGCGGCCTCATTTTCATTCACGAGCATCACCTCATGAACCTATTCTAACGAAAAATCGACCTGCTGACAAATCCCCAAAACAAACAACATACTTATTCTTTCGGCGCTTCTTCTTTCGTTTCGCCAAGATTAGTCAGGTCTGTTTTACAGAAAGGACATTTTTTCTGCATAACTCCGCCAATCGGGACTAGCTTTTTCCCACATTTGGGACATATTTGATTTTTAGCAACACCTGCTGGTCTAAAACACATGTTATATTCCTCCTCGATTCATAATATAGCGTGATTTCTATTTATAACCACGACCACATTTATTTAAAGCAATAATCATGCCAAAATAGTCCAACCCAAACCGATTACTGGCAAGTAGCCGCTTCCTCTAATTTAGGCGCCAAATCAAATTGCCGCTCGGGCCGACCGCCGACACGAACTGTATCAATGACCTTCATCGTAACTTTTTCCTGCGACTCCCACTGTACAGCAAGGATAATCTGCGCCCCTGTTTCATCATTTGTCAGTACTAATTCTGTATCATTTTTTACTACAAGCAGTTGCTCAGCAAAATTGAAAATGAGCCGATAGATTTCACCGGGATTTATGCCTTGCAGAGTAAGATCTTTCTGTAGCTTTTCAGCCATCGTTACAGTTAGGTTAACATCGCCAATTTGTTTAGAAATCATGTTCTGCTCAACCATCCTTTCGCTTTTCGTGCTATAAAAGCGAAAGCAGCCTTGCCATTCATTTTAGGTTTGGCCGCTTTTCGCGTTAGAATTTATTCTTCTGTCTTCAGTTGTTCTTTATAAGTTTTTTCTTTTTCAAACTGTGTAGATCCGTATTTTTGTCCTGGCTTCTGCGCTAAGGGATTAAGCGGTTTTTCAATTTTCCGTTTTGGTTTTACAACTTCTTCAACATTTTTCTTTTCTTCACTCATCACAGTCATCTCCTTATATATTCTTTCTATTCTCATAGCAGCAAACTAAACTGCCGTAAGAAGAGCAGTTGACCGACTCTCCAAGGAGTCATATAATAAAACCATATAAAATAAACAAAATCCATAGTTTAAATTTATAAAAGGAGTGAGTTTTAATGTGTTGGTCCTGCAACCCTTATTGCGGCGGCTGTAAGCCGCCCAAAGAAAGACCGTTAAAATGTCCAGCCTGCCATATACTAACCTTTCGCGATGAAACAAACCGCTGTCAAAAATGCGGTGCTGCATTGCCGCCGCCAATACCTCGGCCGACTGTTCACTGCCTGTATATCGATCAATTATGCGCCAACCCCTGTAATCGCCATAAGGCGCCGCCAAAAGACGGCGGTAAGGGAACCTGCCAGTGGCATACACCGCCAGACAGTCAGAAGTAGACCACTCTTTTTCAACTTTCACCTACAGGCCTAACCTACTCAATCCTGCAAAATATTTGCAGGATTTTTTTGTAAACTTTTTCGTGTGCCATGCAAAAACATGGCACACGACGTATTTATAATCTCATTACTTCGCTACATTCTGCCTCAAGGCGTAAAAATGGCAACTTTTTTGCCTTTTTCTTCTGCCTTTTTCGCTAATTCATCAAGCGGACCATATTCCATACAGTTCGCTAAACAATGGAGGACACAAGCGGGTTTTTCACCGTTTTCTACTCTTTTTTCGCACAAATCACACTGCGAAGTAGGAACAGGAACATAATCCCACTCATATTTATCTTCGGTAATTTTAAACGGACCGACTTCCGTCAATTTAATGCCCCATTGTCCATGAGGAATTTTATGTTCGTTTTTGCATGATACTTCACAACTATGACATCCCGTGCAATATTCATAGTCAATCAATAAACCGTTACGCGCCATTACAGCACCCTCCCATCACTTTTATTGGTCATCGTCTAGTTATGGTTCGAAGCCTACATCACTTTCCAGCGATTCAACGCGATACACTTTGCAGATCATTTGTTTAAAGGGAGCGCCAAAGCCAAGTTTACCAATCTGTTTGTGTGGTACTAGCGTATTAATATTCGATTTCCAAACACCATACAGATTCGGTTCTTCGCCCTTTTGTTCCGGATACCACCAGCCATGTTCAGCATGAACGACTTTCGGATGAATGCATGGCGTCAAATGAGCTTTTTCTTTGGCTTTACCAAACATATTTTCAATGCAAACCCAGTCGCCTTCCTTGATACCGAGTTGTTCAGCCGTTTCCGGATGAATGTTCATAACTGGATAAGGCGTAATTTCACGCAAAGTAGAAATCTGGCGATGTTCTGAATGGAAGGTAGCAAACGTTCTTGCGCCAGTTGTAAGAACAAGCGGATACTCTTTAAAGAGTTCTGGCGTGCTGTAAGGGCTGTAAGGAGGTTCTTTAAAGTATGGCAGCGCATCATCGCCCCATGCTTCAAACAATGTCGATGTCAATTCTACCAAGCCGGTAACCGTATTGAAGCCGGGCTCGCCGTCGCCGCGAAGCTGGCCTGTTTCATATTTTTTATAAGTATATTTAGGCTGATAGAGACCAATTTCTCTCAAATCGTTAAAATCAATGCCGAGTTCCGGTTTCAGCTGTTTGCTGAAGAAATCTTCGACACTGTCGAACGGCCACATATTGGGATGTAATTTTTTACCAAGTTCAATACAAACTTCAATATCAGACTTGCATTCGCCCACTTCAAGGGCCTTATTCATAGCGCCAAGGAAAACTGCATTCCGCCCGTAATGCGTAACAACAACGCCATCATGTTCAGCAAGCGTTGGCAGCGGCAGGAAAATGTCGCCAAAAGCCATAGCCGTTGGAGTCATAAAGCAATCTTGTACTACATTGAATTCGAGCAATTTCAAAGCACGATACCAACGATCAGGCGCAGCAGAGCAGGTCGGAGTAATAAAGTTACTGCTGTTAAACCAGCCCATTCTCAATTTATAAGGTTTGCCAGTTTCCAAGGTATCGAGCGTTTCATCAGGATGAGTCGTCGCCATGGCTGTGCTCAGTGCCGGCCATTCTTTGGCGCCAATCCGTTTATCCCATAATTCTTCCGACAGATTGCTGCGTGTTTCAACACGCCATTTGCCAAGAAGAGCAGCCGGTGGTCCAAGCGTAATGCCGCCAGGCACGTCAAGATTGCCGGTAATAGCACCAAGAGCCAGAATCGCATGACCAAGCTGTACGCCGTTGGGGTTCTGGTCAACAGCAAGCCCCCACTGAATTGACGAAGGATGATTTGTTGCAAATTCCCGGGCAACTTCAATGATTTTTTCTTTCGGAATCCAGGTAATTTCCGCAACTTTTTCCGGCGGATATTCCTGTACACGTTCTTTCAGTTCATCAAAGCCATAGCACCAGTTGTCAACAAAGTCATGATCATAGAGATCTTCATTGATAATAACATGCAAGAGCCCCATAGCCAAAGCCGTATCACTGCCAGGCCGCAATTGCAGCACATAGGCGGAGCGGGTTCCCAGCCACGTAATCTGTGGATCGACGGAAATAATCTTTGTCCCGCGTTTCATCATATCAATCAGCGCATGACCAAAGAAGCCGTCTCCATTGGACATAAGCGGATTTTTACCCCACTCAATTACATATTTAGGAAGTTCATAATTCGGATTATCATAGCGGTCTGGATACGTTCCCGCATAGTCAAGCTCGGGATAACCAGCTCCCAAAATATAGTCAGTGATGGAGCATCTAGGACCATAGCAGGACCAGCCGCTCTGAGGATAGCATACATTCGGCGTGCCAATCGAAGCAAATCCCAACGGATAATAGTAAAGACAAGCTTCACGTCCTGTGCCGCCAAACACGACGATCGATTCAGCGCCATGCTTTGCTTTCAGATCTTTAATCTTAGGAACAATAATATCCCATGCTTCATCCCAGGAAATTTTTGTCCATTTATCTTTGCCGCGATCTTCCGGGGCACGCTTCATCGGTGACGTAATACGCTGCGGATGATGAACAAACTCTGGCAGAGAAAGCGCTCTGACACATACACGACCTTGCGTAATTGGATGTTCTTCATCGCCTTCTACTTTTATAAGTCTGTCGCCCTTTACCGTCAGTTTAAGGCCACAGCCAACAGGGTGATCACCCGGCGGCGACCAACAGCACGTTCTGACTGTATAAGAGCCATCTTCATTTTGTGTTTTCCACTCTTTCTTCACGACCTAATCATCCCTTTCCCAATATATTTACTAGTGACGGTTCTTTGCTGTCTTATTCTCCTTTCACACCTCCCAGGCATCAGTACAGGTCTAAGACCTCATATTCAGCAAAGATTGATTTATGCCAACGCCTATATATAAAGCAATAATCATGCCAAAAAATAAAAAAAGCCGCGAACGGCGAAAAACGGCCCTTTTCTGACGATTCGTAACGCAAGACAGAAGACGGTCGTTTTTTTTTGACATAGGAAAATAACACCGCCCAAGCCCTGTAATGGCTGGAAATACAGCCTATACAGCCCGACAATCCTCTCAATCCTTTTTTGCTATAGAAATATCATTTTAAAACAAACGAAGGATTCGCTCATTTTTCTTATTTTCACAATAATCAATCTTAAATTGCTACTTTATCGCAAAATAAGATGCCTATCCGCCATAAAAAAAGCCGCAAGCAGCCGTTCTAAGCCGCTCCGACACATTCTTTCCTCTGGCATATATATTGCATAAATTTTAATAGGAAGTCACTATTTCAATTTAAGGAGGTGTTTTGAGGTCTCTTATTTCATTCTAGATATCGAGGTGTTGCCTATCAGCAAATTGCGAGACCCTATTACTTATCGTTCACTCACATTTGATACTTCTCCGTTTCCCACGTTTTATGGCCCAGGACCAGTCTAGCCAAATTATAACGAAAGAAGGAGATACCATGTCTGAGCAACGGTACAATCGCTGGCTGATTCTTACAGCAGCGATCATTATAAATATTTGCATTGGTACTTTATATGCGTGGAGCGTATTCGCCCTGCCACTGGGAAAGCTATTTAATTGGCCAGCAACAGCCATCGCCCTTGCATTTACAATTACTCATGGTCTGAGCCCGATAGCAATGATTGGCGGCGGCTACATCCAAGATCGGCTTGGCTGTAAAGCCAATGTACTCATTGGCGGTCTCATGTTTGGCTGCGGCTTAATCATTACCGGGTTCGTTTCCAATATTGAAATGCTCTACCTATCTTACAGTGTCCTGGCTGGAATCGGCGGCGGCGTCATTTACTCAGGTACGCTCGGAAATACAGTAAAATTTTTTCCTGACAAACAAGGGCTCGCTTCCGGCCTCGTAGCCGCAGGATATGGCTCAGGCGCCACCATTGTCGCTCCCTTGGCCAGCGCTCTAATCAGTTCTGTCGGAGTGCTTTCTACCTTTAAAATCCTTGGCATTGCTTTTCTGATCATTATCCTGATCGGCTCGCTGTTTATCAAAAAAGCACCCGCAGGTTTCAAACCGCAGGGGTGGAATCCAGAGCCAGCAAAAACAACAGCTGCCCCAACCACTACTGACAAAGTCTGGCATGAAATGCTGCGTGATAAAACCTGGTGGGTCATTTTGGTCATGCTCATTCTTGGTGCCGTATCAGGACTTATGATTACTTCAGCTGCCTCGCCGGTTGGCCAACAGATGTTCCAACTTACCCCCATGGTTGCTGCTTTATTTCTCAGCCTTGTTTCCGTATCAAACGCTCTTGGACGGATCATCTTCGGCGCAGTTTCTGACCGTATTGGCCGATCTAATACGCTCATGGTCATGTTCGTTATTTCCGCTGTCTGTATGCTTAACTTGTCCCTAACAGGATCGGTGATCGGCTTCGCTATTTCCGGCGTAGGCATCGGCGCTGTCTTTGGCGGCTTTATGAGCACCATGCCTGGCATTATTACTGGTCGATATGGCTTCAAAAATTTTGGTGTGAATTACGGCATCACCTTTATCGGATTCAGTCTGGCTGCTATATTCGGCCCTATGATTGCCGCAACGGTCCGTCAAACGACAGGCTCCTACAACAACGCCTTCTGGATTGCCCTTGCCTTAAATATTGCCGGTCTATTTGCTGCCTATCTCTTTAGAAGATTGGAACGCTCACACTAAGGATTAGAAAAAAAGACATCTGCTGGTTCTGCCAGTAGATGTTTTTTCTTTGTCAATGAAACAGATTAAATGACAGCTGAGAAACGATGAGTAGGGTTAGGCCGACCTGGCTTCAAGCAATTAAGCACCATATCACTTGTAGCAATCGTGGCGCCGCAAAGGTGTTTCATTTCCTCCAAAACAATCGACTTCAGTTGATCCGGCTCCATTTCTACTCGGGCATTCACTGTCAGTAAAGCCTCGTCGGCATAACCGACAGAGCCGCGGATGTTCAGCGTTTCCTTTCGACCGGTAATATTGCCAATTACACTCTTGCCGCCTGCTTCAAGGAATGCCTTAGCATGACCAACAGCAGCCTGTTCTCTATCAAAGCGTCCAGATAAATTTTCCATCAATCGTTGCAAGAACGAATCATAGTTCTGTTTGGCACCAGCCAAATGCAAGCTCATATTTAGCCAACCAAGAACAGCTTCCCCTTCGGCATAAATATCATAATCGACTTTTGCAATATACTGGCCAGCTTCGGAACGTTCCAGCGCTGCGTTCAACCAAGCAGCCACCCCATCTCCTGTCTGAGCGCTGATCGCAAAAATATCGCCTTGAGGCCAACGCTTTGCAATCGCCATTTTTAATTGCTGCAAATCCGACTCTTGTAACGCATCAATTTTATTGATCACAATCATATCGGCTTCTTCTAGTTGTTTTTCCACAATATAGGCCGCGCTTTCATGAATAACTCCTGGTGTTTTTTCTAGAACCGCCTGAATACGCCAAGGGTCAACAAGTACCGATAAAGGAGCTACGCTAAGATCCGTTTCATGATATTGCTTTAAAGGCTGTAAAATTGTCGCCGATAAATCAGTACAGCTGCCTACAGGTTCCGCTAAAATCACCTGAAGCTCCTGCTGTTTCTGCAATTCGGCCATAGCCTGCTCTAATCCCGGAAAATTGCAGCAAAAACAGCTGCCACTCACTTCTTCGATGGGCTCTCCGCTGTCTCTTTGCAATAGTAACGCCGTATCAACAAGAGCGCTGGCTTGATCATTCGTAATCAACCCAGCCTGTTTTCCCTCAACTCGCAGTAAATCGGCTGCTCGATTTAACAGCGTTGTTTTGCCAGCTCCCAAAAAACCACCAATTAAAAGCATTTTCGTCTTCATCGTTATTTGTCTCCCTTCGTCTCCCATAAGCTATTTTTCTACAGCAACTACAGTCTCTTTTTTCTTCATAACTGGTTCCACAACAAAACGGAAAAACAACGCAGCAACAACAGCACCACCAACAGGAGCCGCCATATAAACCCAGAAGAAGCCGCCAGTTGTGTCAGGAAAAGCATAATTGCCCCAGCCATGAATCCAGGCTACAAGACGGGGAGCAAAATCCCGAGCTGGATTAAATCCAGCCTGCGTGAGTGGTGCAATCAGACAAATGAGCGACGATACGGTCAAACCAATAAATAGTGGCGCTGAATTGTCATCAGGACGCCCCACATTACAGCCTTCCGTTAAGAAGAAAATCATGACAACAAGGATAAAGGTGCCGAACGCTTCGGCAAACATAGCCAGTCCCATCGAAACAATCGCCGTACTTCCCGGCAGTTGGTAATACTCGCCAAACATTTTTCCCGTACCAACCGATTCCGCTGTACCACGTACAATATGATTCGCGGCTTCATAAGCGGCAATCGAAGGCTCAAAAAATATATACAGCAAGGAAGCAGCCACAAAGGCCCCTAAGAATTGGCCTGTAACATAGGCTGGTAATTTACTTACGGCCATTCGTTTGCTGATAATCATAGCTATCGTCACAGCTGGATTAAAGTGTGCGCAAGACAGTGAGCGTGTTGCATAAATACCTAGACTAATACTGAGACCCCAGATCAGAGCAATCGGAAGAATTCCCTGATGCATATTGAACAAAATAGATACACCGACAGAGCCACAGCCAAACAGAATCATCAAAAAGGTACCAAGAAATTCCCCAAGTACTTCTTTTTTCATCATGCATCCTCTTTTCTTTTTACTTTAACCGCAGCAGCAACAACCTGTTTTAGCTGGGCGATAACCAATATAATGATAGGTCGGAGCTGTTACAACAAAATCAAGTTTTTCCCGCAACTGATTTGCTACTCGCACCGAGACAGAAACAGGAATTCCTTTTTTATAGCAAGTGCCATCTTCCGCTAAAAACTCTTTTTCCGCCCCTTTGTAAATAGCTGATTCGCCAAGAAATACCGCTGTTTCACTTTGTGGGCAAACGCTCTTTACTGCTACAAGCTCAACCGTCTCTAGCAAAATATCATCAACACCGTAAGTATGCTGATCAAGCAAACGATAGGGCCGACGAGCCCGGATCTGCACTTCGTCAAACCCAGCATCACTAATTTTCTGTGCATAATCTTCTAGCGACAGAGCGCCTGATAAGCACATTGCCCGCAGCCGCTCATCATCGCGCAACGCCGCGGGAATCGGCTGACTTGTAATAGGATCAGAAATATAAAGTCGCCCGCCAGGTTTTAATACTCGATACATTTCTTTCAGAGCAATCAGTAAATCATCACCTTTAAAAATATTAAAAAGACAGTTTTGCGCGGCTACATCAACAGAATTATCTGCTAAGGGCAGAGCTAGTGCATCGCCTTCCAAAATATTAATAAAATCAGACTTAAACCAACTATTCTGCTCTTCCGCTATTGCAAAATTCAACTTTGCCTTCGCCATCATTTCAGGAACGCGGTCGACCGCAGTAACCGATCCCGGGCGTCTTGTCACATAGGAAAACTGTAGTGCTTCCAGACCACCACCTATCCCAACATATAAAATGTTCTCTTGCGGTGACAATTCTCCAAAATATACTGTCGTACCGCAACCATAATCCATTGCTGTCATCTCATCAGGAATATGAAGATCCGGCAAAAATTGCAAGGGTTTTTCGACACAGCACAAATCTTCCTGTACGGTCTGCGACGCTTCTTTGTACAGTTCCTCGGTAACCTTCAAATAGCTCATCTGAACACTCTCCCTGCTTATATAATGAATTATAGGTTTTCTAAATCTCACTAAGGCCTTCAATTATTATTACGAATTTTCTTTCTATATTTATTATATAATATACCAGTTAACTATTGCAATATATTTTTATGTTGCAATAGTTAAAATTTATTACCCTTTATCTACTAAATACAACTAAACGTCAGATGATAGCCGGACAACAAAAACGCCTGTTATATAGTGAATAAAACTATACAACAGGCGCCAATTTAAACAGCCAACTGCAACAATATAAATAGAAACTATTTAAGATCAAAGCCCAGAATAACCTTTTTCACTTTTTTAATCTCCCAAATTCTGAGCTGTAATAATAATTGGCATTTCACTTCAAAATCATCGAGCGACAGACCGAGCATCTTTTCAATCTTTTGTTTTCTCCATATAACGGTATTGTAGTGAATAAACAAATTTCGTGCGACCATTTTAAAATTTGGTTCCTTTAACAGCATCTTCAATGTTTGCAAAAAACTAGTGCCATTATCCTGATCATATACAGCAACCTGCTCAATAGCCTCTGTACTTATACTACCTGATCCTTTATTTTCTAAAATGCAAAAAGCAAGTTCATAATAGCCGATATCTTCATAGTGAGTAATGGAACTCCCTCGCACCTCCCCGACAATAAGCGAGCGGAATCCTTTAACATATAATTCTTTTATATTTAATGTGGTTTGCGACAAACCCGAAATACCGATTTTTACTGGAACCTTCTGGCAACACCGTTCAATTTCTTGTAGTAATTGTTCTCCATACTCAATTTGACCCGCTTTGCTTGAAAGATTATTATTTACGACAGGTATTAAGGCAATCATTACTTGATTATATTGCCATACCCAACCAGGCAAATTGCTAAGCATCCATACAAAAACAGATTGTTGTACTATATTAGGCACTTGTTTTGTCATTCTTAAAACACAGCATATATAGGTTGCTCGGGGATTAATGCCATACTGTTGCAGTTTTTCGCCAATAACCTCAATAGGCTCTTTACTATTTATTACATTATAAAAAAAGGCACTCTGAATGTAAGCTTGATTTGTTAGTGAAAGTTCACTCTCTGCTTTTTGAACTCTATCTTCTCCTAATTTTTGTTCGGTAATATCTTGGCATGTTCCAAACATTTTGATAAGCTTTCCCTGATTGTTAAAATTCATATTAGCGCGAAGATGAAGCCAAGTAATCTCACCATTCGCTTTAATAATCCGGTATTGCACATCATAAAGAGAATGATCCTTGGCATAGGAAATATACTCTGACACCCATGAAAAATCGTCAGGATGTATCATACTCAGATACAGTTTTTCCGTAGGTTTTACTTCCCCTGGCTCAAAACCTAAATTTCTATACATTTGATCAGACCAACTCAGTCTGTCAGCCACTACATCCCAATCAAAATAGCCTATTTTCGCTATTTGTTCCGCTACATTTAAGTTTTTTTCATTCTTCTTTAATGCCAGCTCTAATTTTTTTCGCTCCGTAATATCCGTCATTGAAGCCAATAAGTATTCGGAATTATCAAGTACAATTACATCAGCATTCAATAGGCAATACCGCAATTCTCCCTTTTTGGTTCTAATCTTATATTCGTAATTCTGAAAATAACCGCGTTTTTTTAACGCATTAATAACCGCTTTTCGATCAAGTTCAACAAATATATTCAATTCACTGGATTTTTTCCCGATTACCTCTTCTTTTGTATACCCCATAAATGTTAAAAATGCTTGATTAACCTCTATATAGTAACCGTCAATAAATCTACTTATGGACATGGGTGAGACGTTATGATGAAAAGCCATGCGAAACCGTTCTTCCACTTGCTTGTTTCTAGTAATATCAAAATCAATAAATATAACATATCTTTCGCTGCCATCTTTAACTAAAATAGCTTTGCAAATAAGAGTACGCTTTTCTCCTGTAGGCGCATAGTATGACAATTCATAAGGAAGAATACTAGAATCATCATCTAATTCTTTGATTTTTAGAACTACCTCATGACAATCACCAAACCCTAAGTCTTGAGGAGTTTTGCCGACAACTTGCTCAAACGTGCGCCCCATAGCTTTTTCCCATGCTTTATTGACGAATAAAACAGACATAGTTGATATCTGAATGATCGTAACAAGTGCAACACTATTATGAAATATTTTTTCAATACATTGTAAAATGTCTAAACTTTTATCTGAATGTTCTTCTCTAAAAACTATCGACATCTCATCCCCCATTATCGATAACCTATTAGCAAAAAAATAACTACTGCTAAAGTTATTTATAGAGACTCTTCTTTCACGTATCTTTTAGAGTTTTTAACCGCTTAATTAGCATTACTTCATTTCCGATGTGGTTATAAACTACCTTATCCATAATTGCCAGCATCAGTGGAATCCCTCTGCCATGTTGTTCCCAGAGTTCTTTATCTAAAAATTTTTGCACTCCCTCTTCTAATATTTTATTGATTAGTTCATTGCCTGGAAAGCCTTTTCCATTATCTTTTATGCGTATTACTAACAGTTGACCGTAATAACGAATTTTCACACTGGCCCTTGTTCCTGATTGAACAGCATTTACTAAAGCTTCATTCAATGCTATTTGAACCGTATTAGTAGATAGTTCTCTGGCAAATTGATTCGATACTATCTGACGTATAAAAATCATAGATTCAGGATTTCTTGTACATTCAAATCGGAATGATTTTTTCATCTAAGACCACCTCTCACGGATTTATGCATCATTGCAAAATGATATTATATAATGAAAATTTTACCATTATATTTTATTGTATAACAGTTAAGAAAAAAATAACCATTGTTATCATTTCCAACAAATTATCCTAATGATTGTTATTTTGTAACAGTTATTATAAAAAAACGACATATAATAATTGGTTTGCCTCATATATTCGCCATACACAAAGCGTAATGTTATAAAAAAACTCTACTTTAACCGTTTAAGGCAAAGTAGAGTTTATTAACTGTAACATCACTTATTCCTCTATTTTCATCACCTAAGACTATTTCATTCCGGCCAACTGCATGCCTTCATATCGACGCGACCATCTACTAAAAAAGTTACACCTTCGGATTCCAAAAGGCCTCTACGCATATTCGCATACTGGCCGCCTGTAATAGAACCATCGGCCGTAACTACCCGCTGCCAGGGCAAATTTTCAGGGCAGCACCGCATAGCCCAACCGACAACACGAGCCCCGCTTGGACGTCCCAACATCCGGGCAATCTGCCCATAGGATACGACTTTACCGTACGGTATCTGCGCAACAATTTCATAGACTTGCTTAAAAAATGGATTCGTAGTCACAATAACCCCACCTTGATCGGAAAATACCTACTGGCAGTAAACCTGCTGCAATATAATCTGTACAACAGCAGCCCCTTCCTTCGCTTCCTATACATTATACCTCGATAACCGCCGCTCACACCATAGTCTTTCCTCTATCTAACCCAGGCCGCCGCGCTCTTTGCCAAGGCGTCAGATAGCCAGTAAGGATTCATTTTCATAAGATTTAAGGGTAAGTTATCCATATCGAAAAAATCCGCTTCGCTGATTTCCTTACAATCAGCCTGTAAAGTACCCTCTTTAATTCGACACAAAAAAGACAGTGTAATAAAATGAGTCACTTTTCCTGATGGATACCGAAAGACTTGTGTTTCAGGATCTGAATATACTCCGACTAACTTTTCCGCAGTTACAATAAGTCCTGTTTCCTCCAAGATTTCCCGACAAATGGCATGGGCAACACTTTCCGCTTTTTCCACATGACCTGATGGCAGTCCCCATAAGCCATTGTCGACTCGTTTAACAAGAAGAATCTGATGTTGCTCATTAAAAACAACACCTGCTACGCCTGGTTCTATGGTATCTGGCCAAAAATAAGTAGAATGCTCTTGCGCGCCGCAACAATTTACAGAACAAAACAGTTCCATTAAACTACCAATTACTGCCTTGGGTTTGTAATCTTCTCTGTAGCCATCACGACTCGCTTGTTGCCGCGCGACCAAAATTACATCCATTCCCCCTTGTTCCGCCCCCCTAATATCGGTTTCTGACTGATCACTCATCACATAAGCGCAAGCCATTCTATTGGGAACTAAATAGAATGCCGCAGTCCAACCGGACGTTATACATTCTGCTAGCACTGCCGGAATTCCTAGATAATTTAATTTTTCACATACCGCTTGCCGTGAAATCCCTGGATCATTGGTAAAAAAATATAGTTTCTTGCCCATACTTCTCAGCCTCGCAATGGCCTCTTGGCTCCCTGGTACCAATTGATTTTCGAAATAAATAACCCCATCCAGATCTACTAAGAATAGATCATATCTTTCTGCCAGTATCACTAGTAACGCCTCCTTACAAAATAAAAAAGCCCAAAGAGAATATCTCAGCGCACACTAAGTGCGCCAAGCTATCCCCCTCGGGCTTTTTATGCCAATAGGTGCTTCTGTCCAGTTAGAACAGAACTGTAGCGCTCGGTCACTGTCCCTGCAATCCAGGCGGAACCCTAGCTACCTATTCCCAGCTTAGTAACTGTATAATACCATAGTAAAATCAAAATGTCATGGCTTAAAATCCAAATTATATGGCGATCAATCCCGCCGCTTCACTACTAAAACAATCGTAATATAGAAGCTTAAAGCGCTGTCCCCTCGGTGGGAACAAATAACCGAGACATATCTACGCCTTCTAATTCAAGTAATTTGACTTTTGTATTCACACCGCCAGCATACCCGGTCAAACTTCCCTTTACGCCGACAACTCGATGACACGGAATAATAATAGAGATCGGATTATGGCCCACAGCTCCGCCTATCGCTTGACTTGACATGCTTTGTTTATGCAGTTTCAAGGCTGCCTTTTTCGCAATATCGCCATAATTAATAACTGTGCCATAGGGTATCTCACATAACAGCTGCCATACGACTTGACGAAAATCTCCACCAATGGGAGCTAATGCTAATTCAGAAATCGCAGGCTTCTCCCCCGCAAAATATCGGTCTAACCATTGCTTCACGATTGCAAATACCGGCATGTCATTGTTTTCTAGCATCGTTTTAGCAATAGCGCCACCATAATACTTTTGCCCCTCCAGCCATAACCCTACCAGGTTGTTGGTATCACAGGCAAGGGTAAGTTTGCCAATAGGCGATAAGTAATTCGTTGAATAATACATGGTAGATCCCCCCTTTATAGCGTGTTCCAGAGATTGATTGTAGCGTAACTGCGCCAGGGCCGCCAGCCTTCCGAAATTGTAAGCAGTTCTTTGCTTGTGTAATCGGGAAGTGCTTTTTTCACACCAACATCTGTTTCAAGGAAAGCGTCTGGCCACTCCAACGCGCGCATAGCAATATACTGTGCCGTCCATTTACCAATACCGCGAATTGTCAGCAATTTTTTAATTTCTTCTTCTGGATCAAGGCAAAAGTCAAAGTTGATTTTTCTTTGCACGATTGCCGCGGCAAGCTCATAGATTGTTTTTGCCCGTGTTCCAATTACGCCTAACGGCCCAAAGTGGTTTTCAATCGGCCCGTTCAACGCTAGTACATCTTCCGGCGAAGGAAACACATGAGTCAAGCCGTCTATTCCAGTTTGAATTGGCGTACCATAGGTATTAGCAATCCTTGCGGCCAAAGTGCTTGCCGCTTTTACCGTGATTTGTTGTCCAAGTACCGCCCGCACTGCCATTTCAAAAGCATTAAAACAGCCTGGTAAACGGGTTCCTACCACAGAGAGCCCGGGTCGTATATCATTCATTGCTGAAAGCGTTCGATATATTGCATTGGGCTCGCAGTACAAATCAAACAACTGGCGTACTCGTGCCAAAACTTGTGGTAATACAGGCAGTAACGTTTCACTTATTGTGACGGCTAACGTATTACTTTGAGGTTGATGCCCCACTTGTACCCAGCCATATACACTCTTTCCAGCGGCACCTATGAGATGGACTGTACGCATATATTGGTTATTCTTCACTATATCAACACCAGCAATGGCACGTCCTGCAAGAAACTGCAAGATTTCTTGCCAACGATAGGGCGGACGATATCCCAGTGCCAAAATAAAATCGCCAGTATGGTGTTTTGCTTTCGTAGTCTGTTTCCGTAACCCTGTAGGCGAAAGATTATAGCGCTTTTTGAAAACTTCATTGAAACGGCGTAAGCTGCCAAATCCAGCAGTCATTGCCACATCAAGCACCGACAAATCCGTATCCGTAAGCAAGTTCTTAGCAAGCAGCAAGCGATAAGTTTGTAAATATTGCACTGGCGAAACATTGTATTCGGCTCTAAATATACGCCGTAAATGTCGATCCGTACAGCCAAGCTGTGCGGCCAGATCCTGTAAACTTTGTCCGTTCCAGCCATTTTCTTCGAGTAATCTCGCTGCTCGATAGACTAAATTAGTCGAGGCGTCAACAATAGAACTACCAGGAGCTAACTCTGGCCGACATAACAGACAAGGCCGAAAACCAGCTTGTTCCGCTTCCGCCGCCGTCGCATAAAATGTACAGTTTTCAACTTTTGGCTGCTTGGCCCGGCACACAGGGCGACAATATATCCCCGTAGACGAAACGCCTACAAAAAAACGCCCATCAAACCTTGCATCTTTTGCCTTAAATGCCGCATATAAACCGTTTGCATTTGCCTGCATGATCTTATCTCCTACATTGACTTTGACTTAATTATATCACCTTCTTTAAAAATATCTGGCTGTTTTCGGACATGCTTTTTTGCACTCCCGAGCGTCTTCTTTCCGCAAAATTCACCGATTGAAACAGAACCTAGTAACAATGCAGCACCAATCATTTGCTGCAACGACAGATTCTCACCTATGACTAGGGTTGAAATCAAGAGTGATGTTAACGGGTCCATATAGCTCAACACAGCGATACTTTGGCCATTTAGTCCTTTCATTCCAGCAAAAAATAGATAAAATCCAACCCCGCCATGAATCATCCCCAACACAATCATCCATATAATCGTCTCTCTGGTTATTAACGAAAAGTTAAACCCTTCCGTAAATAGAACGAATAGAAGCAGTATTATCACAGCCAAACCAAGCTGCAAAAACGTATTTACAATCCCATCTAGTCCGCGAATAAATTGATTCACAATCGTCAAACTAGCATAGAATCCCGCCGCAACAAGTCCATAGCCAATGCCAAGCAGATGATTTCCGCCAGTTTCTACCTTTCCGCTATTTTGCAAAATCAAGAATAGGCCAAGCAAGGCAATACCAATACATACTACCTTTGGAAACGATAACTTTTCTTTCAGAAAAAAAGGGGCTAACAGGATAACTAAAACAGGAGCAAAATAATAACTTAGCGCCGCATTGGCAATCGTTGTTTCCTTATAAGCTTGAAATAGAAAAATCCAATTACCGCTCAATGCAACACTTGCGAGTAGTAAAACAACAACATTCTCTTTCACTCTATACCACAACACTTTCTGTTTCGTCCCCATGAAGATCAATAGCAAAACCATAGTCCCAATCAAGCTCAAAAATAAGGCGATTTTACTAGAAGACAGCTCAATATATTTTGCAAACACACCAACTGCACCAAAGATGATCATTGACAGCATAAAATATATTTTTTCCTTCATAATCTATTCCCGCTTTCTTCGAATTGATGAAATAGCGCCTTCATCTTTCTCTTGAATTTATTTTATTTATAAGTTATCATATTTTCGATAATCACAAAAACGAATATTTATCATATGTAAAATCACAAAACCAGATTAAAGGTAATAAATATGGATATGAACATTCAAAAATACATGGCTTTTATAAAAACAGTGGAACACGGCAGTTTTACAAGAGCCGCAATTGCGCTCAACTATTCACAATCAGGAATTAGTCGAATGATTAATGACCTGGAAAAGGAGTGGAAAGTCTCACTATTAGAGAGGAGCCGTTCCGGTGTTAGTCTAACTTCTGATGGTCTAAAGCTACTACCGTTTGCTCAAAGAGTATGTATCGAATATCAGGAACTGCAGACCCAAATTAATGAAATAAACGGTTTACAGTCAGGCTTGATTCGCATTGGGACTTTTTCAAGTGTAGCAACCCATTGGCTGCCTAACATAATCCGCGAATTTCAAAAAACGTATCCTAACATTGATTATGAATTGCTGTTGGGTGACTACACTGAAATTGAACGTTGGATTTTAGAAGGAAGGGTCGATTGTGGTTTTCTCAGGCTCCCGACACACCCGGAACTGGAAACAATCTTTCTAGACCAAGATAAACTATTAGTAGTTTTGCCACCAAATCATCCTTTAACGAACTATGAACAAGTTCCAATTAATTCACTCTGTAATTATCCTTTTATGTTACTAGAAAAAGGAGCTCGGGCCGAAATATCAGAGCTTCTTGAACGATGGAAGGTATCGCCAAACATAAAGTTTACGACCTGGGATGATTATGCCATTCTTTCAATGATTGAAAGTGGACTTGGTATCAGCATTTTACCGCAACTTATTTTGCATCGCATTCCTTATCAGGTAGTCCTCAAAGAATTAGCTGTACCAGCGCATCGTAAAATATGTTTTGCTATGAAAGAAAGAAAAACAGCTTCTCTGGCGGTTACTCGTTTTTTAGAATATCTTCCTTACAGACATTCTTCGCCTATAAAGTTGTAGACAAATAGAAAAAGACCTTCGCTAATAGAACTAAATGCATTGAGTAAATTGCATCTATGTTCTATCAGCGAAGGTTTTTCTATAACTTCTACATTCGTTTCTTTTTCGAAATACCTCATTATTTAAGTTGGAGCAGAGTTATTGATCCGATTATCATAGCTCTATTTCTCATCGACTCACGGCTTTATATAAGCAAATCCCTGTTGCTGCAACTCAATCAACCGCTGTATCCCTGATGGAACAACATGTACCCCTTGCGGTAAATAAGAAGCATCTATCCCGTTTCCTTGTAGTGCAATCTGACAACATTCAAAGCATACCTGTTGCTGCACGAGGCCAGAAATCTTTTCTTGATATGCTTCATCCAAAAGAGCGGAAACTGCCGCAGCATTGATGACAACATGCAGCAAGTAATCATCATGTAAGCCATTCAGAAAATTACTAATGTTACCAAGTAACAGGTCCCATTTTTCCATTTCATCAATATGAAAAACAGCTTTCCACATCATCTCGCCACCTCCCTCTCTCTGTGCAAGAAGTCCACTGCCCTTCTCACCAACCCTTTTTGATAATTTCTTCTAATTCGGTCTCCGTTACACCGCCACTTTTTCGGTAACGAATTATCCCGTTTTCATCGACAACAAGCGTCGTGGGAATCGCTGTAATGCGAAACTGCTTAGCAATCGCTCCATCTGAATCAATGTAAGCCGTAAACGAATAGTTTCCTTCCTTTAAAAAAGCAGCTACCTTCCCCTTGTCTTCCTGAATATCTATCGAGTAAAACTGCATTTTATCCTTGTTATTGCGAACAAATTGATCAAGCTCAGGAAACTCTGCCCGGCATGGCGGGCACCAAGTTGCCCAGAAATTAATAACACTAATCTGACCAGGTTTGCCAACAGTTACCGACTGTCCAGCAAGTCCTTGCAAGGTAAATTCAGGCATACGATCGCCGGTACTAACACCACTGCGAGTGCTCTGGCTGCTTGAACCGCTTGCTCCGCTTGGAGTATTCGTTTTATTAAGAAACACATACCAGATTCCAGCCAAAATACATAACGAACCAAAAAGAATCAGTAAGCGCTTTCGATTATTCATCGAAATTCCTCGCTTCCATAGCTAGCATTTTTTCTACAACCAAAGCGGCATTCCGCAAAGGCGCTATGTCCTGTTTGCTTTTCATTAATAGAATGCCGCCTTCCATTAAGGCAACAATAGCCTGTGCCAAACATTCACTGCTGCAATCTAGCGGTAAAGCCTGTTCTTGTCGCCACTCTTCAATTACTAGCGTTAAGTGATGGCTCCACAGAGAAAACATTTGATAGATTTTTTCCCGAAAAACCTCATGCTTCTCACTGAGTTCAATAGCCAGATTGCCGAAGAAACAACCACATTTACTTTCCCGCTTGTTATGTATATCAATCGAACAAGCAAGCATATGGCGAATTTTCCGTTGCGGGTCACCTGGTTGCGCTAGATTCTCTTCAATAACTCGCTTTTGCCATTTTTCAAAACAATAATCAATCACAGCAAGTCCCAGTTCTTCTTTGGAAGAAAAGTAATAATAAAACTGACCTTTACCGATCTGGGCCGCCTCCATAATATCCTTGACTGATGTTGCTTCATAGCCATTCGAATGCATTAAATCAGCTGTCACTTTTATAATTTCCAATTTTTTGTCAGTCATAATATCCTCCTTACCTACCAGTTGGTACAATTTAATTTTATCATATAGTATGATGGCCGCAAAGATTTTTATTCATAAAAATTGCATTCCGCGTCAAAAGCGAAAACAGACTTTCAGCTAGAAGAAAGTCTGTTTTTAATAAACCATTTTATAGGAACTACATTTTAAAATACTGACAGACCGCATTAATTCTTCTGCCATGTCGGCAAGAACTTGACTGGATGCATCGATTTCCTGCATTGCCGCTAACATTAATATTTTATTTCGATACCCATTTAACTCCCGAGACATCACGTAATGTTATTTTCGTTACATTACTTACGTCCTTTCCTAAATCAAGAGTTACTATTGCTTCGGCGCCAAGTGGAATAATAATACCGTCTGGACCTGCTTTTACTTTGAGAGGGAATGAATTCTGGATAGTTGCTTTTTTCATCACTGCAGACAAATGTTCCCCTCGTAAATCAGCAAGTACTATGCCGTTAGCATCTTCAGCGACCAATTCTGTAACAAAAGCCCCATAAGTATCGGGTCCGCCCTCACGAAAAACTTTTATTGTTACTTGAGTACCTTTTGCACTAATTTGATGAATTTGTACATGTGGTTTAGCGGATGGATTGGAAAGAGGTCCCCATAGCCCCCCTACGAAAGCCTGATTGGTCCATAACATAGCAATAACGGTAAACGCAGTTAACCCATAAATAAGTTTCCGTCCTGTACCTTCGCTGACAAAATTACCTGAAGTAATCCATGACATAGGTTGTTTAATCCAAGAAGGCCACCGCCGACCAATGACTGCATCCAAAGAAAAATTTCCTGATCCAGACATAAAAAGAATAACCCCAATAGCAATACCGAACGATCCAATCTGCCATTCATCCAAGCAGGTAGCTCCTAACCAGCCTGCCCCCAATAACATGGAAAAAGATAGTACCGTTACTCCTAATGCCGCCAAACGAGAAACTAGTCCAAAAGCTACGCAAAATCCAACTGTAAATTCTATAAAAGTGAAAAACCACATAAAAATATTAAGCAAATCGGGATTGGTTAATAAATAGTATAAAAGTGGCTTAATCCCTAATGCGTGCGGATAGAAAGTGTTAATTTTGCCTCCAATCCATGCTGCATTGTTAGGATCCATTTTAGCACCATCAAGCACTAAACGTCGCCAAGCTGCTGAAAAAAACATCCATGCCGCAACAAACCGTATTGGCAATAACAATAAATTCATTGTAACAGAAGCAAAATTTTTCTCGATCTTATCCATTAATAACTCTCCTTAAAAAAATTTAAACTAGCCCATTGCTCATCTACGTAGTTTTTAAAAAATCGAAGAAAGAATTCCAATTCCTTTCTCAACCCAATCAAACCACAGAGCAATTCCGCTTAAAATTAACAACACACCTGTTAGTCGCTGTATAACCGGAAGCCACTCATAATACCGACGCACCGAAAAAAGCACCGTTCGCAAAATCGTGGCGATAAAAAAGAAAGGAACCGAAAATCCCATTGCATAAACAAAAAGTAGAAAAGTTCCCATCCCTACCGTATCGCTGCTGCCAGCATAAACTAAAACAGTCGCTAAAATTGGCCCTGTGCAAGGAGTCCAACCAATCGTGAAGGCGATCCCCAGTAAAAAAGCCCCTACAGGCCCGCCTGTTTTAAAGTACATAAAAGGTCTATATTCACGTTCTAACCTGTCAATTCGTACAGCTCCGACTAATATACTACCCAGAAGAATAATCACGACAGCTCCTGCTTTTTTCAAAATAGGCTGGTAATCAAATAACCACTGCCCTAGCAGCGAAGCCGTAGCCCCTATAGCAACAAACATAAACGTAAACCCTAAAAGAAAACAAAAAGTATTTACATAGATCTTATAAGGCGAAGCCGCTTTGGGATCCGCAGCGCCTGCCAAAACAGCCGAAAAGGTCGGAAGAAGCGGCAAGACACAAGGCGATAAGAACGAGAGAAATCCACCAGTAAAAGCAGCAAGAATCGTTATGTTTTCCAACGCTTTTCTCACCCCCTTTTTCTGTTAACTTCTTCTAAATTTTTTTCTGTTACACCGCCACTTTTTCGGTAATAAATGATGCCATTTTCATCTTGACCTGGCTTACCAATAATAAGTAATCGCTTTCCATCGTTCATCGTAATTCCTCACTTTTATTGCCATCATTTTTCTACAACCACTTTAAATACCTACCGGTTGGTACAATTTTATTTTACCATATAGTATCGCAATCGCAAAGATTTTTATTTATAAAATTTCATCTCGCGCAAAAGAAAAAACAGACTTTTCTTTAGGTGAAGTCTGTTTTTAGCAAAACACTGTGAAATATAAAGTTATTCAATTAAAGAAAGACTTCGGGCTCTTTGCGACATGAAAAATTAACTTCTAGCTCCTTTTTATGATAGAGATAACTTGCATCATCATAATATTTCGCTTGTACCGGGCATATCTTTACGCAAGCACCACACTTTATACATATGCCCTCAACCATTTTGACATTTTCTTTACGGATCGATCCCATCGGGCAAACGGAAACACACTTTAAGCAGTTTGTACAGGCATCATTCGTTTTGGGCTTTACTTTTCGAATATCAACAGGATTGTTCTGTGTATCTTTAGGAATATAATAATAGCGATAGGGCCTATTTCCCTTTACTGCTGGTACTTGAAAATCCTTTTGGCAAATGATTTTTTCTGTTATTTGTTTTGCAAAGGTTTCGACAATCTCCAGATCGTTCGTATCAGGTCTGTGAGCAGCCAACGTCTTTGAAAAGGAGTGTTCACCAATAAACGCCCCAGCGGCAACGACTTTAAATCCATCTACTGTTAAAATATCGTACAATTCGATTAAGGCATCGTCATAGTTACGATTGCCATAAACAGTTACGGCAATCGCTAATGCACCATTTCCCGTAATAGACTGTAAGTACTTTAATAAAACATTGGGAACTCTTGCTGCATAAACAGGAATGCCAACAATGACAATATCACTTTCTGTGAACTTTGCTATTTTCTCTCTAGCACCAGGCAAAGTAAAATCTTCAATCTGTATAGCATGATCATTATTAATCTTTTCTGCTAGGACTTCAGCTATTTTGTGCACTACTTTTTGTGTTGTTCTTGTCGGACTAAAATACATTGCCGTGATATTCCAAGCCAAAATTAAAGCCCTCCTCTGCGAAAAATGAGAATAAAATTCTTCAATTCGTATTTTTTAGATTTTACGAGATATTCTTCGACAAAAAAGCAAAAATCCCTATGAAACTATAAAAGGACATGATGCTCAATCATGTCCTTACAGCATATGTGACTGGGCTAGTCTTACAATCTCAAAGTCAAAGCCTTCCATTTTTGCAGCTACGTTCTCTGCATTTCCACGCTTGCAACTTAATCTCATGAAATCCCCTCTACTAATCTGTTTCAATAAACCAAATACCATTATCATCGAAAAGATGCACTTCCTTGCCGCAAATCCTACAAGTGTAGCGCATCCCCAAGCCTCCTGCCTTAAGAGAAGCTGCTTGCCGAATATCTAATACTCGATCAATGGCAAAACGGCGACCATCGCTCCAGGTAATCTGTAATGGTCTAATCTGCCCTTGCGTATCATGTTCTGCTAATACTTTTACAATAACCTTTCCCATAATAAAGACCTCTATCTAAAAAATGATGTTGGATGAATTACATGATCCTCTTTAGGATTGAACCCCGTTAATGCTCGGTCTTGAAGCATTGAACAACGCTGGATGCTATATTGACCAAACCGACGCCGAATGTCATCAATCGTTTTTTCTACAGCTTCCTTTGCCTGGGGATCTTCACCAAAAAGAGCTAGCTGAACATGGCCCTCTGCCGTAACAAGATCAGAGCCGCGCACGCCTAAACTTCGAATGGGGCGATCCCAGCGATAACTACTATAAAAAAGCTCGTATGCCATATCAACAAGGTCTCCCGATACGAATGATGGCTGCAGCAACTTGCCTTGTCGTTCAAAGGATGTCAAATCATTGCCGCGCACATAAATTGATACGGTAGTACATTTTAACCCATGCCCTCTTAAGCGGGCCGCAACACTCTCAGCTAATACATAAATGATCATTTTTACATCCTCATCGTTAACCAGATCGCGATGAGTTGTAGTGCTGTTGCCGATTGACTTAATAATTCGTTCTTCTCCCGCCCTTTTTACCGGAGCCGAATCCAGGCCATTCGCAAAGCAAGATAAAGTTTCACCCCATACACCCAGAAGCAACTTTAAGCTATGTAAATCACGATTCGCTAAATCCCCGATTGTATAGACACCACGGCTTCGAAGCTTCTTAGCGGTCGATCGGCCAACATAAAGAAGTTCCGATACTGGCAGCGACCAAACCTTATCACGAAAATTCTCTTCTATTATAATAGTCGTGCCATCCGGCTTTTTCATGTCACTACCTAGTTTGGCAAATATTTTATTCCATGAGACTCCGACCGAAGCTGTAATTCCAAGTTCGTTCCGAATCCGCTGCCGGATCTCATTCGCAATTTGCTCACCCGACCCAAGACGCCACACAGAACCAGTCACATCAAGCCAGCATTCATCTATACCGAAAGCCTCAATCTGGTCAGTATAATCAGCATAAATAGCTTTAGCCATCTGAGAGAAACGAAGATACTTTTTAAAGTCGGCCAGTACCGTTACCAGGTCGGCTATTTTTTGTTTCGCTTCCCAGATAGCATCGCCGGTTTTCACGCCAGCCTTCTTAGCAATATTATTTTTAGCCAACACAATGCCATGACGCGCCTCGATATCACCACACACAATCACGGGTTTATCTCTGATTTCGGGCCGATACAGACATTCTACACTGACATAAAAATTATTGAGATCTACATGCAAGATTGTCCTCGCCATATCCCCGCCCCTAAAACAAACGTTTGTTCGATTAAATTATATGGTTTTTGCGACAAAAATGCAAATGGGAATAAAAGAGCGTTGTTCAATGCAAATAAAAAAGTACCTCTTAATAGAGATACCTAAGATAGGTATTGCTTCATTGTGAGAATTGGGGCAAATAAATCTTATATAGTAGTCGATCATTTGCTGCTTAGTAAATCCGATCTTAGGGTAGAACACTTTTCCTAAATTTGAGACTTGGGAGTGCGGACATAATCCTGGACTACGCCTATGCTGATATTCCAAGATTATGCCTATACTCCACCGGACTAAGATAAGCTAATGATTATTTGACCCTTACATGATTATACCAGTGGAAATATTTATTTCGTTCATGAATAAAGCTGTCAATGCTTATAGTAGTTCAATTTTGATTATAAAGCATCTCTTTTCGCAATAGTTCCCAAAACCCTGTACAAACTGAATTATCTGAAAAATACTTTTTTTGTAAACAGTTTTTTATAAAAGAACCAGATTTTAAAGAATGAAAGAGGCCAGTCTCACCGCCTCTTCTTTAATCATTAATGAAATCTTCTTGTTGTTTACCTTGACGTTCTAAATACCCCTTACCCCAAATGCTTATTGATTCAAGAATGGGCTGAAGGCTCAAGCCAAGTTCTGTTAGAGAGTATTCAACTTTAGGTGGAACCTCCGCATAAACTTTGCGGGAAATAAGACCACTCTGCTCCATTTGCCGGAGTTGCTGGGTCAACATTTTTTGACTGATTCCATTTATACCTCTTAATAAGTCACTAAAACGCTGGTTGCTTCTGCTTAATAAATTTCGTAAAATAAGGACTTTCCACTTATGTCCTATTAAATTCAGTGCCGCTTCAATGGGGCAAATTTTAATATTCAATATTCAAAACCTCCAGTAAAATCAACAATAGTTACCCTTCGGTTTGTATCAAACAAAATAGTGCCTTCTTGCGAAAAGTAACTTTCTTTCTTATTATATGTAATGAAAGAGATTACAAGCAATATGTAATACTAGTTTATAATAATTTATTTAAATAGTAAGGGGGAAAAACATGAAAAAAATTAATACAGATTCTCTATTGGATTTTTCACTGGAAAAATCCGTGCGTAAAGCACTTAATCATGAGAGCAGTAAGCTTGATGTAGGGTTACTACTCTATACGCCGGGTCAGAGTACACCGGAACATACTCATAAAGATATGGACGAAGTTTTTTATGTTGTGGAAGGTGAAGGGAAACTAACTATCGACGGGGAAGAATTTGCCCTTAAAGAAAAAGATCTAATCTTATCCCCAAGGGGAGAAGGGCATGGTTTTTTCAATACTAGTTTAGGTAACCTAGCAGTTTTGCAAGTTAAAATTTTCTAAGTGTTTCTTAGTACAAAAATTCTTTAAGAGGAGATAATTATGAGATATGTCCGTGATACAGAAAAACAAGTAACACGCGATGAAGCCATGAGTATTCTAAAAGCTGGCGAATACGGAGTGTTATCTACTGTAGACAAAAATGGGCAACCTTATGGTGTACCGCTAAACTATATCTTTCTAGATGAGGCGATTTATCTGCATTGTGCTCTTGAGGGGCATAAGCTAGATAATATTGCCGAAAACATCCAAGTATGCTTTACAGTAGTCGGATATTCAGAAATAGTGCCCAGCTCATTTACGGCCAAATATGAAAGTGTTATTGTTTTTGGCAAAGCCATGTTGACCGACGAGCCTGAAAAAGTTAAAATGTTAACCGAATTGGTTAACAAGTACAGCTTAGAGTTCCAAGATAAAGGAATGAAAGTAATTGATGCTTTTAAAGATAGATGTATCGTAATTCGCATAAAAATAGAAGATATCACAGGTGTGAAGAAAAGATAATCCGAAGTTTAATGGTCATATGAATTCAAAGGGCCGTCCGCATTAAGACAGCCCTGAAAGGAAACAAAAACGGCAACCGACAATAGTCGAGAGCCGTTTTTTTATTGTAAAATCAAGTTTAGAAGAACGAAGCAAGAATCTACACGTATCCAAAGTTTTTCTTAGACAGCGGGAAGAAATACAGGCACGCATGCAAAGTGAATAAGGTATTCTGCTCCGCGTAAATCGGTTGATTCAAGTCAAAGAAACCTTTGGCGTCCTTAAAAGCCTTAACATTACTAGTATTAATTGGTCGGAGCGGCGAAATTCGAACTCTCGACCTCTTCCATCTTACGCGAAAAAAGCATTGTAACGAATTGACTTCTTTTTAAAACCCATTGAAATCACTAGGTTTATCGCAATGTCCCTTGACAAATATTTATATACTATGCCAAACCTTATTATATAAAAAGACCCAATTTAGGACCCAATCGTGTAAATATCATTTTCTAATTACATCATTACTGCTTATTGAGCATAAATCGTTCTAGCTACTTTTCTAAGGTAAACCCTAATTTTATATGACATGCTATTCCTTGTAAAGAATGCTATGCGGTTTCTGTTCGTCGGTGCAGGATTTTGCCTTCAGCTTCCTTCAGATCCCACTTCACTGTGGACACCCTTGCCGTTAGCTAATGGTTCCTACTACCAAGCCCATAGCGAACTCTCACCGCCAAATTACTGCTCATGCCGGGCAAACTAAATATAGGGCTTAGCCATTTTGCTAAGCCCTATATTATCTAATGAAATAATAACCCTTCTTGATAACCAAAGTTATCTCACTTTTCTTAATTAGCAAATCGACTCATCAATTGTTAAAATTGCTAATAAACTAACAGCAGCTGAGCAGACAAAAAAATAAATACTGCACTGTAATTAAATTGATCAAGCAAAAAGCCTGCGAACATTTGTGATATAACACTTCCAATATGCCCGCCAGTATTAATAACAGAAATAGATATATAGAATGATTTCCACAAACAAATCCATTTCTTTGCATAACAATCGCTAAAGGTTCATCAGAGTTTCTGCCAACATACCATGAATATACCTTTATCTTACAACATTAATTGGTTTCCCCAATAAAAATTGTTCAAGATTATCGACAGCAATATTCATTAAGCGCTGACGAGATTCTTTTGGCGCCCAAGCAATATGAGGCGTAATTATACAATTTTTAGCAGTCAACAAAGGGTTGTCTGCTTGAATCGGCTCGGTCGAAACTACATCAAGTCCTGCAGCATATACTTTGCCAGAATTTAACGCGTCAGCCAAGTCATTCTCTGCAACAAGAGGTCCGCGGGAAGTATTAATAATAATAACCCCATTTTTCATTTTTGCAATTGTTTTCTGATTAATTATTCCACGTGTATCTTCAAACAATGGACAATGAAGTGAAATAACATCCGATTCGGTAAACAATTCTTCAAGGCTCACATATTTGAGCTGGTCGCTTTGAGAAAGCAGCGCCTCTTCTTTACTATAAGCCAAAATTTTCATTCCTAATGCTTTAGCAATTTCCCCCACTTGCTGGCCAATTCTCCCAAAACCAATAATACCCAGTGTTTTTCCGTAAAGTTCGATTAAAGGATACTTCCAATAGCACCAATCGGCGGAGCGTGCCCAATCGCCTTGTAATACGCTACTACTGTGAGCTCCTACATGATGACAAATTTCTAATAACAATGCAATAGCGCTTTGGGCAACTGCCCTTGTTCCGTACGTGGGAATATTAGCTACAATAATTCCCTTTTCTGTGGCAGTTTGTACATCAACGACATTATAGCCTGTTGCTAATACACATATAAATTTAATTGACGGACAGGCGATAAAAACCTCTTTATCAATCACTACTTTATTGGTAAATATAATTTCGGCATCACCAATGTGAGCGATTCTATCTTGATGCGAAGTGCGATCATACACAACAAGTTCACCAAGAGCGCTGATTCTATCCCAGCCTAAATCACCTGGATTTAACGTATAGCCATCTAAAACAACTATCTTCATTTGTCTACTCCTTTATAGAAAAATACTTGTTACGGATCTGCTGTCTTTTCAAGTGCAATAATGAGAAATCTCAATAAGGTTACCATCAGGGTCCCTTATATAGACTGATTCGATCTCCCCTTCTGCTCCGGTACGCATCACTGGTCCTTCTTCAATCAAAATACTATGTTTTCGTAGTTTATCTATTACGATTGGAAGGGATTTTTCCGTAATAAAACAAAGATCTATTGATCCGGCTGTAGGAAATTGGGCTTTCGGCTCAAATTCTTTTCCTACTTCATGAAGATTTATTTTTTGTTGCCCAAACTTTAACGCTCTTCGCCCTTCACCAAACTCAACTATTTTCATTTCCAAAACTTCCGAGTAGAAAGCAATTGTCTTATCAATATCTTTTACAGTAAGAACCAAATGATCTATTCTTGCAATAATCGTTTATTCCCCCTAACAATTTAAACATCTATATAATTTTGCTTTAGCCATACGGCTCGTCAAATTATCTGCTACTTTTTCTTCTACCGCTTACTTCAATCAATTCCGAAATTGACTTATATCCAATAATTAATCCCCATTCTAAAGGGGCGGGATAAAAGCCATTATTTCCATCAGAAATAAAAGTTTCTGGTCCTTTACGTACAACCAACAAACCATTTTTCCATTTTCTCTATTGACCATCTTAATGTAACATGCCATCAACATTTCTACCGATTAACACTCAAAGTAATTTTATATTAGATAATCATTTTATTGCGTAAAATCCTGCCTGCAAACCAGATATCCAAAAAACCTCGACAATCGAAAAGCCAGCTTTCTTCAACATAAAAATATGATCGTCTATCGAAATTGGTAAAAGCTCAACCCCAAAACGCTTAAAGTACCGTTCCACTGCTTGCGGATCTTTACCACTTCTTATTTGCGCACTTCTCCAACGTTCGAGACCTATTTCAGTTCCTTGTTTGGTAGCAGTCAATATACTCTCAAATGTAATATATACCCCATTATCTTTAAGCATCCTATAGCAGTTTTCAGTTGCCTTTTGCTTTGCATGCAAATCAAAATAATGATGAGCGAGAATAGCTGTAATAACATGGAAATTCTCGTTACAATACTTAAGTTCCTCTGTCCCAGACACAATAAACTCAATATTTCTATTTTTAAAGAGTTTTTCGCGGGCAATTGCCATCATCGCTTCTGCTGGATCAGCCAATATAAACTTGGTCTCCTTAAAACAACTACTAGCATGGGATATAAATGTGCCCGTACCGCATCCAGTATCAAGCCAACTAAGAGGATTTAAATTAACTGACTTTACGAGATCAATTGCCTCATCATGAAACTTTTTATAGTAGGGAATAGTTTTTTCTATATTAGAATCATATTCTTGTGCAGACTGTGATGTTTTATTATCATGCATGGGTTCCAACTCCTATCTCTAATTTCTTTTTATAATTGGAGTAGCCTTCAACGGTAAGTACGTGGATATCAATCTGAAAAAGGTTTCTGAAGTTTGATAATATGCACCTCTAACTAAATTAAACCAATCCATTGCCAATAAGTAAAGGTAAATAAAATCAAAATAGTGGTAAAATACACACAATAAGTAGCAATTAATATCATACCAAACATTGGCAGATCAGAATCATATCTTTTAAAAATAAAAGGTACTTTTTTATTACTTGCTATCTCTAAAGAAAATGGGTAAGATTTAACTCTTACCCACCTCTTTTAAACAAAATAAAAGCCTCCGGCAATTGCTCAAAAAATTTAACTGTTAAAAACAACCAAACGAACTACTCAAGCGCTTGAATTAGATTAGTAAAAGCCAAAATAATCCACCAATTTTTATTTTAAAATAGATTTTCTTATATAAACATAACCTTCCATAATTCTACGAGCAGTTCGATAAATGGCTGCCCGCTTTAATTTAACACCGTCTTCTTCCTTCTCAGCCTCCGCTTCTACCGGAATAATTCCTCCCGGATGACCAATCTTGATAGTAACTTTCGACTTTGCTTCTTCACGTAAAACATCCCAAACGATGCTTCCAGGAATTCTTGCAGCAGCTCCAGTGCAAACAGTACCTGTTCCAGGATATGTTTTATGCATCCTCAACATAAAAAGCAAGCGAGAAACCATATCAACATCAGATGCCTTAACTGTCTGGCCACTGATCGTCTCATAATCAGCAGGCGGACTGATGATAGCAAAAAAGGGATTATATGGACTTTTGATAGCTGCATCTTCCGGTCTATCTACCAGGCCAAAAAGAACAGCGGCCCGTCCTCGAATTTTCTCTATAGTCATCATAAGCTCTTTATTGCCCTCTATTTCCTGCGGCGATTCTGTTCCTTTCATGCCAAGACTAGAAGCATGAATAAAAACTAACGGATTTCCTGCATCAACGAGCGAAACAGTGTATTTTTCTCCATCGACATCAATAATATCCTTGGCATTGCCAGTGGGCATCAATTTACCAGTAATCCCGCCTGCAGTATCTGACCAATCCAGTGTAATCTTCGCTCCAGTACCAGGGCATCCATCAATTTTACAGTCACCATCTACCATTGCTTTGCCATTTTCCACTGGCACTTCTGCCACTAAGATATTTCCACTATTAGTCAAATGGATACGAACCGTAGTGATCGGCTCAACCGCTTGCACAAGACCTTCATCAATTGCAAATGGTCCAACTGCCGCTGATATATTGCCACAATTTCCACCATAATCGACAAACTCTGTTTCAATGCTAACTTGACCAAAGGTATAGTCAACATCCGCATCTTCCCTTGATGACGGTGAAATAATAGCTAATTTACTTGTCAAAACATCCGCACCGCCTAACCCATCAATTTGGCGAATATCGGGGCTGCCATAAATTGAACATATTACCTTATCTCTCAAAGTCGGGTCCTTCGGTAATTCATTACTCATAATAAAGATGCCTTTGCTTGTTCCACCACGCACAATAGCACAACGTAGCATTTCCATTTCCGGATGCATAAGATAACCTCCTTAATTTTTTACATTTTATGAAAATCTACCAAAAGCCAAGCAGTTTCCAATACGGAAGACCTATTACCATATAAATGATTCCACTAACGACAGTTACTACTGTTCCCACTTTCCACCAAGTAGCTTGATCAACATAACCACTACCAAATAACACAGGTCCAACGGCATTCCCATAATGAGTTAATAGACTACCAAACGCAGATGAGGCTCCCATTAAAAGCACTAAAACCATCGGCGGTACATTGGCAACTAAACCAAGTGTAAAAAGAACAGGAATGAAAGTCGAAACGTAAGCAGCAATTGATGCGAAAAAGTAACGAGCTACTAAACTGAGCACTAATAACGCTGATAATACAACATAAGTGTCGTACCCAGCGAAACTTATATTATTAGCTAGCAGCTTACCTAACCAGGTAAAAAATTGTGCTTTTGATAAACCATCAGCCAAACTGATAATACCACCATACCAAATAAATGTACTCCAAGCTCCTTTAGCATTTAACAAGCAGTCCCAGGAAATAACTCCAGCAGCAAGACAAGCACTGATAAAAGTAATAGCCACCGCCGTAGGATCAATCTTTGTAATACTTCCAGTCGCCCAACCAAGAATCGCCATAGCAAAAAGAAATGCCAATATCTTTTCCCGCTTAGAAATATGACCAATCTGAACTAAACCAGCCTGTGATATTGCCTTATTATCGATCTGTTTCAATTCAGGTGGATATATCTTATAGACAAGATAAGGAACAACAAGCAATACAATTAAGCCCGGCACAATGGTTGCTTGTGTCCATTGAATCCACGAAATGTCTAGATTTAAAATACTTCGCGCAAATGTTACCACTAACGGATTCGTCGCTAAAGCAGTAACAAAAATGGCCGCAGTCGTTAAACTAATTTGATAAAGAAGAATTGTTAAATAAGCCCCTATTCGGCGCGAAGTAGCACCTGGCTCTGAATCTAAAGTAACTGCGAGACTACGAAAAATAGGATAGACCAAACCTCCTGTGCGAGCAGTGTTAGACGGAGTTGCTGGGCTTACTACTAAATCCGTTAGTGCCGCGACATAACCTAAACCAAGAGTTGTTCGGCCCATTTTGCCGATTAATATATATGCAATTCGTTTACCTAACCCCGTTTCGATAAATGCCTGTCCTAACATAAATGCTGAAAAAACCAGCCATGCTGTTGAACTGGCATATCCGGCTAAAACAACGCCCAAATTATTTAAAAAAATACTTGATACACTAATTACGACCAATAACACCACTGGCTCCGCTACTGGTCGTAACATAATTCCAAGTATTGCTGCAATATACATTGCAAACAGTTGCCACGCAGATGTTGATAATCCAGCCGGAGTCGGCATCAATAGTATCATTACCGGAATTAAAATATTTACCATCGCTTTTATATGCTTCTTCTCCATTTCATCTCTCCCTCGATATGCTAGTATGCGTATCCTATATTTCTCCTTTCCTTCTAAATTTGTCCAGACTTTTCAGACATATAGTTTTGTAGGCGCCCTACTTATATTTTTAGCAAAAAGTATGCCAAGCTTAAAAGCTTATATAATAAGACACCAAGATTATTTCAGTCTCATTATTGGTAATAATAAAAGACAGATACTTCAACTAATAGCTTTATTTTAAGCGACTATTTTCTTATCCCAAAATTGAGCATGAGATCTCTATTTTAAACCAAATTTTAATTTTCAGGTACCTTAATGAATATCTTTATCAAAAAGAAAAAAGTCACCTCGATGGTGACTCTTTGGACAATAAAGCTCTCTTAAAAACCATTTTCATCGTCTTAATGCCCGGCCATATTCTAAAGCCTCTAACACTAAAACAACATCTCTTTCCCTTTTTCGCGGGCTACCCATAATTCCAACAATTTTTACGGCTAACCCTCCCCGGCTCTCGCTCACTATCAAATTTTACGTTAATCTTTTAATCCTTGCTTAATTTTAGAGATTATGAGCATTATCTTTTTCTTCAGGCCGTATTTTCCTCCACAAGGTAGATCGCCCAATGCCGAGTTTTTCTGCAACAGCAAGATAATCCTGTTCATAAATGGCTAACATCATCTTGATAACCTCTTTTTCAACATGATGAATAATTTCTTTTAATCCTTGGTTTAAATTTATTTTCAGTGAAATTGTATACCCGCTGTCCGAATCAATATCAATCAATCTATTCAGTAATTCTGACCAATTATTTTGATTTGACGAATAGCTTATAGCTAAAGCAAATCGTTCCATAACATTCGATAATTCTCGAATGTTACCTGGCCAATCATAAGAAGTTAGCACTCTCCCCAACTGCGCAACAAACGTGTCATAAGGAATATATACGGTAAGGTGCTCAAGAAATTTTTGGGCTAGCAACGACACATCTTCGAGCCGCTCTCGGAGTGGAGGAATCTTTAAATTCAGCACATTAAGCCGATAATACAAATCATCACGAAACAACCCTACTTCTACCCTTTTCTTCAGATCTTTATTAGTGGCACTGATAATTCGAATATCTACAGGAATTATCTTATCATCACCAACACGCCGAACTTCTTTTTCTTGCAGTACTCTCAGCAATCTAGCTTGTAATGGCTGCGGTATTTCTCCAATCTCATCAAGAAAAATTGTCCCTCCATGAGCCAATTCAAATAGCCCCGGTTTACCTTCCTTCTTTGCACCAGTGAATGCTCCACCTTCATATCCAAAGAGCTCACTTTCTAGTAAGTTTTCTGGAATAGCAGCACAATTGACCGCTACAAAAGGACCACTTTGCCGTTTACTTGCATTATGAATGCTTTGCGCAAATAACTCTTTCCCCGTCCCAGACTCTCCTTGGATCAAAACAGTGGAGTCAGTTGTCGCATATTGCTCCGCTTTTTGTTTTATCTCAATCATTTTTTCACTTTTTGTCAAAATATCTTCCAGGACATACCGAGCCACAAATCCCTTAGAATAAATTTTCTTTCTTATTAATTGTTCAAGATATTGTATTTTCGTAACATCTTCAAATGTTCCAACAACACCAATTTTTTTTTCATCAAGAAGAATTGGTATACGGCTTGTGGCAATAATTCCACCTTTAACTTCCTGTAACTGTGCTAATTCTGCCACTCCGCTTTCAAACACATTTTGCATTCGTGTATTAGGAATAACCCCTTGTACACATTCACCAATTACGGCATCATTCGCTATATGAAAAATCCTCTCCGCTGCAGCATTAAAAATAACAACCCTGTTTTGCTCATCGGTAACAATAATCCCTTCGGCAATTGAATCCAAAACCTTTTCTATTCTAGCCCTACGACTTCGCTCTTCTCGACGTACTCGACCAACATGTATAGCCTCTTCCAATGCACGAGATACGGTCTCTTCGCCACATTCAATTAATATGCCTTCCGATCCCATTTGCTTTGCAAAATGAACAATGACAATTCCTCCGACCATAACTTTTATGCCTCGATTGCTAGCATCTAATATTCCCTTTTTTATTTCCTGATGAGTAATAAAAGAATACTCATGAATTTTAATACCACAAATTTCTTCTATAAAACGAATACCACGTAATTTCTCTCCGTACTTAAAAAAAGCTACTTCTTTTACCTGACCTCGAATTGTATATAAAGCCCGCAATACATCAGAGAAAGTAATCGGAACACTCACAACGGGAATGTTGACAGCTTTCCTAATGTATTCGGCAGTTCCACCACGGCTCAAGATTACATCAACATCCTCTTCTAATTGGCATGCATTCATAGCTGCTTCTTCCAAGGTGGCCGAAACTGTATAGGTTTTCACCCCTACACTCTCAGCCATTCGTGTAAATGTATCGGTCATTTTACTATCATCATAAACAAGTGCCACTTTTATATCACTTGTACTGTGCGGCGCTATTTGCCATTTCATCCTTTGCCCCCCCGTATATTTCAAATCCTCTACGTATTATTTTTAAATATTCAACATATAAAGTCCGCAATTCCTTCCATCGTAAAACCCCCAGAAATGTGTCTAGAAAAAAGGCAAAACCTATCGCATATACTCATGCAAAGGTTTTGCCATCAGAATATTTCATTTGTATACTAGGATGCGTCCAAGCAATAGCAATTATAAATTTCTAGTAACCGCAAAATTAAAGACCCAATTAACTTTTCCAAGCTAGCCCTTAAATAATTCTATTTTCTTTGCTCATTTCGACCAGATATAAATATCAATGCTAACAGATGGTCTCATTGAAAAAACCGGATAAATTATTGATTTTCATATTTGCTTGCATAAGCCATATGGCTTGTGAGTATCGTTTGTATTTTTTCACGTACAACTCGAACCACATTAAGATAATTTTCCAAATTAATCTCAGTACTAATACCCATTTCGTGCAACATATTGACCATATCTTCTGTAGCTGTGTTTCCAGCCGCGCCTGGTGCAAAGGGACATCCACCAAGTCCGCCAATCGCCCCCTCAAAGGTTGTGATACCTGCCTGAAGACCTGCTAACATATTGGCAAGCCCCATGCCCCGAGTATCATGCATATGAAGCCCCATAGGAACATCTGCAAACCTTGTCTTCGTATTTTTGACTAAGTTACTCACCTGACTTGGATTCGCGACACCAATAGTATCACATAATATGATGGACTTTACGCCGCAATTAAGTGCTCCCTCAATTAAACTAAATACAAGATCCTCATCCACTTTACCGAGAAATGGGCACCCAAAAGCTGTGGCAATATCTAAACGAACTTTTAATTCAGGAATCTCTTGAACAATGTTTTTTAAGTCAGCAAGCGATTGTTGGCGCGTACGGTTAATATTCGCAAGATTATGCTTTTCACTGGCTGATATGACATAGGTAACTTCCCTAATACCACATTCATAGGCTTTTTTAGCACCGACAAGATTAGGAACAAGCGCTATCGCCCGTAAGCCATCCTGAGTATATTTAGCAACAACACTTTTTGCAACTTCTATCGCATCAGCCATTTGAGGAATCGCTTTGGGATGAACGAAAGATGTCACTTCCATTGCCTTTATCCCCGAACAGACTAACCCCTCAATAATATCCAACTTAGTCTGTGTCGATATCTGAGATTTTATGTTTTGAAAACCATCTCGTGGTCCGACTTCAATAATTTCAATATTTGTTGACAAATTCATGATTTTCCTCCTGTTAAATAACAACGCTTATCCTTCGATGATGCCTTTAATTTTTAATTCTGCAAGCTTTGCTTTATCAAAACCAAGATATTTTTTTAGCACTTCCTCAGTATGTTGTCCCAAATCTGGCGCCGCTGTCTTAATACTGCAGTCAGTTTCCGAAAATTTAATATGGCAACCAGTTAATGTGGTTTTCCCAGCTCTAGGATGATCTACTTCTACAAACATCTCTCGCGCCTTGGCAATATGAGGATCTTTGGCTATATCGGAAATATTGTTTACTGGCGCTGCCGGACAGCCTTTTTTCAACAAGTCGTTGATGATATCATCGGCCAACTTGTTTTTGGACCATTCTTCAATAATAGGTTTTAATGCAGCATGATTTTTAACACGATCTGCATTCTCTTTGAAGCGTGGATCATCCAGTAAATCATTACGTCCCATGTAATCAGTCAACATGGCAAACAACTTGTTATTACCAGCACCAATAATAAAAGTTTTATCCTTCGCTTTAAAAGTATCATACGGATAGACCGACTCATAACGATTACCGATGCGTTCAGGGTTCTTTCCTGTTGCAAAATAGATTTGCGTAATAATTTCCATGCCCGATACAACGGAATCAACAAGCGCAACGTCTACTTTTTCTCCATGACCATTTTTCAATTTATTTGCATAAGCAGCTAAAATACCAATCGTCATATTGAGACCTGCCAAAACATCAGCAATAGCTGTTCCGCTGCGAGTTGGTTCACCATTAGGCCAGCCTGTAGTACTCATAAGTCCGCCCATGCCTTGACCAATAATATCATAGCCAGGACGTTTCGAATAAGGACCATAATGGCCAAAACCAGATACAGCGCCATAAATAAGCCCAGGATGAATCTTTTTTAGTTCTTCATAACCAAGCCCTAACTTTTCCATCGTCCCTGGCCGAAAATTTTCTAAAAGAATATCAAATTCTTTTATTAATTCTCTGAAGACAACACGACCTTCTTCTTCTTTTAGATTAATAACAATTGATTTTTTATTGCGATTCAAGTTCATGAAATATGCTGATTCGCCATTAATCATCGGTGTAAAACCTCGCGAATCATCGCCTCGTTTAGGGACCTCCAGTTTGACTACTTCCGCTCCCATGTCAGCTAACATCATCCCACTGTAAGGTCCTGCCAAAACCCTCGTCAAATCCAGTACACGAACGCCTTCTAATGCTCCATGCTTTTCCACGACTATATCCTCCTAAAGTGTTTGTTTGAGAAATGGTACTAACCCGCCATTATTAATCAATTCCATAATATGACTTGGAATTTTGCTACAGCGATACGTTTCATTCTTGGTGTGATTTACGATAATGCCATTTTCAAGGTCAATTGAAATTTCGTCGTTGTCAGAAATTTGATCTGTCTCTTTGCACTCAATGACCGGAATTCCAAGATTAATTGCATTACGATAAAAAATCCGGGCAAAAAATTTTGCCACTATTGCTCCAACGCCCAGATATTTAAGGGTCAAGGGCGATGTTTCTCGACTAGATCCAGAGCCGAAATTAGCACCAGCAACTAAAATATCCCCCTGCCTCACTCTGGTTGAAAAATCCGAGTCTACCGCACTCATTGCATATTTAGCAGCTTCAGCTATACTAAGTTCCATGTACTGAGGTGGAGAAATAATATCAGTATTTATGTTGTCACCAAATTTTAGCACTCTGCCACAAACTGGTTTGCTCATCTTCGTTCCTCCTACAATAATTCCCTTGGATCTGTAATAGTACCCGTAACAGAGCTCGCGGCTACTACCAATGGTGAACCAAGATAAATATTAGACTCTTTACTCCCCATCCGCCCAAGGAAATTGCGGTTAGTAGATGAAATACAATTTTCACCGCTTGCAAGAAGCCCTGAATGAACTCCCACGCATACGCCGCAAGATGGAGCCATAATGGTAGCACCAGCTTCAATCAAAGCCTCTAAAATGCCTGCTTTATTAGCCTTCACCCAAACTTCTTGTGATGCAGGAGAAACTAAAAGCCTTGTCCCGCTTTTAATTTTTCTTCCCTGCAAAATACGTGCTGCGGCTTCAAGATCACTATATCTTCCACCGGTGCAAGAACCAATATATGCTTGATGAATCTGAGTATTTTTTACATTACTTACCTCAGTAACGTTATCTACTTCATGGGGACACGCAACAACAGGCACCAATTTTTCGGCTTGGAAAGCATAGGTAGCACAATAAGATGCATCGGAATCACTACGGAAACACGTATAATCTTCATTAATGCCATGCTCTTTTAAATATTGCCGTGCTTTTTCATCTGCTTCCATTAAACCAACTTTAGCCCCCATTTCCACTGCCATGTTAGTAATTGCCATACGCTCATCCATGTTTAAACTTCCGATCGTATCACCCACATATTCCACCGCTTTATAGGTAGCCCCGCTATGACCAATCTCACCAATCGTTTTAAGTGAAATATCTTTAGCCATAACACCCTCTGGAAGAGTTCCATTCCACTGCACTTGAATTGTCTCAGGAACTCTTAGCCAGGTTTTCCCTGTTAACAAAATCCCCAGCATTTCTGTCGATCCGATCCCACTAGCAAATGCACCTAATGCACCACCCATGCAAGTGTGAGAATCTGTTCCCAAAACAATAGTCCCAGGTATCACATGACCATTTTCCGCCATCACCTGATGGCACGGTCCAGCAAACTCATAGTAACTATTAATGCCATGGTTATTTGCCCAATCCCGGGTAAATTTCACAATTTCCGCCTGTTTAACATTAGCCGGAGGAGTATAGTGATCGGATATAATAACTACTTTATTTTTATCCCAAACCTCATCTTTGATCTCCAGCATTTTCTCCGCAATTTCAACTCGTGGTCACAAAATATCATCCATCATGGCTTTATCAACATTAACCCAAAGAATATCCCCGGCTGAAGCAGTCTCAATATTAGCCGCTCTGGCTAGTATCTTTTCAGACATTGTCTTTCTCAAATGCCATCACCCTCTACTTATATTTATTACTAAATGAAATTCCCAAAATGATGCGCTCATTGTTATTTCAAAATTAACTTTCGTACATAAACTTGGCCATCCATAATTTTTCTAGCAGTACGATAGACCCCAATTCTCTTTAACTTAACTTGTCCATTAACAACCTCGGCTTCTGTTTCTACTGGAATAATCCCACCTGGATGACCAATATTTACTGTCGTTCTAGTCTTTGCTTCTTCTCGCAACACTTCCCAAGCCACACTTCCCGGTACACGAATGGCTGCGCCAGTAGCAACCGTACCAGTAATAGGATAAGTTTTATGCATCTTAAGCATGAATAACAATCGGGAAACAATATCCACTTCACAAGCCTTCACACAGCCTCCGCTTATAGTGGTGTAATCGGCGGGAGGACTAACAATAGCGAAAAAAGGAGCATAAGGACTTTTAAATTTCGCTTCTTCAGCTTTATCGACCATACCGCACATCACTGTAGCCTGACCACGAATCTTTTCTATCGTTTCCATCAAAAGGAGATTCGCTTCGATCTCCTGCGGTGTCTCAGTTCCTCTCATTCCAAGACTATCGGCATGAATAAATACCAGAGGATTGCCCGCATCAACAATAGATACTGTATAGTTTTTCCCATCAACACTAATCACATCTTTTGCATTACCAGTTGGCAATAACTTACCTGTAATACCTCCAGTTACATCTGACCAATCAAGTGTAATCTTTGCTCCTGTTCCTGGAACACCGTCAATGGAATAATCGCCTTCCACACAAGCCTTTCCATTTTTAACGGGTACCTCGGCCACAAGGATATTATTACTATTTGTAAGATGAATACGAACTGTAGTTACTGGCTCTACAGGTTCAACCATCCCAGCATCAATCGCGAACGGTCCTACAGCAGCTGATATGTTACCACAATTTCCACCATAATCTACAAATTCAGTTTCAAAACTTACCTGACCAAACGTATAGTCAACATCCGCATCTGGACGGCTTGGCGGAGAAACAATGGCTAACTTACTGGTCAAAACATCAGCGCCGCCTAAGCCATCGATCTGTCTCAAATCAGGGCTACCATAAATAGCACAAATTATTTGGTCCCGTTTCACTGGATCTTGGGGCAACTCATTTTTCATAATAAAAATTCCCTTACTGGTCCCCCCTCGTACAATAGAGCATTTCAACATTTCCATTTCCGGGTGCATCAAGTTCCCTCCCACTTATTCACATGAAACAGTTATAATTTCTGTCTGCCCTATTTATTTGCAAAAAACGTGCCAACATAAAAAATTACGTAAATCAAGCATTTTCAAAGCATACCCTTCTCATTTTTAGGACAAAAAAAATTCTATTCTTTCAATTTTCTTCAGCGAATACTTTATAATTACTTCATTCTCATTTTTGAAACAAAAGATCCCGATCTTGATTAAATAAGTCAATTATTCTATTGAATCTTTTCTTTTAGATTTATTTGAACTTTACCATAAAAAAAGCTCCCCTATGGGAGACAATGAAAATCTTAGTAATTCTGTTGCCTATTAATTTAGGTGCTTATCTTTTTATGCGGATTGGCAACACTCTTCTTGACAAATTCCAGAGAAGTAACTTCCTGCATTCTCCAAGACCTTTATATCCAAAACTTCTTTATTTAGAAAAACTAAGGCCAAATTCAGAAAAGGCCAAATTCAGAAAAGGCCAAATTCAGAAAAGGCCAAATACAGGACCCAACTTCACATAATAACGTAAAAAGGATTCTGAGGAAAATCTCAGAAGCCTTGATATTACTAGTATTTAATTGGTCAGAGCGGCGAGATTCGAACTCACAACCTCTTCCACCCTAAGGATAAAAGACCAATTTAGTACAAGCCTTTAAAGCAGCCGAAAACCGTGATTTTACTGGGCTTATAGGCGTATTAGAAATGATTTAAAATGCATTAAAAATCACTAAAAATCATTCAGGTTGCTGTCAAAAATGAAAGGGCTGATTCAATTGAAAAAACAAAATTAAGATTTAATTTTTTAGGGAGGACTCAAATGGAACACTATACCCGCCAGATAAAACGCCAAAGCTTTTTAAAGAGCGTTTAAAGCAAGCTATGGTCAATCTTATTGAAAATCGTAAACGTCTCAAAAAACGCGTTGATGAAGCAGCGGCTTTTAGAGAAAGGAGTCCTCAAAATTGAGGGCTCCTTTGTATTAAGAAAAATAATCCCTAGTAAAACACAAAGAACCATTGGCACACTTTAGCGCAGATACTAGGAAAATGCCCCCAGCTGCGTTTTTTAAATTACCCTTGCTGAATGAATAAATTAATTTGTCTTTCAGGATGTTCCATTAAAAATTTCTTCCAATCTTCTTCAGCCTTCTCTTTAACGCCAGGATCGCCACTGTTTAATAAAGATAATAATTCTTCTTCCCTTCGCATTACCTTATCATCCCTCTTTCGTCCTCGCAATGTTCTCACCTCCCCTAATGGAACGTTTCAATCTAAATCATTAAAATCCTGTCCTATAGTGCCAATAATTGTTGAAAAAATAACCAAACAGTAAACGCTCCGATGCCTACTCGTAAAACTTCGCCATTTTACCGCCCTCCAATCTGCAGTCTAAAAAACTGCTATTTTTAGTTTAGCTCTTCAAAACTGAAAAAAAGTATCATTTTTGTCAAAAATAAAAAAGCTCTCCTACTCCAATCATACGGAATAGAAGAGCCTCAATTATTTACCCACATTAATTAGCTTTTTATTTATTTCTCCTTGTATCGTTACTACTTGGCCTAATTCTTCTTTTTTCACACCTAACACTGCGCATCGTTTACAATAATAATAAGTGTATATGGTTTCGCAGTAATGTGGGGTCCCGCAATCGCCCCACTTCACAATTTTAGGATTAGCTGATTCCTTCATAGGACAATTACATTTTTCACAAACCAACTTAGTCACCTTCAAGCTTGTAAAAATCCAATCATACTTTTAGTATAAAAGTCTTTCTGATATATACAAGTCCTAAATCTATGTATACAAAATTTCTATCTCTCATATGCTATATAGAAATCTAATGACTTAAAAAGGACCTCAATTTTGAGGTCCTTTTATCTTTTAAACTTTGAATTTGCTAACCGCATTTTGTAGATTCTGTGCAAGCTTAGCAAGATTCATGCTGGCGGAAGCAATTTCTTCCACAGAGGCCGACTGTTCTTCCGTAGCTGCCGAAATGGATTCGGCTTCCGTAGCTGTTGCCTTGCTTACTCCGGTGATGCTTTGCACTGCATCCACGATATTTTCGCTGCTGCTTGCTAATTGCTGTACCACTGCGGAAATATCGGTTACTTGACTTGATACATTGTCAATCAAACCGCGAATCTCATCAAAGGATTTTCCTGCTGTCCGGACAACTTGGGCGCCGTTTTTTACTTCATTAGAGCCTTTATTCATGGCCCCTACAGCTTCATCCGTATCTTTCTTGATTTCCGTAATCAGCCCAGAAATCCGTTTGGCTGCTTCTTTCGATTGCTCGGCAAGCTTACGAACTTCCTCGGCCACTACAGCGAAGCCTCTGCCTTGTTCTCCCGCTCTAGCCGCTTCAATTGCGGCATTGAGCGCCAACAGATTTGTTTGTCCGGCAATCGCCGTAATGTCTTCTACTATCTGACCAATTTCTTGCGAACGAATGCTGAGCTTATTCACTGCTTCGGCTGCATTCTTCGACGCTTTCTCAATTTCATTCATCTGATCCACTACTTTGCCCACAGCTTCGCTGCCTTTGAGAGCTGAGCGAGCTGTATTGTCGGCAATTGCTGCAACGGCTGTGGCGTTGCTTGCTGCTTGCTGGACGCCGCCAGACATTTGGGTCACTACATTTAGTGTATCCGCTGCAGCTGTTGACTGTTTGTTTACGCCATCAGCTACGGTAATGACTGATACAGCCACTTGATTCGATGCTTGAGCTGATTGTTCCGCATTGGCCGTCAATTCTTCCGATGCAGCGGCAACTTGCTGTGCATCATCAATCACTTCAGCCATAATTGTTCTGAGGTTTGCAATAAAGGCATTGACGACTTTCGCTAAATCACCGACTTCATCTTTGCTGTATATAGCGATTTCCTGGGTTAGATCGCCGCCTTTTTCCACAAGATCACCTATTGATTTTTCCAGAGTCCTTAGGGGCCGTACTACCGACAAAGCGATGACTACTGCAATGATCGTGCCACTGATGGCGCTGATGATCGATGCGACGATTAGACTAATCTTACTGAAGGAAGCAGCTTGAGTGCTAATTGCAACTGATTCGCCGGATCCATCTTCGTTGATTTTAACAAGTTCTTGCAATAATTCACCCATCTCATTTACGAGGGGACGACCTTTGACAAATTCGCGATTGGCTCCGGCGATGTCATTTTTCCGGACAGCTTCTTTGATTCGTACTGCAATTGGCTGATATTCTTGCCATCTAGCAACAAATTGCTCGTAAGGTTTTCTTTCTTCCGGGCTGTTAAATAGGGGTTCGTAAATAGCTTGGTCTTTCTCTACCTTTTGCTGTCTATCAGTAATGAGCTGATCTAAACGATCCCTGGCCGCGCTATCTGATTCGAGTGCGAAAGCATATAAGAACCGAATGTAGTTTAAGAAATCATCATTGATTTTACCAGCCGCTTTAATGCTAGGAACCCAGTCTGTAGCAAGTTTATGCACTTCACTTTGTGCCTTATTGAGCTGGTAGAACACGAAGGATGAAGGAAGTATGCTAATCAAAATCACTAAGGAAAAACCTAAGGAAAGTTTCTTTTTTATAGTCATGGGGATCGCCTCCTCACTAGTTGTTGTTATTTTCATTCTTATTTTGATCATTTGAAAGTTAATTGTAGGTACTTGGTTTGAATTGAAAGAGTGAAAAAGATGATTCTATCATATTTGTTATTTGATCATTGGTAATTGTTTTCGTATGGGGAAGAATTTCATCGACGACCAGAGCTAGGAACAAACCATTCGATTCAATTAAAATCACATGCTTGTTATCTGATGCTTCTTCTCGTGTATCTCTAATTACGGGAATAGAACCGCTGTCAACCAATCCTTCTAGCCACTTTTCGTGAATCATTCCTGTAACAAGTTCTAAGGGAATTCCATATTCAACAGCGCCCCAGCGGAACATGAGCAGCTTTTTCTTTTTCATAAAACCATCTCCTTTCGAGTAGCTTGTCCTTCTTGTTTTCTTGCTTCTCTTGAGTACAGTGTAATAGAATTAAAGTAAAGTTACTTCTGCCAAAAGATATATTTTGTAATAATTATTCTTTAATAAAAAACACATATTTCACAAGGGGTTGAGCACGATTATGAAGTAATAAAGAACTACATCAAAAGTTATAGAAAACAATTCTGATCATCAACAATCGAAATTCATGTATAAAATAAAAAACGCCCCTACCGCAGCCTCAAGGCCAAAGTAGGGTTGATTATAAAAAATATTATTTATTAATGAGCCCCTAACAAAATCTTTTCTGACTCCAATCCACATCTATGACACTTTACCGATATAACAACAGTTTGGCTATCCTTAGATAATCTAACGATCTCAAAACCAAAGCCCCCATTTTAGCAGCTAAGATCTCTGTGTTCCCGCATTTGCAGCTTAAACGCATATAATCCCCTCCTACATCCGAGTCTCCTATAAATAAGTGTGAGTGAATATTCAACCTTTTGTGGTACTTCAGCATATACTTTTCTTTCTATAAGACCATCTCTTTCCATATCTCTTAATTGTTGTGTAAGTACCTTTTGACTTACAGCACCTATCGATTTTTTCAACTCTCCAAATCTTTTAGTGCCATCCATAAGATCTCTTAATATCAGCACTTTCCACTTATCCCCTATAAGTAATAAGGTTGTCTCTATATGACAAACGGGTAATTTTTTTTTATGATCTATGCCTCTTTCTTTTTATTATTTGAAAATAACATTGCTATAAAAGAGATATGTATTAGCAATCCTATTGTAAAGAGTCTATATCAGTCTGCAGATAATCCTCTACTAGAAGTATTTTATCTTGAAAATGCCAAGGCCGTTATAGTCGATTTTTCGGGCAGCTTACCGGTAGAATATACTTTTTAATTTATATCTTTAATAAATATTATGAAGTGCCCTGGTTATAAAATATAACCAGGGCACTTATTCTAAAAAGCTAAGTGCATTCAGAGAAATTCTTCATAAAAAACTTTAAATCCCACTGCTTCTATTATTCAAATATACGGAGATACAAATTAAGACTGCACTAACCATTAAGGACATTTTAAAACTTTCATTTAAAAATACTATTGCTAGTACCAGCGAGAATATTGGGACTAAATTCAAATAAATCATCGTACTGCTTGCGCCATATTTTTCTAATGAGTACTGTATCAGAATGTATGTCAGTGTTGATCCAAAAATACCATGATAAATAACCATTATTATTCCTCTCCATGTCACCACTTTATAAAAGTCACTGCTTATTTCAAATAAGAAAAACGGCAATATAACACATAGGGTAACCCCGAAATAATAAAGAAGGATCTGACTAGGCGTATATTTTCTCGGTATTTTTGTATTAATGATACTATATAAAGAAATGCAAAGGACCCCCATTAACATAAGAATATCACCGTAATTCCACTTTATCTCTAGGAACGTACCAATGTGACCATCTGTAATTGTAATCAGTACAGCTACAAGAGATATAAAAATCCCGATAACTTTTTGACAGCTATAAATTTTTTTCAGAAAGGTGCCTTCCAAAAAAAGAGTCATAGCAGGAATTAAAGAACCGATGATAGCAATATTGGAAGCAGAAGTGTATTTCAAGGCCATTACAATCAATAGATTATATGCAAGGAAACCTATCAAGCCTGAAATTGTTAAAATTGGAAGATCTTTGACCTTGAAACATATCTTTTTCTTGTTACTTAGTACAACGGGTAACAATGTAATCAAAGCTATTAAAAATCTGAAAAAGAGAATCGTAAACGTCCCTAATTCTAAAACAGCAATTTTGCCAGTAATAATAACACCAGCTGACAAAATTGCAGCTGGCATCATGAAATGATAGGATTTCATTTTATTTTTTTTGGCAGTAAGCATAAATAAACCCATCATAAACATTATGACTTAACTGAAAACCATATTGTTCGTATAATTTACCAACGATCTCGTTACCATTTGCCACATATACCCATAAATCCTCTACATCATGCTGACTGTTAAGCCATGCCATAATCATATCTGATAATTGTCTACCTATACTTAGGCTTCTATAATCATCATTCACATAGAGTAGTTTAAATGTTCCAATCGTTTTCGGAACTTCGTAGTTTTCAGGATAAAAGCCTATACCGTTCAGCTCTGATGCCCAATCAGGTTTCACCTTCAAAATTTCTTCAGTTACTCGTCCAACACTGGCAAAAGCAAATCCCACAGGCTTTTCTCCATCATAAGCAACTACTAAATGCTTTCTTGAGATATTAGCATATTCCAACTTTAATCTATTATTATAGTTCATACTCCCCATAATATCAGCACGAATCCTTGCATGGTCCGCTTGAAATTTCATCAACTGATTACATAATCCTTCTAAGAAATCAATGCTATTAGATGTAACCACTTTGTATTTAATATTTGTCATAGTATCCTCCTTATAATAGGCTATATTAATGAACAATAAGAAAGAACGATATTTCTTATTAGCTTAGCCTTATTATATCAACCAACTTGTAATAATTAAAATAGCTATATATAATGATATTCATAAGTGTACCCTATAATAAAGAAGCAAAAAAAGGGGGGGCGTCATGGAAATAAGAGAGCTCTTATATGTCAAAACGGTTGCAGATTTTAAGAATCTTACGAAAGCAGCTGAATATTTACATATCACTCAACCAAGTTTATCACAAAGCATTAAAGCCATTGAAGAAAAATTAAAAACCCCTTTGTTTATAAGGAGTAAACGAGGTGTGGAACTCACACAGGTCGGAATAAAATTTATAAGAGATTCAACGCCACTTCTAAATGAATATAATCTTTTTATTTCTAAGCTGAAAAATTATTCGGAGAAAAATTCATCACACTACATTGGGCTATACAAACTCTCATTCACAACATCTCTCAATGATGCTATTATGAGTTTCATATCCAGTAATAGCAAGGATAATTATATAATCAAAGTGGATAACATGGAGAATTTAGAAATGATGTTGCTTTCCAATCATTTGGATATTGCTATTATAAAATATACGCCTATTGCGAAACGACACTCAAAGCTAGCATATGATGTGTTATTCAAAGAAAAGCTCTACGTACTAATGAGTAAGTCCAATCCACTTGCATCATACAATAAAATTTCTGTAAAAAACTTAGAAGGAAACAAATTGATAACAAGTGATACCAATGAATATCCCTATATAATGACAAAAGAAGTTATGAAAAATGCAGGGATTGATCTCGAAATCCACACGTATACCAACTATTATAACTTGCCGATGATATTCAACTTAGTTGAAAAAAATATGGGCATTGCATTTGCAACAAGAGATGTCTGTACATACTTTGACCGCGAAGGAATTATCTATATTCCTCTTATAGAGGACTACTACTATGATGTTTGCATCGTCCAGAATGAAGCAGACAAGCGTTGTGGAAAAAATAGTATGTTAATAGATTATATCCATGATTTTATATAGACATTAATCCAAATTATATTATCTACTACCTGTGCCAAAATTAGTGACTTATTCCACATCCTACTATCTAAAAACAACTCAAAACTGCTAGAAATATGATCATCTTCATCCCTATAAATATTAAATGAAAAACGCCATTACTTTGCCTTTGCTAAAGTAATGGCGTTTTTTATCAAAATCTCTTTTTCAAAAGTCCGATCACGTTTTCCTTGTTGCCGATCACTTCATAGGATACTTCCTTTGTATTATATTGTACAGCGGCCACAGCAATAGCCTTACCGTTCATAGATCCACTACCGCCACCAACATCTCAGCGCCGATCAAGATCAATCTTATAAATGACTACCTTTTGTTGCTCCGTGGGGAACGTGCTGCCTGACGAATCTTTCGTGATGGGCGTAACTACAGTTCTATTGGTTTCTTCGAGAACTACATGCGGTAAATGTCGAATTATTATTTTTGATCTGCTGCTGGACCGTTTCGGCAGTCTTGGTAACATCCAGCGCTGTTACATAATAATTGGCTACCGGTTGCACTTGTCCTAATCGGATCTTCGCCAATTCATCCGCCAAATATTTCGCATTTTTCTCGGAAATATCAAGTTTATTCTGCAATACGTTGACATTATTCAGAAGTTCTTGTGTAATTTGAACCGGCTGCTCCTCACGATCGTCAACATTGGTATGATTATGTCCGAGAAAATAAGCGCCAGCAATATGATTTACGCCATAACTACGCAACGCAGCTAGTTGCCCTTAATGTACATACTCGCTTGATCCAGGCTCAATTAGGCCACAACGATGAGCGCTCAACGAGAAGGTATACACATGTTACCGAAAAAGCGCAGCAAGATGCAGCGCGGAAAATCGGTAAGACTTTGACAGCAATAAAATCGGGTTGCTGTCAGGTTGCTGTCAGATTGCTGTCAAAACACGAAAAGGGCACAAAAAGGCTTCTGAAGAAAAACCTCAGAAGCCTTGATATTACTAGTATTTAATTGGTCGGAGCGGCGAGATTCGAACTCACGACCTCTTCCACCCCAAGGAAGCGCTCTACCAAGCTGAGCCACGCCCCGACTCACAAAAAATATTATACCTAGATTTTACTTACTTGTCAATAGCAAACATAAAAATTACTTTATGTTAATTTGCGGCAAGAACTTCAGCACCGCGTTCGTCTAATGTCAAGATGTGATAGCAAGCTTGAACGCCTGCTTGTTGGAAAGCTTCAACCATAGCCGCTCCGATTTTTTCCGGCTCACTCATGGTAAACGAAATCATGCAAGGACCAGCGCCGCTTAAAGCCGTACCAATCGCACCAGCTTCTTTTGCTGCCGCTATAATGGCATCAAATCCGGCAATAAGGGACTTTCTGTAAGGTTGGTGAAGTCGATCTTCCAAAGCCGTCGTCAAAAAATCATAATTGCCGCTGCAAAGGGCGCCTACTAATAAAGCTGTGCGACTTACATTAAACAAAGCGTCACTATAGGGCACTTCTTTCGGCAGTACTTGCCGCGCTGTTTTGGTAGCTAACTGAAAATCTGGTACAGCCACAACCATCGTTAACGGCTTTGACGGTAAAATTGGTAAGCACTTTCCCTTGCCATGTTCCATAAAGCCGATGGTAAGACCGCCAAATAAGGCTGGCGCTACATTATCAGGATGACCTTCCATTTCTGTAGCTAGCTCTAAAAGCTCGGCTTTTGACAGCTTGCCGCCAGCTAGAGCATTAGCCGCAACTAGACCGCCTACAATAGCCGCCGCACTGCTGCCTAGACCTCTGGCTAAAGGAATTTGATTTTCCAAGGTTAGACGAAAACCACGGCTAGGGTAATCAACCTTCTCCCAAACCTTTTGAATTGCTTTTACTACAATATTATGATCTGGGCCAGGAATTGATTCCTTGCCTTCGCCTTCTACTTCAATTTCGATCGAAGCATCATTTCGCTCTTCGATGGATACATAATTATAAATGGAACAAGCCATCCCCAGTGAATCAAAGCCTGGTCCGCAATTGGCCGTTGTTCCGGGAACACGTACTCTTACAGATGCCATGATATCCCCCGCTTAAATTCCGTCGATTTCTTCTGTTTCTACACGAATTACACTCTTGATATTTGTCACTACAGGCATTCCCGATAAAGTCCGTAATGCCATGCGTACATTGCCATCGGTAACTCGGTAAGTGATCAGAACAATTTCTGAGTAATTATTTACTTTGCGTTTTTGAATAACTGAGTGAAGACTGACTTGCTGCGCACCAAAAGCGCCAGCAATAGCCGCTAAAACGCCGGGCTTATCTTCCACAAGAATGCGGATATAGTAGGGAGAGTAGGTCTTTTCTACGGGGCAAAGATCACGTGTTTCAAAACATGTACACAATATACGACTGCTGACATGATGATACAAATCACGAGCCACATCCATAACATCCGCTACGACAGCGCTCGCCGTAGGCATTTCTCCGGCACCACGACCATAAAACATCGCTTCGCCAATGGCATCGCCTTTTACATAGATCGCATTAAACACATCGCTGACCGCAGCTAAAGGATGGCTTTTCGGAATAAAAGTCGGATGAACTCGTACGTTGAGGCCTTCCTCTGTTTCCTTCGCGGTAGCAATCAACTTAATGATATAGCCAAGTTCTTTCGCATAGGCTACATCCTCGGCAGAAATATTTTCAATTCCTTCTACTGATACGTCATCTAAGGGAACTCTTGTATTAAAAGCAATAGATGCCAAAATAGCAATCTTACGCGCCGCATCCAAGCCGCCAATATCGGCAGTCGGATCGGCTTCGGCATACCCTTTGTCCTGGGCTTCTTTAAGCACAGTGTCAAAATCAAGCAGATCTTCCGTCATTTTTGTCAGAATATAATTTGTCGTACCATTGACAATTCCCATGACTTCCGTGATATGATTCGCAGCAAGACATTGCTTTAACGGACGAATAATCGGAATCCCGCCGCCAACACTAGCTTCAAACATAAAGTCCACGTTATTTTCTTCAGCTGCCGCAAAAAACTCTTTGCCATACAGCGCAACTACATTCTTGTTTGCTGTTACGACATGTTTTCCCGCCTTAAGGGCTTTCAATATATACGTCCGAGCTGGCTCTTCACCGCCGAGAACTTCCACGACAATATCGATATTCGGATCAAGCAGAATCTCATCAGGATCTGCCGTAATGACAGCATCCGTCTGTACTCCTCTGGCCTTTTCCTTGTTGCGTACCAAAATTTTAGCAATCTTTACAGGCATGCCTACTTTTTGGGCCATGGAACAAGTATCATTTTCAATAATTTTAGCAACTCCGGTACCGACTGTCCCGAGTCCTAATAAACCGACCTGAATCGTCTCTTTCATCGCAGCTTCCCCTCTCCCATGACCAACTCTGTTATTAGGCTTGACCTAATACTTCTAACCGTTTGACGCCTTCAATCATTCTCAGTTTATCAAGCAACGCTTCTAAATCAATATCAAGCTCCGCCGTTTCAATGGAAATCGTCGCATTGGCTACTCCCTGGAGAGGAATACCCTGATTGATCGTAAGAACGCTGCCGCGATCGCCAGCAATGGTATTTAAGACACGCGAAAGCACACCCTGCTTATGCTCTAAAAGCAGCGCCAAAGTAACAATTTTCTCCTGGCTCGCTTCATAAAAAGGAAAGACATAATCTTTGTATTTGTAATAAGCGCTGCGGCTTAATTCCATCTTTTCCACAGCCTCATTAATGGTTTTTACTTCGCCTCGTTTTAAGAGTTCTTTGACTTTGATGGTTTTCTTAATTGCTTCAGGCAGGATTTCCTCCCTGACAAGATAAAATACGGCTTTTTGACCCGTCACTGTATTGCCTCCTTCTAGTGCTTCATAAACGGAACATTATCTATTTACAGTAGACATTATATAATACAGGCCAAAATAACACAAGAAAAATTATTTATTTTTCACTATACGTCTCTCACCTATCAACACAAGGTATATTTATAGTGAATTTTCAGTATAAAGTAATTCACAAAAAAAGAACCAGTCTCCTCTGACTGGCTCTTCCCTTTAAAAAATGATACAAATCAGGCCACCACTGCCGTCATTTACAATTTTTTGTAAAGTTTCTCTAAGTTTGATCTGGGCATTTTCGGGCATACCTGTTAACTTGTTCTGTATTCCTTCTCGTACAAGTGCATTTAAGGATTTTCCAAAGAGATTTGTGCGCCAGATTTTTTCCGGCTCGCCCTCAAATTCTCTCATAAGATATTGAATCAATTCTTCACTTTGCTTTTCCGTACCAATAATCGGCGATATTTCCGCCTGCACATCCGTTTTAATAATATGCAGTGAAGGAGCGGACGCTCTCAGTTTTACGCCAAAGCGGTTGCCTGTACGAATAATTTCCGGCTCTTCCAAAACCATTTCGTCAAGCTGGGGCGTAACGATTCCATAACCTGTCGTTTTGACTTCCGATAGCGCCATGGCCACTTTGTCATATTCCCGTTTCGCGTAGGATAATTCTTTCATGAGCCGCAACAACTGATGCTCACCGCCAATAGTAAAACCAGTCAATTCTTCTAAAATGGAATAAAACAAATCCGGTCTTGCAGTCATCTCAATCACGGCGACACCACTACCCAGGTCCATATCATGCAAAATGACATCAGCAATAAACTCGTAGCTTGATAAATCATCAATAGCCCTATCAATATCTCGCAGGCGCTTAATATATTGGACGACTTCATGGACAGCATCGTCAAATTTAAGACGCAGCCAATGATCTGTTTCTAACTCCTCTACCCATTTGGGCAAAGAAATATTAACTTCCTTGACAGGAAACTCATAGAGAACTTCCTGCAAAATCGCATAAATATCATCAGAGTTTAATTGAGCACAGTCGACAGGCAAAACAGGCACATCATATTTACTCTCTAGTTTAGCAATCAGTTCGCGCGTCTCTTTCGCTGTCGGCCTATTCGTATTGAATAATACGAGAAAAGGTTTGCCGATTTCTTTTAATTCGGTAATGACCCGTTCTTCCGCCGCCGTATAGTTTTCACGGGGTAAGTCGGTCACTGATCCATCTGTCGTAACCACAAGACCAATCGTAGAATGCTCGGCAATGACTTTTTTCGTTCCTACTTCCGCTGCTTCTTGAAAGGGAATTTCTTCTTCAAACCAAGGAGTCAGCACCATACGCGGCCCATCTTGCTCTTCATAGCCTAATGCTCCGTCAACAGTGTAACCAACACAATCAACCAGGCGAACGCGTACTGTAACATTTTCTTTGATGGAAATTTCCACTGCCTCATTCGGAATGAATTTGGGTTCTGTTGTCATGATTGTTTTTCCGGCAGCGCTTTGGGGCAGTTCATCTTTGGCCCGCTCTTTGTCATAAGGATCCACAATATTCGGCAGCACTAAAGTTTCCATAAACCGCTTAATAAAAGTAGATTTTCCTGTGCGTACCGGACCAACTACTCCTAAATAAATGTCGCCGCCGGTCCGTTCGGCAATATCGCGAAATAAATCAAATCTTTCCATTTTGTCCCCTCCCCTGCTTCCCCTGGCCTCGGCTCACAAACTAAGCAAAATCGTCATTATCATTATAAATATATGTGGAGGGTTCCTAATTATACCAAAAGAAAAAGAGTATGGAATCTTCCATACTCTTTTTACCAGTTTTCTTCAGTTCGACCGCGAGTCATGAGATCAAGCACAGCCTGTTTGGGATCTTTGCCTTGATAAATTACGCGATACGCTTCATAGGTAATAGGCATTTCTATTTGGTGCAGTTGCGCTAATTCATAAGCAGCTTCTGTCGCTCGAATTCCTTCCACAACCATTTTACTGCTATCTTGAATCTCCGTCATACTTTGCCCAGCGGCAAGCATCAGTCCGGCACGACGATTCCGACTATGACGGCTGGTACAAGTAACAATTAAATCGCCCGCGCCGCTCATACCGGAAAAAGTGTCATTGGTTGCGCCCATGGCCACGCCAAGACGACGAATTTCAACAAGGCCTCTGGTCATCAAGGCCGCTTTGGCATTATCGCCAAAGCCTAGTCCTTCGGCAATGCCTGCACAAAGAGCAATAATATTTTTTAAGGCGCCGCCTAGTTCGACGCCAATAATATCGTCATTTGTATAAGGCCGAAAGGCTGTTGTCATAAGGAGTGTCTGCACAAGCTCCGCCGCCGTCCGATTCGCTGAAGCCACCACAGTCGCTGCTGGTGAACCAAGAGCCACTTCTTCAGCATGATTCGGTCCGGATAAAGCCACAACGGCGCCTGCTTCAGGCATTACCTGTGCTAAAATTTCTGACATACGATAATAGGTTTTGGCCTCAAGCCCTTTCGCGGCGCTCACGAGAATCGCCCCTTTTGCTATATAAGGCTTGACTCGTTCGGCCATTTCCCGCATGACTTTTGAAGGATTGACGAAAAAAATCACCGAAGCTTCCGTTACGGCTTCCGCTAAATCCGTGGTGATCGTTAATGAATCAGGCAAGGCAACACCAGGCAGATAGGTCTTATTTTCCCGATCTTGGTTCATTGCTTGGGCCTGATTGTCGCTGCGCGCCCAAAGATAAACCTGCCTGTTTTCAGTGGCAGCTTGACTGCTTTCACTTAATAGTTTCGCTAAAGCGGTGCCCCAACTGCCAGCGCCGATTACAGCAATTTTCATGAAGCTCACTCCTTCTTCACGATATTTTTGCTATTGCCTGGCTTAATTTTCAGCTCTTCGCCGCGCAGCAATCTACCGATATTGGGTTTATGACGATAAATAACAAATAAAGCCGCTAGTAGGCCAAAGATAAAATATTCCATTTGCACTTGAAAAAACCACATGCACACAGGAACAAGGAAAGCTGCCACAATCGAACCTAGCGACACATAGCGAGTAACGAGAACAATAAGCAGCCACACAGTAAACACAATTGCCGTAACTTTTGGCACAAGAACTGCAATTACGCCAAGGCCGGTCGCTACGCCACGGCCGCCTTGAAATTTCAAGAAAATAGGCCAGTTATGACCGCAAATTGCAGCAATCCCCCCAGCCAAACTGCCAAGCGGCGTACCAACTAAATAAGCACCCAAATAAACACCGGCGATTCCTTTTGCCGCATCAGTGAGCAAAACAAACAACGCTGGTTTAGGACCAAGCACACGAAAGGCGTTGGTCGCACCGATATTTTTGCTGCCAAACTGACGAATATCAACTTGGCAGAAATATTTTCCGATTAAAAGACCGTTAGGAATGGAACCGATCAAATAACTTACGAGCAGTGTCATGACATATTCCATTGTAAAACTCCTTTTATTCTTCTTGTTTTTTCCCGCGCATAATCAGGTGAAGCGGCGTTCCTTCAAAACCAAAGGCTTCCCTGAGCTTATTTTCCAAGTAACGATTATAAGAGAAATGCACGATTTCCGGCTCGTTGACAAAGAAAATAAAAGTAGGCGGCTTTACGCTGGCCTGCGTCGTATAGTAAATTTTCAATTTCCGGCCTTTATCCGATGGCGGCGGACTGATGTGAATCGCATCCTCAACCACCTGATTCAACACGCTGGTAGAGACGCGCATGCTATGCTGTTCGGCCACATATTTAATAATTTCAGTTACGCGCTGAATCCGCTGTTTTGTCAAAGCGGAAATAAAGAGAACTGGCGCATACTGCATAAAAGCAAGCTCGCTGCGAATGTTATCAGTATAGCGCAGTGTGGTTTTGTCGTCTTTTTCCACGAGATCCCATTTATTGACGACAATGGCCACACCTTTACCTGCTTCATGAGCATAACCGGCAATCTTCTTATCTTGTTCCGTAATACCGTCAGTCGCATCAATGACCATAAGAACGACGTCACAACGGTCGACAGCTCGCAGTGAACGCATGACACTATAGCGTTCTACGGCAATCTCCACTTTAGAACGGCGACGCATTCCTGCTGTATCAATGAGAACATATTTCTGACCGTCTTTGACAAAATGCGTGTCAATGGCATCGCGGGTCGTACCAGGAATATCACTCACAATAACTCGATCTTCGCCTAAAATAGCATTAACCATCGAGGATTTTCCTACATTGGGTCGACCAATAAAAGCGACTTTGATTTGATCGTCTTCCACTGTGTCGGCATCGTCTTTCGGCAACGCTTTGACAATTTCATCAAGTAAATCGCCTGTATTCAGCGCATTCGCCGCCGAAATAGGAATCGGCTCGCCAAGTCCCAGATTGTAAAATTCATACAGTTCCATACTATCTTTTGGACTATCTACTTTGTTTACAGCTAAAATCACCGGTTTTTTCGCCCGACGCAGCATGGAAGCTACTTCTTCATCAGATTGAGTCATACCGGCTTTGGCATCCACCATAAATAAAATTACATCGGCTTCTTCCATGGCCAGTTTTGCCTGAATGCGAATATTCGTCGAAATAATATCCTCAGCCATTACTTCAATTCCGCCTGTATCAATCATGGTAAAGGTGCGGTCAAGCCATTCCGCATCCATATAAAGGCGATCGCGTGTTACACCGGGAAAATCTTCTACAATCGCCACTCTTTTTTTCGCAATACGATTAAAGAGCGTCGATTTACCAACATTCGGTCTTCCTACAATCGCTACAATTGGTTTACTCATCATTCTCACCTTCCAAAATTCAACCTTTAATTCAACTTCTGGATTCGATCTTTAATCAGCCCTTGAGTCGATAAATCCTTTAGTTCCAGTTTTTCAATAGTTCCAATAAATCTTTGGCAAACCAGGCCAAACGTACTGGTGTATGGAGAGCTTCGCTCACGTGATCTGGCGTCTTGCCGTCTAAAAAGATATGCTCGCCCTTGCGTAAAGCCACGCCAGGTAAAACCAGCCCATCCATTTCACCGCCAAGAGCCTGCAATTGATTAATAATATCGGTGGCAGTTAAAAGTCCTGTCACAGTAATAGCTTTGCCGAAAAAAGTATTTTCAATCGGCACTACGCGAACCTTTAAATTCGCAATAGCAAGCTCTTCGGTCAAAGGAGCAATAATTTTCGCAGCGGAAGCGCCACAAACTACAGTCAAATGAAAGGGCTTTTCGTAACCAGCTGTCACTTTCTCCGTTTCCTGCCATTCATCAATAAAGCTGCGGACAAGACCAATGCCATTTTCAAGCTGAGGAAATCCATCATAATCCTCTGTTTTCGGTAAAGGACGGCCTGCCGCCATGTAAAACTCATCGCCAAGATGAACAAAAGTGCGATCTTGTTCCTTCCGGCATTGTTCCTGCCACGAAGAAACTTCATCAATAATGGTTCCTGCTTCCTCGGCCGTAAAGCCTCTGAGTTCAAAGCACTTTTCCCGGTAGCGGGTTAAGCCAACCGGAACAATCGCCATAGAGAGTACGGAAGACGACAGCGCATACAAATCCTCAAAAGTCTTTTTTAAGGCAGGGCCGTCATTAAAGCCAGGACATAATACAACTTGGGCATGAAAATCGACGCCAATATCAATCAAAGCCTTGAGCTGCTGCATAATCTGTCCTGCTCGTTTGTTATTGAGCATACGCGAGCGTAGTTCACCGTCTGTCGTATGAACTGATATAAAGAGCGGCGATAAGTGCAGCTTCTTAATCCGTTCCATGTCGTTAGGTCCGATATTCGATAAGGTGACAAAATTTCCATAAAGGAACGAAAGTCGATAATCGTCGTCTTTTACATACAAACTTTGCCGCATACCTGTGGGCATCTGATCAACAAAGCAAAAAATACAACGATTGCCGCACCGTCTCACGCCGTCAAAAACAGCGCTTTCAAACTCAATCCCCAAATCTTCATCGAAATCTTTTTCTATTTCTATTTCAACAATTTCTCCCGATGCTTTTTCAATAACAAGTTCCACAAATTCATCAGATAAGGCAAAGCTAAGATCAATCAAATCCTCTACACTTTCACCATTTACACTGATTAGTGCATCACCAGAAACAAGGCCTATTTCCTCGGCAATGCTCTCAGGCTGAACACTTGCAATTAAGGCTTTATATGCCAAACTACTCACCTCAAAATCATAATTCCTTATTATCTAGCCTTTTCCTGCTTGGCTAGAAATACAAAGGAAAAGAGTGATGAAAAACATCACTCTTTTGTACACCAGAATGAACACCTAATTAATCATATCATGAACTTGCTATTTATTCATCCTTTTTCTTTCCATCTTCCGCTTTGTTTTCCCCTTTTTCTTGTTTTGCCGCAAATAAATTCACAAATTCCGTTGTAGTAAATTGCTTCAGTTTTGCCTTGGCTTCTTTCATACTGCCTGTACTGAGCAGGAGAAATAGTGCGGCGCCAATCACAATCACTACAGCCATAATGCCCATCGATTTAACGGCCCCCGATGGCCCTGTCGTGGTGGTACCGACACCAGCCTGTCCACTCACGCCATTGGCGCCGCTTTTGGCAATTACGCCAGGAAGCACATCGGCAAATAAGGCAATACCGCGTTCGGCTTCTTCCTTACTATTCGTATGAGCTCCTACTTCTAATAACATGGATCGGGGAAACAAGTCCTGATTATAATCGCCGCCTTTGGCAAAAAAGATCCCTTTAATGAGTCCCGGATGCTTCGTATCCGCTACCGATTTAAGCTGCAACGCATAGTCTTCAATCTGCTTGCCTGTAGGACCATACTGTCCCACAACGAGCTGCACCTTCGTCACATCCTGACCATTGATCTGCGTCTGATAGACCTGCGGTGGCGTTGAATCGCGATGTACGTCAAAAATCGCATCAGGCTGTTCTTTTAAGAGATCAGCTGCGGTCCGTCGTGACCGCTCATAGGCCATATCATCATGCGGATCATGCTTTGCCTCAGAATGAATCACGGTCATTCCCTGCGCTTCTAACGCCTTTGCAAACGAATCGCCGACTTGAAAAATTCCGCCGCCGCCGCGAATGCTGTCCGTGCCATCAGAAGGAACGTAGGATTCGTCCGTATGGGTATGGTAAATCGCAATTTTCCCTTTATCTTCAGCTGTCGCAACAGAAAAATTGAACCACTGCGGCAGCCAGCTGCCAAAAGTTTTTTCCTGTTGCGGCAAATCTGTCGTTCCCAAATACTTTCCTTGGGCCCTATCACCCGTTATTGAAACAATTTCATAGCGTTTATTGTCAGCCGTCAAAACCTGATCTCCCTTGCGGACTTTCCAGCCGGTCTCGTAAACAACTTGACCGCCTTCATCAATGATTTGATAGTAATTTTCGGCGGCGTAAACCCGCAGCGGCAGCAGTTGCAGTAATAGAATAATAATCGTCAGAAGCCATCTATTCATTCGGTCCACCGCCTTCGGGAAAGCGCTGTGGTTCGTTTTTTTTCTTTTTCCCCTTTTCCGTTAACTCTTTACTAAATTCATAGAGCCCTTCATTATGAATCGGCCCAGCAACATGGCCGCCTTGCAATTTTTCTCTTGTCTCGCCAACAAGTTCGGCAATCATAATACCAACAAGTCCCGCGATGACCGTGACATCAAGGGCGCCAGCACCGCCAATGGCTGTCGTTCCAGCTGTTTGCGTGCGAAGCAGCGTAACCATATGCCAGATATCACTTAATACGATGCCCAGAACACCGCCAATAAAGGCGCTGCGCCGTGAACGGCCCGCAATATAAGCAATGAGCCCGGCAGCAATTCCGTAAATCAGCTTAGGATCTAAAAACATGCTTTCTGGCTCGTCTGGCAAATACTTAGAACCAAGCATAACGGCTGCAGCTACGAGCAGGGCGCTTACAATCGCTCGAACTCTTTCTGCCGTTTGGTCAGCCTTTACAATGAGCCAAATCGACAAGAGTAAGGGAAGTACGGCCCCACCGATATTGACCGTAACTTCTACAGGCGAACGCAAAATCGTAATATCCATAAAACTTCCGATGATCATTGCAGCAATAAACAGCATCGCCTGCTTATCTGTAAGCCGCATTCTGTCTAATAGCCGTTGAGCCAGACCAAAATAAATTAATACAGCCATAATGATAAGCAAAACCATTCCGAGCGGCATCCCCATTGAATTCCACCTCTCACCTTTTTCTATAATTTTTCCTTTATAGTTTTTCCCCGCCTGCAAAAAATATACAAAAAAGCATGGCCGAAGCCATGCTTAGCGAAGTGCATAAGAGGTAATATCAATTTGCCGCGCTGTGAGCCACTCGCGGGTAAAGCCAGTAATTACAAACGGTCGCTTTGCTAGTTGCAATGGATTATCGGCACCGCAAAGCAACATAAATTTCTTCAATTCCAGTAAGAAATCGTCTAAATAAGCAATGGCTTCCGCCTCATTCTGTTGCGATAAGAAGCGCAGCCACGGCGCCGCTATCCCCACAGCCTTTGCCCCAATCGCCAAAGCTTTTGCCGCTTCTATGGGCGTTCGTACCCCGCCAGAAATCATAAGATCAACCGAATTTTTCAAAGCAGATTTGACTTCGAGAGCGCTGAGCGCCGTAGGAATCCCCCAATAGAGCCAATCCTGGGAAAAGCGATTTTCCTGTGGTTTGCGACTTGCTTCAATCGCTACAAAGTTTGTACCGCCAGCGCCGCCCACGTCAATGGCCTGTATCCCAGCCCCACATAATGCTTCAGCCTGCTCACGCGCAATGCCGTTGCCTACTTCTTTCACGACAACAGGAACAGAAAGATGACTAGCAATCGTTGCAATATTATCTAAATACCCTTTAAAGGAACGATCCCCTTCCGGCATAATCATTTCCTGCGCTGCATTGAGATGAATCTGTAAGGCATTCGCTCCTATCATATCAACAGCAGCTTGCGCCTCTTGCCAAGAAGCATGCGCTCCTAAATTAGCAAAAACGATCCCGTCTGGATTCTGTTGACGAATAACTTCATAGGAGTGATACCCTTGCCCTTTCGCGACTGCGGCGAACTGGGAACCTACCGCCATGGCGCTCTTGGTCTTAGCCGCCAACGCGGCAAGCGCCGCATTGACAGCAGCAACATCATCATTGCCGCCGGTAATCGCATTTATAATAACAGGATGCACTAAGGAAATCCCCATAAATGGAACGGAAAGATCCACTTCATGAAAAGCAAGCTCCGGCAAAGCATTATGAATCAGTTGAATATCTTGAAAGCCCGTAATAGCAGGACCGTCATCTAGCGCTAAGGCGTATTTAATATGATCCAATTTTCGAGACTGCCGCGACATTTATTTTAACCCTTTAAGTAAATCTTTAAACTTATCGCCTAAAGTCACATGAAGACTGTCTTGATTGCCTAAATAACCCTGGAATTCTTTACGTTCCAAATCTTCTTGCGCTGCTTTTAGACTGAGGGCAATTTTCTTCTTGCCTTCCTCAACAGCCAACACTTTTACTTTCACATTTTGCCCTTTACTTACTACATCTTCGGCTTTGGCAACACGCTGCTCTGCCATTTCGGACAAATGTACAAGGCCTTCCAAGCCATCACCAATTGCCACAAAGGCGCCGAACGCTGTTAATTTCGTTACAGTACCTTCAATAATTTTTCCTGGTACAAGTTCAGCAACCTTATTAAACCAAGGATCTTCCTGCACTTCCTTAAGACTTAGCGAAATTCGTTTATGGTCTTTGTCCACTTTCATAACCATAACGGAAACAGCATCACCGACGGCAACGACTTCATCAGGCGAAGCAACTCTTTCCCACGATAAATCGGAAATATGAATCAGTCCGTCAACGCCGCCTAAATCAACAAAAGCCCCAAAGTTGGCAATTCGGCTAATCGTACCGTCCACAGTAGTCCCAACGGTAAGTTTATTATAAACTTCGTCTTCTTTGCGGCGCCGTTCTTCTTGCAAAATGACGCGCCGGGAGAGTACGGCTTTATTTTTTTCTTCGTCTACTTCAATCGGTCTAGCGGCAACAATATCGCCAACATAACTATTTAGATCTTCCACATATTGGAGGCTAACTTGTGAGGCAGGAATAAACACGCGAACACCGGAAAATGCGCCCACAAGGCCGCCTTTCACAACTTCCGTGATTTTCACGTCAATGGCTTCCGCTTTGTCTCTAGCCAAAGCAAGCCGTTTCCAGGCATCTTCTTTATCAGCTAACACTTTCGATAATAAGACAGGCGTATCGTCTCGATCTAACGCTACGACACTTACCGAAATCAAATCGCCATTTTTCACTACATCAGCAGCATTTTCTGGTGCCGGAAAAGCCAAGTCGGCCCGCCGCACCATGCCTTCTGACTTATAACCAATATCAACAAATACTTCGTCTTTTAATACACTGACAACTTTACCTTCTATAATCATGCCAACAGAAAGTTTTACGCTTTCATCCTGCATCATTTGCTCCATCTGTTCCATTTTCTCCATCTCTTCCACCTTGTTAATAACCTCCTCTATAATCCAATCAGGCGTTGACGCTCCTGCTGTAACACCGATGGTATGAATTCCTGTGAACCACTGCGCTTCAAGCTCAGCGGCTGTTTCAATATGATACGTTGTAGTCCCGCTTTGACGACAAAGCTCAGCTAGACGCGATGTATTCGCACTATTTTTACCGCCAACGACCAAAACAAGCTCTACCTGCGTCGCAACAGCGACCGCCGCTGCTTGCCGTTGGTCTGTTGCCGTACAAATCGTACGCCGCACTACAAGGTCAGGACATTTTTGCGCCAAAATTGCCCGAAGTTTCTCAAACTTTTCCCCAGAGAAAGTGGTTTGGCTGACAATTCCGAGTTTCTGGGTTGGTTCATAGGCGTTTGCTTCTGCTTCTGTCTCAAGAATTTGCGCCTGTTTCCCAGTCCACTCCCAAATACTTTTAACTTCTGGATGATTTTTTTCACCAATAATTACAACTTCATAACCGTCCGCTTGTAAAGCGGCAGCTTCTTGCTGGGCCTTTTTCACATGCGGGCAGGTTGCGTCAACGACTTCAAGCCCTAACTGAGCTGCTTTATCATAAACAGCCGGGCCTACGCCGTGAGAACGAATCACGACGGTTTTCGCTGTTACGTCCTGCAAAGTGTCGGCAACTAACGCACCTTGCTTTTTTAGCTTGTCCACCATTTGGGGATTATGAATAATCGGACCTAATGTAAACACGCTTCCCTTTTCCCTCGCTGCTGTCTCTGCTACTTCCACAGCACGTTTTACGCCGTAGCAGAAACCACAGTGTTCCGCTAATTTGATTTTCATAATTCCTCCCTAAAAGTTATATGTTCTTATTATAAATCTATTTGATAAAATCTTTCAATCTTTTCTCCTGAATAAAACAAAAAGAGAGCCTACCGGCTCCCTTTTATTTTGCTAATTTCTCAGCTTGGAACATTGGGTTTCGTCGTACCATATTCACAGACAGGATGAATTTCCGTGTTCATACCAACTGGTTTATCCGTCTTAAGCAATTCCATCCATTTGCGGATGGAATCTACTAAGGTAATAGCAACAAGCACGAGCAAAATCACACTGACTGTTCCGTTAACGATTCCTGACGTATCACCTTTTGCAAAGAACATCTTTACATTGAGGATACCAGCCCAAATAACCGTAACTGCCAGAAAAGCGAGCGGCGCTCCCGTAACTAGCGCATAGGATTTCTTCGTGGCAATTTTCAAGATGATCGTCGTGCCAATTGCTAAAGCAACAACAGACAACAGCTGATTGGCTACACCAAAGAGTGGCCAAATTGTAGCAACTTCACCACTGTAGAGAAGATAGCCCCAGCAAAAGCTAACAAAAGCACTCGTAAGCACAATACCTGGCCACCAGTTATTGTCTTTAAACTTCGGCAGACCATGATCGCCCAGCACATCCTGCAGAATATAACGACTTACCCGTGTACCAGCATCAATCGTAGTCAAGATAAACAAAGCTTCAAACATAATGGCAAACTGATACCAATAATTCATTAGATGCTGCATACCGCCGATGCTGGAGAAAACATGAGCCATGCCAACAGCCAGCGATACAGCGCCACCAGGACGATGGGCTACATCCATACCGACAAGCTGTGATAATTTATCCAGTTCTACCATCGGAATATTCAGCTTAGCGAACACAGCGGCTGGCGTATTAATGGCGAAATAATCGCCAGGAGCTAAAACAACTGCCGAAATGAGCGCCATTACGGCAACAAACCCTTCGGTAAGCATCCCGCCATAAGCAATCGGCCGTGCCTGCGATTCCTGTTCGAGCATTTTCGAGGTAGTCCCAGTACTAATCATGGAATGGAACCCCGAAATAGCGCCACAGGCAATTGTAATAAATACATAGGGCCACCAAGGACCAGGAATAATCGGACCGCCGCCTTCAATAAAGCGTGTCGTCATTCCCATCTGCACAGTAGGTTGTACGATGACAATCCCTACAGCCAAAGCAACAACGGTACCAATTTTCAAATAAGAACTCAAATAACCACGCGGTGCTAGTAACATCCACACAGGCAACACAGCGGCAAGAAAACCATAAGTCGGAAGAATCACCGAAAGCTGATCTTTCGTAAAGGTGAAATAGTCAGCAATAGAACTATTGGCAACCCAGTTACCAGTAATAACTGCGGCCATTACCATAACGAAACCAGCAAAAGAAGCATATTTTAAGGCTCCAGGAGTCAATTTAAATATAAAAAGTCCAATAATAAAAGAAATCGGAATGGTCATAAAAATCGTATAGACGCCCCAAGGATTTTTGAACAGGGCATTGACAACAACGATTGCCAGACCAGCCATGGCAACAATCAAAATAAAGAATACCGCAGCCGTCGTGGCCGCACCAGTAATTGGACCAGTTTCTCTGTGAGCAATAACAGCTAGTGACTGTCCATTGTGACGTGTAGATGCAAATAAGGTAATGAAATCATGTACACCGCCAGCAAAAATGGAACCTAAGAGAATCCACATAAAGCCAGGACCCCAGCCATATTGTGCCGCAAGCACAGGTCCAATGAGCGGTCCCGCACCAGCAATGGCAGCAAAATGCTGTCCAAAAAGAACCCATTTATTTGTTGGAATAAATTCTTTCCCGTCATTGCAGCGATACGCCGGTGTTACATTCTGATCATTGAGCATCAGAACTTTCGCGGAAATAAAAGCGGAATAATACCGATAAGCTAGCAAAAAGGCACAAACTGCAACAATCAACAACATGATGGAATTCATTATCTACACCTCGCTGTTTAGTGATTTTAAACCGTCTCTTAATCCTCCTTTGTTAAGTATTTTAATTTTATTACCCATATTCATAATAACGCAAATTTACAGACTTTTCAAGCTAGACTTTCAATAAGCGACTAGGCCAAACAAATAAAAAAACAACGCGCCAGCATATGCTAACGCGTTGTTTCTTCACGACGCCTTACCGGCGCGTTCATCAAGCATTTTTTGTATGGAAGCCATGACTTGTTCACTTAACGGCACATCCTCTTTGCGATCGCCTTTTTTCGGAGGATAAATAGGAGCGCCAAAATGAACTTCTAATTGCGGCAGGCAAAACAAGTTTTTAAACATGCGATTTGTACCATAAATCGCAGCAGGAACTACGGGAACCTCCGCTTTGGCGGCAATCATTTCTAGTCCTGCTGCCGGTTTTTGCAGCTCGCCAGTTTTGCTACGTGTTCCTTCCGGAAAAATGCCCACAATCTTTCCTTCCTTGAGTAAATCAATGGCCGTGCGCAGAGCTGTGCGGTCTGCTACGCCCCGTTTTACCGGAAAAGCGCCTAGTGACCGAATCGCCGCGCCAAATAACGGAATTTGAAAGAGTTCTAGTTTAGCCATAAAGTGAAGTCTTAACAACATAGCCGTACCAAGCACCGGCGGATCCCAGTTACTCATATGATTGGCAGCCAATATATAGCCGCCTTGCTGGGGCAGATGCTTTCTACCAGTTACTTTCAACCGAAACAGCCCTTTAAACAGCGGATTAAATAAGAGACGAAGCAATCCATAAAGCATAATCAGACCTGTCCCTTCGCTTCACACAACTGGAAAATAAATTGAACGGCTTGATCAATTGTTAGTTCCGATGTATCTAGATAAACAGCATCTTCCGCTTGAACTAAGGGAGCGCAAGCTCGCTCGCTGTCTAACTTATCTCGCGCCGCAATTTCGGCCGCTAATTGTGCTAGTTCCACTTCATAACCTTTCGCCGCCAGTTCGGCATGACGGCGTTTAGCCCGTGTTTCTACCGAAGCTGTTAAAAACACTTTCACCTCGGCTTCGGGAAAGACTCTCGTACCGATATCGCGGCCATCCATAACGACACCGCCGCTTGCGGCCATTCGCCGCTGCTGGCTGAGCAGCGCCGCTCTGACACCAGCGACTTTCGCCACTTCCGCTACAAAAGCAGTTACCTGCGGCGTTCGGATGGCCGCTGTAATATCTATTTCACCCACGAATATTTCGAGTCCGTCACCAGATGGACGCAACGTTACCGTCGTTTGCTCAGCTAACTCTGTCATTTTCGCCGCGACAGCTATGTCATTTTTATCAATACCCTGCTCCAACGCCTGCCAGGCAATTGCTCGGTACATGGCGCCTGTATCAACATATGTATAATTTAGGCGACTAGCCAGTACTTTGGCAACTGTACTTTTGCCTGCACCGGCTGGTCCGTCAATCGCTACAGTAAGTCGTTTCATGATTGTATAAGCTCCTTTATTCAAAAACCCCATTTGCCATCAAGAAGAAATCTGTTCTAAATGCTTAAAGAAAGTAGGATAGGAAATTTCTACGCATTCCGCTTCAGCGATTTCTGCGCCTTGCCCGAGCAGTCCCGCAATGGCCGTAGCCATTGCCAAACGGTGATCAAAGCGAGAATGGCAGATGGAGTGACTCAAAGTCTGAGGCCCGTTAATAATTAGGCCATCTTCCGTCACAACAAATTTAGCGCCAAGCTTGGTCAATTCACCAGCGATGCCTGACAATCGGTCGGTCTCTTTGACCTTTAATTCACTAGCGCCTTCAATTCGGGTCATACCTTTGGCAAAGAGTGCCGCCACAGCTAAAACCGGGATTTCATCAATAAGACGCGGAATCATTTCATGGGAAATGGTAACGCCGTGAAGCTCTGCCGAACGCACGACAAGATCGCCGACTTCTTCCCGCCCAAAATAACGCCGATTTTGAATTTCTATATTAGCTCCCATCATCGTAAGAGCATCAATAATCCCCGTACGGGTCGGATTAATTCCCACATTTTTCAATGTCACTTCACTGTCTGGAGCGACAGTCGCCGCAACGAGCCAATAGGCGGCGGAGCTAATATCGCCAGGAACAATCACCTCAGCTGGCGCCGTAAGCTTTTCCGGCGGCGTAATCGTAACAGTAGTATCAGTCACATTGACATCAACCCCGAAGTTTTCAAACATAAGTTCCGTATGATTTCGCGAAATATACGGCTCAGTCACACTAGTAGGACCTTCAGCAAAAAGACCCGCCAAAAGCTGCGCTGATTTAATCTGAGCGCTCGCAATATGATTCATAAAGTTTTGCCCTTGTAATTTACCTGCTGGTAAAACTGCAATCGGGGCCTTGCGGTTTTTATTACGGCTATAGAGTTGCGCACCCATTTGCTTTAAAGGATCAATGATGCGAGCCATAGGACGTTGACGCAGTGAATCATCGCCAGTGATTACACTAAAGAAGTCCTGTCCTGACAAGATCCCGCTCATCAGTCGCATTGTCGTGCCAGAATTGCCTGCATCAAGAATATTTTCCGGCTCTTTCAGACCATGAATCCCTTTGCCGGAAACCCATACACAGCCTGAAGCTTCCGAATAGGAGATGACAATACCTAACGAACGGAAACAATCAATTGTCGATAAGCAATCTTTGGAAAACAAAAAGTTTTTTACGACAACTGGTGTATCCGATAAACTTGCCAGCATAATGGCCCGATGCGAAACCGATTTGTCTCCAGGAACTTCAATGGTTCCTCTCAGGCGCTTGACCTTTTGCACATGATATTCTTCCATTTTTTCCTCCTCTGCCTTCCTCCAATAAGTCTAAGCCGCATTACAAAGTTGCGACATATAAAAGCCGCCGGAAATTAAGGGCTAATTATAAAAGAATTCCTTATATAGCGGAAAAATCCTCTATTTTGCGGGAAAAGTACTTTTGTCGGTAGTTACAAGCGATGTTCCCTCTAACTGATCTAATAGCGATAGTTTAACACGAATACCATCTTGCAGCATAAGCCCCTGTACAAGGGTCAGTACAATTAAGCATAGTAGCGCAACACTGCATAAAAACCGTTCAAAACGTTTGATCTGCTTAGCCGAAATAAGACATTTCTCCTTTTGGAACCTAGTATAGCCCTTTGCCCTTATTTTAATCGTCGTTTATTCTATTTGAGCCGCACTTCTCCCAGCTACAAAACCGGTTGAAAAAGCAGCCTGTAGGTTATAGCCGCCAGTATAGCCATCGATATCAATCACTTCGCCTGCCAGAAAGAGTCCTGGTACGATTTTAGATTCCATGGTCTTAGGATTAATTTCCTTAGTGGCAACGCCGCCTGCCGTAACAATCGCTTCACGCAACGGCCTTGTCCCACGAATAAAAAAACTTAAGTGCTGCAGTTGGTGCTGCAGTCTCTGCCGTTCTGCTTTCGTCACTTGATGAACAAATTTTTCCGGATCTAAATGGGCTAAATCAATCACCACAGGAATCATCTTCGCAGGCAGCAATTCTGATAAACTATTTTTCAACTGGCGACGGGAAAATTTCTCAAAATCCCGCTGAAGTCGTTTGTCTAGTACTTCTTCCGACAAGGCCGGTTTTAAATTAATTTCAATTGCCACTTCCTCAGTAACTTGCTGCCTTTCATCAAGCCAAGCCGTAAGCAAGCGACTCAAGGACAAGATAATCGGTCCCGTCAAGCCATAGTGAGCAAACAACATTTCCCCGAATTCTTCCCCAACTTTTTGCTCTTTCACAATGAGCGAAGCTTTTACATTGCGCAGCGATAATCCTTGAAGGTCGCCAATCCAATCTTCCTCCACTTCGAGCGGCACAAGCGATGGCCTAAGCGGCACAAGCGTATGGCCTAGCTTTTTGGCCATGGCATACCCGTCGCCGCTAGAACCTGTCCCCGGATAAGAAGCGCCGCCCGTCGCTAAAATCACAGCATCGGCCTTAAGAAGTCCCTTGTCTGTTTCTACGGCAGTAACAACGCCATTTTCTGTCAAAATCGCCTTAGCACTTTGATTATAAAGTACTTTCACTTTGCGTTCTAATAGCCCTAAAGAGAAAGCCGCCACTACATCTTTGGCCTCATCGGAAACAGGAAAAACTCGTCCGCCTCGTTCGACCTTTGTGGCCACCCCCTGCGCATTGAGCCAGGCAATAATATCTTCCTGAAAGAAAGTATGAAAAGCGCCATACAGAAAAGAACCATTGCCGGGAATATGCGAAATCATCGTTTTAATATCACAATCATTTGTTATATTGCAGCGTCCCTTACCAGTAATAGCGAGCTTTCTGCCCAGAGAAGCCATTTTTTCTACTAAAACCACTTCTCCACCCTGATCTGCGGCGCTTATGGCCGCCATGAGTCCAGCAGCGCCGCCGCCGATAACGATAATTTTCTTCAAAACCAATTCCTCCTGAAAAGAGCGGGCTTATTTCAGCCCGCCCTGCTTAACTTTTTTCTTCTACTAATTTCTTAAGTTGTCTTACTTCTGCCACAGTAAGCAGCCGATAGCTGCCTCGTTTCAATCCAGCCAGTGTTAAAAAAGCCATTTTTGTGCGTTTTAAATTTCTGACAGGATGGCCAATGGCCTCAAACATCCGGCGAACTTGTCTGTTGCGTCCCTCAAATAAAGTGACTTCAAGTGCAGTCTGATTTTTTTCTAAATCCCGTTCCAAAAGAACTACTTTCGCAGGCTGCGTCATACCATCATCAAGTTTGATGCCGCGGCGCAATTTATCGAGCCTATCATCTTCAGGCAGTCCCAGCACTTTTGCTTCATAGACTTTCGGTACATGATGCTTCGGATGAGTCAGCGCTTGCGTCAACTCACCATCATTCGTAAGCAATAATAATCCTTCGGTATTATAATCAAGACGACCTACAGGATGTACTCTCTGTCCGAGATCTTTCACAAAATCCGCCACGGTCTGACGACCTTCGGGGTCTTTTAACGTGGTAACAACGCCTTTAGGCTTATTCAGTAAAGCGTAGACTAGCTTTTGCCGTTGAATTACCTTTCCATCCACTTTGATCAGGTCTTTTTCTTCGACTTTTGTTCCTAACTCTGTCACAATCTTGTGGTTTACTGCTACTTTTCCTTCAACAATCAATTTTTCCGCTTCTCGACGAGAAGCAATCCCTGATTGACTAATTACTTTCTGCAATCTCTCTGCCATAAATACTCCTATTCTTCTTTTAATACCTCGGCTAAAACGTCAAAATCCGTTTGGACTTTGCAAAGCCTTACTGTTTCATCTGTTTTTGTCTTTTTTTGACAACTGCCGCATACACCTTCGCCGCAACACATTACTGCATTGTTTGTAACGACAAGCGGAAGGTTCACATGCGTTTCGTCAAGTATTTTGATAATCGCCTGATGTTGTACATCAGGACCAGCGCTGACAATCACATCAGGCAGTTCTTTCTCTGTAATAAACCATTCCCTGATTTTGGCAAATCCTGTTTGTCTGAGCGAATCAAGGGGATACACTGTCACCCCTAAAGCTGCTAGATCTTCTACACAAAACAAAGTACCTACTTGGCCGGGAGCTAAAAAAGCCTTCACCTCATTTTGCCCATTTCTCAATTTTTGAGCAATCGCTAAAGCCGGTGCCTGACCAATTCCTCCAACTATTAGTAGTATTGTACCACAAGAGATCTTATCAATCCATGGTTGACCTAAAAGTCCGTTAAAATAAGGTCCTCGCACTAAAATGGAATCATTGCGATTTTCCCAAAGCCGCCGTGTCTTCGGTCCGATGATTTCCACAATCACTTCAATTTGTGATCCCGTGATTTTATAGACTGCTACGGGAAACTGAAAGTAAAGCGGATCCTTGGCCAGACGAAAAAATAAAAATGCTCCCAACCGACTTAACTCTGCGGCGAAATCTGCCGATAGCGCAAAAGAAAGTTTATACGTATTTATGCCAATTGCTTCACTGGCCGTCATGGTGACTTCCTCTTCGCGACGCCAAAAGTCCGGCATTGCCGTGAGCGGTTTTTGCCATTCTTTTAAATTAAAAATGCAAATCCCCGGCCAGTCACAGCTGCAAAAATCCTTGCCTTGCAATTGACTGCATAGGATACACTGATTTGTCTCTGCTAACAGACAGGGACAATATTTTGTATTTACGTCAATACATTGAAGGCGTTTTCGCATATTTGTCCCTCCTATACTAAGCATTGACTATATACGCCAGCCATTCCAGTTTGCACCGCCCGCGCTTGAATCACTGTCGAGTCCGCCGAATAAAGCCCGCTGGCTTTCATTCGATCAAAATAGACGGAGCCGGAAAAAGTATAACGTTTACCCAGAGCATCTGGGCTTGTCGCTTGTTCGTGAATAAAAGCGATAAAATCACCGCTGGCTGTGTCGCGGCTAAGTAATAGGTAATTCATATCAAGGGCGTACCGCACCGCATTATGACCAGCAAGAAGCCCTGTAATAATTGCTTCCGTATGACCTACGAGAGCGCCGCATTTTTCGCCGCAACAAAACAGATTTTCCATTCCCTCTACCTGGAGGGTAAGATCATTCGGCGCAATTCCCAAATAGCGCATAGAGTTGCCTTTGCCGCCGGCATAAGGGTCTTCAAAGCGGGCTTTTTCTAGCCCTGGAAGCTGTCGAAGATCTTCTAGGGGAAAATAAGACGTCATCAGTTTTGCATGGCCGGTATCAAGTAAGATAAGGTTGTCGCCAAATTCCGGCAGAGCATACTGAGAGCAGGCTTTTTTCCCCAGAACATTTTTCTTATTAAACTTGGGCGGTAAAGGAATTAAAGCAACGCCTGTCTCATTCAATTGGCCCTGCAACTCTTTGCTAAGCGATTCTTTATTGAGCTTACAAGAACCACTCATAGCGCCAACTGTTCCATCTTCTTTCACCGAAGCCATCTCTTTGATTCCGCACAAACCAGTAATACTGACCCGCGGTCCAAAAGCCGGACAGCGAAGAATACACATAGCGCAGCCGTTGCCATATTTCATACAGTTTCCCATCGGCCCGGCGGAGCCAGTGGCATCAACAAACACGTCACCCTTCAGTTCCTCTCCCGCCTGAGTAAAGAGAGACGTGATCTTTTTCCCATATTTCGTGACATCGACAATCCTTGTTTGTAAATAAAGCCCTACGCCGTAGTCGGTAAGAAGTGCTTTGATTTTTGGCTCCATCAACGCTACATCGTAGAGCGAAGCATGATTATGGCCGGGAAATGCAATGTTTTTATGTCTAGCATTTGCATCCATAGCCAAAAACAAATCACCGCCGCCCATAGCAATCGCTTCTTCCGCTGCCGTATATCGTCCATTATTGCGAAAAATTCCGCCCACAAGCCCTGTTCCTAGCAACATATCGCTTTTTTCGTATAAAGAGACAGTCGCGCCCGCCTTGGCCGCTGCAAGCGCGGCGGCACAGCCAGACCAGCCGCCGCCGACAATGATGACATGAATCATTAAGTCCCCTCCTATCATCACTTTAAACACAATACAGTCTATTCACGGTGAGTAAGTCTGACACAACAAAAGAGCCAAAACAAAAAAACCGCCTGACAGCGGTTTTCCAAACGATTTCACAAAAAAAATTTTTGACAAACGTAGAGCGAGGCCACTAGGCCGATTACGTCACCACATAACCCGACGAACAAGGAGTAACGCGGATTTTTCACACCAACAGCGCCAAAATAAACGGTTAAAACATAAAAAGTTGTATCAGTACTGCCAATGATCACAGAGGCTAAACAGCCAACAAAAGAGTCGGGTCCAAACCTATGAATCAACTCAGCCGTCATACCTAAAGCACCGCTGCCAGAAAGCGGCCTTAGCAGAGCTAAGGGGAGAATTTCTTCAGGTATTCCCCACAAACTACACCAAGGGGCTACGCAACCAGCCAAAGCTGCCAGCGCACCGGAATCGCGAAAAATAGCAATAGCCACCATCATTGCTACTAAGTAAGGCATAATCCTAAGAACCGTAGAAAAGCCTTCCGACGCGCCTTCTACGAAGGCTTCATATACTTTCACACCGCGAATCAAGCCGATTAACGGAATAAACAATAGCAACAACGGGATCAGCCAAGCGGCAAAAATCGTAAGAAGGTCATTCATGAAAATGCCTCCGCCGCTGTGTCAATAGTCGCATAATGCGATCAAGAATCAACACGCTAACCGTAGCCGCAAGACTTACGATCAGTGTAACTCCTGTAATATTAGCCGGATACAGCGACCCTGCTGCAAAACGCAACGCAATAATCGTAGCTGGCACTAAAGTGAAACCAGTCGTACAAAGCGCTACCAGCGTGCACATATCGGCAGAAGCTCGATCTTTTTGCGGGTTTAACCGTTGCAATTCTTCCATGGCTTTAATCCCAAGCGGCGTCACGGCATTGCCAAGCCCTAGCATATTAGCGCTCAACATCATCACCACAGCGCCAATAGCCGGATGCGACTTAGGCACGCCTGGCAATAACCAGCAAATCAAGGGATGCATAAAGCGCGAAAGGGCTTTAACTACACCAGCTCGTTCCGCAATTTTCATAATTCCCAGCCATAACGACATGACGCCAATCAATTTAAAAGCAAGTACAACCGCAGATTCGGCTCCGCTGATTGCACTGTTAGTAATTGTCTCGATACGTCCCGTTGCCGCGGCGTAAAGAATTCCTATAATAATTAAAAAAAACCAAATTATATTAATCATGACAGCCCTCCCCCCTATGATTTTATGCGGGGAAAGAGAAAAGCTAGAACAAAAAAGCCTAACCAAAACAGGTTAGGCAAAGTTGCGAATTAAAAACATGAATACGCCCCAAACAGAACTCCACATCGTCTTAAAGAGCGATTTTTTTTCAACAGTATCTTGGGCTAAAAGATCAGCCGAATCAATCACTTTCCCCTTATATAGCAGCCTGACTTCACCGATCTTTTGATCTTTAACGACAGGGGCTGTAATCGTATCAGGGGCATCAATCTGCGTCTTAAATTCTTTTTGATCTCCCTGTGATACGGCCATAAACAAATCCTTGCTAGCATAAAGCGCTACAGCATTCTCTTCTTTACCTGCTTCGACTTTAACGGTCTTTACAATATCGCCTTGTTTCAGCAAAGGCTCAGCCTGGACTTTTAAAAAAGCATAATTTAGCAAGGCAATAGAATCATCCCACATGCGTTCGCTGTCAAAAACAACGACAATAAGCTGTACGCCATCCCGTTTCGCACCTGATATGAGACAACGACCGGCAGCATCCGTATAGCCTGTCTTAACGCCATTAGCGCCATCATACAACCACAACATGCGATTTTCATTGAAAAGTTCACGATTATAAGGTTTTCCTTGCCAAGGCAGCTGTTTGACCTTAGTTGATACAATGTCTTCAAACAAAGGAAGGCGATAACCATAAGCTGTAATTTTCGCCATATCAGCTACCGTTGTATAATGATTGGGATCAGGCAGACCGCTGGTATTGGTAAAATGAGTATGGGTTGCGCCGATTTTCTGCGCCTTTTCCGTCATCAGATGAGCAAAGGCTCCTACCGACCCGGAAATATGTTCCGCTACGGCGACGGTCGCATCATTGCCAGAAATCATCATCATACCATAAAGCATATTCAACATAGAAAGCTGCTCGCCTACCGTAAGCGATAAAGAAGAACCTTCCGTTTGAGCGGCATTGGCGCTCGTCGTAACAATGTCATCCATCTTGCCTGCTTCTAACGCCGTAATCAGTGTCATGACTTTTGTTGTACTGGCAGGATAGCGCCGTTCATCAGCATTTTTTTCATATAAAACTTTTCCGGTAGACGCTTCAATCACAATAGCCGACTTCGCTGTAATTACAGGCTCAGCAGCTGCATAAAGAGGTGTGGGCATTGCTACAACCAAACAAAACACAGTACATAGCAGTGCGATCAGTCGCATGAGTAAAAATCCTTTCTAGAGACAATTGAGAGTAAAATACCTATTTATTATAGCCACTTTTCTTGCAAACGTCAAAATACTTCTTACCATACATGATCAGGGAATCTATCGGAAAGAATAAACGAGGAGGTGAAACAATGGAAACAATTGACGTTCGTACGGCGCTTCGCACTACGCTGACACAAAAACAAGAGCTGGTAAGAGACTATCAAAGCTTTGCCGAAACCATTAATAACGAAAAAGTAGCCGCGCTCTATCGAGAGTTTGCTGAACAAGAAGGCTATGCCGCTGCTACTATTAAAGATGAACTTGATAAGTTGTCACAGTAAAAAAACTGTCGCTGCCAATTTTTTTGGCGCGACAGTTTTTTTACTCGTCTTCTGTTTCCTGATCGTTTGGCTGAGATTGCGGCGATATTTTATGGGTTCGGCACCCTTTTGCCTGTAAAAGCTCTTGAATTTTATCAAAAACCTGCGGCACAAGATCGACCACTCTGTCATAAATTAAATGACCATCTACCTGTAAAAAGCGAATACCGCTTACGGGAGAACACACGAGAAATCCTACAGGTTTTACACTGACGCCAGCGCCGCTGCCACCGCCGAACGATAAATTTTCCCCTATTCTTTCGGTTTCACCGGCAGGCAAACCGTTGCCGCCACCTGCAGCAAAACCAAAAGCGACACGCGATATAGGAATAATAACCGTTCCATCTGGTGTTTCAACAGCATCGCCCACAATAGTATTTACATCGACCATTTCTTTAATACTTTCCATCGCTGTTTTCAAAAGCCCTTCAATTGGATTATCGCCCATTTATCCTACCTCCTTAGAACGTTTTGTAAAACGAGTAAGCAGAACGTTCATAAGATTGCCTAATGGCAGGGAAAATATACATTCCAGTTCCATCGAAAAACGCTCTTCCTGAAAGTGAGGTTCTACCTGCACCAAGGGCTTATGTCTAAAGGGCATATAGCGTAATAGATAGGCAATAAAAGAATATTTCATTGTCCACAATAGTCCGCTTACTAAACCAGTCTCGGCTGCATCTTTTCGTCCCACATGAGTCTTCCAAAACAATTTTTCGCACTTGCCGCGTCGCAATAAAAGCAAAACTAAATTTTTATAATCATCTACTATATTTTCTAGTAGATGCACGAATCGAAGCAATTCACGCGGATGCAGCAAATAACGTCTGATCCAAGCGGCAAACCGGTGCTTTTCTTTCGGTTCATTCGCAACAACCCAAACTCGGCCTTCTTTTAGAACCACCTTAAGCGGAACGGTGAACGCATAATGGAATATATTTTTCCAAGTAGCCACAGTAATTGTTAAGCTTTGCGTCTGACCTTGATCGCGATAAGTAATCGACACATAAAGTTTCAGATTCCATACAACAAAGCAGAGCAGAATTATTAGCATAAGGGCTAGAAAAAGCATCATTCTTTCTCCCCCTTTTTGTTTACCATACCCGAAAAAAAAAGTTTTATACTAGACTAGCCATTTAAACTGAAAATCGCAATAAAAAAGACTGCCTCTTAAGCAGAGACAGCCTTCTTTTATATCAAGTATTTTCGCTAATAAATTCTGTAAGATCTGGTAACTCCTTCAAACTACGCAATCCAAAAGACTGCAAAAAGCCTTCTGTTGTACCATATAAAATGGGCCGACCAATCGCGTCTTTACGGCCAAGTTCTCTGATTAGACCTCGCTCAACTAGCTGAGAAATAATCCGCTCCGCTTTTACCCCGCGTACCTGCTCAACTTCCTGTCTCGTAACAGGTTGACGAAACGCAATAATAGCTAGTGTTTCGAGCGCGGCAGCGGACAGCTTTGCGTCTTGAACCTGCCCTAATTGTTCAATATAGGCGGCAAATTCTGGCTTAGTACAAAACTGAAATCCGCCAGCGACCTCAACAATCGCCAATCCTCTATGACTAGCAGCAAGATCAAATTGCAGCCGATCAATGAGTTCGCGTACATTGAGCTCGTCAATCGACAATATCTGCGCTAACTTACTTGCCGCAAGCGGTTCGCCGCTAGCAAACAATAACGCTTCAATCGGCCCTTTTAAGTTCTCGTAAAACACGACTCTCCCTCTACTCCCTTGCCGTGAGATAAATCGGCCCAAACAGGCCTTGTTGCTCAATGTAAATTCGCTTCAAGCGCAAAAGTTCTAGAATAGCCAGAAAAGATGCTACAAGCTCTTGCCGACTGCCAGAGCGAATAAAAGTCGCTTTAAATTCGAGACGTCCTTTACCGCGTGTTAACAATTGAAGAATATCAGCCATTTTACTTTGTACACTGACTTCTTCATGATCGACCAGAGTAATTTCGGGCACTGTGCTTTCCCATACAGCCAAAAAAGCTTTAATTAATTCATTCACTTCCAGACCGCAAAGGGGCTGATAAATTCTAGCAAATTCGGCAGGTTCCCGCGTAAAGCAAAGCGCCCGCTCTTTATAAAGTTCGCCCATTTTTGCTGCTACTTCTTTAAACTGACGATACTCTACTAATCGGTTAACAAGTTCCGCCCGCGGATCTTCTTCCTCTACATCTAGTTCTACCTTGGGCGGTTTCGGCAGCAGCATGCGCGATTTAATCTGCAGCAAAGTAGCCGCCATAACCAGAAATTCACTGGCAATTTCCATATCAAATTCAGTCCAACTGGCAATATAAGCTAGATATTGTTCTGTAACCTGCGCAATGGGAATATCATAAATATCAATCTGATTTTTCTCAATCAGATGCATAAGTAAGTCAAGCGGCCCCTCAAAGGCATCGAGGCGAAGATTATATTCCATAGTTTCAGCCTAAATGCATCGCTGCTCGAACTTCTTCCATGGTAGCTGCCGCCACTTTTCTAGCCCGTTCGGCGCCATATTGCAGAATTTCCTTCACTTTGTTGGGTGAAGCCTCTAAAGCTTGTCTTCTCGCATGAATGTCAGCTAAGCCAGTGACTAAATGTTCGGCTAAATTCTTCTTACAGTTTACACAGCCAATTTCGGCATTGCGGCACTGTGATTCAATTTGACCGACTTCTTCTTTGGAGAAAAACTGATGAAATTTAAAGACGGTACATACTTCAGGGCGACCGGGATCAGTCCGTTTTACCCGCTGCGGATCTGTCACCATAAGCTGCACTCTCGAACGTAGTTCATCCGGAGAAGCGGAAAAACTAATGTCATTGCCATAGGATTTACTCATTTTCCGTCCATCAATCCCAGGCAGAATCGATGCCTTCGTAAGAGCAGCCTGCGGTTCGGGGAAAATAGGTTGATACATATAGTTGAAACGACGTACAATTTCACGGGTCAACTCCAAATGAGGTAGTTGATCTTCACCCACAGGAACTGTATCGGCTTTGTATAAAATGATATCAGCTGTCATAAGTTCAGGGTAGCCAAGGAACCCATAAGTACTGAGGTCTTTGCCTGCAAGGCTTGTCTGCTGAATTTTATCCTTATAGGTTGGTACACGTTCTAGCCAAGATAACGGCGTCATCATCGATAATAAGAGATGAAGCTCGGCATGTTCTTTTACATGGGACTGAACAAAAATCACGTTTTTTTCCGGATCTAAACCAGCACTCAACCAATCAAGAGCCATATCATGAATGTATCCTGGCAATTTGCTAGTATCTTCATAAGAAGACGTTAAGGCATGCCAGTCAACAATCGAAAAATAGCATTCATACTGCTCCTGCAGCTTCACCCAGTTTTCCAAAGCTCCTAAATAATTTCCCAGATGAAATTTTCCGGAAGGCTGCATACCGCTGAAAATACGACTTTGACTCATTAGACTCACTCCTAGTTATACGAAAATTAAAATCACGCTTTTAATAATAAAGGAAAGCGCTCGAACTGCCGGGTAGATAATCATGCTAAATACGCCTGTAAACATGAGCCCCATCAATACAAAAGTAGCATAAGGCTCGATTCGTTCAAACCAATAGCCCATTTGCGGCCATAAGCTGCTGAGCACCTTAGAACCATCTAGCGGCGGCAACGGCATTAAGTTAAACACTGCAAACATCAGGTTATAAGTATAGGTAAAATCAAGAACCATCTGCAATTCAAATGATAACAGATTGAGCTGCAAAAATACTACTTTGAGGACAGCTACAGTAAAGGCTATAAGCACATTTGACAAAGGTCCCGCCAAAGCAACCCAAAACATGCCCCGCCGGCGATTATAAAAATTATTAGGATTGACTGGAACCGGTTTAGCCCAACCGAATTGAAACAGCCACAGCATAAGCAGCCCAATCGGATCAAGATGTGCCACTGGATTCAGCGTCAGTCTGCCTAAAGCCCGCGGCGTAGGATCGCCAAAAGAAGCAGCTACACGCGCATGGGCATATTCATGAAACGTCAGCGCAATTAGCAGCGCCGGAATGCGAAAAATCATATAGCTATCGAAACCGAACACGCACTTTCCTCCTTAATTTTCTGAAACAAGAAAGTTTCTTTACTTATTTTAACACAGAACTGTCCGAACTGAAACACTCTCACTGCAGCAAGCCTTCTTTACAAATCCTTAATCAAATTTTTAAGAGAACTTCGCATTGCCGCCTCAGAAAAATTTTATAATAAAATCAATCAAATCCCCTTAAAGGAGATGCATCCATGGCTAAAGCGATCCAACGTCAATCCCCTCTCGCCTATGGAGCCAAATTATTTATATTACTAGCCAGACCGCTTTCTTCCAAAGTAGTTTGTCCAACCCATGAATTTATCAATGAGGCGGCCCTTGAACTCCTACAAAAAGCAGGCTTCGAATCAGAAAGTCGGTTTCTACTTACCTATCTATCAGCCTTGCAAGAAGGCGTTACCTGGGCCGATTCAGGCTATCGCAATATTAATCATTTTTTTCATCCGCAAACGAAGCAAGGGCTGTTCGGCTTTGCCAATGCTGCTTATGATTTTGCCCTTTACTTAAATAAGTCGCGTCTTTATAGCAAACAAAAAAAATGGTCAAAAAGCTGTTTTTATCTTGGTGCAGCCGCGCACTTGCTCCAGGATGTCTGTGTTCCCCATCATACCTCGTGTTTGCTCTTTGACGGTCATAAAGAATATGAGGCTTGGGCGGAGCAAAATTACCGCGACTACTTTGCACCACCAGCGCCGCTAACCCCTTATTTTAGAAAACCATTCTCCCTTTTTTTCACTAATGCATCGGCCTCCTTTGCCGCTTTTGACCTGATGAAAGAAGGTTCTACTCCCATCTATCAACAGGTAACAAAAATGCTTTTGCCCCAAGCGCAATATTCTACAGCCGGACTCTTTAACTGGTTTTATCACTTAGTTGCCAGATAGATCCTTCACGCATAAAGACCACTTAATTCGAACAGGCTAGACATAAGTCTAGTAACGAGAAAGCAGGTCGATATGCATGAACCAACGCCATTTAGTAAATAGTTTGGTTGTCAGTACACTCATTGCGGTGCTTCTTACCGCAGGTTGTGATCTAGGTCAAGCCCAAAAAAAGCCGGAAATAGGGCCAACAGGTTCTGGCGAAACAACAAAAACCAATCCACCTTTTTGGCAGCGTTTTGAAAAACCGCCGCAAATTTTTTACGATTTAGAGCCAACAGGTGGTATTTTATTTGAAAAAATCAAACAAAAGAACTGGTCGGCAGCCGCTTTAGATGTAGCCAATCTGCGTCAAACCTGGGAAAATACGAAACTTGCCATTGGTGCCAAAAAAGGAGTAGTTGAAGCCGATGAAGCTCTGGAAAAACTAAATCAAGCGATTACAGCACAAAATAACTTGACCGCCTATGAAGCATTAAACGAGTTTTTTAGCGCCTCAAGCGATGCGGCAAAATCTTATAAATTCTCTCCCTTAGCTGATTTGCTGCAAATTGGCAATGCCGCTCGCAGTGTAAATTACTATGTAACTGATAAAGATTGGTCAAAAGCAGCGGCTAAAGCTCAGGAACTAGAACAAACCTGGGAGCAAAATAAGCCCTCTTTGGAAATGATGGGAATTCTGGGAAAGGTTACGCAAACCCACAGCACAATTAAAGGCTTGCGTGATGCTGTCGGCGGTGAAAACCAAGGACAGGCAGAAAGCTTGTTAAAAAATCTAAATGAAAGTCTTGCTAATATCCGGGACTTTTACAAAAATAAATAATAAAATCAGTTCATGGAAAACCGACCCTCACTCCGCGAAAAGCGGGGAAAAGAGTCGGTTTTATTTTTCCTTATCATTTTTTGCCTTTAAATCGTCTTCTTTATCCTTCAAATCGTCTTGCTCTTTATTCTTGTTTAGGGCCATCTTTTCCTCCCGGCTACTCCGCTGCGGCTTTAAAACAGCAGGTCGTAAAACCTTTTGCGGTAAAGGTAGTCGCAAAATTACACTTTTCAAAGCGGAAAACTGAAAGGGTAAAGCCGGCCATAAATAAGGAACGCCAAAAGATTTGGTGCGTACCATAAAGAGAAAAATGAGACAAAGCAAGGCGAAAAGTCCTGTAAGCTTAAAGAAAAGTACCGAAGCAATTAATAGTATGCGCAGTAGACGAATCGCCATGGCAAGCTCCACACTGGGCGTGGCAAAAGCGCCTACAGCCGCAACGGCCGTATAAAAAATGACTTCATTGCCAAATAAGCCGACTTTAGTAGCAAAATCGCCCAGCATAAAAGCACCGATAAACCCCAAAGCAGTCGATTGGGCTGATGGAACATGAACCGTTGCCATGCGCACAAGCTCAACACCAATTTCCGCTAAAATAAACTGAATTCCCAGCGGAATAATACCGGGATCACGAGGCCCTAAAAACATAAGTGCTTCCGGCAGAATTTGCTTATCAAGGACTAGGGCGAGCCAAATGGGCGGCAGTAATAAGGACAAGGCGATTCCAAACAAGCGAATGAGACGAAGATACGAACCGATTAATACATTTTGATGATATTCTTCCACATGCTGCACATGATGCCAGAAGGTAGTTGGCAAAATCATAATATTAGGCGATGTATCAACAATCAGGCAAATATGGCCTTCTAGCAAATGGACAGCCGCTACATCAGGCCGTTCCGTATAACGTACCGAGGGAAGTATGTTCCAGGGGCTATGACCGCCAATATATTCTTCTATGGCTTTTTCCGCCATAGGGACGCCATCGACGACGATATTCTGGAGACGCTCTTTGACTGTATCAACAAGTTCAGGATTGGTAATATCTTTAATATAGGCAATCGCCACATCACACTGCGACCGTTTCCCCACCTTTACAATCGTAAAGCGCAGATTAGGATCACGCAAACGGCGACGAATGAGCGCTGTATTAAAAGGTAGCGTCTCAACAAAAGAATCGCGAGATCCTCTAGTGACCTTTTCAATGTTAGACTCAGCTGGCGACCGAGCCGGATAGGCGCGCGCATCAAAAATCAAAGCCTCTGTTTCACCATCAATAAAGAAAATCAGTTCACCTGATAGAATACTGATTACCGCTTCATTCCAGTCTTTGGTTTTCTTCACTTGCGAATGAGTCGCTCGCGAATAGAATACTTTTTCTAAGGTGTTGATCGTCAGTTCTTGCTGCTTTAAGGTCATCATATCTTGGAAAACATTCGTTAACAGTACATCATTGGTCATTCCATTAATCGAAAAAGAAGCTGATCGTCGCGATCCAACATGATACTCGCGAAAAACGATATCAAAACTTTCGTCGGTTCCTAGCAGCGCTTTCATGTTTTTGATATTTTCGTCGAGTTTTTTATGAATGGTCTCGCTCATAACTGCTCACACCCTTTAATATGGCTAATATCGCTTTCTTGGTAATCGGAGCGCCTTGACAGACATGATCGGCATAATCCATTTTGCCAATATCGCCAATACCGACAATCAGAGGAATTTTTAATTCATTCAATACATCAACCGTGTCGCCAAATACTAGCGGCAGCCCTAACGGCGCCACAGTCGGCTTGCCAAATTTATTAACAGGACCGCTTATGATTTTCCCTCGTCTCGTAATACAAAAGTCAGTCAGCACACCAGTTCCGCCAGCGTTAGACGCTACTGCTAACGCGCCTAGTACTTCGATGGCCGGATGAAGCGCCACATATTTTAAAGCTTGTTCACCGCATCCCAAATCCTTATGCCCTTTATCATCAAACAAAACTAGAACAGGATCATAAGGAACCTCTTGTAGTAAAGCAACAATTTCAGGGCCGCTAATTGGTGTGGGATTGCCGCCGGAAGCGCTGATACATCGAAGACCTAGTGAATAAGCCACGCTTTCAACAACCTGTTGGGCCGCCTGATCGCCGTCAGTCACTAATATTACACGGATTTTTTGCATTTACTGATTTTTCTGCTGCAATAGCTGCTCCATTTCGGCTACAAGAGTTTGACTTTGTTCCATCACTTGCTGTAAACTCTGGAGCCCATTTTCCAACTCCTGCGATAGCTCATAACGCAAGTTGGAAAGCTCTTGCAGCTTTTGCGAAAAGTCTTGTTGATTAGAAGAAATAGCTTGATTTTGCTGACGGCTTTGCATTACATTTTGCCCTGAGTTGTCACTTAGGCTTGACTGCGCGGTATTATTACTGCTATTGGTGTTATTACTGCTATTCCCTTCCTTACTGTTATCGGAAACGGCTTTTTGTAAATCCAGTATATCTTGCGCCATTTCCTGCAATTTTTCCATAATGGTTGTTTCTTCTTTACTGTTTTCGCCGCCTGTATACAGAGGTCTCGTAAGTTTCCTGGCCAACTTTTCCCCAACCTTTCCTTGCCCTTAGAGGTTTTTTATAAAATAAAAGACTTGCATGCAAAACATCAGAAAAGCAAACCGCATATTGATCACGGCAAAAGGAAATCGCAGTTTGGCAAAAGATTGCCATAAATGGGCCGAAGGCTCAAACTCAAAACCACGAACTACCTTTCCTGCGGCATAATTGCTGAAAATTCCACTTGCAGCTACAAATAATAGCTTTGGCAGCGGTCCATTCACATCAATCTGACTAAAAAGTCCTGCGGCAAAAACTCCTTGTATTCCCAAATGGCAAAATAGTGATGCTATAATTTGACCTACCTGATTAATAAGGGACGCTAAAATGACATAATGAGGATATCGTAGGCCAATGACCCCGATAGAAACGATAAAGCCAATCACATCGATTACATACATAAAGCCTACCCCTTAGGATTAAACACAAGAGATACAAGAAATCCAAAGAACAGCGCTGCCATAAGTCCGCCGGCGGCGGCGCGAAAGGCTCCGGTAAAGAGTCCCAAAACTCCATTTTTATCAATATCCTGAATAACACCAACAGTAAGTGCATGGCCAAAGCCAGTCAAGGGTACTGTAGCGCCAGCACCGGCCCAATCAACAAGCGGCTGATATAAACCGAGGCCACTAACCACTGCGCCGAGACTGACAAAAAGCACTAAAATATGAGCGGGAGTTAACGGAGTCAAATCCATAAGCAATTGACCAATTACACAAATACAGCCGCCCACAATAAACGCTGCTAAATAGCTCTGCATTCGCTTCCTCCTTATATTCCTGCTACAGCTATCGCGTGAGCTATGCAGGGAATCGTTTCTTTTTGCTGATACGACGTGGGACTGTGCAAACTACCAGTTCCCACAATAAGTACTTTTTTGAGCCGTCCTGCTGCCAGTTCTTGATAAATGGGCCCCCCGAAAACAATCGCAGAACTAGCACAGCCGCTGGCGCCGGAATGAGTATCCTGCTCCTCCGTATAGATCAGGCAGCCACAATCTTCATAACGACCTTTTACGTCATAACCAGCTTCTGCCATCATATCAATCACCAAGGCTTTACCGATTTTACCGAGATCCCCCGTAAAAATATGATCATAGTCACTTGGCGTAAGGTTCAGATCCCGAAAATGCTGCAACATAGTATCTACGGCAGCAGGCGCCATGGCTGCGCCCATAGCATTAGGATCTTGTACGCCAGCATCAATAATCTTGCCGATTGTCGCCGCCTTAATGTTAGGCCGCTTTGCAGCCGCTTTTGCAGCCAAAAGAACCGCGCCAGCACCAGTTACAGTCCATTGCGCCACTGGCGGACGCTGTACGCCAAGTTCCGTGGGAAAACGATATTGTCGTTCGGCGGCATCATGATGGCTTGACACGGCTGCAATTACTTGATCAGCAAATTGGCCGTCAAGTAACATTGCGCCAACAGCAAGTGTTAAAACCATACTGGAACAGGCGCCATAAATACCAATAAAGGGCCGTTGCAGCGTTCGATTCGCAAAATGAGCGGACATTAACTGATTCAAAAGATCGCCTGCTAGAATATAATCAATCGAATCAAGTGTCTGAGCTCCTTTTTTTGCCGCTTTCTGTACAACCCATTCCAACATCGCAGCTTCGCACTGTTCAAAACTGTCATAGTCTAATAGGTTATCTTCTAACACCCGGTCAAAATAAACAGAAAGATTTCCTGCTGCTTCCATGGGACCGCCAATAATAGCTGTTGCCAAAAGACTTGGCGGTAAAGAAAAGATAACGGTTTGCTTTCCGGCTTTCTTTGACAAAACCCTAGCCTCCTTTCAACCAAAGATGCGCCACTCCTACTAGAAAAGCCGTTACCGTACCATAAAGAATGACCGGACCTGCCACCACAAAAATCTTCGCTCCGACGCCAAGAACATAGCCTTCGCGCTTAAACTCTAAGGCTGGAGCAGCCACCGAGTTAGCAAATCCCGTAATCGGAACAACGGAACCAGCGCCAGCCCGCTTGCCCAGTTCATCATAAACGCCCAACCCCGTAAAAAAGGTTCCTAGAAACACAAGGAGAATCGAAGTTGCTGTTGCCGCGTCTTGTTTGGCTAGCCCAACCGAATTGATAAACTGGCCTTGAATGAACTGCCCCAAAAGACAAATCATTCCCCCCACGCCAAAGGCCCAGAGGCAATTTTTTAGAAGCGGCGGCTTAGGACTTTTTTCTTTTACTCGCGCTTGATACTCTTGTTGCTGCGCTTGATTCATTCCATCCACCTCTTGTGTTATTGTGACCACTGCGAAATAAAAACATGCACCAAGCAAAAGCAAATAAAAAAACAGACGAAGGTCACATCAATACTGAGTTTCCTTCGTCTGTTTTTTTATTTATTTTACTTTAAAAGCAATCCGCACATCTGCTTTATATTCGGCTATTTTCCCGCCAGCAATGGAAGCTGTAAAATTAGTTGCCTCTACGCCAGTAATTTCATCAATTGTTTGATCTGCCTCTGCTACGGCGCTATTGACGGCTTCTGTCCAGTTATGCGGTGAAGAACCGACTAGTTCAATGACTTTTACAACCATAGGCTTACCTCCCTTATCTGTTAGAATATCATTATTTTGCACGATTCCTGTTATTTTATCCGCTAAAACCTGCTTGGCCCGGACGGGAGAACGTTTTGTATAATTTTCCGAAAACAAATAATACGTGAGAAGCGTAGCCGTAAAAAAAACAATTACGCCGCCAAGGATCCAATGAAACCGCTTGTCAGGCAAAAAAATCACCTCGCTTTTTTCTTAGTATGGGCCCTTTTACTTTTTTTATAAAATTTTAACGGTTTGCCGCAAGCTGCCGCAGAAATATAAGCGCCTTTTTTTCTAAGCGTGAAACCTGTACCTGCGATAATTGCAACAGCGAGGCAACATCTGCCTGCGTAAGATCATCAAAAAAGCGCAATTTAATAATCTGCCGTTCCTTTTCTGACAATCGTTCCAGCATTTGCTGTAAATTTAATCGTTCAATCAGATTTTTCTCTTCTTCCACGCCTTTAAGCCGCTCTAATAAAACCGGCTGCGTTTCATCAGCAGAAAAGATGGGATCGAACAAAGAAACAGGCGGCTGTACTGCTGTAAGAGCAGCTGCTACTTCAGGAGCTGCCAAATTCATCACTTCCGCCAGTTCCAAAAGAGAAGGCTCTCTGCCAGTTCGTTTTTGCCAGTTTTCCTGCTCTAACCGAATTTGGTAAGAAAGTTCCTTGACCGAACGGCTTACTTTTATGGGATGGTCATCACGAATAAAGCGACGAATCTCACCTAAAATCAAGGGGACTGCATAGGTAGAAAATTTCGTCTCATAGGTAAGATCAAAGCGCTCTATGGCCTTAAGCAATCCAATTGAGCCGATTTGAAAGAGATCCTCTTCTTCAAATCCCCGACCAAGAAAACGCCGCACAATGCTGTGCACTAAGTTTAAATTTTCCTTTACTAATATTTCTTTGGCTCTTTCATCGCCAGCCTGGGCCTGAACCAGACAAGCTTTAAATACATCATCTGTCAGCACAGTCTCCCCACCTAATGAACGCGATTCGCATCGCAGCGTTTGATCATGGTGACAGTCGTTCCTTCACCTAACTTAGATTGAACAACTAATTCATCCATAAACGATTCCATAAACACAAAGCCAAGCCCCATTCGTTCCGGATCGGTTGAATAAGCAGGCTGCCTGGCCAAGGCAATATTTTCTATGCCAACACCAAAATCGGCAATGACAAATTCGAGATTTCCTTCTAATAGGCTCATTGTAAACTCAATAATCCCTTCACCGCCCTCATAACCGTGAATCATAGCATTGGAAACAGCCTCAGATATAGCGACTTTAATATCTTCAAGTTCCCCAAGCGTAATATCTGTCTGTGCGGCAAAAGCCGCAGCAGCGACACGGGAAATAGCTACGTTTTCTTCATTACTCATAAGCTTCATGATAATTTTATTTTTAACAGCCATCACTTGCCCTCCCTATTCTTACAGCTCTTGTAAGGCCGCTTCTTCCGTCTCATAATTTAAAAAAAGTTGAACCAAACCAGAGCACTCTAAAATGCGACGTACCTGAGGCTGTACGTTTGTTACAGCAACACAGCCACCTAAAAGCTGTGCTTTTTTATAACGTCCCAATAGGGCGCCAATACCAGAACTGTCAATAAAGGTAAGACCCGAAAGATTTAAAATAAGTTGACTGCCTTTACGACTATTGAGAAAACTATCAACAGCATCGCGAAAATCCTTGACTGTTAACAAATCAAGCTCGCCTTCCAATCGAACTACGATTTTACCAGAACACATTTCTACGGCTACATTCATGGCATCCTCCTGCTTTCCATTCACATTTCCTCTACACTTCGCTAAAAGGAAAAATTTTCCTGCCGCGATTTTTGTCCAAATAAAAAAAGCGGGCAAATTCCCGCTGTAATCATTCACTGGCAATCGCAAAAAAATGTGTAAATGTCTCTTGCAGTATTTGGATAAATCCCGCCTTTTCAATACTCTTTGCCGCAACTAAATCGACAGTTCCCGCTTCTTTTCCTTCCCTCATTACAGTAAGTTCACCTAATTTTTGCCCTTGCACAATAGGCGCTACCAAAGGCTCGGTAAGCTTCATTTGTTTTTGAATTACCTTGCTTTGTCCTTTTAAAAGCAGCAAATTTAAATCTTCGGCAGCTACCAAAGACAGCTCATGTTCTACCCCTTTACCGACCTTGACCTTCTCTAAAACAGCCCCTTTAGCAACAACAGGTAAGGTAATGTAATTAGAAAAGCCATAGTCAAGCAATTTCATACTTTCTTTTAAATGGGAGCGCGGTTCCGGCGCCGCAAAAACAACGGCAATCAATCGTAAATTTTGACGTTTGGCTGTACCGGCAAAACAATACTTCGCTTCTTCCGTCCAGCCTGTTTTTAAACCGTCGGCCCCATCATACCACCACAACAGCTTATTTGTATTTACAAGCCAGTTTTTTCCGCCGCGAAGCCAGTACTCTTTGATCCCTGATACTTGGAGATATAAAGGATATTTTACTGCTTCCTTAACAATCAATGCTGTATCGTAAGCACTCATATAATGATTCGCTACAGGCAAACCATTGACACTATTAAAATGGGTATTCGCAAGTCCCAATGCAGCAGCCCGTTCGTTCATGGCAGCAATCGCCGCTTCTTCGCTGCCATAAATATGCTCCATTAACGCAACAGCAGCGTCATTGGCGCTAACAACAGCAACCGCCGTAAGCAATTCATAAACAGACATTTTTTCGCCTTGCTCGAGCCAAATTTGTGATCCCCCTTGGCGAACAGCATGGGAACTTGCTGTCACTTGGTCGGTAAGTTGAATTTTCCCTTGGTCGACGGCTTCAACAGCAAGAAGCAGTGTCATCGTTTTGGTCACACTGGCTGGAGGCAAGGGCTTATGAGCATCTTTTTCAAATAAAATAGTTCCGTCAGCATCCATTAAAACAGCTGATTGCGCTGTAAGCGAAAGCGGTATATCCTTTGCTGTAGCAGCCTTGGCAACAGGAAAAAGTCCGGAAAAAAGCAGCAAAAAAACAGCAAAAACAATAAAACTTCTGCGCTTGACCATCTGTATAAGCTCCTTTCTTTAAACCACGCTTTATGCTTTAGGTTGTCCATAAAGTCAGGAGATACACAAAAAAATCGCTGGTAAAATAACCAGCGATTTTTTTATAAAGCGATTGGCTGAAAGCCTGTTTCGTCCACTAAGCCAAGCAAAAGCGGCTGCGGTTTCTGCGGAATTGGTTCAATCACAATCGCTTCTTTAACCTCATCAGCGGCTTGTAACGCCGCCGTTTCAGATTGTGTGTATAAACAAGCGATTTTTTGACCAGGCTCAACCAAATCGCCGACCTGTACCAACAAACGAATGCCCACAGCTAAGTCAATTGTTTGACCTTTATAGGCCCTGCCAGCGCCTAAACGCATTGCAATTTTTCCAAGTTTTTCCGCCGCCATTGTTTGAACAAATCCAGCTTCTTTAGCCAGCACCGTAAATGTATAGGGCGTATCATAAAGTTTATGTGGTTCTAGCAGAATCTGTTTATGGCCCCCTTGCGCCATAATCCATTCTTCAAATTTAGCTAGTGCCGCTCCCGATGCCAGCAATTCACTAAGTTTTTCTTGCGCAGCTTGCAGATTTTCAGCTTTTTCGGCAAGAAGCAGCATATAACTGCCTAAAATCAAAACCGCCTCCCGCAGCCGTCGCGACCCGCCGCCTTGCAGAATTTCAATGGCCTCCGCCACTTCCAGCCCGTTGCCAATAGCCGTACCTAGCGGCTGGTTCATATCAGTTAATAAAGCAATCGTCTTTTTACCTAATCGCTCGCCAATCTCTACCATCGTTTCAGCAAGTTCTCTAGCAGCGGCAAGATCTTTCATAAACGCACCTTGTCCCACTTTTACATCAAGCAAGATGCGATCAGCGCCGGAAGCAATTTTCTTACTCATAACGGAAGAAGCGATCAATGGAATGCTTTCTATTGTCCCAGTTACATCGCGTAGAGCGTAGATTTTTCCGTCAGCCGGAGCAATACTAGAGCTTTGACTCGTAAGCGCAATCCCAATTTTATGCAGCTGAGCTACAAAGTCAGCTTCGCTTAACGCGGTCGAAAAACCAGGAATCGCTTCTAGTTTATCAATTGTACCACCCGTAAAGCCTAAGCCTCTGCCACTCATTTTTGCTACAGGAACGCCAGCGGCAGCAACAAGCGGCGCCAAAATAAGCGTAACAGTATCGGCTACACCGCCAGTACTATGTTTATCAACCTTGATGCCTGGCACCAAACTTAAATCGAGCATTTGGCCGGACCGAGCCATGGCTAAGGTTAAAGCTGATGTTTCCTCGCGGGAAAGACCGCGAAAAAATACCGCCATAAGCCAAGCCGACAGCTGATAATCAGGAATCTTCCCGGCTGTAAACAGCTGAATCATTGCTTCGATATCTGCCCCTGTTAGGGGATCGCCATTACGAGTTTGTAAAATCTTCTCGACAAAATTCATGACTTTTTACTCCCTAAGAGCGATAAAAAACTGACACCTGGTACAGACGTTCTCAGCGAAAAGTTTTCAGCAATCGTCTGCCCTACATCAGCAAAGGAGGTACGAATTCCCAGAGAAAGACCTGTAAGCGTTGGGCTATAGGCCAAGATTGGCACGTATTCACGAGTATGATCTGATCCCGGCGCCGTAGGATCACAACCATGATCCGCCGTAATCAGCAGCAAATCGTCCGTTTTAAGAAGCGGCAAAAATACGGCTAATTCCTGATCAAATTGGGCCAAAGCTGCTTTATAGCCAGCGGGATCGCGCCGATGACCGTATTGGCTGTCAAAGTCAACGAGATTTGCCATAATATAGCAAGGTCCGGCTGTTTCACGCACTAATCGCCCTAGCTCTTCCATGCCATGTGAATTTGACTTTGTCGGATAAGACTGGCTAATCCCCCGGTGCGCAAAAATATCGCCGATCTTGCCTACGCCAATTACGGGAATATTTTGCTCCTGCAACAAATCCAAAACCGTTTTCCCCACAGGCTCTACACTATAATCGTGACGATTTGGCGTACGTACAAACTGGCCAGGCGAACCGATAAAGGGCCTGGCAATAATCCGCCCAACCTCGTTCTTACCTACACAAATTTCAGTTCGAATTTTGTGGCAAAATTCGTAAAGCTCCTCAAGGGGAATCACCGACTCATGAGCAGCGATTTGCAACACGCTATCGGCAGATGTATAAATTATGGGAAACCCTGTTTTCATATGCGCTTCCCCAAGTTCGGCAATAATTTCCGTACCTGAAGCCGCTTTATTCCCAAGAATTTTCCGACCAATAAGTGCTTCAATAGCAGCAATCATCTCTGCCGGGAAGCCATCAGGATACACGGGAAATTCTTTTTGTACGGGGCATCCCATGAGTTCCCAATGTCCGCTTGTTGTATCTTTCCCACGCGAGATCTCCTGCATTTTTCCATAACTGGCTAAGGGCTCTTGTTCAGGAGCTACGCCTTCTAATGCCACAATACAACCAAGCCCGAGACGTTCTAATGTCGGTAAAATTAGCCCGCCAGTTGAGCGAGCTATATGACCTAACGTATGTGCTTCTTGGTCGCCAAAACGAGCCGCATCGGGCGCTGCTCCGATTCCAACACTATCAAGAACAATTGTAATGATTCGTTCAAATTTCATGAAAGCCCCCCTTTAGTCTATGCCCTTGGATGCGTCTTATCGTAAACTTCTTTTAAATGATTTTTCGTAACATGCGTATAAATCTGCGTTGTCGAAATATCGGCGTGACCAAGCATTTCCTGTACACTACGCAGATCGGCGCCATTTTCCAATAAATGAGTCGCAAAAGAGTGTCGTAGTGTATGAGGCGTAATATCTTTTAAGATATGAGCCTCTTGCGCATATTTTTTTATAATCTTCCAAAAACCCTGGCGAGTTAACCGTTTGCCATGGTGATTTACAAACAAGGCAGGTTCTTCATAGCTGCGAACAAGCTTGAGTCTTCCTTTTTGGATATACTCCTGAACCGCCTTCGCAGCAATGGATCCCAGCGGAACAATTCTTTCTTTCGCGCCGGTGCCAAAACATTTAATATAGCCCATGTCCAAATTCACATCAGATATATTTAAAGAGATAAGTTCAGAAACACGAATACCTGTTGCGTAGAGCAGTTCTAGCATGGCCTTATCGCGCATTCCTGCTGGCAAAAAAGAATTGGGCTGTCGAAGCAGCTCTTCCACTTCTTTGATCGTTAGAATTTTCGGTAGTTTTTTCTCTAGTTTCGGTGCTTCTAACGTTGCGGCAGGATCTTTTTCCACATAATGTTCTCTAAGCAGATATTGATAAAATGATTTTATGGCAGCTAAATTACGTGAAATAGTGGAAACAGCCCGCCCCTTTCCTTGTAGGCTTTGCAAATAACCCATGATAATTGTCCGATCAGAGTCTTTCACCATATCCATGTCACTAGACTGTAAATAGCTTTGAAATTGCCGTAAGTCTCGTCCATAGGATTCTAAGGTATTAGGAGCCAGGCCTCGCTCAACGGCAAGGTAGTTAATGAACGAATTAACATAACTATCCATCATGATCACCCTTTTTTCTGCCCGTATTTAGCCTACCGCTTGACGCCTGTTTCAGGCTTCATTATTGGTTGTTTATTCCACGCCGCAATAAGGGATTCCTTTCTTTTCCTGTCGGATAAAGAATTATTTTTCGCTCTTTTGTAAACTGTCGGCAAAAACTGCGGACAAGGCATGAACACGCAAGGGCTTTTCCTGAATGGGCCGATCCGGTATCGTGCTGCTGGGAACACGGCTGTGCCAAAAAGTAAACAGCAAAAAAGCCAGCACGAAACCAAGAAAAAGTATCAAGACCAAGCAAGAAATTTTGCTTAACTTTCTCATGTCTGTTCCTCTTTTCCGGCAATTTTTACATAATGCCTGTTATATATCTATTCACTGCTACTTACCTTTATGCGCGAAAAAGGGACCCTCGCTTCGAACAGCGATAGCCCCTTAAGGTGTATGACCGACTAAAAAGCCAGCAGCAAGTTTCATAAATACAGGTGAAATATAAACTTCTACCGCGGCTGCTGTTATCATCAAGCACAGCATGACAAAACAAATAAAGCTGTAACTGACCGCTTCCGCCACAATACCGCGTTTGCCTTTACCGCGCCGCTTCAAAAGCATCCAGGAAAAGCTTGCCGCAGCTACGCCTGCCACTAGTACAGCAGGAACCGAAAAAATGCTATGGGGAATGACAGCGGCAAAAGCAAACAGCAGGCCGCGCATTACATACTCATTCACTAAAAAGCCCACAGTAAAACCAATAATAAACCCTCGCGTAAATACAAGAAAAATCACAAAAGGGATTCCCACTATGGTAAAGCCCAGAATCCACATAAATAAGACGACTTTACTTTGATTCCATAGGGCACTGCCAAAAAGCTCCAGTTTATTCACTTCTGTGCCTTGCGATAGCCCAGAAAAAAAGAGGTGCAAATAACCGGCTAGTTCGATTTTCTGTTCATCAGGCAATACTTTTACCGCAAGAGCCCCTACGACAATTCCCACAGAAAAAAATAAAACCATAAAGAAAAAGGCTACGATATGGTTTCGTAAAAACATCCGAATGCTGTATTGCAAGCTTTTGAGCATGTCCCGCCCCACCTCTTTTGCTATCACTCGTTTCAGTGTATGCAAAAGAAGGAGCTCTTAGACTTTTCTTTTAAGAATCACTAATAACCTTACCATAAAATCCACCGCCGCCAGCATTAATCGCCAACGAACCTTCCCTAGCCCCTAAAATGATCGTTGCTACTTTGTCTTTTACTACTGAGCTCAGTTCTTCATAGGAAGCTTCATGTAAGATATAAAATTCTGAAACAAAAGAATCTCGCAGCTTTTTCGCTGTCTTAGCGCCGATTCCGGGCAAAAAGTTAAGCGGAAGTTGATAATGATAAGGAGGTCGATGATCAGGATGACGCGGCTTACTGTAATCAGCGATTTGCTGAATCCGATCAAAAACGCCTCGCACCACTTTCAGGCTTTGGCAACGCCCACAGGCAAACTTGTTTGCTGCAAGACTTATAAACGTTTCATGATTGCCACAGTCTAAACAATGTGTCTTGTGATATTTACCAAGTCTTGGATCCAAACCGTAATTTTTTAAAATTCTGCGGCCATCGTGACGGAGTAATAATTTTTTATATTCCGAAAAACTAGGCTCAGCTAACAAAATCGTATTACTTTCCCGACCAATCCGGTCAAGTGAATGGGCATCAGAATTACTTAACAGTGTAAAATCAGCTAACTCGCCAATACAATCAGCCAACAGGCTATCAGCACTCAACCCGATTTCAGCACCAGCAATTTTACTACGCTGTGTATCTGTAAGGATCTTTTCCATTCGGCTTGCTGTCGCCCCATACAAGCTCTTAAAGGGCGTGAAAATATGAGCAGGAACAATGATCGCTTCATGCTCTGACGCAAGATCCACTAGCCGTCCAAGGGTCATATGAGCATTTTGCGAGCTCATATTCACATTTTTTATAAAAGCGCTTAAATGCTTCGTCAGCGCCGCAATAGCCATACGATCCGGTAAATATAACAGCGTATGACAGACACCGCCGCCGACTTCTGTCGTTTCTACTTCAGCTCCAAGAATCAGATAAACGGGATTTTTTTTCCCTTGATAGATATACCCGCCTGCCGCTAAAGGCGTTAGCAGCCCTTCCGCTTCCAGACAGGCTAAATCTGACTGAACCAGCGGCGACAGGGCATCAATAATACCGAGAAAATCAATTCCCTTGTACGCTGCTTCCTCTAAAATATTGCGAACAGTCAATTTCGCGGACGTTGGAATCTTAATCCAGCGTCCGCTTTCACTCATCCCAACATGGATATGAAAATCAGCCTGAAACTGTCTCATCGCAATAAGCTTTCCGCTAGCATAATTCCTGTAATGCTTTTTGCATCACAAATTTCGCCGGAACGAATCATTGCCTGTACTTGTTCGCGCGAATATTCCTCTACATTTAAAAATTCATCACTGTCAAGCTGCTGCTTGGTCTTCATCAATTCCTGAGCTAAATAAATATGAATGATTTCATTGGAAAAACCCGGTGCTGTATAGATCGCTGTCAACTTTGTTAAAGTTCCCGCTTGAAAACCTGTTTCTTCTTCCAATTCTCGCCGCGCACAAACTTCCGGGCTTTCCCCTTGATCTAACTTACCTGCTGGAATTTCTAATAATACAGTCTGTACTGGATAGCGGTACTGGCGCACTAGTACCAGCTTCCCTGCTTTCGTAACTGGCACAATCGCCGCGGCGCCAGGATGAAGCACTACGTCGCGTTTTGTCTTGCGTCCATTTGGTAATTCGATCTGATCCTGACAAACCGTAATAATCGATCCAGAAAAAACCTGTTCACTCAAAAGCATTGTTTCTTTTAATTCCATCCTAATCACCTCATAGTAAATCGCAGAAAAAGCCGTGAACATTCACGGCTTTTTTCGACTCTTTTATGTAGCTTTATAAGTTTACTTTTAAGCTCGCATTTCCATTCTTAGTTTGTCAGCAATCATCGCCATAAATTCAGAATTGGTTGGCTTGCCTTTTTCCAATTTTACGGTATAGCCAAACAAGCGGTTAATCATATCAATATTACCGCGGCTCCATGCTACTTCAATGGCATGACGAATCGCTCTTTCTACACGCGACGGCGTTGTCGAATACTTTTCGGCAATCATCGGATAGAGCACCTTGGTCACAGCGCCAAGCAACTCCATTTCATTAATGATCATCATAATAGCATCACGTAGATACTGATAGCCTTTAATGTGAGCCGGAATTCCAATTTCACGAATAATGTTCGTTACTTCCACATCAATCGGTCGAGCTTTAATGGCCTGAGCTACCACTGGACGCTGCGAAGTCAACGTTGTCGCCAGCTGGCGAATACGGCTGACGAGTACGTCCATATTAAACGGCTTGAGTACATAATAGTCAGCGCCAAGTTCAACAACGCGCTGGGTAATCCCTTCCTGTCCGAAAGCTGTCAACATAATGATTTTAGGCCGTTTTCCCCCGCGGGAATTTAATTGTTCTAACACACCAATTCCGTCAAGATGAGGCATAATAATATCAAGAATAACCACATCAGGACTCTGTTCATCAATTACCTTTAAAATTTCTTCACCATTGTAGGCTACGCCTACCAATTCAATATCCGCCTGATTCTGCAAAAATTCTTCCATAATACCGGCAAACTCCCGATTATCATCGGCAATCGCTACTTTGATGGATTCTTTGATCATGGTACAGCCTCCCTGAATATTAATCTATAAGATCGATTCGACAAGCGAAAGCAATTCCCTTCCTAAATTGGAAAAAAAATACACATTTACTAGAAAATGATATATTAGGGACATTATTTGATCTTTTGCTCTCATTGTACACTAAAATAGGTCGATAGAAAAGAGAGCAGTGAGAAACTCTTGTAAAGAGTTGACTCACTGCTCTCTCTTTTTGCTTCGGCAAGATCCCGCTTTCCATAAGCATCCAGTCAATAAAGCATCCATATCCCTTCGTTGGGTCATGGACAAACACATGAGTTACAGCACCAACTAGCTTGCCTTGCTGAATAATGGGGCTACCGCTCATTCCCTGTACTATCCCACCGGTCTTTGCTAAAAGCCTCGGATCAGTAATTTGAATCACCAGACCTTTTCCTTCAGGCACTTCTTGCAGATTGACTTTTTGAATTTCAATAGAAAACCGTTCAATCGTTTGTCCGTCAACAACAGTTAAAATTTCAGCAGGCCCTGTTTGAACCTGATTCATGGATGCTACAGGTAAAGCTTCCGTATACAGATCATTGTCTAGTGGTTCGGCCAATTCACCGCTAATACCAAAATTAGTATTCTTTTGAATATCGCCAAGCAATTTATTTTCTTCCAGAAAAACGCCGATTTTTTCGCCTGGCTGTCCCCGTTTTCCTTGCTGAATTCCGGAAACTACGGCAGAAACAATTTTCCCCTGCTCACAATCAATCGCCTGATTTGTATCACTATCGGTAATTACATGGCCTAAAGCGCCATATATTTTAGACTCTGGGTCATAATAAGTCAAAGTACCGACGCCGGCCGCACTGTCGCGCACAAATAGCCCGAGACGATAGCGTTGCGTTTCCGAACAAAACAGCGGTCGCATGGCCAGAGACAACTTTGTTTCGCCGCGTTTAACCAATAAATCGAGTAAAATTTTTTCTTTGCCAGCGCGATCAATCATTTCAGATAACTGTGTATCACTTTCGATCGGCGTTCCATTGACAGCTAACACTACGTCACCAACTAACAAGCCTGCTTCTCGCGCCGGATTTAAAGCTTTTTCTTCCTCGCCTAAAATGGGCGAATAGCCGACTACAATCACGCCCTGTGAATGAAGCACAACACCGATAGAATGCCCGCCAGGCACCAATTTTAAGGTAGGCAGTACATCGACATGCACGGTGCGCACTGGAATCAAGCCAAATAAATTAAACTGGATTGTCGTCGTACCTAGCGAAACAGTTTTTAGGCGCACAGGATGAGACCAACTATCAGACGTAGTATTCATATTATCTTTTACAATAATACTCTGTTCGCGATTTTCCTGTGGGGCGACAACAACAGACAAAGGAAAAAAAACGGTAAAAGAAGTCTCTTCCCCTTGTAGAATATGAATATCTTGCGGCAATTTATAGAGAGTTTGAAAAGGTGATGAAACGCAGACAAGACAAATAAAAAAAATACACAAGCAAGCCATAAACACCCGAAAGGAATTTTTCGACAATGGCCCCCCTCCCTCACAAAATCTTTTAAAAGGTCATGTTTAAAACATGCCCGAAAAAGATTGAGAATATTCCGGAGGGTATTGCCATAAAAAAAACGCAAACCATTATGGTTGCGTTTTAGCAAGTAAATTTTCCTTTTTTCGTTTTGCTCGCTGCAGCATTTGCCTAGCATTATCCATGGCTGATTCGGTAAGCTCCGTCCCGACGAGCATACGACTTAATTCTAATATTCTAGATGGTTCATCAAGCAAACGAATCGATGTAACCGTCCTGTCTTGTTCTACATTTTTTTCAATAAATAACTGTTCATCCGCTACAGCGGCAATTTGCGGCAAATGAGTAATACATAGCACCTGTTTATAGGTAGCAATCTGCGCAATTTTTTCCGCTACAGCTTGTCCGGTCTGACCGCCAATCCCACTGTCCACTTCATCAAAAACCATCGTCGGCACTTTATCGCGTCGCGCAGAAACCGTCTTAATGGCTAAAGCCAGCCGCGAAAGTTCGCCGCCTGAAGCTACTTTAAAGAGCGGCATCGGTATTTCGCCGCGATTGGCTGAAAAGAGAAATACAACTTCATTTTTACCTGTAGGTGTAAAATCAGCCATTTCGGTAACTTCCGCTAAAAAAAGTCCGTCAGGCATACTCAAACTCTGTAAATGCTCCGTTATATTTTCGCTAAGCTCTGTCGCGGCGACCAAACGTAGCTGCTGTAAACCATCAGCCTGCTGCGCTAATTTTCCCTCTAGGTTTTGCAACTCTTTAGCGAGTTTTTCAATATGTTCATCAAAGTTTTCCATATAATCTAACTCTGATGCAATCTTTTCGCCATAGGCTATAACTTCGTCTACTGTAGCGCCATACTTCTTCTTCAGCTTATAAAGTAAATCCATGCGGCTTTGTAATTCATCAAGGCGCTTGGGGCTAAATTCAAAGGACTCCTGGTAATCGCGCAACTTAAAAGCAACTTCTTCTAACTGATAAACCATGTCGGCAATGGCAGCACTTTTCTCTTGGAAGGCTTCATCGTAACGGCTTAAAAATTCCAGGTGCTTTTTCAGCTCCGTCAGGGCTGGAGTCAAAGCTGGCCGTTTCGCTTGATCTTGCTGCAACAACGAGTAAGCGCTAACAGCCGCTTGTGAAATCTTCTCCATATTGGCTAACCGAGAAATTTCTTTTTCTAGCGTTTCTTCCTCGCCGCCAACAAGCTTAGCGCCCTGAATTTCTTTAAGCTGCCAAGAAAGCATATCAAAGCGCTGCTCTCTTTGCCGCGACTGCATCTTAATTGCAGCGATTTCCTTCTTTTTTGCCTGCCATGCCTGATAGATTTCTTGATATAACGGCAAGGCTTGACGAATTTCCTTACTCGATTCATCAAGAATTTCAATATATTTTTCCGGCTTTAATAACGCCTGATTTTCATGTTGACCATGCATATCAACAAGAATAGCGCCAATTTTTTTCAGAAGCTGAAGCGTAATGTGAGAATTATTCAAAGTAATTACATTTTTTCCTGCCTGATTAAGTCGCCGAGTCAGAATCAAAGTGCCTTCATTCCAATCAAGGCCTTGTTCTTGTAATAAATTTTCTAATTCTGGCAAAGATTGATCCATAAAAAATAAAGCTTCTACACGAAAAAAATCAGTACCATAGCGAATAAATTCGGTAGACGCACGCGCTCCGAGAACAATATTAAAAGCATCGATCAAAATCGATTTTCCAGCGCCAGTTTCGCCTGTCAACACATTCAGACCGGCAGAAAACTCAATAACCGCCTGTTCAATCAAAGCAAAGTTCGTTACACTTAAGGACTTTAGCATGGTTCTCCTCCCTTACCTAAGCAAGGTGCTGCAACTTCTAACCCCGACGAAAGGCTTCAAATTTCGCGATTACCTTTTCGACAGCATCTTTGGGCTTTACAATGACAAAAATCGTATCATCGCCAGCTACAGTCCCTAGGACTTCCGGCCAGCGAACATAGTCGATATTGTAGGCGACAGATTGAGCCGTTCCAGGCATAGTCCGCAGCACAATAATGTTTTCGCTAAAATCAATGGATGTAATAGAATCTTGAAACACCCTAGCCATGCGAGACTGGGAAAAAGGAGTATTCTGTTCAGCCGGAAAGGCGTAGCGATAATGGCCGTCGCCTGTAGGCACTTTAATTAGCATTAATTCTTTGATGTCGCGAGACACAGTAGCCTGGGTGACTTCAATCCCATCACGTTTTAGGGCTTCCGCCAGGTCCTCCTGCGTTTCAATGATGTGACGGTCAACGATATCTTTAATCTTCGCGTGTCGCAACCCTTTCACAACGTTCACTCCTTGTTTTTTCAACTAAATATAGTAATGGCGGTTGATGAATCTGATTCAGCATCTGCCAAATACCGGTATAATAATCTGTCTGCGGCAAAGAACTTAAAAATTCTTTTAGCGCTATTGCTTCATTTTGGCCTTCTTCATGGCCGGGATACGCTACAAGTGCAATCATTCCGCCAGGCTGCAGCAACGGTAAAATTCTTTCTACTGCCTGTAACGTAGTTGCTGCCTTGGTAGTAAGTTCATGACCGCCTTTCGGCAAATAACCAAGATTAAACAAAGCGATATCAATAGACTCTACATACTGGTCAATTCTTTCATGGCTATCCAGTAAAATAGTAACCTTATGATCAAGACCTGCTGCTATCAGTCGTTCCTTCGTAGCACTAACTGCTTGCGCTTGAATATCAAAAGCATAAATTTTAGCTGTATCAGGCGAATGCTGCGCTAAAAACAAGGTATCCCAACCGTTGCCGCAGGTCGCATCAACGAGGCAAGTAGCTGCTGCTACTCTTTCCTTTAATATGTGCTGAACAAACATCACGGCATTACGAATCACAACTATCGCCTCGACATAACTTGTTTCGTAAAATATCAAAATAACTCTTATCATGAAAGCGAATAAAGCGCGCTTGATCATCAGCCCGACGGATCACTACCTGCGAATTTCCCTCTAGCGGAAACAAATTCTGTCCATCGGCGCTAAGTACAACATCAGCGCTTGTTTCTTCCAGAGAAATTCGAATCACATCGTCACCTGACACAATTAATGAGCGGGAATACAACGTATGAGAGCAAATCGGCGTAATGACCATAATATTTAAATTTGGCTCCACAAAAGGTCCGCCAGCGGAAAGTGAATAGGCTGTCGCTCCTGTTGGCGTAGAAATAATCAAGCCATCCGCCGGATAAGTAGCCGTATAGACATCATTTACAAACAAGTTCAAGCGAATGATCCGCGAATAGCCGCTTTTCGTTACAACAATATCATTTAAGGCGATCGCTTGGCTGCAGCCTGACTTATTTTCTACCGCAGCTTGCAGCATCAGTCGCTCTTCGACGCGATATTGCCCTGATAGTAAAGACTCCAAAGCCGCTTCTACTTCATTGAGTTCTACTTCGGTTAAAAAACCAAGTTTTCCCAAATTCACACCACAAACAGGTATTTTTTGCGGCGCAATCGTTCTAGCAACATTCATGAACGTTCCGTCGCCGCCTAAGGTCAGAACAATATCAACGTCCTTTAAACCTACAGGGCTGCAGTTTAGGGTAGGAAAATCCATGATTTCTCCAGCTTCAGCTGGAACAACAACACGAATCGATCGTTCCTTCAGATACGCAGCAATCCTTGCGGCAACTGCTTCAGCCTGCGCCTTTTTTATATTAGGAAATAAACCAAGTGTCAGCAAGGCGCCTCCTCCGTTCGTTCCGTAAGATTTCCATGAGCCTCCGCCACAAGACCTTCAATACGACTCTGATCAAAAACCATTTCGTCAACTGACTTATCTGTCTGTTTTTTTAGATAAAGCAGATATTCAATATTGCCCTCAGGTCCCTTAATGGGCGAAAAAGTAAGTCCGGCAATTATAAATTCTAGATGATCTGCCAAATTGATAATTTTTGCAATTACTTCAATATGAACAAGCGGGTCACGCACAACGCCTTTCTTGCCCACCTTCTCCCGGCCTGCTTCAAATTGAGGCTTAATTAGCGCTACAAGTTCACCGCCTTCGCTAAGCAGCTCCTTAGCCACAGGCAGCACTTTATCAAGTGAAATAAAAGCAACATCAATGGAAATGAAATCAATTGATTCGCCAATCTGGTCTGGCGTTACATGACGGATATTCGTCCGTTCCATATTAACCACGCGTTCGTCAGTCCGTAGCGACCAAGCTAGCTGACCATAGCCTACATCAATGGCGAAAACCTTGCGAGCGCCTTGCTGCAATGCACAATCCGTAAAGCCGCCCGTCGAAGCGCCAATATCAATCATCGTTTTCCCCGCCAACGACAGCGAGAAAAACTGGACTGCCTTAGCTAACTTTAAGCCGCCGCGGCTCACAAAAGGAATATCATGCCCTTTTAATTCAATCGCCGCTTCCGGCGCTATTAACGTTCCGGCCTTATCAATTTTCTGTCCAGCGACGAAAACCTTTCCAGCCATGATCGCGCTGCGAGCTCGTTCGCGGCTTGCCACAAGACCTTTTTTGACTAACAATTGATCAAGACGTTCTTTTGCCATTACTTCACACCCTGTTTTCCCAAATAAGCTCGTACCGTAGCCGCAATGCTCTCACTGTCGAGACCGTATTTTGCCAACAAGATACTGCGAGCGCCATGCTCAATGAACTGATCAGGCAGGCCAATTCGCAAAACCTTGGTCCATTGGAACTGCTCTTCGTTGATATACTCGAGAACAGCTGATCCAAAGCCACCTGACAAAACATTTTCTTCAACAGTAACAATCAAGCCGACTTCACGCGCCGCTTTTCGAATTGCTTTATAATCAAGAGGTTTAATAAACCGCATATTCACCACAGAAGCGCTAATCTCCTGCTTTGCCAAGATTTCAGCCGCTTCTAGACAAGGCTTAACCATCGTTCCTACCGTTAAAAAAGCCACCTGTGTCCCTATTTTTAATTCTTCCGCACAGGCTGTTTCCAGACTATGCACTTCTTCGGTCATGGCAGCGCCAACACCAGCGCCGCGAGGATAACGGATCGCTACAGGCCCCTTGAGTTCAAAAGCGGTCTTTAACATATGCCGTAGCTCATTCTCATCTTTTGGCGCCATGATCGTTATATTGGGCATATGGCGCAAAAAAGACAGATCAAACGTGCCATGGTGAGTTGGACCATCTTCGCCGACAAGGCCAGCGCGATCAATCGCCAAAACAACAGGCAGATTCTGCAAACAAAGATCGTGCAGTACTTGATCGTAACCACGCTGTAAAAAAGTCGAATAAAGCGCCACAACAGGCTTCAAGCCTTCTGTAGCCATACCGCCAGCTAGTGTCAAAGCATGCTGTTCGGCAATTCCCACATCGAAAAACCTTGTAGGAAAGCGACTGCTGAATTTCCGAAGTCCCGTTCCTTCCGGCATAGCTGCCGTAATTGCCACAATGGACGGATCTTTTTCCGCTAGCTCAATCAGCGTATCGCCAAAAACACTTGTATAGCTTTTCGGCCCTGGCTTTGATTGTATTTCGCCTGTAGCAACAGAAAAAGGCCCTACGCCATGAAATTTGTCAGGGCTTGTTTCAGCTGGTAAATAGCCTTTACCTTTTTGTGTCAGTACATGAATCAGCACAGGACCTTTGATCTTTTTACTTTGCTGGAAAGTCTCCACAAGTGAGTGAAAATTATGACCGTCAATCGGTCCCATATAGGTAAAGCCCAGCTCTTCAAACCACATGCCAGGAACGACAAGATATTTTACACTGTCCTTCACCCGTTCCACCGTGTTAGCCACCTTATCACCAATCGACGGGATTGCCCGCAAAAGCGATTCTACATCATGCTTCACTTTAGCATAGGCCGGCATCGAGCGAAGCCCCGTAAGATAGTCTGACATTGCTCCGACATTTTTGGCTATAGACATTTCATTATCATTTAGGATTACAGTAAGTGACGTTTTGGAATTTCCGGCATTATTAATTGCCTCATAGGCCATACCGCCCGTAAGCGAACCATCGCCAATCACAGCAACTACAGAGTTTTTCTCTGCTTTTAAATCGCGGGCCAAAGCAATTCCCAGCGCAGCTGATATAGACGTACTGGAATGACCCGTTCCGTAAATATCGTGATTGCTTTCAGAACGCTTAGGAAACCCGCTCATACCGCCGTAAGTCCTTAGTGTTGTAAAGGCTTCCTTTCGCCCTGTGAGAATTTTATGGACATAGCTCTGATGCCCCACATCCCAGACAATTTTATCGTCGGGACTATTATATACTTTATGAAGCGCTAAAGTCAGCTCGACAACCCCTAAATTAGGCGCCAAATGGCCGCCCGTCTCGGCAATCGTCGTGACAAGCAATGTACGAATTTCCTTCGCGAGCAGTTCAATTTCAGCGAAAGATAACTTTTTTATATCCTGTGGCTGGTTGATCGTCTCTAAAATTCGGTTCAACCTTTTTCCCCTCTTTCAATCAGCAGCTAACCTCAGTCAGCTTATAAATAGAGTTTGTGAAATCCGTAGGCAATACCAAAACCAAGTAAAGCTCCGGCAAAAACTTCAAGCGGTGTATGGCCGAGCAGCTCTTTTAAGCGATTTTCCCGAATCGTATGCTCAACCTTCATTTCTCTGACAAGTTCATTAATTACTTTAGCTTGTTTCCCCGCAGCCCGCCGTACGCCAGCTGCATCATACATAACAATGGAAGCTAATACGACCGTAACCGCAAATAGCGGCGACTCCCAACCGTCATGAAACCCGACAGCTGCCGCCAGTGAAACAACAAGTGATGTATGGGAACTGGGCATTCCACCAGCGCCAACCATACGTCGTGCATTAAACTCTTTATCTTTCCAGGCAAAAGTAATGGTTTTGAGTACTTGCGCCACAAACCAAGAAGTCAGCGCTGTCATCAAGGTTACATTCAGACCGATTAAGGCCATAAATTCCCCCACACTCTACCCCTCCTTAACTTTCGCGCGCAACTAAATACTGGACAAGCTGCGAAAGATTCTGTGCTTTAGATCCAAAGGAAGCAAGCGCCTGGTCTGCCGCTATGACACAGCCTTGCGCCATTTTTCTAGCGCCTTCAAGCGTATATAGCGTTACATACGTTGATTTATGATTCCGTTCATCACTGCCTACAGGCTTACCGATTTTTTCGGTCGTACCGACAACATCTAAAATGTCATCAGTAATTTGGAAAGCCAAACCGAAATGAGCGGCATAATCGGTCAACGACGCTAACTGCTCTGGACTCGCTCCAGCCAACAGTGCGCCACTACGGACTGCCGCCCGAAACAGAGCGCCTGTTTTCTGTCTATGCATATATTTTAAAGTTTCACTATCAATTTGTTTGTTTTCTGATAAAAGATCAACCACTTGACCGCCTACCATCCCCGCTGGACCAGCCGCTTGCGCGATTTCTCTGGCTACCTGACACAGTACAGCAGGATCTGCTTTTGGCTGCGATAAAATAACAGCAAAGGCTTCCGTTAGTAGCGCATCGCCAGCCAGTAAAGCAATGGCATCACCAAACACTTTATGATTCGTAAGCTTGCCGCGCCGATAATCATCATTATCCATGACTGGCAGGTCATCGTGAATGAGAGAATAAGTATGAATCATTTCTAGCCCACAGGCGACCTTGGCAAAATCCCTTCCGTCGCCCCCCACAGCTTCCGCCGCTGCCATAAGTAAAATCGGCCGCAGTCGCTTGCCGCCAGCGTGAAGACTATAACGCATCGCTTCCGATAATTTTGCATCCGCTGCCGAAAGCGCCGGTACAACACTTTGCAACTCTTGATCAATAAACTGCGCTTGCTCTTTCAAATAATCTTTTAGCATCATTCATCCTCCAACAGGGACAACTGTTTTTCCTTTACCACACCGTCGCGGCTAGAAAGAATTTTATCAAGCGTTTTCTCTGCTTGATTTAGTTTTGCCAAACAAATCTCCGATAAATTCATTCCCTCAGCAAAAGCCGCTAAAGACTCTTCTAAGGGTAACTCGCCTTGTTCTAATTCCTTCACAATTTTCTCGAGTTGTTCCATTGCTGCTTCAAAGTGTATCGTCTCATCCTTCGGCAACACCTTGCTATTTCGACTCACTTGGCGTCTCCCCCTTTGCAGATAATACCTTAAGCTCTAGAGTTCCCGAAAACAGCGCTGCCTGAATCGTTTCATCAGCATGAACCTGATCAGACCGTCTGATCACAGTACCGTCAGCGCGACGCAAAATACTATAGCCGCGCCCTAACACCGACAGCGGATTTAGTAACGCCAGCTTCTCGGCTAAATGAACAAATCGCAGCCTACTTTCTTCCTGTTTTTTCCCAGCCGAGCCCAGCAAATTCTGTCGATACGTATCAAGAAGTTGTTGATATGGCACAATCAAATCATAAGGATGACGCATGATCCGAGCATTTGCGGCAGCCTCCAAGCGGAGACGGCCGAAAGAAATACGGCCACGTACAGCCACGGCCAGTCGTTCCTGCTGAGAACGCAAGTGTCTGAGCAAATCATTGACATCAGGCACAGCGAGTTCTGCGGCCTGGGAAGGCGTAGCAGCCCGGCAGTCCGCAGCAAAATCAGCGAGCGTATAATCAGTCTGATGGCCAACAGCAGAAATAACTGGTATTTTCGATTCGCTAATTGCCCTAACAACAATCTCTTCATTAAAAGCCCACAGCTCTTCTAGGGAACCGCCGCCGCGCCCTACGATGATCACATCGACCTTACCATAGTCATTCATCCTGGCAAGAGCAGTGGCAATCTGTCCGGCAGCCTCAGTCCCCTGTACAGCTACAGGATAAAGAACTAAAGACACCGCCGGATAACGACGCTTACTTACCGAAATAATATCGCGCAGCGCCGCACCCGTTTTCGACGTAATAATACCAACAGCCTTAGGTAAAAAGGGTAATTTTTGCTTTATCTCCGGACGAAAAAGCCCTTCCTGTTCTAACTTCTCCTTAAGCTGTTCATAAGCTAAGCTAAGCTCGCCAATCCCTTCCGGCACAAGTTGATCCACATAAAGCTGATACTGCCCATCCCGTTCATATAAGGAAATACGGCCGCAAGCGATAACTTTCATTCCATCTTTGGGTCGGAACTTTAAAAATTGAGCACGCCCCCGAAACATAACAGAACGAAGCGTTGCCTGAGAATCCTTCAAAGTAAAGTAGCAATGGCCCGATGTATGCTGCTTAAAGTTCGAGATTTCTCCCTGCACCCATAAAGCGCTAAGCAGCTTGTCTGACTCAAATAGCTGTTTCATATAACGCGTTGCTTCCGTAACTGATAAAACACTCATAACAGAACCTCGCTTTAAAAACTCCTGGAATCATCTATAAAAGACTATTATAGTCTGCTTTTCTACCCTATTGTAAACGTTTCCCTAAAGCTAGTCAAAAGAAATCCATAAAAAAACTTTTGCTCCAAAAGAGCAAAAGCAATGAATCTGATTTATCGGCGCCAATAACGTTGTACGAAAAAGCCAGCCGCAGCACCAACGAGAAACCAAAAAAAGTAGCCTGGCGGAATTAAATGGCCGATTAACATACCGATAGCAGCGCCAAAAAGGATGTGTAAGAGCATAGCCAAGCCCTCCACTCTTTTTACTCTAGCTTATGCCAAAGTATTATAAAGAGTGTCTAAGCGATGCAAAGAAAGCAGCTCCCAAAGCGTGATCAGAGCTAAACTCCGGTTTTGCAAAAAACAGTCTAAGTGAAAGTCGCCGCTTCATCAAAAAGCCTTCTATGTAAGAACGAATAAACTGATTGGACATAACACCGCCTACGAGTAACACATCTTGCAGACCTGTCGCTAGCGCTTCTCGTTCAATCATTCTGCCTAGCGTCCTAGCAACAATCCACTGAGCTGCTGCAGCTATATCAGAAGAATTTCGTCCCGCCTGAATCCATTTGGTCAAAGCCGTTTCCGGTCCGGCAAAACTGACACCATTCGGTCGACAAACAATAGGTAAATTCTCTTGCCCCCCCGAAAGCTCACTGGTTTTAGCCAATGCTTCCAGATGCGGTCCAGCCGGAAAAGCAAGTCCTAGCTTTACGCCAATTCGGTCAATAAACTGTCCTGCCGAAATATCTAGAGTTGAGTTTAATTGTTCTATACTCATCGAAGCCTTAGTTGGGCGCACAACTTTGAGAATATCTGTTGTGCCACCTGATGCGTGTACTGCTAAAAAGGCTCTTTCCGTCAAGCCTTCGGCTGAAACGAGCCCGGCATAAATGTGATTTTCCTGATGACTTAGCCCATAAAAAGGAACTTCGTGACTTAAAGCGATCGCTTCCCCCATCCCCTTGCCAACTAAAAAAGCCGGCATATAAGAATCCGCTACAGGACGAGGCGCAATCGAAGCGGCCACAGCCGCCCAATCTGTTTCTGACAGCGATTGTAACGCGGACTTTAACACCACCGGTAAATTTCTCGTATGCTGAAAGACCATTTCTGACTGAGACAACCCGCGTTTCCCCGCAGGGACCGTAAGCAGTTTGCGACTAGCGCCAAGAAAACGCCCTGCCTCATTAAATACAGCTGCTGACGTAGTATAACAGCTTGTATCAAGGCCCAAAAAGAGTCTCATGACTGTTGTTCTTTTACGAGCGATCCAAGAATTCCATTGACAAAACGTCCTGATTGATCCGTTCCGTAACATTTTGCCAATTCGATTGCTTCATTAATAATTACGCCAGCCGAAAGCTTTTCTTTCGCAAACTGCAGTTCATAAATTGCCATCCTAACAATATTCCGGTCAATTCCCGCCATACGCTCTACTTTCCATTCTTTAGAAATGGCAGTAATAATTTGATCAATCTCATCCTGCCGCTCACTCGTTCCGATCAGCAACAGCTTCGCATAATCACGGGCGCTTTTTGAAAGCTCTTCTCGTTCTTCACAAACACTATCTAAGGCAGCATCTACCGTGCTTTTATTAAAATCCAAATGGAATAAAGCTTGTAACGCCAATTCTCTTGCTATTCTACGACTCATAATCAACCTCTTTCCTTAACGATGATACCCTGGCGGCAAAAAGCGTTCCAAGATATCCATAATATCTTCTTTCTCATCAATTCGTTTACCAATAAAATAACCAATTCCAATACAAAAAAGCACAAACAAAGTATGGAAAAATCCAAAAAACAAAATAAAAGTAGCAATGAGAAAACCGCTCAAAGCCCCGACAATTTTTCCGCTATGGTGCTCCCAAATTGCCTCAATCAATTCACGATTCATCAATTGCCCTCCTATTCCACACGCTGTCTGGCTTTAAAATCATTCGAAATATTTTCAACCAAAACCTCTACATGGGATAACTCCACACCTACTGTGTTTTTAATATAGTCGTCAATGCGTTTTTGCATTTCTGCGCCCACAGTAGGCACATGGCTTTCAGGACTAATCACTGCTTTCACGGTAACTTGCAGGACTTCAGCATTTTTCCGCACTTTTACCTTAACAGACCGTACGCCGCGCGTATGACGGGCCGTTTTTTCCACAAGGTTTTCTACAGCATCAAGCGTAATTAAAATATCGCCGCGCTCACCGTGATGAACAATGGTTTCATGATATTTTTTACTGGAACGAAGCCCAGCCAGAAATAGTCTTAAACTCACTAAAAGCAGCAGGACGCCAATAAGCCCTGCTTCCCACCTTCCATGTATATAATGAATGCTTGTCCACACAATCTCAACAGGAAGAAGATCCACGGCCAATAACACAACCGCAGCAGCTAAGAAAGCCAATAATAGTGTATAAAGAGTAATAATGATCCGATCGACAATTCCCATAGCGACCCCTTTCCTTTAGCGAACGCGAATATCTTCCTCTTTTATATCGGAGCTAAAGCCGACGCCCTGCACGTGAATATTAACTTCCACTACATCAAGACCGGTCATGGATTCAATGGCCCGTTTTACATTTTCTTGCACTTTTAACGCTACATCAGGAATTCTCGCGCCATACTCCACTATCACATAGAGATCAACAGCCGCTTCTTTCTCGCCGACTTCTACTTTAACGCCCTTAGATAAATTCTTCTTTCCGAGCATTTCAGCAATCCCGCCTACAAGTCCGCCACTCATGCCAGCTACTCCGGCAACTTCCGTAGCAGCCATACCAGCTACAATACCGACGACTTCATCAGCAATACGAATCGATCCTACATCGCCCCGCGCTGTTCCATCCTTTTTGCTTTCTTCCAAGAAGAAACCCCTCCAATATAAGCAAACCACTCTCTATTTCGCTTTTATTCTTACCTATAAGGTCGGTTACTAACTATCATATTATACCAGAGACATTATCATTTTACTATTTCTTTCCCTCTAAAAAAATTCTCTTTTATTTCTAGTATTCCTCTTTTTACATGAGAGCTTCTCTTACGGTTTTGCACTAATTGTAATCTCCTCTGCTTTCACGTTGGCTACGCGATGAATAATATCAGCAATTTGCAATACATCGTCTCGCGACAGACTAGCGCTCTTCACTACCGCACTAACCGATTCTTCGCGAATAAAAACAAGTGCATCATAAAAGCCTTTTGATTTAATGAGATTTTCCATTTCCAATTCTTTCTGCTTATCCTGCATTAAACGAAGCACAGAATCTTGCGCATGACTGCGCGCTTCTTCTGTCGGTGAATTGCGGATAATCTCTCTAAGGACCTCAGCTTTTTCACTGCGCACTTTTTCTCGTTCTAGGCGATACTCCACAAAAAAATCAGGACTTGCCGCTATTTGCAACGCCTCACTATGATTTTGACTGACAGGAAGCGCATTCAGCTGCATTTCTGCTTGCTTGCTGCTATCTTCTCGATATACCTTAACGCCCCAAAAAGCGACGCCTAGCATCACGAAACAAACGAATACTAGAAAAGTTTTTTTACGGCCTATTGTCATAACCATACTTTTCCCTCACCTTCTCTGGGGTAATACAGTAACCCGATAAGCTGCAATTCCGAGCCCTGTTTCCACGGCTTTCGTCAAGTTAGCCTTGACACTAGAGTCGCCCGCGCCTTCGGCAATCACTAGAACGCCTTTCACTACCGGTTTCGTCTCATTTACAATCACAGGTTTATCAATCCCATTTTCTTTAGCTAGCAGAACTTGTTCGTTTTTCTTATTTTCCGTTGTGGTGCGCACGCCCCCTGATGGATCTTTTTCCTGGATTGTGCGGCTCTCGGTCGTTGCATTTTTGGCAAACTCCGTACTAGCGCCAGCTGCCAGCGTGACCTGTACCGTTACCGAACCAGCGCCTTTCACCTGTGATAAAAGATTGGCCAACTTCGCTTCTAAAACTTCCTCTTGCGTTTTTTCCACTACAGATGGTAATTTCATATCTTTCGTAGTGACATCTGTTTTGACGGGATTCTCCCAAAAACTACTTACGCCAATCAGCATAAACCCAGCTAAAGCCAAAATAAAAATCTTGCTGTTATGTTGCAGGTAGAGAATCGCTTTTTTTAATCCCGACCTAGCAAAAACTTCCGATAATTGCTGTTGCACCAAGATCCCTCCTTTTTGATTTGTTTATTCTACAATAATTTTTTCTGGGGCAACCTGATAAAGCTGAGAAATCATCGCGACCATCTTTTCTTTCAGTTCCGGCGAAATTTCTTTTCGCGCCGGATTTACTGCGGGAATCACAACAGGCTCGATTCCTTGCTTATAAGAACTGATGACTCGCACATGCACACCGCCCAACTTAGTGAGGGAAGCTCCGTCTTTGTCCGTGGCAAGCGTCACGGTTACCTGAACATCTCCCACACCATCAAGTAACAGCAACGCTGCCCGAATTTGTTTGGCGATCTTGTCGTCGTTAAACGTTTGGCTGTTATTGTTGCCATTCTTAGCACCACTACGCGAGCTCTCGTAAGATTCACTTAGCTTTTGTTCTAACGTTGGCAGCATTTTAGGATCAAAAAAGGTAAGGACAGGTTGCAACAGTGCCAGCATAATGAACAGCCCAACAACAACCTGGGTAAAGCGGCGCATTTGACTACTTGGCAGTAACAATTCCAAAAAAGCGGAAAAAAGCAAGATACAAACAATAGTTTTCAGCCAAGCGCTTGCTGCAGTTATCATAAAATGTCGCTCCTAATGCCACAAAAGGGCTAAATTTCCCACACCAATCAACATAGTAATGACCAAAAAAAACATTAATGTCACCGCAAGGACTGCGCCAAAAATCAGTAATAAGTTATTCCCGATTCCTTGCAAACAGGCTGCCAGTTTTGCATCGCCTAGCGGCTCTACTAAAGCACCTGCCAACTTAATTGTAATGATTAAAGAGAGAAGCTTTAACAAGGGTAACAGACATAGCAGGAAAATAACGAAAAGGCCAAAAATTCCGACCCCGTTTTTTAGCAACAAAGACGCGCTCATTACAACCTCTACTGTGTCAGCAAACATCTTACCCACTACCGGAATAAAAGTTCCTGCGGCAAATTTAGCGGTTCTGAGACTCACGCTATCAGCCACGCCGCCAGCGGCTCCCTGTACCGTAACAAAACCAATAAACACAATAAGCAGTAAGCCAAGAATAACTAAAGCTCCCTGTTTTAGTAGCGAAGCCAATTGTACCAGTCGATATTTTCCCGCTAGATAATTGACGCATTCCAGTACAGTAGAAAAGATTAATAGCGGCAGTACGACATCTTTTACCACTGAACTCGTAGCATTTACAATAAAGAGCATGAGGGGCGTAAAAAGTGCTGCTGATGTAAAAGCGCCTACGGCAGTAAGCAGCGAAAGCAAGACAGGCAGCAACGCTTCCATAAATCCCACCATACGATCTACGGTCTGACCAGCTGTCAGCACGACCTCGTAAAAAATATGAAGCGCCATTACACTTAAGAAAGCAAAACAAAGGCTTTGGCAAAGAAGGCTAATTCCTGACCGTTCAAAAGAATTTTCGATATTTTGTAAGAGAGCGCAAAATACAGCGAGAACAAGTATTTTCCCTAGTAGTAGCAGATTTTTTTTCCCTTCTACTGTCAGTTTTTCCATGATAAATCGACCGAAATCAAAAGATCCGCCAGCAAATCCCTTCAAAGAAAACTCCATAACTGACGCGGCTGTCAATTCCGGAACTTTCCCCTGAAAATCCCCGTTCATTTCTCGGACAAATTGATTGACTGTATCTAGTGATAACGTTTCAAATAAAGGCGCTGTCAGTGCTTCAGCATCTTTTTCACTCTGTGCTGCTCCTACGCCGGGCAAAAGAAAAAATCCTAAAAAGAGAAAAATGCTTATGACACGTTTCATCATTTCACCTCAAGGTAACAGCTTCGTAATGGTATCTAACACTAAAGCCAAAACTGGCACGGCCATAACCATAACGAGAACTTTGCCAGCAAATTCAATTTTCCCCGCAATAGCGCCCTCATTGGCGTCACGGCATATCTGCGCGCCAAATTCTGTAATATAAGCAATTCCAATAATTTTTAAAATGAGTCCAAGATATAAGGGATCTAAATTGGCCCGATGAGCTAAATCCTGAAATACATTTAGAATGACGCTCAGTTTACCAAGCACAAATAAAAAAATCAGCGCTGTCAGGGCCAAACTAAGTTGCAGGGCAAATTCCGGTCTATCACCTTTGATTAGCAGGCTGAGTAGCGTTGCAATAAATCCGATGGCTACAATCTGCACAATATCCATGAGGCTTCCCCCTACATGAGCTTAAAAACATCTTGTACCGTAAAAAATAATTTACCAAGCAATTGAACAACCCAGAGTAAAACGAGCGCAAATCCGGCCAAAGTGCATAAATGAGCCATATCTTCTTTCCCAGCCTGCTTAAGCGCGGTATGAAATACAGATACTAAAATTCCTACGCCAGCAATTTTAAACAGCATTTCGAGTCCCATAAACCGTCCCTCCTATAAAAGTAAAATGACTACAGTTAAACTGCCGCAAAATCCTAAATACCGAAAAAGTTTCACATTTTTTTCTCTTTCCACCAGAGCCTGCTTTTCAATTTCTCGTAGCTGTTCCTGCGTCGTTTGAAATAAGGCGCTATAGCCATTCGGGTTTAATACAGGCAAATTGGCCGCCAACGCAAATAAAATATGCCGTTCCGGCTCTGCCAATGAAAGCTGGTTTCGGCTCTGCTCCCAAGCAGTAGCCAAAGCTTGCTGCCAAGAAAGATCTGGTTTTGTTTTCATTTGTCCGGCCGTAAATACAAACAGGTCATAAACGGCGCCATGAAGACCTTCCACACTAAATTTCAGTGCGGATGTCAAGGGCATGGCTAGATGCTCAATATAAGAAGCCAGCGAAGTAAGCGCCAAAATTAAATCTTGTAGCTCAACAACGCGCTTTTGAAACCGCTTGGCATAGTAAAACCCTTGCAAAGTCCCTGCTAATAAAATCATCAAACAGCCTGCGACTTTTAATACCATAAACTCATCTCCCTATGAACAATCACTAAAACTGCTTTTACGCATCGGATAAAGCGCTTGGCCCGTCTCGGCCTCCACAATTTGTAAAATAGTGCCTGGAGTAGGCGTATTTCCTAGCAAAATATACCGAGAAAAATATCGTTCTTCAATTAGTCTTCCAATATAAGGCCGCTGCCGAACCTCATCAACCGTGCGGCCATGAACGCTAGCAATCAAAGCTACACCGGCATGAATTGCTTCTGCAATCGCCTGAGCGTCTTCCGCCCGACCAAGTTCATCCGTAATGATTACATCAGGCGCCATCGAACGAATCAGCATAAGCATCCCCTGCGCTTTGGGGCAAGCGTCAAGAACATCTAACCGAGGACCAAGATCTACCGTCGGAATTCCGTCGCGACAGGCGGCAATTTCTGATCGTTCGTCAACAAGCCCGACTTGTCTCCCTTGCTGTGAAAGCTCTGGTAAACCGCAACTAAGCTGCCTGGCAATGTCACGCAATAGCGTTGTTTTACCACAACGCGGCGGTGATATAATGAGAGTGTTACAGAGAAAATGATCCGGGCAAAACAAATAGGGCATAACCGCATCAGCGCAGCCAAGGACTTCCCGACAAAGACGAATGTTTAGTGAACTGATAGCGGTAAGTGCGGCTATCGTCTTTTCTCTTACGACAACTTGTCCGGCTAGGCCAATCCGATGGCCGCCGTGAATCGTAATAAAACCTTCTTTTAATTGCTCCGAAAAAGCATAGAGCGAATGTTGGCTCATTACATAAAGCATCTGCTGAATTTCTTCGGCTGAAAGCGGCTCCAGCACATTGCCACTGCTGTCACGCAGCCACTCATCGTCTTTACTAGTTACTAACAGCGGCGCCCAACCAACGCGCAGCCGAATTTCTGTCAACAAGAAAAGAAACGTTTGATCAAGTAGCTCACAGGCAGAACGGATTCGCGGTACGAGAAAAGACCAAATCGTCTGCCAACGCATTTCTTCCATGATCCTGTCCTCCTTCTCTTTACATAGATATAAACAAGACTAGTTATTTATGATAGCAAAATAAAACTGCTGCAAAAAGAATTTTTCTAAGTTAGAAAAACTCTTTTTGCAGCAGTTTTTACAGAGGAATCTTTATTCACATAAGGAAAAATTGACTCATAAAATTATAAACCAGGATGACTTATATCATGATCATGATACTCAGGACATTCTACTTCCATATAATCATCATCTAAGGTATCTACATAAACTTCTTCTTCTAAATCACTGAGATCATCGTCGATCGTTTCAACATACTCTCCCAGTTCTTCTTGCGACAGAGACAATCCCTCAATTTCTCCCGCAAATGTATCAAGCGCATCAATCACATGAATGAGCAGCTTTCCTTCCGCCGAAGCGTCATTTACATTTAAGCCCTTCTTCAATCCCTGCAAATAGGCGACTTTTTCTTTAACAGCTGATGACAAATAAAAAACCTCCTTTTACTCCATGTAAGACGTCTAAGAGGTAGTATCCCCAAAGAAGCAAAAAACATGAACAAAGGAGGTTTTTTGTTTTATTTAAGCCCGTTCAATATAATCACCGGTACGCGTATCAACACGTAGTACATCGCCGATGTTAATAAACAAAGGAACTTTTACGACATAGCCAGTTTCCAGTTTTGCTGGTTTGTTGCCGCCTGTAGCCGTATCGCCACGAATACCAGGGTCTGTTTCAACAACTTCTAGTTCTACGGCGTTAGGCAGATCTACACCGATTACATTGCCTTGGAAAAAGTTTACGCCAATATTCATATTTTCTTTTAAGAAGTTCTTGCCATCGCCAAGTTGCTCTTCAGTAAGTGTAACTTGATCAAATGTTTCATTATCCATCATTACATAGCCATCGCTCTCATAAAGATACTGCATATCGCGACGTTCTACATGAGCTTTCGGCAATTTTTCACCGGCATTAAATGTCCGTTCTACTACGGCGCCTGTTTTTACATTTTTCAATTTAGCCCGCACAAAAGCGGCCCCTTTACCTGGTTTTACATGCTGGAAATCAACAACCTGCCAAACAGCATTATCGATTTCAATTGTTGTTCCAGTGCGAAAATCGTTTGACGAAATCATGAATACCCTCCTAATTACACTTTAATTCTATAAGTTCTTTGGTGCTTTGAGTCAGGATGCGACAACCAGAAGCAGACACAACCACTAAATCCTCTATTCTTACACCACCAAATCCAGGGATATAAATACCAGGCTCCACTGTCATCGTCATCTGTTCAGCTAAAACGTCCTGACAAGTAGGCGATAGACGTGGCTCCTCATGAATGGCAAGACCAACAGAATGTCCTAAACCATGACCGAAATAATCGCCATAGCCAGCAGCAGCAATTACATCCCGCGCAACTTTATCAATTTCAGAACATACCCTGCCTGCCTGAATCTCTTGCAAAGCAGCCAGCTGAGCTTTCAGTACTGTATCGTAAACGGCGCGCTGTTTCTCACTGGCTTTGCCTAAAGCAACCGTACGAGTCATATCAGAGCAGTATCCTTTATAGACCGCGCCGAAATCAAAGGTAATGAGTTCTCCTGGCGAAAGCATTTTTAGCGACGCTTGTCCATGCGGTAAAGCACCACGCTCGCCTGAGGCAACAATTGTATCAAAAGAAGTTTTTTCAGAACCTAGTTTTCTCATAGCATATTCAAGCTGCGCTGCCGCCTCAAGCTCGGTCATACCAGGACGAAGCAAGGTAAGCAACTGGTTAAAAGCCTGATCGGCAATTTGAACTGCCTTGTCTATGTAAGCTAATTCCTCATCATCTTTGATTTGCCGGAGTTCATCAAGCTTTGTCGCCAGCAAGGTTTTGCCCTGCAAAGTTTTCTGCAGTTTTTCATAAGTATCTACTGTGAGCTGATCTGCTTCATAGGCAATAACTTCCAATGGATGGTCCTGCAGCCATACGGCTATATCACTAAACAAATCCGTTCCATGACGTATCACCGTAAAATCAGACGCTTGGGCTTTGGCTTGCTCGACATAGCGAAAATCAGTAAATAGCACTTGTTCGGTATTCGTAATGAGCAAGACACCAGAGGATCCGGTAAATCCGCTAAGATATTGACTATTTTTCCCTTTTGTTACAATTACAGCTTGCGCTGAAATTTTTTGCAATAAATACCGACATTTTTGCAATCGCCCTTGCATGGGCTGCCATCTCCTTAGGGCCTTTTTACGAGGCAATCGAGTATATTAGCCTTTATATTTTAGCATAGATCGCTCTATTTGGCCAGAATATTCTTGTCACTTCTGCTGCATAACTTCACGAGCCACTGCACCAAATAAAGGCGCAGCTACTTCGCCGCCCGAATGTCCCTCTTCGACAAAAACTACAATGACATATTGCGGATTGTCGCGAGGGGTATAACCGGCAAACCACGCATGATTGATGCCCTTACCGCCTGAATCGGCGCGCCCCGTTTCGGCCGAACCAGTTTTTCCAGCGGCGCCATAACCAGAAATAGCAGCTTCCTGCCCAGTACCGTAGGAAGTAACAGCCGCCATCATCTCACGCAGTTGCCTTGCGGTAAGAACCTGAAGCAGCTGTTTGCTGCTGTCAGCAGATCTTTCCTCAACCAGCTTTGGCTCTACCAAAACTCCATCATTGACAATCGTACCAACAAGCGACGCCAACTGCAGCGGCGTTACCTCACAGCTCCCCTGCCCAATCGACAAATTGGCAAGATCGCCGGGAAAAACCTGATCGACTGGTGGCAAATGCCCTGCATCTTCATCAGGCAAAGACAAACTCGTTTTATGACCAAAACCTAGTTTATCAGCATAAGTCAACAATTTTGCTGCGCCTATTTTTTGTCCGACTTCAATGAAAACAGGATTGCTTGAAAAAGCCAAAGCGTCTTGAAATGATATTTTACCGCGCGGCCCTTGTTTATAGTCCCAACCAAAAAATCGCAGCTTATCAACATCAATATATCCAGCATCATAAAAAACCGTTTCTGGTGTAACGATACCTAAATCTAAAGCGGCCGCCGCTACGACAAGTTTAAATACAGATCCCGGCTGATAAGCCGTAATAGCCCTGTTTACCAGTGGCGAATAGGGTTCTTGAAACGAACGCGCCACTTGGGCGGGCGAAAAATTGGGTCGCGAAACAAGCGCTAAAATTTCCCCTGTCTTTGCTTCCATGACAATCAGCGCTCCCCGCTTTATTCGCTGATCAGCCAAAACTTCTAGCTTTCGCTGCAAATTTTTATCTAGCGTAAGAACTATTTCTGACGCCTTCGCTTCCCCGCCGTTTACCTCTTTGTAGCCAAGACCAGGAATCAAATTTTCTTCACCATCAAGCATTGCCGCTACATAACGTTCCTCAGAGCTTGTGAGCAGCAAATCATAACGAGCTTCTAAACCGGTAATCCCATGATTTGCTTGATCCACATAGCCAATCACATGGGCGGCAGGCTGGTTCGATTCGTAGCGAAGCGGTACTCTCACGGCAATAAGACCAGGTATAGGGCACTCTTTATTTAAAAACTGGCTAGTTGCTTCACTGACAAAAATATGAGATCGCTGTGGCTGCTTAGCTAAGGCTAACCGCAGAATCACGGCAACCGCTTGTTCTGGTATAATACCGGTCAACTTCTCCCGAATCGTTTGTTGATCCGGCATTTCCGCCGGAAACAGAAATAGTTCATAAGCAACAGTACTACTCGTTAATTTTTCATGATGTCGATCGAAAAAATCCCCGCGCTTTGTCTCAGCTGAAATTTCCTGTACGCGCCCATGAAGCCCAGCTAGAGCCAAGCTTTTCCCTTCATAAAGTTGCAGATAGCCTAGCCGAAGCATGAGTAGACCGACTAGGATACCGAGTAAAATAGTAATTTTTCTCAGCCGTTTTGCAATAATTGCCATACTGTCACCTCAGTGATAGTATGGCAATTTTCTCAACTCATTTATACAATTTGAATAGCCACAGGCATTGTCAGTAAAATATCCATTACGGTCTGATACGTATCAGGCGTAACTCGAATCATAACAAGACCAGTCTGATTGTCAACGGTAGTCAGTACGCCAAGGTTTTCATACCCCTCAAGAAGCCGATTCACATAATTAATATCATGTTTATCGACTTGGGCAAAAATAGTTTCAAACATCTTGCTTCACCTGCCGCCGTAGCATGGCCAGAGGACTAACAGGCTGACTCATCGGCATCGTGATAATCTGCTGTGGATGAGGCGCTACTAAAATTTCCGCTCCCGTATCATCATACATCGCAGTAATTGTCTGCGTAAAGGCTGGACCAACAGGCTGGGCAATTTCAATTTCTTCGCCAACCTTCATATTGTTACGCTGCTCGACTACAGCTAGTTTCGTGACTGGATCGTAACTTTTTACAAGTCCGATAAAATCATGGGTCTGGCTATAGCTGCTCGTACCGTAAATTTGGTCCTGTTCACTTGTTTTGTTAAAATAAAAACCAGTTGTATATTCCCGATGGGAAACCTTCTGCAATTCTTCCAGCCACTGCGGTCGAATTACAAAGGCCGCTGGATTTTCAAAGTAACTGTCAATCGCCTCACGGTATACTTTAATCACAGTCGCCACATAGTGAACGCTTTTCATGCGGCCTTCAATCTTCAAACTAGAAATACCAGCTTGCAGCAAGTCCGGCAAAAACTCTAACAAACATAAATCTTTTGAGTTGAAAATATAGGTTCCCCGTTCATCTTCCATAACCGGGTAGTATTCGCCAGGACGTTTTTCTTCCATAAGAGCATATTTCCAGCGACAAGACTGCACACAGGCGCCCCGATTTGAATCACGACCAGAAAAGTAATTACTTAACAGACAACGTCCCGAATAGGAAATACACATAGCGCCATGAACAAAAGTTTCTAGTTCTACTTGCACCTTAGCGCGAATATCACGAATCTCCTGCAAAGAAAGTTCCCGCGCCAAAACAACACGAGAGACGCCCAGTTCTTCCCACATTTTCACCGAAGACCAATTCGTATTATTGGCCTGCGTACTGACATGAATGGGCAAATCAGGCGCTGTGTCGCGTACAATTCGATACACGCCTAAATCAGCTACAAGAACAGCATCAACTTGAATCGAGGCTAAAAAGCGAATATAGTCTGGCAAATCGTCTAAATCATCATTATGAGGAAAAATATTGACTGTCACATAAGCTTTTTTACCTAGTTTATGGGTATAGGCTACTGCCTCTTTCATTTCATCTTCCGTAAAATTGCCGCTAAAAGCTCTCAGGCCGAAAGACTTGCCGCCAAAATAAACAGCATCAGCGCCGTAAGCTAAAGCCATAACTAATTTTTCAAAGCTCCCTACAGGAGCTAAAAGTTCCGGTTTATTCATGTATATCTCCTTTTCTCTCACTACCAAGGCCTGTTCCGCTTCCCAAAAATCGAGAAACAGCTAACCCGTCGCCATCAGGAAAAATCTCCGTGGTAAACAGTTCCGGATTCGAAACAAGCTCTAGATAGGCTTTCAACCGCTTTACAATCGTGCGAAAGCGTCGCGGCGGCGCTTCCTGTCCCATTACATAGCCGCGAAACAACACATTGTCGGCGACAATAAGTGCATCTGCTGCCAACTTGCCTGTCAGCAACGCCTGCAGATAATGGACATAATGGCCTTTTGCCGCATCAATAAACACAAAGTCAAAGGGTCCTGTAAGTTTTTCTATCAGTGGCAGAGCATCACCGTATACAAATTCAACAGTAACAGCAAGGTTAGCTTGTCCGATCACATCTCTAGCCTTCGCTTGTCTATCTGCATCAATATCAATCGTCGTAATCGTACCGCCTGCCGCCATTTCTTGGGCAATCAACAAAGTGGAATACCCAATGGCCGTACCAATCTCCAAAACTCGCAGCGGTTGTTTTTGGCGTACTGCATCCAACAAAACTTGACTTCCGGCCTGTTGAATAATCGGCACATGCTGCAGCGCCGCATAGGCCTCCAGTTCCGTTAATAAATGAGAATGTTTCATGGCTGCACCTTAGCAATCATTGCTAAATGCTCTTCATAGGTCCGGCTGAAATGGTGAAATCCGTCTCGGTCAGCGACAAAGTATAAATAGTCCGTAGCTGCAGGATGAAGCACGGCCTGAATCGAAGCAATCCCGGGATTGGCAATCGGTCCTGGCGGCAGTCCTTGGTGCAGATAGGTATTATAAGGCGAAGGAATTTCCGTATCTTGTACAGAAAGCTCCGCTTTAGGATAGCCTAAAATATATTGAATCGTGGCACAAGACTGTAGTGGCATACTCTGTTTTAGACGATTTAAAAAGACGCCAGCAATCACTGGCCGATCGGCTTCTTTCGCCGCTTCTTTTTCTACTAAAGAAGCTAATATCACTACATCGCGAATCGAAAGACCCATATCCCTCGCCCTTGCTTGCATTTCTGGCGTGAATTGTTGACCAAACTGGCCTGCTAGCATTTCCAAGAGTTGCTTTTCCGTCACTTTACGGGGCAACCGATACGTATCAGGAAACAAATAGCCTTCCGCCTTATAAGCCGCAACCGGCGATGGTGCGACAAAAGGAAAGGGAATATACTCTTTCGCTAGCTTTTTAAACACATTGCCGTCGGCAATCTTGTTTTTATCAAGCAATTGCGCGATTTGCTCCACAGTATAGCCTTCCGGTATGGTCAACTTCTGGTAAGCTGTATCACCTTTAGACAACATCGACACAATTTTACCTATAGACATATCTTTTGTAAAAACATAATCGCCAGCTTGCAGGGAATTTTCTAAACCATAAATTTTCGCATAAACACGAAACACGGTCGCACTTGGAAATAAGCCCTTTTGTTCAAGAATTTGTCCGATTTTATCAGCAGTCATGCCATCTGTTACCTGCACTGTAACTTCATCTTTTTGATTGGCTGTCACCTGTGAAGCCGTAAAGCCATAAAAAACGACGCCTAGTAAAAAGATTCCTACGAGAAAGGGAATCACCCATTTTTTCTGTAAATAGGAACTTTGCGCCAAATAAGGATTAGCTTGTTTTTTATACTCGTCTAACCGCAGCTTATATTTGTTGAATTTCTGCTTATCAAAGGGGTTCATTACATCACCTCGTATTAACCAAAAAGCGATTTTAGCTTTCTTATTATAGCACAGATTCCTATATTTCAACAGAAAAAAGGAGCCTTACGGCTCCTTAACTTATTCTGTAGATTATTCGGCGTCGTCCTCATCTTCTACTAACTGTTCGTAAGCGGCACGGACTTCTTCAAATTCTTCATCCGTTGGATCCACATAAACTTCTTCGCCTGTTTCATCTATATCAATTCTGGCAATAAACACATCGGCTTCAGCGCAGTCGCAACCATCTTCACCGCAACCGCAATCTTCTTCAATTTCAATCGGTACTAATATAGCATACCGTTTTTCTCCTACAGGAATAATCATATCTTCACGATAATAGAATTCGTTGCCTTCTTCATCTGTCATAACAACTACTAATTCTTCTTCTAGATCTTCCATGTCTTCTTTTTCAAAATCAGCCACGAGGATCACCTCTTTCATTCAAATGTAATGTAATTTTATCTTAGAAAAAACACCCTGTCAAGGCAGAAACTACCTTCCCAAACTGTCTAAATAACCTTGCAAAATAAAAACAGCAGCCATTTTATCAATGACTTTTTTCCGTTTGGCTCGGCTGACATCAGCGGCAATCAAGGATTTTGTGGCAGCTACTGTCGAAAGGCGTTCGTCCCATAAGACTACTTTTTGGAGCGGAAAATGCTTTGTTAATTCCTTGTTAAATTCTTCAACAAATTGACAACGCGGCCCTTCCGTGCCATTCATATTTTTCGGCCACCCTACTACAAAGGTGTCAACTTCATACTCAGCTACAAGTTCGGCCAACCGCTTCAAGTCAATTTCCAAGGATTTGCGGCGAATTACTTCGACGCCTTGCGCCGTTAGAGCTAAGCCGTCACTTACGGCTACGCCAATCGTACGATCGCCTACATCAAGTCCTAATTTCTTCATACTTTCTCCTACTCTTTGGCCTATCTTTATTCTTCCTTCAGGTAGGCTCTTACCAATTCTTCTAAAAGTTCGTCCCGCTCCAACTGGCGAATTAAGCCGCGAGCATTATTATAGCTAGTAATATAAGTGGGATCGCCGGAGATCAGATAGCCGACAAGTTGATTAATCGGATTATAGCCTTTTTCCTTTAAGGCTTGATATACGGTCGTAATAATGACAGCGGCCGCATTTTTCTCTTCTGCTTCTACCTGAAACATCATCGTCTGATCTGATACTTTATTCATAGAGCAGCCTCCTCACAAGCTAGTATTCTCTGATTCTCTTATCTTATTCGCTAAATAGGAAAGGTTTTCCTGTTATTTCTTCGAAAAGTCTAGCGAAATAAAAAAAAGGAGCAGATACTGATTCTGCTCCTCTTCGATTTACGCTTTAGCAAGCTGGTCAATAATAACCGCATTCGCTTTTGCCAACGCTTCCGCGATTTTCTCGGGAAGTTTGCCACCAGCCTGCGCCATATCAGGACGGCCGCCGCCGCCGCCGCCAGCAATTTTAGCCGCTTCTTTAACAATATTGCCTGCATGAAGTCCTTTTATTGCACCTTTCGTCATGGCAACAAAATTCACTTTCTCACCATTAACAGCGCCAAGAACAACAACACCTGCTTTGATACGATCTTTCACTAAATCAGCCATAGAACGAAGCTCGTCCATATCTTTAGCGACTACAGAGTGAACAACAATTTCCGCTTCCCCTTGCCGTTGCAGCCCAGCCATCAAATCTTCTACGACCGAACCAGCCAACTTTTTCTGAGCAGCATTCAGTTCCGCCTCAAGTTCTTTTACATGAGAAAGCAGTTGATGTAACTTATTATTGACTTCTTCTGGCCGTGTCTTAAGCGCCTGGGCAGCTTCCGTTAGTGCTTTGCGCTCTTGATTTACAAAATCAAGGGCCGCTTGGCCGGTAATCGCTTCAATCCGCCGCAAACCGGAACCAATACCAGCTTCCGATAAAATTCTAAAAAGACCAATTTGTGCAGTATGATCGACATGACTGCCGCCGCACAGCTCCCGACTAATCGGTTCAACAGTAACCACGCGAACCTGATCGCCATATTTTTCACCAAACAGTGCCGTAGCGCCAAGCTTTTTCGCTTCTTCTATGGGCATTTCCGCTTTCGTTACAGCATAGTCAGTCAAAATCGCTTCATTAACCTGCATTTCAATCGCTGTAATTTCTTCGGGCGTTACTGGTGAAAAGTGGGAAAAGTCAAAGCGCAGCCGATCGGCTGAAACAAACGAACCGGACTGATTGACATGAGAACCCAAGACAGACCGCAAAGCTGCCTGCAGCAAATGCGTTGCCGTATGGTTCCGCGCACAGGCGCTATGTTTTCCTTGATCGACATTCAGCTCAGCTACCTGACCCTTTTCAATCGTTCCTTCCACAACATGACCCAGATGATACACTGTACCGTCAGGTAATTTTTTCGTATTTGTCACAGCAATACGACCTGTAGGAACCGTAAGGAATCCTGTATCGCCGACTTGTCCGCCGCCTTCGGCGTAAAAAGGCGTAACCGCTAAAATAACCGCTGCATCTTCGCCGTCGTGGACGCGATCGACGACCTTACCATCTTTAAAGAGCAATACAATATCACTCATTTTAGCAGCTTCGTCTTGCGCCAACGCTGCACTGACTAAGCCAGACAAATCTGGAATCACTACTTTTTCTTCCGATTCCTGGCGAGCCGCTCTAGCCCGCTCCCGCTGTTCTTTCATGGCAGCGTCAAAAGCGGCTTTATCAAGCGTGAAACCTTCTTCCGCTAATATTTCTTCCGTTAACTCCCAAGGGAAGCCAAAGGTGTCATACAGTTTGAACGCCGTAGCGCCGTCAAGAACTGTTTTACCCTGTTCTTTCCGTTCGGCAATTTCGCGATTGAGTAATTCCGTACCTTGCTGCAACGTTTCATCAAACCGTTTTTCTTCCAGTTCAATAATCCGTTTAATATATTGTTCTTTCTCTTTCAAATCAGGGAAAGCTTCTTTAAAGATTTCCATTACTACATCTACGCTTTTCGCCAAAAATGGCTCATGAATACCGAGCAGGCGGGCATGACGCACAGCACGGCGCAAAATGCGACGAAGTACATAACCGCGTCCCTCATTGGAAGGCATGATCCCGTCAGCAACCATAATCGTCATACTGCGAGCATGATCAGCAATAACCTTCAAAGATACGTCGTGAGCAGCACTTTCGCCATATTTAACGGTACTAATTTTCATAACATGGTCAATAATGGGAAACAGCAAATCTGTTTCAAAGTTGCTTGGCTTATTTTGCAATACAGAAGCAATCCGTTCTAAGCCAGCGCCAGTATCGATATTCTTTTTCGCCAGTGGCGTATAATTGCCTGCTTCATCACGATCATACTGAGTAAATACGAGATTCCAAATTTCCAGGTAGCGATCACAATCGCAACCTACAGCGCAAGTATCGCTGCCGCAACCGCGTTCCTCACCTAAATCAATATAAATTTCTGAACAGGGACCACAAGGTCCTGGCCCAATTTCCCAAAAATTATCTTCCATACGAACAATCCGTTCCGCTGGAAAAGAAATATCTTTTGTCCAAATTTCAAAAGCTTCGTCGTCTTCCGTATGGATAGTTACCCATAATTTATCAGCAGGCAATCCAAGCTCTTTCGTCAAAAACTCCCACGCCCAAGCAACTGCTTCTTTTTTGAAATAATCGCCAAAAGAAAAATTGCCAAGCATTTCAAAAAATGTCTGATGTCTAGCCGTACGTCCAACATTTTCAATATCGCCAGTACGAACACATTTTTGGCAGGTAGAAATACGTGGATGAGGGGGCTTCATTTTTCCAGTAAAAAAAGGTTTAAAGGGAGCCATTCCCGCACCAATTAAAAGTAAAGTCGGATCATTTTCCGGAATTAAGGGATAACTATTTAAAATTAAATGTTCTTTGCTCTTAAAAAAATCTAGAAACTTCCTGCGAAGCTCGTTCCCCGTCACTATCATCAACCTCTACTTTCTCCTATCTCATCTTATGGAATTATACATAATTTAGCTTTCTATGTCAATCTTTAGGGGCGGGGTTTCGCTTGCTTCTAGAGCCTTCAACCTAGCGAAAAACCTGGAATCCATGAATTAGAAAGACCCGAAGCAGCGCCGCAACGGGTACAGCAAAAAGCATGCCGACGACACCGTATAGTTCACCGCCAGCTAGCAGCAGAAATATTACGACTAACGGATGAAATCCCATAGAATCGCCCAATATTTTGGGGCCGATGATGCTGCCCTCAATTTGATGAATGAGCAGAAACAGCAAAGCTACTTTAAATGCTAATGAAGTGGAGTAAAGTAAAGCCAGCGTTACAGCAGGTACAGCGCCTAGTAGAGCGCCGAAATAGGGAATGACGTCAAGAAACCCCGCTATAACGCCGCAAAGCAAAGCAAAGGGGAGTTCTAGCAAAGTAAGTCCAATGGTAACTAAAACACCTACAAGTACTGCGATGATAATTTGTCCACAGATAATGCCCTTGATGACCTGCTGCACATCTTTCACCAGGGAGCGCAATAAAGGATGCTTATCTTGGGGAATAAGAATGAAACCTTGTCGCTTAAACTTGGGCCAATCATATAAAAAATAAAAAGCTAGCACCGGACTAATAATAATATCTAAGCTATGGCGAAAAAATGCAATAAACAAAGCAATAACAGCGGCCAGACTTCCCCTGATTTCATTGCCTAGCTGTTCAATATAGCTATCGATTTCTTCTCGCATCGCCCAAGGAATTTGCACCATATCATACTGATTGTCAAGGGAAACAAGAAAATTTTGCCCTTGTTGCAGCATCGATGGCAATTGCTCGAAAAAAGCTCTTGTTTCGCGAAACAAAAGTGGTAAAATCAGGCGAATAAAAAAAAATCCGCCGAAAAAAAGCAAAAAATATACGATGATTAAAGCAGTAAGTCGCGAACAGCCTTTCCTTTCTCCATAGCGAATCAGGGGTTCTAAAAAATAGGCAATAAACAAGGCCCCGACAAAAGGATACAGCGCCGCCCGCAGCAGCCATAAAAAAAAGCAGACAGCCAAAATCGCACCGCCTGCTGCACCCCAACGCAAGATTCGTCTTGTAAGCAGATGAATCCCTCCTAGCTACGGTCGCATAATACGACGTCTTGTTCTGACAGCTTTGCGAGCCAGCTCATTGGCTGTTCCTTTCACAGCCTCTACGCCTCGTTCAACAAGCGGCTTTCTATGGTGCTCCTGCCACGGACTTGTCAACGCGGCAAGAACGGTAGCGGCCAAACCGCCTAGCAGCAACCCCTGCCAAAAATTGTTACGCATATAAAATCCCCCTACCCTTCTGTCGTTTGCGCAACTAATGCGCCATCGTCATCAATGGTGAAAATTTCATAATGGTCGTCTTGAAAGACAAATTCTACACAACATTCCCAACAATAGTACTGATCTACGCCCACCTTGCCAATAGCCTTTTTGCCGCAGGCCGGACAACGTTCCACTTGCATCAACCTCCGCCGACCTGCAATAAAATAACGGTACCGTTCTTTGCAGTCGGTACCGTTATTATGCCCCTTTTATTTAGCTATCTTTCATCTTTTTTTACTTTTTCAATAATACCGCCGCCAATCACGGTGTCTTGTTCGTAAAAAACAGCTGACTGACCAGGCGTAATCGCGCGCTGTGGTTCTTTAAAGGTAACAAGAACTTTATCCTCGCCCAAGGGTTCAATGAATGCCGTGCTTTCTTTCGCCCCATAGCGAATTTTAACTTGCGCAGAAAAAGGCGCTTCCAACCGATCTAAAGTAATCCAGTTTAAATCATGCGCTACAAAAGCACTAGCAAAAACATCTTGATTTTCTCCTAAGATTACTTCATTGCGTTCATAGTCGAGCGCCACTACGTACAAGGGACGACCCGCAGCAATGCCTAGTCCTTTGCGCTGTCCTACCGTATAAAGCGGCAATCCTTGGTGACGTCCAATAATTTCACCTTGTAGATTTACAAAATTACCTGGCTTAAGTAAACCTGGAGCCCGATCTTCTAGAAAGCGTTTGTAGTCGTCATCAGGCACAAAACAAATTTCTTGACTGTCAGGCTTATCAGCTACAGCAAGACCAATTTCTCGTGCCATTTCTCGCGTTTGCACTTTCGTATATTCGCCAAGGGGCATTAAAAAATGCGCTAATGTGTGCTGATTTAAGTGATATAGCGCATAAGACTGATCTTTGCTTGTATCAATCCCTTTCTGCAATACATAACGATTCCGTCCTTGATCGAAAGCGATCCGAGCATAATGACCTGTTGCTAAATACTCCGCCCCCACCTCTTGCGCTTTATGTAAAAGACCTTCGAATTTTACGTAACGATTGCAGGCAATACAAGGGTTGGGCGTTTTGCCATCGCCATATTCACGAATAAAATAATCCACAACGGTTTTTTGAAACATCTCGCGGAAATTTACGACATAGTAAGGAATACCTAGCTTATCAGCTACGCGGCGAGCGTCGCCCACAGCTGTCAAAGAGCAACAACCACGGCTGTCAGGATTATCCTCCCGTTCGTCGTTTTCCCAAATCTGCATTGTCATACCAATTACGTCATAGCCTTGTTGCAAAAGAAGGGCGGCAGTTAGTGAACTGTCCACCCCTCCGCTCATGGCTACAACCACACGTGGTTTTTGGGCCATGGCTGATATCACTTTCCTTTTTTCTCAATATAATCTTTAATGGCTTCATGAAGTGCATCAGCAGCCAAATTCGAACAGTGCATCTTTGCTGGCGGCAGTCCATCAAGCGCAGCAGCTACAGCATCATTAGAAATTTTAAGCGCCTCATCAAGCGTCTTGCCTTTCACCATTTCAGTCACCATACTGCTTGTCGCAATAGCGGCACCACAGCCAAAGGTTTTAAACTTCACATCTTGAATAATATCATCTTCTACTTTGAGATAAATCCGCATAATATCGCCACATTTGGCATTGCCCACTTCACCAATGCCGTCTGCTTCCGGTATTTCGCCAACATTGCGGGGATTCGTAAAATGATCCATCACTTTATCTGTATACATATTTAAGCCCTCTGCTTCCTATTGTTTATGACAAGCTGCACAAGGATTCGCAGCTTGTTGCGAAGATTTTTCGTAGAGCGGCGACATGCTACGCAGTCTCTCTAATATGGGCGGTAATACTTCCAGCGCATATTCAATATCTTCCATGGTATTTTCACGACCAAGGCTGATTCGTAAAGAACCATGAGCCGTTTCGTGATTAAGCCCCATCGCCAACAGCACATGAGAAGGATCTAACGAACCTGAAGTGCAGGCCGAACCGCTGGAAGCAGCAATTCCCTTTAAGTCGAGATTCAGCAGCAGCGATTCACCTTCGATATAAGCAAAGCTCAAATTCACATTGCCTGGAAGACGTTGCGTCGGATGTCCGTTAAGCTTTACATGAGGAATCGCAGCCATAACGCCGTCGATCAGTCTTGTTCTAAGCTGTATCAAGTAATCTTGTTTTTCCGCCATGTGACGATTGGCAATTTCAGCGGCAAGACCAAGACCAGCTATACCTGGCACATTTTCCGTACCAGCTCGCATGTTTCGTTCATGAGCGCCACCATGTTGAACCGATTGAATCTTCACACCACGGCGAATATAGAGAGCACCGATTCCTTTCGGTCCATAAAGTTTATGACCTGACAAACTTAAAAGATCAATATTTAAGGCTTTTACATCAATCGGGATGCTGCCTGTAGCTTGCACGGCATCCGTATGAAAATAAATTCCTTTTTCTTTAGCAATTTGACCTATTTCCGCAATAGGCTGAATCGTGCCAACCTCATTATTGGCAAACATGATACTAATGAGTATCGTCTGATCCGTAATGGCCGCCTTTAAATCGTCCAACCGAACCATGGCATTTTCGTCGACAGGCAGATAGGTCACGGTAAAACCGTGTTTTTCTAAATACTCACACGTATGCAAAATGGCATGATGTTCAATCTGCGTTGTTATAATATGGTTGCCTTTATTTTTATTGGCAAAAGCAACACCTTTCAATGCCAAATTATCGCTTTCCGTACCACCGCTGGTGAAAAAGATTTCATTCGGCTCAGCATTCAGCAAAGCGGCTACCTGTTCCCGTCCTGTTTCCACCGCTTTTTTCGCTTCCCGACCAAACCAATGGACGCTAGACGGGTTACCAAAGTCCTTCGTCATATATTCGAAAGCCAGTTTCGCTACATCAGGATCTACCGGCGTTGTTGCCGAATGATCAAAATAAATACGTTTCATCGACTTTTCATCTCCTCAAGTTTTTCATCGCGACATAAGTCGGCTAGGCTAATGGAGTCAAGAACATTCGTAATACTGTCTCTTACCTTGGCCCATACGCCCTGAGTTACGCAATTACCGGCCTTTTCGCAATAATCATTTTGTCCGGAGCCATCGTCAGAAATTAAACAATCAACTGGCGCAATCGGTCCTTCCATTAAGCGAATAATATCGCCAACAGAAACCTCTTCCGGGCTCTTTGTTAATACATAACCGCCTTGAGCACCCCGAATGCTTTTTACATAGCCGCTCTTTCGTAAAACACTAATAAGCTGCTCCAGATAATTTTCTGAAATTCCTTGGCGCTGTGCTACCATTTTCAAAGCCTGTGGTCCATCGCCATAATGAAGTGCTAGATCAACCATAGCAGTCACGCCATATCTACCTTTTGTTGATATCTTCATTTTTATCTCTCCCGCGAATTCCTAGTAAACCTATAGGAATTCTTGATTATAATATAGCAAATCTGCCCCAGACTGTCAAAAGGTTTATTCCCCCGCTATTTTGGATCTTTTGCAATCATTTTATACCAGACGCTGTCTTTCAGCCTTCCTTCATATCCGTGTGCGCTTGGACGATAATATACCTGGTCTTTCAGCTTGTCTGGCAGATACTGCTGCGCCACAAAACCTGACGGATCATTATGGGGATACTGGTAATCAATACCATGACCCATTTTTTTCGCACCGCTGTAATGGCTGTCGCGTAAATGAAGCGGCACAGCTAAATTACGCTCCTTTCTTACATCAGCCAAAGCTTGGTCAATAGCCACATAGGCGGCGTTACTTTTTGGCGCTGTCGCTAAATAACAGACAGCCTGTGATAAGATAATTCTGGCTTCAGGCAAACCGACAAACTGTACGGCGCTGGCGCAGGACATGGCCAAAATTAAGGCTTGCGGGTCGGCGTTACCAACATCTTCTGATGCAGCAATGACAATCCGCCTAGCAATAAACTTTACATCTTCGCCGCTTTCAAGCATCCTGGCAAGATAATGCAGGGCCGCATCAACATCGCTGCCGCGAATGCTTTTTATGAAGGCCGAAATTACATCATAGTGATAATCGCCTTTCTTATCATAGCGCTGCATAGGGACGCCAGCGGCAGCAGCAAGTACATCTAACGTAATCGTATTTTGTGCGCTATCTTCCAGCAGCATTGACGCCTGTTCTAATAGATTTAGGGCAACTCTAGCGTCACCTGCGGCAAAATCAGCTAAAGCCGCTAGCGTTGCTTCATCAGACTGGAGCGCTAAAGCGCCAATCCCCCGCTCGCTGTCATGTAGCGCCGCTTTTAAAATCTGTATAATATCCGATTGACCTAACGACTGAAGTCTAACGATGCGGGTACGCGATAACAAGGGCGAATTAATTTCAAAGTAAGGATTTTCGGTTGTCGCGCCAATCAGTGTAACCGTACCGTTCTCCACATAGGGGAGCAAAGCATCTTGCTGACTTTTATTAAAACGATGAATTTCATCAATAAACAACACGGTTGCCTGTCCATAGTATTTTTGCCGATCTTTCGCTTGCTCCACAAGCTTTCTTAAATCGGCAACGCCAGAGGCAACGGCATTCATGCTTTCAAAATAAGCTTCGGTTTTTTTTGCAATCAAACGAGCTAGTGTTGTCTTGCCTGTTCCTGGCGGTCCGAATAAAATCAGCGATGTCATTTTGTCATTTTCAATCATCCGCCGCAAAAACTTGCCTTGCCCAATGATATCGCCTTGCCCAAAAAACTCGGCAAAATCCCGCGGCCGCATTCGCTCGGCCAAAGGTGCCGTTAAACTGGCGCTGTGGCTTGCCTCAAATAAATCCATCGACAATCCCCCTGCCTTTCCGTTTACTCCTCGGTTATTCTACGCTGACAATCAAATCAGCAAGATTTACCTTCTTCGTCATCATCCCATTTTTCATTAAAAAATCCTGCGTTTTTTCCAGCTCCGTTATGTCGGAAGCTTTAACGGATGGATCAAAGTCATACCAAGGATACATCTGCTGCACTGCTGTAAGCGACAGGCCCGTTTCCTCAGCGGTTAGCTGGAGCGCTTTGTCTTCAGAGCTTTTCAAGTAGGCCAGACTTTCTTTATGAATCTGCATAAACCGTTTTACCAGATCAGGATGCTGCCGTAAAAACTCGCCGCGTACCGCCGTAACAATCGTTGCTTCTACTAGTCCGTCGCCATTGGTCAGGATTCTCGCTCCCGCTTGCTGCGCTTTTAATACATCAGGTCCTGCTGCCAGCGCCACATCGACATTGCCGCCAAGTAAAGCCGCTACACTGCCAGGAATATCAAGCGGTACAAAAGAAACATCTTGAGCGGTAAGATTTTCCTTCGCTAAAGCAGTCAACAGCAGCTGATGCAACACCGTCCCCTTCGGTCCAGCTACCTTTTTCCCTTTTAAATCGGCGATCGTTTGGATCGAAGGATCTTTTACAAGGATTACGAACGCTTTAGGCGCGCGGCTATAAATACCAATGATTTTTAAATCCACGCCATTAGCCGCGGCCATCAAAGCCGTTGTACCGCCAAGACAATGGGCAAAATCAACTGAGCCAGCCGCCAGTGCCTCAATTTGTTTTGGTCCTACCGTAATTTCAGGAAAATCCACTTTAATTGAATCTTTACCAAACTCCTTTTCAAACAAACCTAGTTTCTTTTCCACAATGGACGGAACATTCAACGGCGCTTTAACGTAGGTAATGTGAATTGCTTCCGGTTTTGCTGCCTGAGGCTGTTTACTAGCGCAGCCTCCAAGCAATAAAGAAAAAGAAAGTAAGCAGACGCTTACAGCCAAAAATAACTTATTTCGTTTCATAATAACTCCCCCTGTAATAGAAAATACATAGCGTAATTATTTAGCCTTGCAAGGCTTCTAATACTTCATTTTGTTTCGCAAAAAAGGCCATCGCCCGCGGATCGCGCTGATAGGGCAAAGGAACAGCGATCTCGGCTTTGATCTTTCCTTGGGCCATAACAAGGATTTTCTGGCCTAATGTAACGGCTTCGGCTACATCGTGTGTTACAAATACAATAGTCTTCGGCTGTTCTAAAAAAAGTTCTACCATATCCTGCTGCAGCCGTTGCCTCGTAAAATAGTCTAAGGCCCCAAATGGTTCATCTAGTAAAATAATATCAGGATCATAGCATAGTGTTCGGCCAAGGGCCACGCGCTGCGCCATGCCGCCGGAAAGCTGCCGTGGCAGCGACTCAGCAAAACGTTCTAGTCCTAGTTTTTGCAAATAATGATTCACTCTTGCTGTAATTAAATTTTTTTCTAAGCGTTTTACCAAAGGAAACGCCATATTTTGCCGTACTGTAAGCCAAGGCATAAGACGAGGTTCTTGAAAAACAAGACCAACTTTTTCCTGGCTGACTTCCGCCACCTGTCCTGATAATTGAATCGTGCCTGCTGTGGCTGCCTCCAAGCCACCTAGCAAGCGAAGCAAGGTGGTTTTACCACAACCACTCTCGCCAACAATTACAGTAAAGCTGTGATCAGGCAGAAAAAAAGACACCTCCTGCAAGGCCCAAAAATCAGTTTCACCCAGACAATACCTTTTCGTTAAATTTTGCGCCCTAACGTCGGCCATAGTCGCTTTCGCCTCCTTGCGCCCAGGGTATCAGCTTTCTTGTTATATAAAAGAAAATCCAGTCAATGAGTGACCCAATCAAGCCGATTGTCACAATGCCGATCACGACAATGTCCGGTCTAGCCAGTTGTTCTGCATCCAAAATTAAATAGCCGATTCCCGACGAGGCCGCAATGAGTTCCGCCCCGATTAAAGCGCGCCAGCTATACCCCAGTCCTAACTGCATTCCTAGTAAAATCGCTGGCAAAGCCGCTGGCAAAGTAATATGGTAAAAGCACTCCCACTCATTGAATTGATAGGTTCTCCCCACTTCTTGCAGCTTAGGATCACATTGTAAAAAGCCTTGTAGCGTATTTAAAAAAATTGGAAAAAAGGTAGCCAGGATCACAATAAGAATTTTCGGCATTTCGCCAATACCAAACCACAAAATTAGCATAGGCAGCGCCGCCAGTGGCGGGACATGGCGGATAAATTCGAGCAAAGCCGTCGTATAAGAACGCCAGATTGGTTTCAAAGCCAGTAAGACAGCTAAAGAAATAGCTCCCGTAAAAGCCAACATAAAACCAGCAAAAACCCGAAAAAAACTAACCGTAATATGCTTCATTAGATCGCCGCTCGCCCACAAAGAAAAAAAAGCAGAGCCTACAGCCTGAGGCGAGGGAACAACATACAGGGGCCACCAAGCCAGCTGATCACCAACAAGCCACAATAAGAAGAGGCTGAGAGGCAAAGAAGCGCCGCGTAAAAAATGTGAATTTCCTCCCATAACTAAGATTCCCCTTTTATGGCTAATTTAGAATCATTCTCACCTATTAGGGTATAAATTCTCACCTTTTTTGTCAAGTGTTGAGCAAAGCCTCTGTTGACAAAAATAAATTGACCTTGATAAAATCAAATAATATAATTTAAAAATCACTTAAACGCAATTACTCATTTCATTCTTTATAGACGTATTGCAAAGAAAGGATTTTATCATGTTAAAATTGTTTACGATTGACCAGGAAAAGTGTATTCGTTGCGGCGCCTGCGCTGCTGTCTGTCCCACGTCGGTTATTGCCGTTACGAAAGAAGACGGCCCTCACGCTGTGAGCAGGCGTTGCATCGCCTGCGGGCACTGCAGCGCCGTCTGCCCAACTAGCGCGTTAAACCACCGTCATGCACCGCTAGAAAAACAGCCGTTTATTGAGAAATCGCATAGCGTAGCAGCAGCCACTGCCAAGCAATTTTTACGCAGCCGCCGCTCAATCCGCTGTTACCAAGAAAAAAAAGTTGATAGAAGCCAACTATTAGAACTGCTTGATGCCGCCCGCTTAGCGCCAACAGGTAGTAATGCGCAAGGCGTTTCCTATCTTGTCATTGATAAAAAAGAAGTTCTAGCACAAATCACAGAAGCAGTTATCACCTGGATGGAAGAGGAAATTGCGGCAAATACAGCCTGGGCATCTTACTTTAAAGGAACCGTAAAAACGTATCGCACTACAAAACAAGATGTCATTTTGCGCAATGCCCCTTGTCTAATTGTTGCAATGGCTAAAAAAGTTCATGCAGCTCGTGGTCGTGACAACACGCACTTCTCACTCGCCTATGCCGAACTTTATGCGCCAACGCTTGGCTTGGGCAGTTGTTGGGCCGGCTTTTTCGAAGCCTGCGCTAGCGCCGAATCCCCCCCTCTGCTCTCACTCTTGCACCTGCCTGCAGGCGTAGTTGTTACAGGCGCCATTATGGCAGGCTATCCGCAATATAGTTATAAACGACTTGTGGACCGTAATCCCCTTGACGTAACCTTTTGGCAAGAATAGTAATTGCATAAAGAAAAAATGGCTACACGAAGCATTCTTGCTAAAAACACAGCCCATCCCCTACAAAAAAATCCCCGGACCAAATGTCCAGGGATTTTTGCTTGTTAAGATCTTTTAAACTCGGAATTTCCGAACCGCTTCTTCTAAATCGCCTGACATGGTCACTAATTTTTGACTGGCGGCAGCAATTTCTTCCATAAACGCTGATTGTTCCTCCGTAGTCGCTGAAACAGTTTGAGCGCGGCCTGAAGCCAGTTTACTAAGTTCATCAATTTCCTTCACGGAAGCGACAATCTCACGACTCCCACTGGCCATAGCCTGTATCGTTTCCGAAATGGAAGCGGCCTGTTTCGCCGATTGGTCAATTTGTTCGGCAATATTTTGAAATACAGATCCGCTTGCGCCAACTAAATCAGCACCTAATCGAACCTCGCCGCTTCCTTGCTGCATAGCGACAACAGCTTTATCTGTATCAAGCTGAATTTCGCCGATCAGATCGGCAATTTGTTTCGCCGATTCTTGCGACTGCTCAGCCAGTTTTCTAACTTCTTCGGCAACTACGGCAAAACCGCGGCCTTGATCGCCAGCTCGAGCCGCTTCAATGGCGGCATTGAGCGCTAGTAAGTTCGTTTGTCCGGCTATCCCGGAAATCGTATCAACAATTTGACCGATAACTTTGGAGTTACTTCCCAACTTATCAATGACTTCTGCCAACGCAGCCACAATCTGTTCGATTTTGTTCATCTGCATGATAGCCTTTTCGGCAGAAGAGCTGCCTTCTTTAGCCATGGAGGCCGTACGCAACGCTTCCTCGGCTACATTTCCCGCATCACTTGCGATAACATCAATACCACCAGACATTTTTTCAACCGCATTCATTGCTTTAGCCACTGCCATAAGCTGATGCTGCGCCCCTTGTGCAACATCGGAAATCGACGTTGCTACTTGATTTACGGCTGCGGCCGACTGCTCTGAGCTCGTAGTTAAGTCTTGCGCCGAAAGCGATACTTGCTCGGCCGATCCACTGACCTGCTTGATCAAATGCCGCAGATTCTGCGCCATAGCCTGAAAAGAAAGACCAAGCCGACCAATTTCATCATCAGACTGTACGGCTAAATCGTTTTTTGTCAAATCGCCTTGCGCAATGGATTGGGCAAAACCAGTTAAAGATTCAATCGGCGCTGCCACTTTTTTAGCAAATAAATGAACTAAAACAGCTACTATAACTAAACAAAGCAGAACAATAAACAGCGATGTCCACATGAGCGAAATAACTTTTCCCGTAACCTCACTGACAGGAGCATTCACAGCTAAACTCCAAGTTGTTTCTGGTACAGGCGCATAAGCAACATATTTTTTCTCGCCTTTATAAACATATTGATCAAGCCCGGTTTCTCCACGCACCATTTTTTCGGTCATTGCTTTTAAGGATGGATCAGTGCCAGCCTCTGTCAACGGATTATTTTTCAATATGGTATTCGGATCAGGATGAGCTATAGTAAATCCGTCGTTTTGCTTTAAGTAGGCATAGCCGGAATCGCCTACTTTAATCGCTGTAATAATCGCTGAAACTTCATCCATTGAAAGCGTACCGCCCATAACAGCCACAACAGCACCATTTTTCATAATCGGAGTGCTGACAACAGCCACTAGCTTACCATCTACTTTCGAAACAACAGGATCAGAAATTACGGTCTTTCCTGCCTTTGACTGTTTAAAATAATCCCGATCGCCAATATTGGCCACAGCCCCATTGCTATAATAAGTATTCCCATTTAGATCGGCTACTAGAAACCGGGAGTAAGCAGGATTGCGCTTGCTTTCACTTTGCATATAGCGAATAATTTCTTCTTTATTGCCTGCTACAAGAATTGGGCTATTCGCCAGCATCGTCATTTCAGCTTTACGTTTTTCCACCCAGAACCCCAGCTTGTCCGAATAATTCAGAGCCAAAGTCTGTAAATTACTTTCGGCATCTTCAATCACGATCTTACGGGCATTCCAATAATTAATTCCGCCTAAAGTACAAAGAGAGACAATCATAATGAGCAACATGACTAGAGAAAGCTTAGCCTTAATACTATTCATTTTCAACATTCGCTTCTACCTCTTTTCTCCATCGCTAGGTCTATTCAGTAAAATACAAATTTTCTAATTACTCACCTTAAGTTTACATGAATTTCCACATAACGTCAATCGAAGACAAATAAAAGCAACCTCTTTGTGGTGATAAATCACCATAAAGAGGTTGCTTTTTACCCCGCTGTGCCGTATAACCAATGTTTTGAACCTGCCCTAGGCAGGTGGGTAAAGGCCTTTCTGGTTGATAGGTCCTTGCAAGCAAGGCATCTACGCTGCAGCAAGAGCGCAATTCCCAATGTAACTGTGTTGGCTCAAAACACCAGCAACAAACGCACACAGCAGGAAACTTTATTGTTACATTGTCTTAATATTATCAGAATCTACAGCAAATTGCAAGCTTACCGCCGTGGAAGTTTATTCCTGCGGCGTAGCTTTCTTTTTCAGTACGCTCGTACGAATGGAAAGCTCTTTTAATTGTTTTTCAGCAACTTCTGACGGCGCTTGTGTCATTGGATCAATGGCACTTTGCGTTTTGGGGAAAGCAATAACATCACGAATGGAAGCTCGTTTGGCCATAATCATAACAAGACGATCCAAACCAAAAGCAATACCACCATGGGGCGGTGTGCCATATTCGAAAGCGTCAAGGAGGAAGCCGAATTTATCATAGGCAGCTTCTTTGGTAAAGCCGATCGCTTCAAAGGTTTTTTCTTGTAAATCGCGGTTATAAATACGAATACTGCCGCCGCCGATTTCCGTGCCATTTAAAACCATATCATAAGCTTTTGCTTTCACTTTACTAGGATCTGTCGTCAAATATTGAATATCTTCATCCCGCGGCGAAGTGAATGGATGATGCATCGCTACATAACGTTTTTCTTCTTCATCATATTCAAACATCGGGAAATCAACAACCCAAAGGAAATTGAGTTTATTCGGATCAATCAGGTCAAGACGGCGAGCCATTTCCAGACGCAATTGGCCTAGAGCGGCCGCAACAACAGCCGGTTTATCTGCTACAAAAAGAATCAAATCGCCAGTTTCAGCTTGAGCGGTTTGTTGAATGGCCGCAAGCATCTCTTCTGAGAAGAACTTAGCAATTGGTGATTTTATACCGTCTTCATTACAGCACATCCAAGCAAGTCCCTTGGCGCCATAAATTGCTACATAGTCTACGAGACCGTCGAGTTCACGACGCGGGATTGCGGCATGGCCTTTTACGGTAATCGCTTTCACTTGGCCGCCATCAGCCAAAATATTTTCAAAAACCTTGAAATTAGATCCCTTGATCGTTTCGGACAGATCGACAAGCTCCATGCCGAAGCGTGTATCAGGCTTATCGCTGCCATAACGATTCATGGCCTCTTCATAGGTCAAGCGGGCAAAAGGATAGGCAACGTCAGCGCCAATCGCTTCTTTAAAGAGTTTTGCAACCATTTCTTCCATAATTGCCAAAATTTCATCACGATCAATAAAAGACATTTCAATATCAAGCTGCGTAAATTCAGGCTGTCTGTCGGCACGAAGATCTTCGTCGCGGAAACAACGGACAATCTGAAAATACCGTTCCATACCAGCAACCATTAAAAGTTGCTTGAAAGTCTGAGGGGACTGTGGCAACGCATAGAATTTTCCTGGATTAACACGACTTGGCACAAGATAATCACGAGCGCCTTCAGGCGTACTTTTAGCCAGCATCGGAGTTTCAATTTCCACAAAATCTTTCGCATCAAAAAAATCGCGCATACTTTTCGTCACACGGTGACGGAGCATGAGATTTTTTTGCATTTCCGGACGACGCAAATCAAGATAGCGATATTTGAGACGAAGATTTTCATCGACATCGATTTGATCTTGAATATAAAAAGGCGGTGTAGCTGCAGCATTCAAAATACGCAGTTCCTCGCCATACACTTCGACTGCACCTGTCGCCAAATTTGTATTGACTGTAGCATCGTCACGCAAACGAACTACGCCACGCACAGCAAGAACATATTCATTACGAACCGTTTCTGCTTTCGTAAAAGCTTCTTGGTTATGATCCGGCGAAAAAACGACCTGAACAATGCCGGAACGATCACGTAAATCTACAAAAATCAAGCCGCCATGGTCGCGGCGACGCGACACCCAGCCGCATAATACGACTTCTTTGCCTTCATCAGCTTTCGTGACCTGCGTACAGGCATGACTGCGTTTTAAACCCTGTAATGTATCCATTTTTATTCCTCCATCTCAGCTTGAATCAATTGACAAGCTTCATTTATTGCAATTTGCTTTTGCTCGCTTGACTGCATATTACGAAGCACAGCTTGGCCTGATTTTAATTCATCCTCACCAAGAATTACAACATAGGAAGCAGCAAATTTATTAGCCTGCTTCATTTGCGCCTTCATACTGCGATTCATCGTATCAATTTCTACAGAAAGACCGGCAGCACGCAATTCTAAAGCCAATTTAAAAGCGCTTTGCTGCGCCGCCGTCCCTAAAGCAACGACATAGACATCCACTTTTTCAGTTTGGCCTGGCAAAAGCTGCTGCTTTTCTAAAGCTAACAGCACACGTTCCAAACCGATCGCTAAGCCAATACCAGGCGTCGATTCGCCGCCGCATTCTGCCACAAGACCGTCATAACGACCGCCGCCGCAAACTGCGCTCTGTGCGCCAAGCGGAGCATACTGAATTTCAAACGCCGTCTTCGTGTAATAATCAAGCCCCCGCACTAAACGCGGATTTAAAGTATAAGCAATACCAGCACTATCTAAGAACGCTTTTAAACCCTCAAAATGATCATGGCAGCTGTCGCAAAGACAGTCAGCCACTTCTGGCGCTCCCTGCGACAGAGCAGCGCATTTGGCGTTTTTGCAATCTAAAATTCGCAAGGGATTGCGTTCGAATCGACTTTGGCAATCTTCACACAAATCAGCTACTTTATCCCGTAAAAATTCCTGCAGCTTTTCTTTGTAACGCGGACGACACTCAGGGCAACCTACAGAATTAATATACAAAGACAGATCATCCAGTCCTAGCCTACGGAAAAATTGTACCGCCAAGGCAATAATTTCAGCATCAACGAGCGGACCTGCCGCGCCAATTGCCTCAATACCAAACTGATGAAACTGCCGCAGTCGTCCGGCCTGCGGTCGATCATAACGAAACATGGGACCAATATAAAAAAGTTTACTTGGTACGGTTTCCGCATAAAGTTTGTTTTCTAAATAAGAACGCACAGCCGCCGCCGTATTTTCCGGTCGCAGCGTAATGCTTCTGTCGCCCCTGTCAATAAAAGTATACATTTCTTTCGAAACAACATCCGTGGTCTCACCAATGCCCCGCAAAAAGAGCTCCGTATGTTCAAAAATCGGCGTACGCAGCTCCTTATAGCCAAAACTATGACAGATCGCTCTAGCTATTTCTTCTACATACTGCCAATTGGCACTGGTGCCTGGCAAAATGTCATTGGTGCCTCGCGGCCTTGTTGTCAACATGATGGTTCCCCCTTTGATCCAGCGAATAGCCTGCCCTCATATAAATCGTCTAACAGCTGCCGCCGCTTTGTCAAATACATAGGCAAAGACTGCTCATAAGTTCTCACATCTTTGGGATGATAAAAACTATTCAGGCGAAAAGTTTCTCTTTCCACCGCCTTCGTCGCCGCGCCTGGTCCAATTCCAATAATGGTCTGCTGCTGCTCCATCATTTGTATATTATAACGACAAAAGGCGTTTTCTTTCGCATAGCCCACGTTATGAAGCTGCGCCGCCATATATTTCTGCCTATATAGATAATAAGGAACCATGCCCAGCTTTGCCGCGGTTTGTGCGGCTTTTGCCACTTGCGCTCTTACTACAGTGTCATCAGGCAGAGCTGCCCGCACCGCCTGCTCATCTGCGTCTAGGCGCTCTTTGAGCAAAGCGCCCTTCTTCACTGCTAATGTGTGTACAGTGAGATTATCCGGAGCAAGCGCCATGATTTGTTCCAGCGTATTTTCCATATCAGCAACCGATTCACCTGGCAAGCCGGCAATCAGATCCATATTGATCAGACAGCTTGTCTGACGAAATTTCATGAATATGTCTATTATAGCCTGAACTGTATGATTTCGTCCAATCCGTTTTAAAGTTTTTTCCTGCATAGTCTGCGGATTCACACTGACACGAGTGACCTTAGTACAAGCGATGGCGGCAATTTTCGCTGCATCAAGTGAATCAGGACGTCCTGCTTCTACCGTAAATTCTCGCGTGTCTTTTTGCATGAAGCGATCAGAAATTCTCGTAAGCAAAGCGCCTAAATCACTTGCAGCAAGGCTCGTCGGCGTACCGCCGCCGAGGTAAATCGTATCTACTTCTAATTGATACCGATCAATCACTTCTGCTGCATCATCCATATCGGCCTGAAGCGCTTGCAGGAAAGTTTTTACTTTTGCCGATTCTGGCAGAACGCTGCCAGGAAAAGAACAATAAAAACAACGCGACGGGCAGAACGGAATTCCAAGGTATAGGCTTATTTTACGGGAATTATTTTCCTGAAGAATTGGCTGCTGCCGAAAAGCAATTTCTGTAACTAAAGCAGCTTCGCTGCTGTGTACGTGAAAACGTTGTTCTAATATAGCTTGAATTTCAGCAAAATTATGACCGGCACTAGCAAGCAAACGAACAATTTTAGTCGGCCGAACACCACGCAAGATTCCCCAAGGAGAAGGATCTTGCCCTGTCCAGTTGGTAAGCAGACGATATACACAAAGACGAATCGCTCGCTCTACTCCCTTACGGCTTCCTACGATCTCGCCGGATTCCTGACAAGATTCTTGCCGCCGCTCGCCGTTTTTATAGCCAATAAGAACTGTAGTAATTTCCGGTATCACTCCGTCTTTGATTTGATGCGCAATGATTAGATCAGCTGCACTTTCTTCAACCGGGTAGAAACCGAAAAGCGCCATAACCTCTTGCGTTGCCTGAGCACCCGGCGAAGAATCGGACAGAAAATAAGTTGTCACTTTTTAGTACACTCCTGACAATAGCCGTAAAATTTCAATTGATGATCCACAATCGTAAAATTGCTTTTTCTCGCAATCGCTGTTTCCAGTGATTCCAGCAGATCATCTTCAAATTCTTTTACTTTACCGCAAGAAAGACAGATCAAATGATGATGATGATGGGGCTCATCATCTTTTTGAATTTCATAACGATTGCGCCCATCGCCAAACTCCATTTTCTTTAATACCTTAATCTCACTAAGAAGTTCTAAAGTACGATAAACTGTGGCAACCCCCAGTTCAGCTGCCTGAGGCTTCACAATTTGATGCACATCTTCGGCGCTTAAATGTTCTTCAGGATGATCAAGAAAAGCCTGTAGAATAATCTTGCGCTGCGGTGTTAACTTGCTGTGATTGTCATATAATTTTTGTTTGATTTCTGCCATTGTCATTGTCATGGCCTCACCCCACAATATGTAAATGCTTAATAAATACGCGAAGCAATGCGGCCACAGGAACAGCCAGCATCATTCCTACAATTCCAAACATTTGCCCGCCAATAATCACGCTCATAATCACAATTACCGGATGCAGCGCAATCGTGTGACCCATAATATTTGGCACAATAATATGATTATCAATTTGATGGACGATAATATAAAACACTAAAACTTTGGCGGCTAGTTCTGGCGCTGTTAGATAAGCAAGCGCCAAAGCTGGTATCGCTCCGAGAATCGGTCCGATAATGGGAACCGTCTCCGTAAGAAAAGCCAGCAAAGCAATCACCATGGGATAATCAACTTTTAGAAAAAAAAGCCCACAAAAAACCATCAGCCCCATAATGAGACTAATCAACAGCTGCCCCCGTAAATAAGCGCTCATAGTGAGAGCCATTTCTTCTAAAATTGCTCGCGTCTTCGCTTGATGGCTCAAAGAAAAAAATTGAATGAAATCCTCTTTCATTTTTTGACCATCTTTTAAAAAATAATAAATGAGAACAGGTGTTACAACGAGAGCAATTGCCCGCGATGCCACGCTAAAAAAGGCCATAGCCATCCGTTTTACAAAATCAATGGAAAAGGATGTTACACTAGACATACCTTGATCCAAAATGGAACGAATATTGCTAGGAAGTTCAATCGTGTTAGCCTTTTCGCCAATCGCTAGCGATAGAATATGAAATTTATCAACAATAGTCGGTAAATTCACCATAAACTTATTGAATTCATCAACGAACGGTAGGAAAATGACAGACATAACGCCGCCTACCAGCGTAAAAGCAGCAATCATAACGATAACTACCGCCACCGCCCGCGGCAAGAGAAACCGCTCGAAGAAGACTTTATGGCAAAGAAAATTTACTAAGGGATTCAAAATAAACGAAAATACAAAGGCAAGCAACAGCGGCCACAGTACGTCTGACGCTTCATAAAACACATAAAGCAAAACGAATAAAAATAAACTGCGGACTAGGTCTAGCCTTGATACAGACATGCGAAGGCCTCCCTATTGAATAAATGGATTTCTTTCTCGCTCCCAACCAATTGTCGTATCAGGCCCATGGCCAGGCAATACTTTATACTGATCCGGCAAACAAAGTAGTTTCGTTTTAATGCTTTCAATCAACTGCTTATAGGATCCGCCGGGAAAATCAGTTCGGCCGATTGATTCCGCAAACAGCGTATCACCACAAATGGCAATTTCCTCAGCCACAAAACAAACACCGCCTGGCGTATGACCAGGAGTATGCAGTACCTGAAATACAATAGATCCAACCGAAACCGTTTCACCATCTCGCAAGAAAAAATCAGGTTCACTCACAGTGAAACCTTGCCCCATAAAGCCGGATAAATTCAGCGAAGCGCTAGCAAGCATGGGAGCATCGGCTTCATGAACATAAAGCTTCGCACCTGTAGCTGCCTTCACTTTGTCGACAGCCATAATATGATCGGCATGACCATGAGTCAAAAGAATCTTTTCTACCTGCAGTGATTCACGCGCAATGAACCGTAAGATTTCATCAGCGCTACCGCCGGGATCAACGACTGCCGCTAACCGCGATGTTTCATCATAGACAATAAAACAATTCGTTCCAAGATTTCCTACTTCTAATTTAACAATTTTCAACGCCAGCACCTCTCTTAAAATGTTTTTTTACTATCCAGAAGTAGCGTAACTGGTCCATGATTGAGCAAACTCACCTGCATTTCAGCTTGAAACACGCCAGTAGCAACAACTACGCCTCGTTCACGGCACAGAGAAATAAAATGCTCATAAAGTTCATTCGCCAAGAGCGGCGCCGCCGCCTTATCAAAACTAGGACGTCGTCCTTTACGACAGTCACCGTAAAGCGTAAACTGCGATACGACTAGGAGCTCACCGCTTATATCCAGGAGTGATAAATTCATCTTGCCTGCTTCGTCAGGAAAAATACGCAGATTCAATACTTTTTCTGTTAAATAAAGCGCATCTTCCGGCGTATCGTCAGCCGTAACGCCCAAAAACAATAGCAACCCTTGCGCAATTTGGCCAACCGTTTCGCCTGCTACATCTACTTTTGCTTGATCAACAAGTTGTACAACCGCTCTCATGCGCTTCCTCCCGCCCCCTGGGTAGGCCGATGCACCGAATAAACATCTTTCACCCGACGAATTTTGGTCATAATTAATTCTAGTTGACTTACATTTTTCAAATTAAAGGATAAAGTAATTACAGCCACTTTATTATTTTGTACTCTGGCATTGACTGTACTAATATTTAGTTTGTTTTCGGCTGATAGAATAATAATATCTGATAACAACCCGGGACGATCCGATCCTGTCACCTCAACCGTCACAGGATATACTTGGTCGCCACTTACATCCCAGTCTACTTCAATGACTCTTTCATATTCTTCCCGATTATGCAAAATATTGATACAGTCGGCGCGATGAACCGAAACACCGCGACCGCGAGTAATAAAACCAACTATTGCATCACCAGGCACAGGGTTGCAGCAACGAGCCAATCTTACTAAAAGACCAGACTCGCCTTTAACCAGCACACCGTGACTGCTTTTGTTCTTCGGCCGTTTTGGCTTGAGCTCAGCAAGCATTTGTTTCATATCAGGCGGACTGGACTGTTTTTGCTCTTTTTTATAAATTTCTACAAGCTTGGTCATAATCGCATGAACCGTATGACCGCCATATCCCAAGGATGCTAAGAGTTCATCTTCACTTCCCAGATTCATTTTCTTGGCAACTTCAAAAATTCGTTCATTTTTGCCAAGAACCTTCACATCATAACCTAATTTTTTAATTTCTTTTTCTAATAACTCGCGACCTTTAGCAACATTTTCTTCGCGTTTTTCTTTTTTAAACCACTGACGAATTTTATTACGCGTTTCCGAAGCGCCGACAATATTGAGCCAATCACGGCTAGGACCATTTCCCTGCTTCGTCGTAATGATCTCTACAATATCCCCATTGCTTAACGTATATTCCAGCGGAACAATTTTGCCATTTACGCGCGCTCCAGTACAGCGATGTCCTACATCCGTGTGAATTCGATAGGCAAAATCAATCGGAACAGATCCAGCTGGCAAATCAACCACATCACCTTTAGGCGTAAAAACAAAAACCTCATCAGCAAAAACATCTAGTTTCAAGGTTTCCACAAATTCACGGGGATCGCGAATTTCTTGCTGCCACTCTAAAAGCTGACGCAACCAGGACAGTTTCTGGTCGAAATCCTTGCTGCCATTTTTACCGCCTTCTTTATAACGCCAATGAGCCGCAATACCATATTCCGAGGTACGATGCATTTCGGCGGTACGAATTTGAATTTCCAGCGGCTGTCCTTTAACGCCAATAACGGTTGTATGAAGCGACTGATACATATTGCTTTTCGGCATAGCAATATAATCTTTAAAGCGATTAGGCAGCGGCTTCCAAAGTGTGTGCACCATCCCCAGTGCACCATAACAATCTTTTACTGTATCAACGAGAATACGGATAGCCGACAAATCATAGATTTCGCTTAAATCTTTATGACTTTTTTGCATTTTTTTATAGATACTGTAAAAATGTTTTGGCCTTCCTTGAATCTCGCCTTTTATTCCCACTGAGTCAAGACGTTGTTTTAAAATTTCAACGGCTTCGTTGATAAAAGCTTCCCGTTCCTGCCGTTTTTGCTTAACTTTCTCGACAAGCTCATAATACTTTTCTTCTTCCAAATAACGAAAAGCTAAATCTTCCAATTCCCATTTCACATTCGACATGCCTAGTCGATGAGCCAAGGGAGCAAAAATCTCCATAGTCTCACTGGCAATTCGCTGCTGTTTTTCTGGCGGCACATGTTTCAATGTTCTCATATTATGAAGCCGGTCAGCCAGCTTAATCAGCACGACCCGTATATCTTTTGCCATGGCTAAAAACATCTTGCGATAGTTTTCAAGTTGCTGCTCTTCTTTTGATTTATACTCCATCCGGCTTAGCTTCGTAACACCATCAACAAGAAAAGCCACTTCACGGCCAAAATCCTTTTCAATTTCCGCTAAGGTGATGGCTGTATCTTCTACTACGTCATGCAGCAAAGAGGCACTGATTGTAACCGCATCAATTTGCAATTCCGCTAGTATTTTAGCAACGCCAAGGGGGTGAATAATATATTCTTCGCCAGAAGCCCGCTTCTGCCCCGTATGAGCTGTCACTGCCACATGAAAGGCTTTTTCAATCAGGGGCTTTTGTGAGTCCGGCTGATTCGCTAAAATTTGTTTTAACAGTTCGTCAATTTGAGTGTTCTTATCTCCACCCATGGCTCAGCGCCCCCCTTCGCTTATTAGTATTGAATCAAAGTAAATATTGGATAATTACCTAATTTTTCTCGTCCTTTAAGCTCTTGCAGTTCAATTAAGTAACCAATTCCAACGACAATGCCACCTAGTTTCTCAATCAAATCAATTGTAGCTAAGGTTGTACCGCCTGTCGCCAAAAGATCGTCTATAATAATCACTCTCTGACCTTTTTGTACAGCATCTTGATGAATTTCCAAGCAATCTTTGCCATATTCAAGATCATAAGAAAATTTCAAAGTCGGTGCTGGCAGCTTACCTGGTTTACGAACTGGTATAAATCCAGCCTTCAAGGCATAAGCTACAGGCGCTCCAATCACAAAGCCTCTGGCTTCCGGACCAACGACAAGATCAATCTGTTCACTAGCAAAATGCTCAGCAATTGTCGCAATGGCGTCATGAAAAGCCGGCCCTTTTTGCAGTAGTGTTGTAATATCTTTAAAACTAATTCCTGGCTCGGGAAAATTTTCAATTACACGGATTGTTTCTTTAAAATTCATTCACGAAAACCCCTTTATTATCATTTTTATAATCAGTTGGATAAATTGGCTGATTGATGCGTCCTAACAGTGTTTCGATCGGCTCAGTCATAATATAGGCAGCAAATTGTTCAAAGAGTTCTTTTTCCCGTAACCCTTCACTATAATAAGGCGATTGGCCAATGTCAAGCTTGTTGGCAGGTGTCGGCGCCAAAGTAAGAAGCCGCGTCCGGCCTTTTTTTTCACGCTGCAGTAAGCTAAGCTCCTCAAGAATCCTAATCGAGCCGCCGACAGCATTATCGTTTATTTTATGACCAAAGAAATGTTCGATATACTCGGCAATTTCCTGATTTAAAGAACTTAAAGCGCCTTTCTCGTCGGCTAAACGGCGCAATGCCTGATATACCCAAGCAACCATATTGCGGCTTGGCGCCTCAGCTTCCAACAATAGTCGATTCAAAGAAATATCTTTATCACCAAACAGCAAATGAATTTCAGCTAGCTTACCGTCGCGACCGCCTCGACCGCATTGTTGATTAAATGCAGTAAGATGAAACGGCGCATGGTATAAAATAACATGACGAATATCGGGAATATCAATTCCTTCGCCGAAAGCGCTTGTCGCAACAACAGTAGTCAGTTTATCGCCACGAAACCATTCTTCCACTTTATTGCGCCACAAGAGCGATATACCGCCATGATAATAGCCAATTTGATCTTCGAGTAAAGGAAAAGCGCGTCTAAGATCATTCGCTAAATTAAGCGCTTGACTGCGACTATTCACATAGATTAAAGTTTTTTCACCAGTCCCCACAATAGCTTTGCTATAGGATAGTTTATCACCGAAACTTCTTCTATCTAAAAGCTGTAAATTTTCTCGCACCGCCGGGTCAATCACCTGAGCCTCAAGTTCTAGCTCTTGCGAAACTGTTTTAGCGACAGTATCGTCAGCCGTAGCTGTAACTGCAAGCGTTAGCGGCTTACCTAAGCGATTGCGTAACTCGGCAATGCGTTGATAAACGGGACGCATTTTTTTCCCGCTTAGCACCATATGATGACATTCATCAATAACCAAAAAGGCAATTCTATCTTTTTGTTTTTGCAATAAGGTCAAATGAGCCGCCACAAACTCCGGTGTTGCTAACAAAACATCTACGAGACCATCGTCCAAAGCCTTAAGCAGTTCGGCTTTTTCTTGAGCGGCTAGAGCGCCAGTTCCGCGACATACAGTAAGCCCGAGTTGACTGAATTTGGCCTGTGTTAAAAGAAACTGATCATTCACTAGTGCTCGCAAGGGATACAAAACAATTGTCATCTGATTATGGCGCATCGCTATTTGAGCGGCAAAAGATTGAAAAATAGCCGATTTTCCTCGGCCTGTCCCCATAATAGTCAAACAACTACGTCCCTGCTTTAATAAATCAAGTGTTTGCTGCTGACTAGGACGATAGTGACGTTCACCTAACAGCAACTGCCTAATACTTTCATCGATGTCTTTGGGCTTAAGCTTCGTTAAAGCTGGAAGCGACTGTCCTGATCGTTTCGACCAAACCGCTATATTTACTCCCCAATTTTTTTGGTCTTTGCCACTTATGGAAGCTACCTGTGCCTCGTATGAAATGGCTGACATGAACGGAGCGAGAACAGCGGCCAAAGCGGCATTCAAATAGCCTAGAACCTCTTTTTGCTCCGTCTGTACCTGAATGGCATTCGCATCATACGGATTCGTCGGTTCTCTGAGTAGAACAAGCGCCTCGCCTTCTTGCAGCGAGTGAATTCGCTCTTGCCGGTTTTCAAAGGTAACGCCAACTATTTTGGTATAGAAAAAATCAGCATCAATACAACCAGACCAGCCTTTGTCCGCCTCTTGATCACAGCAGTATAAAGCCGCTAATTCATCCTTAGGCGCACTTTTTATATCATAAGCTTTCAATTGAATCGAAATTTTGCCATTAAACTCATTATATTCAGGGTAAAAAGCTAAATCAACCGTTTCTCCTAAAGAAAGCATTGAGGCCCACTCGCCACAACCAAAAGCGATGACTGTTTTAAAAACTTTTTCCTGGGAAATAACCAGACGAAGATGGTCTTTTGCTTTCCCCATTGCGCGAATCTCTTCTATTTTAACGTTTCTGCAAAGAAAGCGCGGCTGTCTATTCCCTTCGCCATAAGGCGCTAGTAAGGCTAATTGTCCTAAAAAGGCTTCATCTATATGAGCTAGTTCCACGGCAACATCCAGTGTCAAAATTGGCTCATAATCTTTCGGTGTTAAGGTTTTACTGGCATAGTCTTGCAGTTCAGTTCGTAACGTCGAAATTTGTTCAGCCAAAACAGTAAGCCCAGCCGCTTGATGATGGCCGCCAAACTGAATCAAGGTCCCTGATGACAGAGACTGGAGTGCCTCATACATATTGAAGGACGGAATACTACGGCAAGATCCTTTACCAATGCCGTCCTGCAAAGAAATCACAATAACAGGGCGCCAGTAGCGCTCTACGAGGCGAGAAGCTACGATGCCGATCACGCCAGGGTGCCAGCCTTCACCAGCAACAACAAGAACTTTTTCCTGTTCTATATCCCATCGCGCAATAATTGCTTCAGCCTCAATCAAAATTTCCTTTTCCACTGCTTGTCGATAACGATTTTCGGCATCTAACTCGGCGGCAATTTTCGTCGTCTCAGCTTCGATTTCACTTGTAAGCAAAACAACGCCCTGGGCGGCGTGAGCCATTCGTCCGCCAGCATTTAAGCGAGGTGCTAGACGGAATCCGATCGTTCCTGCATCAATATCACCTTTTGTTTGGCTAACTGCCAAAAGAGCCTGTATCCCTAAAGAGGGCGCTTCACGAATCTGCTGCAGTCCCCGTTTTACTAAAATCCGATTCTCGCCAGTGAGCGGTACAATGTCAGCCACCGTTCCTAGAGCTACTAAGTCGCAATATCGAAACAGTTCACTAGGTTCTCTCTCCGGCAGCAGACGCGGCCACAAAGCCTGACAAAGCTTAAAAACCACACCAACGCCCGAAAGAATCTTCTCTGGATACGTTGAATCACGTCGTTTGGGATTTAGTATCGCAAACGCAGGTGGCAATGTTTCACTAGGCTCATGGTGATCTGTAATCACAATATCAAAATCAGCAGGAGTAGCAGCCACTTCCTGGTGTGCGCTAATGCCGCAATCAACCGTAATGAGCAGACGATAGCCTTGTTCATAAATTCGTTGCAAGGCCTCACTATGCAAACCATAGCCTTCGCTTTTTCTGTCAGGAATATAGACTTCTGCCGTTAGGCCGCTTTGACGCAGCACTTTTAACAACAATGATGCAGCCGTAATTCCGTCAACATCATAGTCACCATAAATGCAAACAGGCTCATTCATTTGCTTTGCATGAGAAAGACGCATCACGACTTTTTCCATATCATTTAACAGATAAGGATCAAAGAGCTGCGCCTCATTATCAAATAAAAACCGCCTGATCTCATCAGCACTCTGATAACCGCGGCTGACAAGCAGGCGGCTGACTGTTTTTGTAATATTAAATTCTTGCGCTAAACGATCGCAAAGAGCGTCGTCAGTCCTAGTTAAGCACCAAACTTTTTTCCCTTTTACCATAAAACAACCTTCACTTATTCCTATATTCAAATGAAAATTTGCCTAAATGAATATAATTCTCGAATAAACCGATAGAATCCTTTTAACAAAAAAAATCTTTTAAAAAGACGCCGGAGAAAAACTCCGGCGTCTAACAAGTACAGTTTGCTTATTGGGAAAGTCCTTGCAAAATAAACTTTTCAAAGTCTCGCGGTGATAAGGGTTTGCTAAATAAAAACCCCTGCGCCTTTTGACACTGCTGTCCTCTAAGCAGATCAAGCTGTTCTTCTGTCTCAATCCCTTCTGCAACTAGCGACAGATTTAAGCTTTTTCCCATAGCAATAATTGCGTTAATAATGGCTGCGTCACTTTGATCTAACGTCATGCCTTCCACAAAACTACGGTCAATCTTTAAGGATTGAATTGGGAAAGATTTTAGATAGCTTAGCGAAGAGTAGCCTGTGCCAAAATCATCAATCGACATGGCCACGCCCATGTTATGAAGCGCCTTCATATGAGATAAGACGAGCTCACTTTTATCCATTGTCAGGCCTTCCGTAAATTCAATTTCCAACCAGCGGCCTTCAAGCCCCGTAAGAAATAAAGTATCTCTTACTGTGTTAATAAAATTGGGATCACGAAATTGAATTGGTGAAATATTCACAGCTACAGGCAGTTTATCATAACCGGCATCTTGCCATATTCGATTCTGGCGGCAGGCTTCATAGAGAATCCACTTGCCTAAAGGTACAATCAAGCCCGTTTCTTCCGCTAAGGGAATAAACTCCGCTGGTGAAATTAGACCGTAATCAGGACTTTGCCAACGCACCAAAGCTTCCATACCGACAATCTTTCCTGTATCAATCGAGAACTGCGGCTGATATTGAAGCATAAACTGATTTTCCTGTAAAGCCTGACGTAGCCGATTTTCTAAACCAAGCTTATGCGAAACAACCTGATGGAGCGTATCATGATAAAATTGATAAGTATTGCGACCGCTGTTTTTCGCTAAATGCATAGCTACATCGGCATTTTGCAAGAGTTGCTGACTTGTTTCACCATCTTGCGGGTAAATACTGATTCCGACGCTACCGCTTACGCTATATTCTTCCCCATCCATTAGAATAGGCTCACGAATAACTTGCAATAACCGCACCGCATAATCTTCAATCTCCGCCCGATTAGATTTCCCAGTTAAAATAAAGACAAATTCATCACTGCCAAAACGTGCTATCAAGCCGCCGTGACGATCTGTTAAATGGGATAAGCGACAAGCTAGAACTTGAATTAACGCATCACCCTTTTCATGGCCGAGCACATCGTTAATCAGGCGAAAACGATCCAGATTTATAAATAAGCAAGACGTAATGCCAGCTTGAGCACTAGGTGATACGAGTAAACCCGCCATATCCGTTAATAACGCTCGCTTATTTGGAAGCTGAGTTAACTCATCAAGCAACCACTTCGCCTGATTACTTTTCTCCGTCTTAAGACGTTCCAATTCAGAAGCTGCCCTAAGCGCAAATATTTTAATCAAATTAGCCACAAAATCTGGATGCTCCAGCGGTTTAGAATCAAAAATAGCAATCATGCCAATGACCTGCTGGCAAGAATCACAGAGCGGTATACCGACAAAACAACCGCCAGATAACTGCCGCAAATAGGGATCTAAAGGATATTCCTCAGAGTTAATCTCTTTTATAAGTATATCGCGCCCTTTGACAACATCGCCAAGAACACAGTCCATTATACTAAAGCAGCAATTTTCAGAAAATAACTCATCTTCTTGCACTTGCGCCAAAACTCGTAGATTTTTTGTTGCTACTTCATATTCTCCTACGATTACAGCCTGTACATGAAAATAACTTGCAATATATTTCGCTAAAGAAGTAAAAAACTCCATGCCTGTGGCATGCGAAACACCCTCAACAATATGCCGTAAAATGGACTCCATATTTTTCCGTTCAGTAATATCGCGGATAATAATCATAACTTCTGCATCGTTTAGCCGTACCACACGACACTCACGACTTCTTTGGGCATCCCCGACTAAAATATCATATTCAAAAGTCTCAATTTGGTTACTGTGAATCGCCTTGTGAGCTGCTGTGAGAATTTCCTCAGCCGTTTCCTGCGGCATAAACTCTTGAATCGATCGACTTTGTCTTAATTTTTTTATATCAAAAGGGATCCAGCCTTTCGGCTCGATAATTTCTAAAAGTACGCCTTTTATATCTATACGAATAATTAAATCAGGATTTGCATATAACAACGCCTTTGCCTTCAATTCATTCGAAATACTAGGCGGCTGACTACAACACTCTGCCTGCTTTATACAAAACATCCTATCCATTTTTATTCTGTCACCTCTACTGCAATTGCCTCCTAATACATATTGTCGAAAAACTTTCTAAATCCTGCCACAAAATGAAGAATTTATTTTTTTCGGCAAAAATAGGACAAATGGATTAAAAAACACTCTCTGCTGTATTGTCAGAGAGTGTTTTAGGCAAAATCGTTGTAAATTTATGATTTAGCCTGTCGGGCCGCTAAACGTTTTTTATCAGCATATTCTTTCCAGGTAACCCAGATCGGACTAGCATTAAAGATCGATGAATAGGCACCGCTTAAGAAGCCGATCAACAGAGCCAACGAAAAATTCTTGGTACTTTCGCCACCGAAGAGAAACAGAGCTGCAGTAGCAAAAAGAACTGTTACGACAGTGTAAATAGACCGAGTCATACATTGCCAGATACTGCGATTGACGAGATCTTGAAAACTTTCACTTTTACGATGCGTCTTCAAATTTTCCCGAATCCGGTCAAAAATAACAATCGTATCATTAATCGAATAACCAACTATCGTAAGAATCGCTGCGACAAAAGACGCATCGACTTCTTTATGCAGTAAAGAAAAAACACCTAAAACAATCAAAATATCGTGAAGCATGGCCGCAACGGCTGATACAGCAAACTTAAATTCAAACCGATAGGCAATATAGGCAATAATGAGCACAGAAGCAATCACCAAAGCTAAAATTGCCTGTTGAATCAGTTCTGCTCCAATCGTTGCCCCTACTTTTTCACTACGCAATAGTTCATAGGGACCGATTTTTTCGCCTAAGCCAGCGAGCACATCGCGCCGCTCTTCATCAGTAAGCACATGCGTACGAATCATTACATTCGGCGCCGCTTCTACCTGCTCGGAAGAGGAAAGCTGAATCGTACTATGCTGCAGTTGATAGTCCTGCAAAGCATCGCGAACTTCCTGCACAGTCACCGGTTTGGCAAAACGCACATCAATTAAAGTTCCGCCAGTGAAATCAATTCCTAGGTTGAAGCCCTGCAAAGCCATGGAAATAATACCTGGAATCATAATGATTGCCGATAAGGCAAACCACCAATACCGTTTTGCAATGATGTTGAATTTCATCTTCTCACCCCTTACGCCCCAAAGACTTTGCTATTTTTAATCAAATTGGCATTCATGAGCCAGCGCAGTAAGAACTGTGAAGCCGTAACGGCTGTAAAGAGGCTTAAAATAATGCCAAGCCCTAAGGTAACAGCAAAACCTTTAACAGTTCCTGTGCCAAAGAAAAAGAGCACAATCGCGGAGACAAGTGTCGTCATGTGAGAATCCAGAATCGTCGCAAAGGCGTGATGAAACCCAAGATCCATGGCCGTTCTTAGTGTTTTTCCTTCGCGGATTTCTTCTTTAAACCGTTCAAAAATCAATACATTGGCATCAACAGCCATGCCGATTGACAGAATAACACCAGCAATACCTGGCAAAGTTAATGTTGCATTGAGCATTTTAAGACCAAACAGCAGCAAAATGACATACATCATTAAGGCAATGTTGGCTACAACACCTGATAAACGATAGAAAAGAATCATAAATAAAACGATAGCAGCGATACCAATCCCAAATGCAATAATACTTTTATCTTTGGAATCCTGCCCTAAAGTCGGACCGACTGTCCGTACTTCCATAATATCCATTTTTACAGGCAATGAACCAGAACGAAGCAAAATTGCCAGGTTTTGCGCTTCTTCAATGGATCTGTTACCAGTAATAATTGCCTTGCCGCCAGGAATCGGTTCATTAACAACAGGGCTTGTTAGCACTTGTTTATCTAATAAAATAGAAATATGCTTACCCACATTTTTTGCCGTCAAGTCACCAAAGGCTTTTGTTCCTTCATCAGTAAACTCAATAGCGACAAGATTTCGCTTTTGCTGATCAATTTCAGCCTTAGCGTCTTTTAAATCTTTTCCTGTCAACACAGTCGTACCGCTTTCATCTTGAAACTCCATCAAAGCCGTCTTGCCTAAAAGTTCAATGGCTTTTTCCGGATCTTTAACGCCAGGAAGTTCTACTATGACGCGCCGTTCTCCCTGTCGTTGAATAATCGGTTCGGTAAGACCTAATTCATTAATACGACGCTCAATGATTTTTACCACACGCTGCATGGCATCTTCATTAACCTGCGCCTCTGGTGTGTCCTCTGCCTCCAGAACTACATGCGTCCCGCCCTGTAAATCAAGGCCTTGTTTAATCGAAAAAGCCAAAGGCTTAATAAAGAAGGCAAACACAAGTACAATAGCGAGAGACGCAATTGAAAATTTCATAAAATGACCCCACCGCAAGTAAGTTTCCCCCAATCTATTCTGTTATCGCATAAAATTAATTATATCTTTCCCGTCCTGTACCTGTCAACCATTGGAAATTTTTAGGCCTTCACTCGTTTAAAGTGTTGTAAGAAAATAAGCACTAACTTGGCCACGCCTTCTTTCGTTAACGCATCGGTCTGGATAAATAAATCAACATGCTGTCGTGCATGGGCCAAACGCTGCTTTTGTACAATGAGTCGTTCCTGTCCCCAAGCAACTTTGCGGCGACGGCGAATTGAAGGAAGCGTGGCATCAAGCATAACCAAAATATCGGGATTTTTCTTTTGCCACAAAGTTTGTATATTAGAATGTTCCTGGGCAATATTATAAGCTTCTACCGCATGATTTCTCAGGGAATTTACTAGCGTGGTTTTACCGGAAGCACACACACCTGTCACGGCAATTCGCATAGCTTTCACTCCTCTATAGTTGTTAATAAGGGTAGACAATATTCATTCGTCGAATCAAATGACCTGATTCCTCATCTGACAAGCCAAGAACTGCTACAGTCATGTCATCACCAGGTCGGTAATCATCTAGATCCAAGGCATACTCTAAAATATTTTGCGCAATAAAATCCACATCTTGCGCGCCACAATCCGCTAGCAAACGCAAAATATAGCCAATATCAAAAGTTTTCCCCCGCTTACGTCCAGCTGCCTGAATTCCGTCACTATAAGATAGTAAAATCATTCCCACAGACAAGGGCATTTCATGCACTAGCGGCTTCATCCGTTTATGGACGCCGATCGAAGGAATATCTTGATCATACACGTCAATACCATAGTCGGCCTTAACTAAAACAGGGCAGTTAGAATTGCGGCAAAAAACAACCGTTTGACTTTCTAAGTCAGCTGACAAAATCGTTAAAGTAGACGAAACCTTGCCATCTTTTACTGCATAAAGAAAATCATGAACAGACCGGGCCACAGCACCATCGCGCGCACCATCAGCTATGAGTGACGACGCCTTATTCACGACTAAACTGCTTGTAATCTTAGCTGGTTTGCCACTTCCTTGTCCATCAGCCAAAATCACACTAATGCCGCCGCGGGGCCGCTCTACCGTCTCGACACTGTCGCCACATTCGCTATTGGCATATTTATTGGTTCTGGCAACGCCAATCCTTACTTCCACGCCTAATCTCTCCTCATCGGCTCATTTCCTGCCTCGCTTTGCGCAGATAGACAAAGGCAAAATATAGTATATACTACATTTTGCCTTTCACCGTCCATTAAAGTTTACAAGAAAAAAGTCCTGTCTCAGTTGCAATATAGTCGACGGAATGGTCGTATGATTCTACCGGAATTGTCGCAACGAGCTGACTGTCAAAAGTTACAGCTACAGTCACCGCTCTATCAGCGCGTTTTAAAAACCGGTCATAATAACCGCCGCCCATTCCCAGTCTATTTCCCTTACGGTCAAAAGCTACACCAGAGAGCAAAATTAAATCAATTGCTTTCGGATCAAGCAAACGGCCGGACACTGGTTCGGCTATATGAAAAGCGGCGCTTTGCCACTTTGTATCCATCTGGATAGAAATTGCTTCCATTACACCAGATTCTGCTGTCATTTTCGGAACAGCCACACATTTGCCTTGCTGCCAAGCAGCGTCAATCACGCCTTTCAGCAAAACCTCGTCTTTCATGGCCATATAAGCCATAATAACGGAAGCTTGCTGAAAAACAGGCCACTCCAAAAGAGTCTGTTGGATCGATTGACTGACAGAAATGCGTTGCTCTGGTGAAATATTTCTGCGTATTTGCAATAAATTTTTACGAAGCGTACGTTTATCCAGCATCATTTTTTCTCGTCTGTTTGCATACCAGCAACGGCAGCACGGGTAATATCTACTTCTACTCTTTCAGCAATCTTGATTGTAATTTTCTTATCAGTAAAACCGGTAATCGTGCCATATAAACCGCCACTGGTAATAATGCGATCGCCTTTTTTCAACGAATCAAGCATTTCAGCACGCTTCTTTTGTTCTTTCTGCTGTGGACGATAGAGTAGAAAATAAAAAATAACAACCATCAGCACAATGGGCCAAAATTGCAGCACCATCTGTTGAATTTCTTCTGACAAAAGTTCCACCTCCCCTATTCTTCGTATCAATTCCTTTAATAAGGTTCCACAAAGTCTTAAAATCTCCTCTATTAGGCTTGATAAATCTGCCAAAAGTGATCGCGAAAGGCAACAAAACGGTCTTCAATAATTGCCTGACGCATTTGCCGCATAAAGTCAATTAAAAAATAAAGATTATGCGTCGTAGTAAGGCGAAGCCCAAAAATCTCATCAGTCTTTAACAAATGGCGAATATACGCACGAGAGAAGTTACGGCAGGCATAACAGCCGCAATGTTCATCAATAGGGCGGAAGTCGCGGGCATATTCCGCATTTTTTACAACAAGCCGCCCTGTCCAAGTCATAGCCGTACCATTTCGCGCGACGCGAGTTGGAAATACGCAATCAAACATATCTATTCCGTACATAACGCCTTCTACTAAACAATCCGGCGTTCCCACGCCCATAAGATAGCGAGGTTTATGCTTCGGTAAAAAAGGCGTTGTATATTCAAGCAATTCATACATCATACTTTTTGGTTCGCCTACACTGAGACCACCGAGAGCGTAGCCGGGAAAATCAAGTTCAACTAATTCTTCGGCGCTTTGTTTACGTAGCTCCTTATACATACCGCCTTGAACAATACCAAATAAAGACTGATCCTCGCGGTGGAGCGCTTCTTTACAGCGTTTCGCCCAGCGAGTTGTTCGTTCAGTGGAAGCTTTTGCATAAGCAAAATCTGCCGGATAAGGCACACATTCATCAAAAGCCATAATAATATCAGAACCTAAGGCTTGCTGAACTTCGGTCGCTACCTCTGGCGACAAAAAGCGCTTGGAACCATCAATATGCGAACGAAATTGAACGCCCTCTTCCGTAATTTTACGTAAAGCGCCTAAACTAAATACCTGGAAACCGCCACTGTCAGTTAAAATACCGCGATCCCAATTCATGAACTTATGCAGTCCGCCGGCCTCAGCAACAAGGTCGTGACCAGGACGCAAAAACAAATGATAGGTGTTGCTTAAAATAATCCCTGCGCCCATATCCTTCAGTTCTTCCGGCGACATGCTTTTTACCGTAGCCTGCGTACCGACAGGCATAAAAATTGGTGTATCAAAAGTTCCGTGGGGCGTATGAATTTTCCCCGCTCTAGCGCCGGTCTTCGAGCACTCTTTAATTAACTCATAAGTTACTGCTGGCATTTCATTGTTCCTCTCTTTTTAAAGAATCAGCATAGCATCGCCAAAGCTAAAAAAACGATACCGCTCTTTTACAGCTTCCTTGTAAGCTGCGATAATAAAATCCCGGTCTGCTAAGGCACTCACAAGCATCAGCAACGTGGATTTTGGCAAATGAAAATTCGTAATCAGACCGTCAATCATTTGATATTCATAACCAGGATAAATAAAAATATCAGTCCAGCCAGATCCTGCTGTAATCCTTTTATCTTTAGCTGCTGTTTCTAAGGTACGAACAGCTGTTGTACCTACAGCAAACACGCGCCGCCCTGCTGCTTTCGCTTGGTTCAGCTTAGCAGCAGTCTCTTCAGTAATTGAGTAATATTCACTATGCATTTTATGTTCTGTTACTTCGGTTACATTAACAGGTCGAAATGTCCCTAACCCCACATGGAGGGTCACAAAAAGGCATTCCACGCCCTGCTGTTGGAGCTGTTGGAGCAAAGCGGGCGTAAAATGAAGCCCCGCTGTCGGCGCCGCAGCCGAACCTTCCTGCTTGGCATATACGGTTTGATATCTGTTTTTATCAGACAGCCGTTCCGTAATATAAGGAGGAAGAGGCATTTCCCCTAAGCGATCAAGAATTTCTTCAAAAATTCCTTGATATTCAAACCGAACGATACGTCCGCCAAAATCGGTGGTTTCAAGTACTTCGCAGCAAAGCTCATCGCTAAAAACAATCTTCGTGCCAGGCTTTGCCTTTTTGCCAGGTTTCACTAGAACTTCCCATTCATCACCGCTACACCGCTTTAACAGCAATACTTCAATATGCGCGCCAGTAGCTTCTTTAGTACCCATAAGTCTTGCTGGCATAACTTTCGTATCATTAAATACTAAAACATCACCTGATTTAAAATATTGCGGCAAAGCAGCAAACTGACTATGCTCTAACGAGCGCTTCGCTCGGTCTAATACCAAAAGCCGCGATGCATCACGCGGCTCCACAGGATGCTGAGCAATCAATTCAAGCGGCAAATCGTAATCAAAATCTGATAACTGCACGAAAAAGTCTCCTTTTAATAAAACTTAGTAATCTCTACCCCTTGATAGTAATGCTTGAGGATTTGACGAAAATAAAAAGAATCGCTTACAGGGGCTTTATCGGCCATAGCTTTAGCCCCCCATTGTGATAAGCCAAGTCCATGACCATAGCCGTAGCCGCGAATTACAATCACTTCTTTCGGATCATTCAACAGCCGACGAATATTCTCGCCATCGCCAGGATTTTTTCGTTGCGGAAACATCGGTAGTTTCGCCGGAACTTCTTTCGTTGCCGAACCATAATCGCCGGAAATATCAAATTCCAGTTTTTCAGGACTCGCTACCATGATCTGAATATCAAACAGCGTGCTTGGCAAATTTAACAGCGAACGAAACTTATTGCCGCTAAGCTCTAATGAACCAGCTGAACCGATCAATCGTAAATCTTTCAACCGTCCTGATATACCTCTATCAACAGCGGTTTCTCCAACTGAACTCTTCGCTTTCTCTTTCAAAATTGACAACTCAAAAGCTTGAATATGACCAATTTGACAACCGCCCCGTTTCAAGGCTGTATCGACTTGTGCTGCCGTAAACCGCTTTTCCCAAGAATAATTCGGCGATTTTTGATCATAATCGATGACACTCTTTAAGTAAGGCGTAACAGTTCCCCACACGGCTTCACTATCTTCCGTACGTCCGCCGGAACTCGAATGAAAAACAGCCGAAATTGGGTTTCCTTGATACGTAAGAACGAGACCGGCTGTTTCATCAACGGCTTGATTCGTCTGAACGGCTTCACTATTTAAACCGGCATAGACTTGACATTCTGTTGTCGGACAAACATCATAGCCATCACTGGCAAACTTACGCATATTAGCCATGGCATACGTTCTTGCGGCAACAGCTTGGGCTTTTAAAACCTCGCGATTCCATTCCGGTGAAATTTCTTTGGGAACAACACCGTAAAGATACTCTTCCACTGACAAGGTATTCACTGCCGTCAAACCAGATTTATTATGGGTTCGATGAAACTCCATTGTACCGCGATATTTTTTACGATTCACTTCGATCGGATGTTTCGTGGCGTCTTCATCGACAGTAATTGCCAAACTAGTTGCCTTGACCTTGACTCCATTTAGAGTAATTACCCCGTCCTTGATACCAATAGCAACTCGGTCCCCAGAGCCGTAACGTCCTAATCGTTGGGCCGTATCGGCATCAATAATGTTAAAATCCGTATCTGTATTGACTAATAAGTTAGGTTGATTTGACCAAATTCCCACGCGAATTGCAGGTATTTCACTTTCTTCCGTACCTTTTGCTGCAACAGCCTGCTGAGGACAGATCCAGCCTAAAAGCAAAACAAACGTGACGAGACAGAAAATATATTGCTTCATCGAACCATCCTCACCTTTTTGACAGCAAATTTAAAATTACCGTCAATACTATACTTAGCACAATTGATGTAGTAATGGGAAAAAAGAAACTCGAATTTTCCTTTTGAATTAGTATATCGCCAGGCAGACGCCCCAGCGGCAAAAATTTTCCGCCAAAAGTAAGAATAGCGCCAATCACAAGCATGACAAAGCCCGCCACCATCAGCATTTTTCCAATAGAGGAAAAATCGGCGCCGCTCATGCTTTCACCTTCTTCTTTTTTTGATAACGCTCCTGTTCGCTAAAAATGCAGCCGCAGTATGGCTGACGATAAAGCTCTAACTCCAGACTCTCAGCAACCCCCTCATCCCAGCCAGGTCGAAAGTCAATATAGTGAAACAAAAGGCCTTCTTCTTCGGCAATTCTTTCACCGATTTCTTTAATTAATTCGTGCTTTTGAAATGGACTCACAAGAAGCGATGTAGTGAAGGCGTCAAACCCTTTTTCCTTCGCGACTTGTGCCGCTTTTCTAAGACGCATTTCATAGCAGAAATGGCAACGACTTGGTTCAGCCGTAAGCGCGCCTGTCAAAAATAAGGGCAAATCATAAGTATCGTCAACGATAAAATTCAGCTTAATTTTCTGCAAATATTCGCGAGCTGTAGTAAGCCGCCGTTTGAATTCTTTATAGGGATGTATGTTGGGATTATAAAAATAGCCTGTTACATCGGCCTGATCGGTAATAAACTCATCAAGCTCTCGTAAAAAATGTATCGGATAAATAGAGCAAGGACCGCAGCAAATATGAAGCAGTACTTTCAAACTCAGTCACCTCTTACCATAAATTAATCTTCTTAGCATCTTCCGTAGGTCTCGCTATCTTCAGATGCTCATAAGCAGCGCCTGTCACAATTCGTCCGCGCGGCGTACGATTTAAAAAACCGATTTGCATCAAATAAGGTTCGTAAACATCTTCAATCGTTTCCGTCTCTTCACTAATCGAAGCAGCTAACGTGTCAAGACCTACAGGTCCGCCGCCAAATTTTTCAATAATCGTGAGCAGCATTTTCCGGTCCGTTTTGTCAAGACCTAATGAATCGACTTCCAAGCGCTGCAACGCCAAGTCAGCAACTTCTACGGTAATCACGCCATCAGCAGTGACTTGGGCAAAATCTCTTACCCGCTTTAACAGCCGATTGGCAACACGAGGCGTGCCGCGCGAACGACGGGCAATTTCTACGGCGCCTTGCTTGTCTATACCAATTCCCAGGACTTCTGAAGCTCTTTCCACAATATAAGTCAGTTCTGCTTCCTTATAGTATTCAAGGCGGCACACTACGCCGAAACGATCGCGAAGCGGCGAAGCTAGAGCGCCCGCTCTTGTCGTAGCTCCTACCAGGGTAAAGGGCGGTAAATCCAAACGAATAGATCTAGCGCTAGGACCTTTACCAATGATAATATCAAGGGCAAAATCTTCCATAGCAGAATAGAGTATTTCTTCGACCGAGTGGGAAAGACGATGAATCTCATCAATAAACAATACATCATTTTCACTAAGATTTGTTAGAATCGCCGCAAGATCGCCAGGCCGTTCAATAGCTGGTCCGGAAGTCACTCTGACGCTGACTTCCATTTCATTGGCTATAATATTGGCCAGTGTCGTTTTACCAAGCCCCGGCGGACCGTAAAGCAATACATGGTCAAGCGCTTCCTGACGTGTTTTCGCTGCCTGTATAAAGATTTCTAAATTCTGTTTTACTTGTTCTTGTCCAATATATTCCTGCAAGCGACGCGGTCGTAAACTATATTGCCATTTATCAGTTTCCTGTTCACCGCCGCCTAGCATACGTTCTTCCATAGTTACCTCCTGGAAAGTTCCTTCAATGCTTCTTTAATCATTTCCCCTACAGGGAGGCCTTTAGGCGCGATTTTTTTCAAGGCAGCCATACTTTCACTATGACTATAACCAAGAACGGCCAACGCTGCCAACGCTTCGCTGTAGGCATCACGATCGGTCAATTCATCGCCAGCAGCTAATAATTCTTCATCCGTTTCTAAAGCGCCTAATTTATCTTTCAATTCTAGGATCAGCCGCTCTGCCGTCTTTTTACCGATTCCGGGAATTTTAGTAAGCAAAGCTATATTTTTCTGGCTAATGGCAGCTTGAACTTCCTCTGGTTTCATCACCGATAAAACACTAAGCGCCACTTTGGGACCAATACCAGAAACAGACGTCAAGTGAAGAAACAAATCATACTCAGATTGTGTAAAAAAGCCGTAGAGCAACATAGCATCTTCCCTGACTTGCAACGAAGTGAACAGCGTAGCGGTAAGTCCTACCGACAGCTTCTGCCTTGTTGATAAGGGAATAAAAACTCGATACCCTACCCCTTGCACATCGATAAAACAATAGTCCGTAAATAAATGTGAAATCTGTCCCTTCAAATACCCGATCATAACAGCTTCTCCCATACGCCGCGGCTGCTTTGACAATTAGCCGTGCAAATCGCAATAGCCAAAGCATCGGCCACATCATCAGGATGTGGCTTTTTCGGCAGATTCAATAATTTTTGCGTCATATAAATAACTTGTTCTTTCGTCGCTTTGCCATAACCTACTACAGATTGTTTTACTTGCAACGGCGTATATTCGCAAATAGAAAGATTCTGCTGTGCCGCACTTAACAGAACAACGCCCCGTGCCTGACCTACGGTAATGGCCGTTGTCACATTTTTATTAAAAAAGAGCATTTCCACGCCCATACACTCAGGCTGGTAGGTCTGGATAATTTCCTGTAAATCATGATAAATAATCTTCAATCGCTCTGCTTGTTCTAGTTTGGGGCTTGTCTGGATTGCGCCATAAGCAATCGCCTTATAGCGATTTCCAACCATTTCGATAATCCCATAGCCGCAAATAGCGGTCCCGGGGTCAATGCCAAGTGTAATCATTTCTTACCATTCGCCCCTTTCCTGCGAAAATATATTCGACAAAGCCGCTAACAGCTCCTCCAAAAGAAAAAAACGGGTTGCCATAACCCGTTTCTGCCGATTGACTCAGCGCGATTGAAGCCCTTCTAATGTTCGCATCAATTCTTCCCGCGTCTGTACAACAATGCCTTGCTGCAGTTCTGCAACATCTTGCGGCATAAGAGAGCTTGCAGCAATCTTTGTCGTTTCTTTTACAATCGCTTTATCGCCGGGTTTTCCATAAAAAACAGCGACATACTCCCCATTTAAGCCAATAAACATATTGTTGGCATGTTCTCGGCAGTAACTATCTACCGTTAGGCTCAGCATAATTTTATCACTGTCAAATTGCTCAATAGTCCAATTCGGATACATCTTTGCAATTTGCTCATAATTCATTCCCAATAGATTTTCTGTCGGTGTTGTACGAAATACTTCCTCATCGCCGCATTTTGTATAATGAATGGTCTGAGTAATCTCCGTATTCTCCGTAACCTTGATCTTACCGTCTTGCTTTACAGTCTGCAAAAAGAAAAGATCTTGCTGTTCTCTTTGCCAAAGTGGAAATATATATAAAGAAAAAGCCAGTATAAAACTAAAAATAAGCAGACTCAAGCCTAAATAGAACCTTCGCTTAGGAGACTGAAAAAAAGGCAACATCAAAAACACTCCTTCTGTTTTGTGTTGCCTTAGTCATAACCATATTTTTACTGTTTTATACATAGACTGAAAAAATCTGGCAAAACTTTATTCTTCATCCTCATCATCAGGCATATTAAAGTTTGAATATACATTTTGCACATCATCATGTTCTTCCAGAACTTCAAGCAACCGCATCATTTTCGTTGCGTCGTCTTCCGGCAAATCCACTGTCGTTTCTGGAATCATGGCGATTTCCGCTGCTTCACATTCAATTTGATTCTCTTCCAAAACCTTTTGAACGGCTTCAAAATCTTCTGGCGTTGTAATAATTTCAAACGATTCGTCTTCTGTTTTTATATCTTCCGCACCAGCGTCAAGTACCAGCATCATTAAATCTTCTTCACTTTTTCCAGCTGCATCAATTACAAATAGTCCTTTTTGCTTAAACATCCAGGCAACACAGCCGCCTTCGCCTAGATTCCCGCCATTCTTGGAAAAAATGTGACGAATATCAGCCGCTGTACGGTTCCGATTATCAGTTACAATCTCAATCATAACAGCTACGCCGCCAGGGCCATAGCCTTCATATACGATTTCTTCATAATTGGCGCCATCTAAACCGCCTTGCCCTTTTTGGATTGCTCTTTGAATATTTTCTTTCGGAATATTATTTGCTTTCGCCTTTTGCAGTACAAGTTTTAAACGCATATTTCCGGTAGGATCAGCTCCACCCATACGTACTGCTACGGTAATCTCCCGACTAATCTTCGTCGTGACTTTGCCGCGAAGAGCATCCATTCTTCCCTTTTTGTGTTTAATATTAGCCCATTTAGAATGTCCTGACATGCATAAATCTCCTCTCAGACATGGTTAAGCAGGCAACTTTAAACGTGCTATCTAAAGCCGCCTGATCATTTACTTACACTTTATTTATCTCGGTTCACATTTTCGAACGTCTAAGAAATAGTATACAGGTTTTCCCGCCGCTTTGTCAATTTACCCTTAAAAGAAAAGGGAGACTTGCCTGATAGACAAATCTCCCCGCAAAGATACTAGAGTGAACAGTTACTCGTGGTGATGGTGGAAACTGATTGATTTTTCAATTTCATCAACGGCTTTTTGATTTTCCGGTGAAACCTTTAAAGGTGATGTAGCCGCATAATTATCAACTAACTTAGTCGTTACGCGAAGATCTGCTAAAGTTCCTGGACCGCCAACGCAGCCGCCTAAACAAGCCATTCCTTCAAAGAAATTCGCTTCTAGCTTGCCAGTTTTCATTTTTAAGAGCGTCATTTTGCACTCGCCTAAACCTTCACTGCGCTGTCCTTTTACTTCCGTTTCCGGCGCGAGTTCACCGACAGTTCCTAATACAGCCTGCATAACTCCGCCAGCCCGAGCAAAAACATTGCCATCGCGCGACGCCATCGACACGTACTCGCTATCAGTCATTTCCGCTACATTAATGCCTTTACCAACCATCATAGCCGCAGCTTCTTCAAAGGTCAGAACAAAATCAATATATTCGCTGTTTGCAAGGCCTTCGCCCTTTTTCGCAATACAAGGGCCCACAAAGACGACCATGGTATCAGGTTCAGCATGTTTAATTACCCGACCAGTCGCAACCATTGGCGATACTGTTGTCGAAACATTGCTCGCAATATCAGGCATATGTTTTTTGACCATTCCCGCAAAAGCAGGGCAGCATGATGTCGTTAGGAATGGTTGTTCATCTTTCACAGCAAGAAACTCTTTCGTTTCTTCAATTGCTACAATATCCGCGCCGAAGGATGCTTCATAAACTTCAGCAAAGCCGAGTTGCTTCATTGCTTCAATGACTTGCCCGGTCCGCACTTTCGGACCAAATTGGCCGATAAAAGCGGGTGCAAGCATCGCTACAACCTTATGCGTTTTCATTTTTTCAATCACTTGAACAATCATCGAACGATCCGAAATAGCGCCAAAAGGACAAGCTATTTTGCATGCACCGCAACTAACACATTTCTCGGAATCAATCACCGCTTTCCGATCGTGTCCTGCTTTAATCGCCTTAATATCGCAAGCGCGTTCGCAAGGACGACTGATTTCAATAATCGCACCATACTGGCAAGAGCGTTTGCACATACCACATTCAACACACTTCGTTTTGTCAATGTATGCTCTATTTTGCACAACCATAATCGCATTTTTAGGACAGCTGTTAATGCAGTTATGAGCAACGCAATTGCGACAAGCGTCAGTAACAATAAATTTATCTATGGGGCAGCCATCACAAGCTTCTGGCATAACATTCACAATCGGCAGATCAGCCATTTCACCGGCCAAAGCGTGTTTTGCCGCTTCATGTAAATCCACATCTTGAGGCTGACTTAAAGCTATTTTTATACGATCAGCCAACACAGCCCGTTCTTTATGAACACAGCAACGATAGCGCGGACCATCTTCGGTTACTACAGTTTGAATAATTTCATCTACCTTTTCGGAAAGAGTTCCTTCATAGGTTAATTTTGCAATTTCTGCAAAAACCTTTCTTCTAATCTTTCCAACTTCAGTTACTTGAGCCATTCTGCTCCTCCTCTTAGACCCCTAATTTATTTATATGTTCTTCAATTACACCAAGAAGTTTTTCTGGCGTAACATCAGATAAAAGCAATCCATTGACTTTTACATTTGGCCCTTTGCCACAATTCTTTAAGCAGGTTACAGCTTCCAATTGAATCTTTTCCTGTTTTTCTGGGGGCAATCGTTTTACTGCATCCAATACATCTTCGGCACCTAACAGGTGGCAAGAAGTCCCGAGACAAATCTCTATCAATACTTTATTATTATCGGCCATACTTGTCATCTCCTACCTTATTAAATACTTTTACAACCATTCCACAACCACATGCTTTCCCATTGCTTTTAATTGTTCAATTAACTTTTCTACAACTTGACTTTTAATATGAATATGTCCGGGAAAGTTCGGGTTCTGGTGGGCTGGATTTACTGCTTTTCCTGCTAAAATCGTAATTGTATCAGCTTCCCAAAGCAGATTGGCAAGTAAAGTCGCTCCGTCTTTTCCCCGCTGACGACGACCTGTTGCCAACTTTTCTACAACCCTGTTTAAGGTTAACACACCTTCTGTCACAAGATCAATATCTGAAATATAACAAATTGGTGGCACTTCCGAATCATAGTAATTAAGATCAACAGAAAGTGGACGACAAGTAATGCGGCTAAAAATATTTGCCGTTGTCCCGCCAGAAATCACTTTTTTGCCAGGCAGGCGTAAAAAGCGTTGTACCGTCTTTTCATCATCCTGTTCTCGGGCAGGCGGTCCTGTGAATAAAACAAGCTCTCTAGGATAGCGTAACTTAGCTGTAACTACAGTCGTATCATCGCCAGGTTTACCTAAATAGTAACCATCGCAGGCATCAATAACAAATTGACTGATTCTTTCTGCCGTTAACTGCTCCGCTTCGCCTACTGTATCTTCCTGCAATCGCTCTTTTACATAGTCGCAAACGCCCTGCCAGCCCCAGCCAAGACTTAATAGTCCCCCAATACCAGCATGGATAACACCATCGCTAACGACTAAAAGTGCATCCGTCTCCGTCAAAAGCATCTGGCCTATCTTAATCGTTTTATTCCCGACGCTTCTTTCTTTAGTAGGAAAAGGTAAGACATGGCGCCCACGAACCAAAAAAGTCGGTGGCGAGTCAAATTCAATAACCGTCGTCTCACCGCTGGCGTGAATCTCAATAATATGCAGCGTAGAATAAGCAATTTTTCGGACTTTACAAACAGGTAAAGTTTCCGTTATGGTATCGACAACTTCATCTAACGCAATGCCCCGCTTTAACAAGGAAGCAGCAATTTTTGTGGTCATCGTTGCCAAAATATTAGCCTTGACCCCACTTCCCAATCCATCCGATAAAACGATAATCGTCGAGTCTGGCGTCCGTACAATCTCCACGCGGTCGCCGCAAAGTTCTTCGCCTTCTTTCGCTAACTGATGAACAGCGACTTCAGCATAAAGGGACTGCATTACCTTTCCCCCTTCGCTTTTAACACATCGATCAACTCCAGTAAAGCTCCCTTGGTTTCTGCTGTGGTTTCGCCCAACAGTCCGGCAATTTCTTGGGCGACATGCATCTGTTTTTTAATAATCTCACTTGCTTTTTGTACTGTATCTTCTCGTAAATCAGCCAATTCTTGTTGTTTTCGTTCCGCTACGGAAACATCGCTGATGATAGCAATAATTAGACCATGTTTGGGTACAGGTAAAATCATCTGTTCCGTTACAAGAGCCAAATGAGCGTACTCAATCCGTCTTGCCATGATCTTATTTGCCGTATGCCAAGCTTCCTGGAAAGCACTACAATCCATCACAGTGGCAAGATTCAACCCAACGGCTAGAGGAATCAAGGTGCCAAATAATTCTTCCGCCGCAGGATTCCATTGTTGTAAAACACAGTTCTCATTCATGACTAAAATGCCATGAAGTGAATTGTCTACAATAATATTGGCGAAAGACTCGGCCTTAGCTCGCATATAGGGCACACACATTTCCACTTCAGCCATTCCTTGATACACAGCAATCGCTTTATCACGACAGGAATTATAGCCACAAGCGCCACAGTTTTTTTCATCACGCCGCGAATATTTACCTGTTTGCTGCAAAATTTTCTTGATCTCATAAGAATCGGGCATTTTCTGAATAATCGGCCTTGCTTCATGCTTTCTTGTAAAATCATAGAGCTGTTCTTCATAAATAATATGCTGCCTAGATCCTTTTTTCGCATATTCAACTACCCGTGCTTTTCGCGCAGCAAGACTAAGGGTAGTACCACTGGCTGGACCATTAATACAACCGCCGCGACAGGCAAGCGCTTCGACAAAGCGCGGCGCAATTTCGCCTGCCTCCATCGCTTTAAAAGCTTCACTACACTGCTGCACTCCATCTATCGAGAGGATTTCTAAATCCATTTCATCGTGAGTAAGGAAAGATTTTAAAATACCGCCTGATAAAGGAAAATAACGCGCCTTTTCGTAAGCAAGCCCATTCAACTCGACTGGTTTATCGGAAAATAAAGCACCTGCTTTTACTTCTGAAAGCCATTCTTTCAGTTGGACAAACGTAAGAGCATAGTGAATGGCCTTACTCTCCTTTTGTTCCTCCAATTTAGCAATACAGGGACCTGCAAAGACAATCTGTGCCTTAGGTCCATATTTTTGTTGTAAAAGCAGCCCATGGGCAACCATAGGGGAAACAACCGGAGCCAGACAGTCTACTAGTGAAGGATGATAATGGGTAATCATATTCACAATCACTGGACAACAAGCTGAAATAACCGGTTTTGTAGCCTTTTCTAATAGTTTACTATAGTGGTTTGATACAATTTCGGCCCCAATAGAAGCTTCCTCAATCACACTAAACCCTAGAGCATGAAGGCGCAAGAGCAACTGTTCCAATGAGTATTCAGGAAATGCAGCCACAAAAGAAGGTGCTAAGGAGAGAACCATATACTCACCGTTGTACAACGCTTTTTTTATAGCATCAACCTGATTTTCTACCTGTTTGGCTTGTTGTGGACATTCTACAACACAGCGTCCACAGGAAATACATCGTTCATCCCAAACTTTTGCATGACTCTTTTCAATTCCAATCGCTTTAACCGGGCAAGAACGAACACACCGATGGCAATCCTGACAATTGACCTGCTCTGTTGTTATCAGAGTCATTTTGCACCTCCGAGAATCTTTTCATGAAACAATTGCTGTACCTTATCAGGTCTCACATTAGTAATTAATTCTCCGTTAATCTTTAGTATAACGCCTTCCGTACAACGTCCTTCGCAAAAGTGTCCTCTCACATCTACTTCATGTGCAATACCATGTTTCTCCATCAAGTTCTTTAAGGCTTGCAGCACTTTATTGGCTCCCCTTAAATGGCAGGCACTGCCAATACAAATCTCGACTCGAACCATAATACTCCCTCCAGCAAACGTGAATAATTTCACTCTTTGCTTCTTTTCATACCTATTGTACATAAAAAGAAAAATTTAAGCAACAAGTATTTCTAAGAAGTCAGCCTAGCATTTTAGGTCTTGTATTTAAGGACAAAAGTAAGACTTATTTTACAAAAAAAGATCAACTGCGTATCACAGTTGATCTTGGAAATTTGGCTCCTTGAGTAGGACTCGAACCTACGACCGATCGGTTAACAGCCGATTGCTCTACCAACTGAGCTATCAAGGAATAAATCAGCAACTATCTATCCTCCCAGGCCGTCGCCAGCCAAGTACTTTCGACGTATATGGGCTTAACTTCTGTGTTCGGGATGGGAACAGGTGGAACCCCATAGCTATCGTCACTGAATCTTATG
>NZ_JBVXUT010000006.1:0-247109 GCF_055901755.1 Pelorhabdus sp. sgz311001
ACCAGTTTGTCAAGCACTTTTTTCAAAGTTTCTTTTTTAACCGTTTCGCCTTCGTTTTCAGAAGCGATGATTCTTTTCTGTTTTCGTGTCGCTCAGCGGCGACTTGTATATAATAGCACAGCAGACTCACTTATGTCAACACTTTTATTCCTCTTTAATTACATATTTTTATCATCTAATTTGCAATGATATATGCAACACTTAGTGAGAGACTTGGCAATGAATGAAATGAGAAGTCCTTTAGTCTACTTACCATTACTTCCCTCGCCAGCAGAGTTTCCTGAGTTAGAAGAACCAAGCAGACCTGCCTCACTTAACATAGGCAGCGGAATTTGTACATATGTTCCAGGTACATCGCCAACCACTACATACTCGGCAATCGGAACTTGTGTATTCACACTCACGCTTTTACTTACAAGCGGTACTACAATCCGGACCTGTGTTGTAGTCATCAAATAAACCATATGACGTGTTTGATTAATACCGGCTTGTTCAAATTTATCAACAACCTGAACCTGAACCGTTCCCATGGGAATAACAATAACTGTAATCTTTGGTCCCATACTAGCCAAAAGCTGGCTGCCTAAAACCTGTCCGATCGGGATAGATATTTTCTCCTCAGTAATTTTTTGCAAAGCATCTTGCACTTTAATCGTTGTATCAGCAGCCAAACGGTTAAACTCAATCGTATTCGGTTGAATCAACGCAACTCGTCCTTTATTGTCTAAATGAACCTGCACCAAATTTTGCGGATCAATATTCAAACTCGTTCGGTCATTAATAACGCCATTAATCACCTGCGTTGCAATCATGGTTGCTTTTGCTTCGGCAATGGCTAACAAAGTTGGTTTTAAGTGCACCTCGATGAGTCCCACAGTAGCGCCTGACAATAGCAATAAAATAAAGATAACCGCTGGAATAGAAGAAATCCGCTTGCGTCTGGCAAGAGAAAACCGCATTCTTTCTTCCTCCTATTTTTTCTCCCGTTTTCATCCAAAAACCTTTTGCTACTATATATATGGAAATTTGCAATAAAGGTGTTCTTTTTTATAAACAAAAACTGTCAGATTGTTTTTATAGAAATAGGTCATGCTATCTTTAGAAAGAAAAATTGGTTTTATACTTGGTAAAGGAGGTTAAGCTATGAACTATACAACAGATAAATCAGAAAATAATCCCCAAACAACACAAAGCCTAACAAAAACGAATCAAGAAAAGTTAGTTTCTGCTTATACCAACACGCTAAACAACGCCACTGGGCCTCACCATAACAAAGAACAGCAACAAAGTTCCCAGCTTACAACTTTATCACAAGCCTCGAAGTCCAATGAAAATATCTATCTATCGCGAAGCGAACTAATTACTGCCGCCGAATCGCAAATGGCGCCTGTTGTGCCGGAAGCTTCTCTCAGTAAGGAACAAATAAGAAATTACGGACCGCCTCCCACTTGATAAAACAAGCGATTCATTTTGTCCCTTTAGACGAAGCAGCTAAACACTGCTTCTTTTTTTGCCGTTTTTCGGAAAGAGGAAATTCCCTTCTATTTATGTCTCCCTGCTATTTTTTATGATATAATATCTTACAGATTGGCAAATTAGGAGGAAACACATGAGTACTGGCCAAAACGGCGGTTCCCGTTCGGATACACGCCGAAAGAAAAACTATAAACCAAAATATTTCATTATTGGCATTATTGTCTTCGTTGTTATGCTGGCAGGCGCCGGTCTCGGCTTTCTTACAGCAAGCATTAATTCTATGCCTGATCTCAAACATGAGATGCGCCCACCAGCCTCGTCACAAATCTTTGATGCCCACGGTAAATTAATTGCAACAACTCGTTCCGTAGAAAACCGAATTCCCGTACCTTTAAGCAAAATTCCGAAGGATTTGCAAAACTCCTTCATTGCCGCAGAAGATGCCCGTTTTTATAACCATATCGGCATTGATCCGCGCGGAATTTTGCGAGCAGTTTGGGCCAATTTAACCAATCATGCCGTTGCAGAAGGCGGCAGCACAATTACCCAGCAGCTCGCCAAAAATGCCTTGCTCACGCAGGAGCAGACTTTAAAACGAAAAATTCAAGAAGCTGTATTGGCTCTACAAATCGAACGCCAATACACCAAATCGGAAATTCTTGAACTGTATTTAAATCAGATTTATTTTGGCCAAGGCGCCTACGGCGTCCAAGCAGCTGCTCAGGTCTATTTCGGCAAAAATGTCGATGAACTCAACATGGCTGAATGTGCCATGCTTGCTGGCATACCGAAAAGTCCAAACTATTATTCTCCCGCTACAAATTTGAAAGCAGCGAAAGAAAGACAAAATACGGTACTGGATCAGCTTATAAAGTATGAATATATTGATTCAGCTACAGCTAACAAGGCTCGTCAAACAGAAATAAAAATTGTTACTAAAAAACAAGATGACGTGGATGATTTAGCTCCCTATTTTGTCGATTATGTCATTCAACAGCTTATTGATAAATACGGTGCTGATGCGGTCTATAAAGACGGTTTGAAAATTTATACGACCCTGGATTTATCAATGCAAAAAGCGGCAGAGCAGGCCATGACAAAACTGCCAACGTATCGGACTGATAGTTCCGGCATCAAACAGCCGCAAGGCGCTCTTGTAGCCCTTGAACCACAAACTGGCTATATTAAAGCTATGGTTGGCGGCAGAGGCAACGATCAATTCAATCGTGCTGTTTTGGCCGAGCGCCAACCAGGTTCTGCTTTTAAACCTTTTGTGTATGTAGCAGCCATCGAAAATGGCATGACAGCTGGTTCAACCATCGAAGATAAGGCCGTAACCTATGGCAACTGGTCACCACAAAATTATGATCGACGTTTTCATGGCACAGTAACGCTTCGTGCTGCCCTTGCTCACTCTCTCAATGTACCGACTGTAAAACTTGCCAATCAAGTCGGTGTAGAAAAACCGCTCTATTACGCTCAACAGTTAGGAATTTCAACACTCGTTTTAAATGGTTCTGTAAATGATCAAAATCTGGCCATGGCTCTCGGCGGTTTAACCCGTGGTGTTAAACCGATAGAAATTGCTAGCGCCTACGGTGTATTTGCCAATCATGGCATTCACGCTGAGCCCATTGCTATTATGAAAATTGTTGATCGCAATGGGAAAGTCATTGAAGAAAACATTCCAAAAGAAAAAGTAGTCCTTAACGAAAAAAGCGCTTACATTATCACCGATATATTAAAAACAGCAATCACTAGCGGTACTGGCGCTGGCGCTAACATTGGTCGACCAGCAGCAGGTAAAACCGGTACCACCAGCGACTATAAAGATGCTTGGTTTGTTGGTTACACCCCTGATCTCGTTGCTGCTGTATGGATGGGAATGGATAACGACGGCACCTTATCAGGAATTACGGGCGGCGATTTGCCAGCAACAATCTGGCGTGCTTTTATGACAACAGCCGCGGCCAGCTATCCTTCCCGTGATTTCCCAAGACCGAGCGGCGTCAGTGACGGACAGTTAGCCGCTGACAGCTCCTTACGAGAAGAAAGCACAGATCCAAATCAACAAAAGCAACCGGAAAAACCGGGACAAACCACGCCGGGAAAAGATCCTAATGGCTCGCCTAATGCTAATGCGGAAGGAAAATCTTCTTCTAGCACCAATGGAAAATCCGAAAAAGTTCCTGCACCTAATCTGCCGCCACCGCCCGCAAGGCCAGAAGCGCCGAAAAAAGAATAAAAGAAAACACGCGTTTTTACGCGTGTTTTTTTTCTGTTTTGCATATACATTATAAAGTAACCGACGTATCATCCTCGAAGAAGAAGAACAATAAAAGGATAATCAGGATAATCCAAATTCCATTACCGCCACAGCCAAACCCTCTTGCCATAATTTTATCCTCCTTTCCCTGCAATCCTAAAAAAGCTATCCGTTGTATAACAGGCATTTTCACTATATCTTATGATCGCTAAAAATAAAGAGTGCCTACCAAGCAATAACCAAAAAGATTATTCAAATAATTTACGAATATTACGTGGTGCCTCAGCAGCCGACTGCAGTGATCGCATCGTAGAACCAAGAACATCAGTAGCGGTTTTTACTTTCTCGATGGTCGTACTCACATCGGCAATCTGCCGATCAATTCGCATCTGATCCGTATTGGCAAAGGTCATAAGCAACATAAATGCTTGATAGGAAAAATCAGGCTTACGCACGACTTCACGCAGCAACTTAAATGGAGCAAGTCCTTTACGCTTTGGCTTAACTACTGGCTCCGGCTCATAAACTGCGTCCTTCGTCTCTGAAACTAGAGCAGGCAAAAGATTTGCTGTGTCTTCACGGGAAAACTTTTTCTGCCTCCGCCGTCGTATTTTCATCTGAATCCGCCACCTTGCAGTTTCTTTGTTAATCCAATATATGCTGAACTTATTTGAGTGTTCAAAAAAGCTATTTTTTCAACACATAAAAAACATCTTTTGCATAGATTATTTTCATACATAGATATCCATAAGTTTCATTTTCAGAGGAGGAAATCATATGTTTGAGCAGTTCGGTAACCTCATGGAAATGGTGAAAAAGTTACAGCAAAACGTAAATGAAGTGCAAGAAAAGCTGAAAGAAGAACGAATCGTTGTAACAAGCGGCGACGCCCTTACCGTAACGATGAACGGCCAGCAAGATCTCGTAACCATAGAGTTAAACCCCAAATACTTAAGCCCGGAAAATGCACCGTTATTGCAAGATCTGCTTGTCGCTACCATCAATAATGCTGCGGAAAAATCAAGAGAAATCAGTCAATCTGCTGTAGGTCAACTTTCTTCCGATTTAAATATTCCTAAAATCCCCGGACTCTTTTAAAAGAGGTGTTTATCATGCCGACAGGAATCCCCTTTTTCTTGCCGCTCATTGAAAAAATCCTTGATATTGCCGCTGCCGATCCAAAAGACTCGTCCCCCTTAGTAGAACTATTAGCCCTTTCCTGCTTACTTTGTATTATATTGGGCCGCACAGCAAAAAGCGAAAGACTGTCGGCAAAAGAAGAACCGCTCTTAGATCCAGGGGGAAGTACAGCAGCGCCGCTACAAAAAACATTAACTGACTTACTGAAAACAGTGTCTGCATCAGGCGGTTCCCCTGCTTCCAACACAAGCGGCGCCGCCGGACTAGGTAATAACCCAGATCTACTTGGCACACTTTTGCCGCTACTCAGTAATCCACAACTGAAAGCTAAAATGACGCCTACGAATATGGCTGCTATTTTTGGTCTCTTAAATAGTCTCGGCGGCAGTGAAGACCGACCAAAAAAAGAAGAAAAGCCCGCCAAAAAAGAAGCCCCCGATAATCCATCTGACTCTGCTGCCTCTACCACTGAACAATAAAAAAACCAGAGTGGAAAATTTCCGCTCTGGTTTTTTATTGAACAATTCTTTTATTGTTACGACATCAGCCACCGCTTTATTTCAGTTTAACAGCAGTAGCCCCATCGCCGCCTTCATTTAGTTCAGCCACATCGATTTTCTTTACTGATGGATGCTGCTTCAAATATTCTCTCAAGCCTTTACGCAGAGCCCCTGTTCCTTTGCCATGAATGACAAGAACTTCACCAAGTCCAGCCATAATAGCATCATCAATAAATTTATCAATGACCTCTTGCGCTTCTTCCACCGTAGTACCGCGCACATCAATTTGCCGTGCTGCTGCTTGTACAGCAAGACTTACCTTCGGGGGTTTCACGCGGCGCAGCGTCCGACTTTCTCTCGCCGGTTGATTGGTCATGCGACAGTCTGCCAAAGGAACATTCATTTTGAGAATACCTACTTGCAGTAAAAGATCATTGCCATTAATTGCTAAAATAACACCTTTTTGGTTAAGCGATAAAACTTTCACAGTCATCCCTACAGCCAGAGCGGCAGAATCCAAGGGCGGCAAATCAGTTTCATCACTGCTAAAATCATTGACGAGACCTAATCCTTCCGCTAACTTTTGCCGCGACTTATGAATATTTTTCTGCCTAGCATGCTGCTCTTTTTCCGAAAACTGCTTTTTAATTTCTTCAATTACTTCCTCAGCAGTACGACGGGCTTGCCGTAAAATAGCTGCCGCTTCTTTCTTACTCTTATCGAGCGTATCTTTGCGACGTACTGCCAAAGCTGTCCGCTCTTGATCCAGCGTATGCTTTAAAGTATTAATCTCCCGTTCTAACGCAGCCAATTCTTCATTTCGCTGCTCATATTCTACTGTTTTTTGCTCAAGCTTGGCCAAAACAGACTCAAAGTCAGCATGGCTCTGCGTAATAAGCGCTTTAGCCCGGTCAATTAAAACGTCACTTAAGCCCAGTCTGGCGGAAATTGCAAAAGCGTTAGAGCTTCCAGCCCGCCCAATAATCAATCGATAAGTCGGCCTAAGCGTCTCAATATCGAACTCTACACTAGCATTTTCAATTCCCTCGCGGGAAAAAGCAAACGTTTTCAATTCACTATAATGAGTCGTAACAATAGTCCGGCAGTCAAGCTTATGAAGTCGCTCTAATATCGACATGGCCAAAGCAGCACCTTCATCAGGGTCTGTGCCTGCACCAATTTCATCAATTAAAACAAGATCGCCTGGCCTTACCTCATCAAGAATCTTAACTAAATGAGTCATATGCCCGGAAAAAGTACTTAGACTTTGTTCAATACTTTGTTCATCGCCAATGTCAACAAAGATTTGCGGAAAAACCGGCATAGCTGATTCGGCCATAGCCGGAATAAAAAGACCGGCTTGCGTCATCAAAGCAAATAGTCCGACTAATTTTAAGGTAACCGTCTTCCCGCCAGTATTAGGCCCTGTAATTAACAGCGTTTGGAATTCCTGACCTAACCGCACGCTGATTGGCACAACACTATCGCCATCAATTAAAGGATGACGGGCATTGACCAAATTAATATAGCCTTCGCTATTTAATTGTGGTCGATAGGCCTTCATATCAAGACTTAACAACGCTCTCGCAAAAATCGCGTCAAGAGCGGCTGCGGCTTGAGCGCTCTGATAAATCGAATCACTATAGCGCCCGATCTCGCCTGATAATAGTGTTAAAATCCGTTCGATCTCATGCTTTTCAGCAGCTAAGAGCTGTTTGATTTCATTATTAATCGTCACAAGCGCCATGGGCTCAATAAATACGGTAGCACCGCTACCTGACTGATCATGAACAATCCCGGGGAAATGATGACGATATTCCTGTTTTACTGGAATTACATAACGATCTCCCCTGACAGTAACAATGGCGTCCTGAAAATATTTTTGGTATTCAGCGGAACGCAAAATAGCATCAAGGCGACTTTTCACCTGACTTTGCCTTGCCCGCATTTCGCGGCGAATTCGACTCAGTTCACTGCTAGCTTCATCCCGAATTCTCGCCTGCTCATCAAGAACGGCTTCAATTTTCTGTTCAAGCGGCCGCAAGGGAATGAGTTCATCACGGTAGGTAAGCAATGCCTTCACTGGCAGCTCAAGCCGTTCCAAAAAGGCTTTTAGACGACGTAACCCTGATAAAGTATTGCCTACAGCCATAATTTCTTCTGGATCAAGTACCGAGCCCAATCCCGCTCGCCGAACGGCGCTGCGAATATCTAGAATTCCCCCAAAAGGCACCGATGGTTCGCTTACTATGATCGTTCGTGCTTCCTCGGTTTCGTTAAGCCGTTCCTCAACTGTTGCAAAATCAAAAGCTGGCAAAGTCTGCTGCGCCAATTCTTTTCCCCAGGAAAAATGTGTTCTCTGCAGCAGCATGGCCTGAATTTTAGGAAACTCCAAAATTCGTAATATATCTTGATTCATATGACACTCCTTACAAGACACCTCTAAAATAATGCCCCCGTGTAAATTCTTTCGGTTCGAGTGATTCTATCTGCCCATTAAGAAAAGCAGGGTGATTTTCGCCTTGGTCTAAGACCTGCCGATAGAGTTTCGTAATTTTTTCTATCGCATCTGGCGCTAAGTTCTTCGCTTCAAGCCGCACACGATCCACACCAGCAAAAGTAAACTGCGGCAAGTGAGGCAACATACTGAGTTCTTTTGAATTTAAAACATGCATTCGGCAAAATTGATCTGTTTCTACCGGAAACAGAGCATTCATGCGATCCTTTAAATAATACTTTCCATTTAAGCAGGCTTGACGGCATTGTTCTTTGCCTAAGCCGCCCAAAAAGCTGCCAATTACGCAATACTCGGAAACCATCATTTCCAAAGGACCATAAACCAGACATTCGATAGCTGTTGCTTTTTGTCTGGCTAACTTCTCAATCTGGCTAAAGCTAAGTTCCGGCGATAAAGTGACGACTTCAATACCTTGACTTTGCCAAAAATCAAGTGACAATTTATTAAATACATTTAACCCATAATCAGCCATAAGACTAAATTTATGAGGCCGTAGCAGCTCTACTGTTCCGAGATTATTAACAGCGACAGCATCGGGAGCCAAGTCATCAAATAAGAACAACTGTGCTTTAAAAGCAGCGATCTGCCACTCTTTGATAATCCGCGGCGTATTAAAGGTAATTTTCTTACCGGCTTCGCGAACAAGCTTGATGGCCGAACGATAGTCATCGGCGGTTAGGCCTTGATGTCCGTAACACTCGCCGCCAAAGAGAATATGATCAGCGCCCCCAGCCAGAGCTGCTTTTACCTTCGCCACACGATCTACATTGACCGTTAATAGTGGGATCTTTTTCTTGCTTGGTTGCGCTGGTAAATAGAGCGACGGAACACTTTTCACGGCTGCTGCAAGCGGTTCTCGTTGAAATACATTTAGCCGTTCTTGTTCTAACGCTTCAATGGCTTTTCGCCTAGCTTCATTGATTTCACTGACAGGAACCATTACTTCGCCTTGAATATCACAAGTCAGTTCCTGTAGCGAAAACATGGTATTACCAAGACGTTCCACTTGTTTAAAAATCGTCTCCTCCGTTAAGGGACGATTGCGTGCCGCTTGGCCGATAAAGTTTGTTACAGCTTCCCCGCTATAGCCATCTTCATCTGTTAGCATGATCTTTAGCGGTTCTCCCACTGCAGCCCGTACCGTTCCATAAAGAGCTTTTTTCGGCAAAGCCTCTGGTTTGGCAAAAAAGGCTCTCGCTCGCTCCATTAATTTGACGTCAAAAGTTTTGAAAATCCGGTCGCTGCTGCGAACCGTGGCAGGCATATTGATCGTTACAAGTGACTTAGCCGGCGCTGCTTCGACAGCTTGTCCGTCTAAAATAATCTTGTCTACCGTTACATTCACCCTACCGCCAACTTTTACCCATACGTCAAGAACATCGCCCATGGTCAGTCTCTCATCAAGCTGAATCAACGCCTCTTGCTGACTCCTATCATATTCGACGACACGCCCCGCTCTCGTTCCTCTATTATTCGGCCGACGGTCGCTCATCATGGTTCTTCCGAGCTTCTTTTTTAGATAAGCCGTCGTAAAATCACGGTTAAAAACCTGAGCCAATTCACGTTGCTCTTCTTCCCCAGCGGAGTAATTTTGTCCCGCAATGACGCTGTCAATGGCCCGTCGATACGTATCAACAACAACCGCTACATACTCCGGCCGTTTCATACGGCCTTCAATTTTAAATGAGGCTACGCCAGCATCAATGAGCTCTGGTAATAACTCTAATGTATTTAAATCCTTAGGACTTAATAAATACTCGCCAGCATCTTTTCCGGCTAACACATTTTGCCCATTAGCATCAACAAGTTCATAGGGGAGTCGACAAGGCTGGGCACATTTGCCGCGATTGCCGCTGCGCCCGCCGATGAGGCTGCTCATGAGACATTGACCGGAATAACAGACACATAAAGCGCCATGAATAAAAGTTTCGATTTCAACCGGACTATGCTTACAAATATACCGAATGTCCTCTAGCGAAACTTCACGGGATAAAACGACGCGGGAAAAACCATTGCTTGCTAGAAACTCAACACCCGCTAAATTGTGAACTGTCATTTGCGTACTACCATGCAGCGCTAAATGAGGGACAACTTCCTTAGCGATCCTTGCTACAGCAAGATCTTGTACGATAATTGCATCAACCCCAACCTCATAAAGCATACGCAAGTAATCGGCCAATTCTTCTAATTCACCTGTATCAATCAAAATATTCACAGTAACATGCACAGCTACACCGCGTAAATGAGCATAGCGTACAGCTGATCGCATTTCTTCTTCATCAAAGTTCGGTGCATAATGACGAGCGCCAAACATTTTTCCACCTAAATACACCGCTTGCGCGCCGCTTTCTACGGCAGCGACTAAAGCTTCCCAACTCCCTACAGGAGCTAATAATTCAACCATTTTCTCTCTCTCCTTGCATTACAGAAAAAATTGCCTGTGCCACTGACGAAAAATCAGTTATCTGTTCTGCCAGCTTTCGGCTGGCAGGCCCCATAAGCAGCAAAGGAACCTTGTTTATTGTATGGGTTTTCACCGACAAATCTTCAAAGTTTCCGTGGTCACTGACAAGCAACAGGGTACAATCGCCTGCCGCTTCTCGCCAAAATCCCCATAATAGTTCATCTATATATCTTACTATTTTCTCAGCCATCTGCCAATCTTGTTTATGACCATAACGATCTGTTTGAAAATATTCATAAAGTGTAAAATGATGCTGCTGCGTAATCTGCGCCAAATTTCTCCCAGCCTGACAAGGCGATATAATAGGGACATCCGATTCTAAGGCAGCTGCCATTTCATTCGTTATATCTTGATATACGGCTTTTCCTTGTCTCAGTTCCTCAACGGATGCCAGCGGCAATCCAGCGCCTAGCAGCGTCAAAGTCGTTGCAGAATGTCGATATTTTCGGCTGGCAATTAAATTTTCATAATTAGAAAGATAAGCATTTGCCCCCTTCACTCGATAACCGGCTTGAACGAGTTTAGCTAACAGCCCTTCGGCAAAAATTAGCTTTTTAAGCTGTGGCCCCGGAAAGGCTTGCACATGATGACCGATAGCTTTAGCGGCATTAATACCGGTAAATAAAGTTGTTTGACCTGTAGCGCTTTGCGGCAAACCTGCTACTCCCAACGTAGCATCAAGCGGCAGTAAACAAACTGTATCATTAATAATAGGCCGCAGTTCCTCCGTTAAGGGCTGCTTCAACCAAGCAGAAAAAAAGCTAGGAGCAAACCGAACCAGAGGATTTATCGCTGGATCGCTCTTACCTAATCCCAGCCCATCAATAAATAAAAATAAGAGCTTCACTAACATCCCCTCTTTTCTATAGAAAGAGAGAGCCCACTTTTAGTGCGCCCCCTTCTTTGTCACAAAATCATGGACTTCATCTAGCGTGTTTTCAAATTTCCTCCACTTAGCGCCAAATGGGCTAAGTGGGTTTTCCATAATATTTTGCAAGTACACTTCTAAATCTCGCTTCGTTAGCGGCTCACACTCAGGATCTTTAATCACACTAAAAGTGCCACAACTTTCAATTCTTGCCGTCTTAATTACAGGTAGATTCGTAAAATCCATTCCTTGCTTATGAAGTTCCTGGCGAAGATCATCATAGTTAAATTGCGTTTTCACTAAATTCGCTTGTTGAATCTTCCCTTTGTCAATAAGAACAACAGGAGCTCCTTCAAACCATTTCCGCAGCCGCTTGCTCTTTAAAGCAAGCCGTGCTAGAAGTTGTTGCAAGAGCAAAAAAGACACCAAACCTTCAATTCCAGCCAAAACACTTTTATTCGTCTCCATCGCAATAGTTGTAAGCATATCGCCGATTCCAACCATAATGACAAAATCAAAGGGAGACAATTGGCCAACAGCACGATTTCCCATAAGCCGTACTACAATCAAAGAACAAGTAAAGAGAATTACGATCCGCAGAAAATACACTCCAAGTTCATCATAGTCCATGCTACCACTCCTGTCGGAATTAGTATTCCCTGCTATGACAAAGCTATGCGAGTCTTTAACGGTCTTCTTTGATCAGTTCCATAAGCTCTTCATAATCTTCCTTTAAACGCAAATATTCATCAAGCGTATTTAGCGCTGTTAAAACAGCTACCATTTCAGTCGAAAGACGATAATTGCTCTGGGCCAGTTTACGCATGCGATCATCAAGCATTTCTGTAATCATTTTTAGTCTAGTCGGATCGATATCGCCTTTAATGTGATAAGCCCGCCCTAATAATAGAACAGACGTTTTATTTGTTTTTCCGTCCATATACTCACCCTTATTGTAACAAATATTCTAAAGTATATTCGACTAGGAAAAAGCCTTTTCCTGCCCCCGTTTTCAAGGAAAAAAAGAGGAGCCAGCAAAATGCCGCTCCCCACTTTTTCTCAACTTACTCTTCATTCGTCGCTATAGCACCCTTATTTAAAGTACTGTTACGATAGCTATAGCCAAAATATACGACAAAGCCAATGGCGCTCCAGATAAAGAACCGTTCCCAAGTCTCCGCCGGCAAATTATACATTAAATAACCGCAGGAGAAAACAGCTAATGGAGCCACAATCGAAACAGCTGGGCAACGGAAAGGACGCTCTAAATCAGGCCGTACATGCCGCAATACCCACACACCGATAGCGGCAACAACAAAGGCAAAGAGAGTGCCGATATTGGTAAGCTCAGCAATAATACCGATTGGCGTAAAGCCAGCAATCAAAGCAACGACGACACCGGCAACCATGGTAATGATATGAGGCGTACCATATTTAGGATGAACTTTGCAAATGGAAGCAGGAATTAAACCGTCACGTGACATCGCGAAGAAAACGCGCGTCTGTCCATACATCAAAACTAACAATACTGTAGTAATCCCACAGATTGCGCCAGTTCCCACTAAAGCAGATCCCAAATTATAGCCAATTGCGCGTAGTGCATAGGCAACAGGCTCTGCATTATTAAGTTCACTATAAGGAACAACACCTGTTAAAACTGCCGCTACCGCAATGTAAAGCACGGTGCAAACAATTAAAGAACCAATAATTCCAATTGGCAGATCACGATTCGGATTCTTACATTCTTCTGCTGCTGTAGCTACAGCATCAAAGCCGATATAAGCAAAGAAAATAATAGCAGCGCCACCAGCTACGCCAGCAAAACCGAAAGGCATAAAGGGTGACCAGTTTGCCGTATTTACATGAGGACCGGCTAATAGAAGAAATAAGAATACAGCAATAAGCTTCACACCAACAAGAATTCTGTTTAAAGTTGCACTTTCTTTCGTACCGCGCACAAGTAATAAACTAAGAAAAATAGCAATAATCATCGCTGGCAGATTTACGATACCGCCATCAGCCGGTACAGCTGTAAAGGCTTTCGGCAACTCAATGCCGCCAGACTTCAAAAGACCTACTACATAACCAGACCATCCCGCAGCCACAGCACTAGAGCCAACAGAATATTCTAGAACCAGATTCCAACCAACAATCCAGGCAATAATTTCACCAAGCGCCGCATAGGAATAGGTGTAGGCGCTACCAGCAATTGGCACAATCGCTGCCAATTCGGCATAAGCAAGAGCCGCAAAAGCACAAGCGAGGCCCGATAAAACAAAAGAAAGCATGATTCCTGGTCCGGCGTACTTTGCCGCTGCAACCCCGGTAAGTACAAAAATACCGGTCCCAATAATACAGCCAATACCTAAAAGAACAAGATCAAAAGCGGTCAAGCTCTTTTTCAGCCCATTTGCCGCCGCCCCTTCTTTTAGTACGTCAATACTCTTTGTCCGCAAAATGTTCATACGCGTCTCCCCTACCTCCAATAAGTACAGATTGATTCTTCTTGATCGTATCGACAGAGCGGACAAAGGCCAGCTTCGTCCGCTACAGGTAACAGTTTAACACAATCATATAGAAAGGTAAAGAGGAAAATGTGTTTTAGGAATGAACACTTGTGACTATATTCTTGTTTTCGCTTGTAAGGTTTCTTTAAGCGCCGCAACAAGTTTATTGTATTCTGGCTCTACCTCAGCATCAGTAAGGGTTCTTTCATTGCTACGATATACCAGGGAAAAAGCTAGGCTCTTGGCTCCCTGTTCCACTTGCTCGCCAGTGTATACGTCAAAAAGACTAACTTCTTCCAATAAAGGACTCTTTGTTTTACCTATCACATCAAGAACACTCTTTGCTTCTGTAGACTCAGGCAATACAAGCGCCAAGTCACGTGAAATAGCCGGAAATTTCGGCAAGGGAGAATATTTCTTAACTTCACCCATACCCAGTAAAGCTTTCATAACATCCTCTTGACTTAAAGCCGTAAAGTTCAAATCAAATACATAGACTTTCCGGTTAAGACCATAGGCCTGTTGCACTGTAGGATGAATTTCTCCTACATAGCCAATAATCTCTCCGGCATATAAAACAGCGGCGCATTTTCCGGGATGAAAGGAAGCAGTTTGTGCTGCCTCAAAAGAAAAATCTTGAATACCTAAACTGGCAAAAATCGTTTCAACAACGCCCTTGGCATCATAAAAATCGACTTCTTCTTTTCCTTGATTCCACGCTGTAAGTTGTCGTTTCCCCGTTAGAGCCCCTGCTAAACGCTGCGGTTCTTCCGGCAAAACATCTTGTTCTGCCTGCGGCAAATAAATCGCACCTAACTCAAAAATCTTTACATCAAGATTCTTGCGAGACACATTACGCGCTACGGTTTCCAAAAGATTCGGCAACAAAGTAGTTCGTAAATCAGAGAATTCTTCCACGATCGGATTTAATAACGGTACCGTATTTCGCAGCGGATCAGCCGCGTCCAAACCAATTTTGTCAAAAGCGCCAGGATGAATGAAACTATAAGTAATAATTTCGCTGAAACCGTTCGCTGTCAACGAATTTTTTACTTTATCTGCGATCAAAGCCTCATAGCTTTGCCCACCTTGTACCACAGTCCCTTGTGGCGTCGTAGCAGGAACTTGGTCGTATCCCTTGAGCCGTGCTACTTCCTCGGCAATATCAGCCATCCCCGTCACATCAGAACGCCAGGAAGGAACCGTAACAGTAATATCGCCATCACTATCAGGACCGACAACGGCAAAGTCAAGCTTTTGCAAAAGATCTACCATATCACCTACGAGAAAATCAGTGCCAAGATAGTCATTAATTTGCTTGCCTGTAAAGCTAAACTTACTTGGCATAGTAACATTCGGGTAGATATCGACAATGCCAGTACATACTTTAGCCGCCCCCATATCAACAAGAAGCTGAGCCGCCCGGTCGAGTGCCGCCGTAACAGCGCTTACATCAACCCCTCGTTCAAAACGACCTGATGCTTCGGAACGAAGTCCCAGTTTTCTAGCTGTCTTACGAATTCTAGCACTATGAAACGCGGCTGCTTCCAGCACAATTGTACGGCTCTGATTCGTCACTTCACTCAGTAATCCACCCATAACACCAGCAACGCCTACAGGCTGCAGGGCATCGGCAATAACAATCATTTCATCCGTTAATTCTCGTTTCGTATCATCAAGAGTCGTAATCGTTTCACCCTGGTTTGCCAAACGTACTGTAATCTGCTGTTTCGATAGCATAGCATGGTCATAGGCATGCATAGGCTGGCCAAATTCCAACATGACAAAATTTGTGACATCAACAATATTGTTGATGGAACGAATGCCGGCGGAACGAAGGCGCATTTTGAGCCATTCTGGCGACGGGCCAACTTTTACGTCTTCCAGAACCCTAGCAGCAAAACGGGCGCACAGCGACGGGTCAGCAATCGAAATCGAAATTTTATCACTGGCCTTCCCTTCCCCAGTTTCTTTTACATTTAACAACGGCTTTTTCAACGTGCCGCCCGTAAGTACAGCAATCTCTCTGGCTAAGCCAATCATGCTGAAACAATCAGCCCGGTTCGGTGTTAATTCAAATTCCAAAATCACATCATCAAGGCCTAAGACTGTGTGAATGTCTTCCCCAATAGGCGTATCAGCACTTAACAGAAAGATTCCATCTTTTTCTTCGGGCAACAGCGTCTTTTCATCAAGAGCCATCTCTTTGGCTGAACAAAGCATGCCGTAAGAAGGCAGCCCACGAAGCTTACTTTCTTTGATTTTCATACCAGTAGGCAATTTTGCCCCAATTTTTGCTACGGGAACTACTGCGCCTTTTGTTACGTTTTTAGCGCCTGTGATAATAGTAAGAATCTCAGTTTTTACATCTATTTTACAAATACTGAGCTTATCGGCGTCAGGATGAGGATAAATATCAAGTACCTTGCCTGTTACTACGTTTGTAAGATTCTCTCCTAAGTGTTGAACTGCTTCTACCGGAATTCCCGCCATAGTAAGCTGTTCTCCTAGCACATCAGGATCAACCGTAAAATCGACATATTCTTTAAGCCATTTAATCGAAGCCTGCATAATCTTCCTCCTGTTACTTTCTCTTAATACTGTCCTAAAAAGCGCACATCATTTTCAAAGAAGAGTCTCATATCGTCAATTCCATACAAAAGCATGGCAATTCGTTCTACACCCATGCCAAAGGCAAAACCACTGACTACAGCCAGATCATAATTATTTAATGTAAGTACATTAGGATGAACCATACCTGATCCTAGGATTTCTAGCCAGCCCGTTCCCGAGCATACCCGACAGCCCTTGCCGCCGCACATTACACAAGAAATATCTACCTCAGCACTAGGTTCGGTAAACGGAAAAAAGCTGGGACGAAACCGTACAGCTACAGAATTACCAAAAATCTCATGAATAAAGAGCTCTAAGGTTCCTTTTAAATCAGAGAACCGGATATTTTTATCAACAACAAGCCCTTCTACCTGATGGAACATGGGCGAATGAGTCGCATCATAGTCACTGCGATATACTTTGCCTGGAGCAATAATCCGCACTGGCGAATTCGGTTCCTTCGATTGCAGCGTGCGGGCTTGTACTGGTGAAGTGTGAGTCCGCAGCAAAATACTTTCGGTTATATAAAAAGAATCTTGCATGTCCCGTGCTGGGTGTTCCTTAGGAAAATTGAGCATTTCAAAATTATAATAATCCTGCTCGACTTCTGGCCCCTCAGCAATTTGAAAGCCCATTTTCATGAAAATATCTTTAATCCGCGTAAGCGTAAGCGTTAATGGATGTAAATGCCCTTGTAGCGCCTTGCGCCCTGGCAGTGTTACATCAATCTTTTCTGAGGTCAGCCGCGCTGCCAGCGCCGCATTCTTCAATTCGGCTGTTTTTTGATCGAGAATTCCTTCTAATTCGGTGCGAATCTCATTGACGACTTGTCCCATCTTCGGCCGCAATTCAGCACTTAAAGAGCCAAGGCCGCGCAACATTGATGTAAGACTGCCCTTTTTCCCTAAGTATTTCACACGTAGATCCTGCAACAATTCGAGACTATCCGCAGCATGAATCGCTGCTAAAGCCTCTTGTCGCAAATTTTGCAATTGCTGTTCCATATAATACCTCCAAAAATAAATTAGGGTAAAAAAAAAGCCTTCACCCCACCAAGGGGCGAAAGTCTGACTTCCGCGGTACCACCCAAATTACCTCTTTGCTTTCAATAACGCCGAAACCGCGTCTGGCCTAATCTCAGTTCAGCCAAAATGCTCCAAAGTGAACTTCAGACAGCCTGCTTGAGAATTGCTTTCAATCTACGGCAAATTCCTCCCTGTACAAGCACAAGCTTCCTACTCTCTTTATCATCGCATATAAAACTATTGAAGCCGCATTTTTCGATACCATAAATAAGCTACGATAGAACCTGTCTGTTTAAAGACGCTCCAAAAGACTTCAGCGGGGACCATGTGTAACCACACCTTCCTTGCTAGCTTTAGGAATAAATACGATTCGTTATCAGTATAGCATAGGAAAAAGCAAAGTTCAAGACGAGAAGCGGCGCTGCCTGAGGGCTTCATACAAAATTACCGCTGCTGAAATGGACACATTTAAAGATTCCGCTTTGCCAATCAAAGGAATATGGACAAAACCGTCGCAATATTCTTTTACGAAAGAACTCATTCCCTGCCCTTCATTTCCAAAAGCAATACAGCAACTAGGGCGCCAATCTACATTATAATAGGAAACGGCATTTTCTACAGATGTGCCATATAAGGAAATTTTTTCTGCTTGCAGCCATTGCAAAATCAAATCTGCTTCCGCTGATAATACCGAAAGATGAAATAACGATCCCATCGACGCCCTCACGACTTTCGGATTATAAACATCTACGCTCTGAATTAAGAGAACGCCGTCACACCCTGCTGCATCGGCCGTCCGAATCAGAGTACCTAAATTCCCCGGATCTTGTATGCCATCGGCAAGCACCCAAAAGGGATTTGATCCAGCCTTTGGCAAAGCTTGCTCTTTCTGTTTGACTATTGCCACTATTCCCTGGGGTTCACGAGTATCGCTGATTTTAGCCAGCAAGGCTTCCGAAACTTCATAAACATGACTACATTCTTCGGCCTGCTTCAGCAAAGCGGCGCTACGCTCTTGTCCGCCAAAGCTATCGGCAACAAAAATACTCTCACAAAACCAGTCAGAAGCTAAAACCTCTTCCACTAAGCGAACGCCTTCCACAAGAAAAAGGCCCGTTTCTTCCCGATATTTTTTTTGTTTCAACGAAGCAGCAAGTTTTATATTTTGATTTTGAGGACTTTGTATTTTTTCACGCATAGACCTCATGCCTCCTTTAAAAATAGGTTAATCCATCCTAAAAAAAACAAAAGATTGACAAATTTTTCAGACTATATTAGCATAAAAGTAAGAAGAAGTATCTTCTTTACATGGTTTGGACTAAAAAAGTATAAGGAGGGTGTTACTATGGTTCATGTACCCAATACACTTCAAACTGGAATCTATTATGAAGTACAAAAAACGGTTGATGCTGCCGATGTAGCTGCGAACTACGGTTCGCACGAACTCCAAAATCTCCTTGCAACTCCTGCTTATGTCGCCATGATGATTGAAGCAGCTACCCAAGCTGTTGATCCCCTACTCCCTGATGGATTGGTCACCGTGGGACAGTCCATGGAATTTATCCACCAAGCTCCTACCGTTTTAGGAATGAATATTACCGTGCGAGCTACCTTAAACAAATTGGAAGACAATAAACTGTCTTTCATTATCACAGCTCATGATGAGATCGGTGAAATCGGCCATGGAAAACATGTTCGTCTGATCGTAAATCGAGATTCTCTGTTAAAACGTGCTTATGAACGCGCCGGTGTTTACGGCGTTAAGTAAAATCTTGCGACAAAAAAGGGCTTGCTAAGCAAGCCCTTTTCCTTTTATTCTGCTAAGTCTTACCGATTTTCTTTAGCGGTAGCAACAAGCTGAGCAAAAGCAGTCATGTCGTTTACAGCTAAATCAGCAAGCATTTTACGGTTTACTTCTACACCAGCTTTTTTTAGTCCGCTGATCATTTGGCTATAAGAAATACCGTTCATGCGGGCTGCTGCATTGATACGAGCAATCCACAATTTACGGAAATCACCTTTTTTCGCGCGACGGTCACGGCGAGCATAGTAAAGAGCTTTCATTACTGTTTCATTTGCTTTTTTGAACAGTTTGCTCTTGGAACCTCTAAAACCTTTTGCTAATTTTAAAATCTTTTTATGACGACGATGTGCAGTCACGCCTTTTTTTACTCTCGGCATCTGCGATCCCCCATTTCGATTATAAGTTTATTATGCGTACGGCAACATTTTTACTACGCGGTTATGATCGGATTTGCTAATAAGCGTAGCTTTACGCAAATTGCGTTTCCGAGATGGAGACTTTTTCTCCAAAATGTGGCTTTTAAAAGCTTTAGCACGTTTAAATTCGCCAGTTCCGGTTACTTTAAACCGTTTGGCTGCACTTCTCCGTGTTTTCATCTTAGGCATACTGAGAATCCCCCTTAGGTTAATTATGTTGCTTTGGAGCAAGAATCATAATCATATTTTTCCCTTCAAGTTTCGGGTCACGCTCCACATTGACCGTCTCTTTTAATATACCGGCCATTTTGACAAGCAATTGACGGCCGAGTTCAGGGTGAGAAAGTTCACGACCACGGAACATGATCGTCACTTTCACTTTATCTCCGTCAGCTAAAAAGCGCTGCGCATTTTTTAGTTTGACTTCAAAATCATGATCTTCAATGCCTGGGCGAAGTTTTACTTCTTTTACGGTAACAGTCTTCTGCTTTTTCTTTGTTTCTTTATCGCGCTTTTGCTGCTCATATTTAAATTTACCAAAATCCATAATACGGCAGACCGGCGGTTTCGCAGTCGGTGCTACTTCTACAAGATCCAACTGTTGTTCGGAAGCAAGACGGACAGCCTCTCTCGTAAGCATAATTCCTAACTGATCGCCAGTACTACTTACAACACGAACTTCTCTGACTCGAATCTCCTCATTCACCCTCAAAGTATCTTTGCTAATCACCATTCACCTCTTTCAATTCAAATAAAAAACGGGCGGCATAACCCACCCGTTCCACGACGACATTCATCTATGAAATCAACTACCTTACGAACAGTTCGTTGTAAGGTGAGAAGCGGATGGCCTCTGCTTAGTTATTCTCGTTTTGACTTATTTAGTTTACCACTCTTATTTTACACTGTCAACAGTTTTATTGAATTTGTTACCAAGCTTTCTTAGCCGCAATATCAGCCTGAAGGGCCGCGATAAACGCATCGACTTCCTGGGTGCCAATATCGCCTTCGCCCCGTTTTCTGACAGCAACTAGACCACTTTCCATTTCCTTATCACCAAGAACTAGCATATAAGGCGTTTTCTGCAATTGCGCTTCCCTGATTTTATAGCCAATCTTTTCACTACGGACATCAACAGCAGTGCGAATACCTGCTTTCTTCATCTTTGCCGCCAATTCTTTCGCATAAGCAGCCTGGCGATCTGTAATTGGCAGGATTTTCACCTGTACTGGTGAGAGCCATAAAGGGAAAGCCCCAGCATAATGTTCAATCAAAATTCCCATAAAACGTTCCATACTGCCGTAAGCAACGCGATGAATCATAACCGGACGATGTTTTTGCCCATCTTCGCCGATATAAGTTAGATCAAATTTTTCCGGCATCTGCATATCTAACTGAATCGTACCACATTGCCAAGTTCTGCCGATGGAATCAGTAAGATGGAAATCAATTTTCGGACCATAGAAAGCGCCATCGCCTTCATTCACCTTATAGGTCATTTTCCGATCTTCTAAGGCATCACGCAGTGCGTTCGTTGCCACTTCCCATACTTCATCAGATCCCATAGAATCTTCCGGCCGTGTACTAAGTTCCGCATGATAAGTAAGGCCGAAAACGCTATAAACAGTATTGAAGAGATCAATGACTTTTTGAATTTCTTCTTTAATCTGCGACGGCAACATAAAGATATGAGCATCATCTTGCGTAAAGCTTCTTACGCGCATCAAGCCGTGCAAAGCGCCGGAAAGCTCATGGCGATGAACCAGACCGAGTTCACAAGTGCGAAGCGGCAGATCACGATAACTATGATGCTGCGTCCGATATACAAGAATACCACCAGGGCAGTTCATGGGTTTTACGGCATAGCCTTCCCCATCAATCTGCGTAAAGTACATATTTTCCCGATAGTGATCCCAGTGACCGGACTGCTGCCAAAGCGCCTGATTTAAGATGATCGGCGTTTTAATTTCCTGATAATCATATTCATTATGAATCTCACGCCAGAAAGTTTCCAATTCGTTGCGAATAATCATGCCATTGGGATGGAGGAACGGAAAGCCCGGGCCCTCTTCTTGAATACTGAATAAATCAAGTTCCTTGCCAAGTTTACGATGATCCCGTTTGGCGGCTTCTTCGAGCATTGTCAGATAGGCGTCAAGTTCTGCTTTCTTTTCAAAAACAGTGCCATAAATACGCTGCAACATTTTACGTTTTTCATCACCGCGCCAGTAAGCACCAGCCAAGCTCTGCAGCTTTACCGCTTTCAATCGGCCGGTAGAAGGCACATGGGGGCCAGCGCAAAGATCCACAAAATCCCCTTGACGATACAGTGAAATCTGTACATCAGGCGGTAAATCATTGATTAGTTCTAATTTATAGGTTTCACCAAGCTCTTTAAAAATTTGGATCGCTTCTTTACGGCTTACGACTTGCCGCTCGATTGCTAAGTTTTCTTTAACAATCTTCTCCATCTCAGCCTGAATTTTGGCAAGATCTTCGGGCGTAAAGGTATGAGTTGTATCAAAATCATAATAAAAGCCATTAGCAATAGCTGGTCCAATACCAAGTTTTACATCAGGAAACAGGTGTTTTACCGCTTGTGCTAAAAGATGTGAGCCACTATGACGGAGTGCATCCTTGCCTGCCTGGTCTTCAAAGGTAAAAAACTCAATCTTGCCGCCTTTATCTAACTTATGCATTAAGTCCACAGTCTCACCATCAAGCTTGGCTACAAGAACTGCTTTTCCCAAGCCGCGGCTAATCGATTGGGCAGCCGCTAATACGGTTGTACCTGCTTCAAATTCTCTCGCTTGTCCATCTTTCAAAATGAGTTCAATCATTGTTTTTCTACCTCCTAATCAAATACCCTCAGAGACCTTCAGACAAAACAAAAAAACCCTCTATCCCTGTAGGGACGAGAGTTGTTGCCCGTGGTTCCACCCTGATTCTGCGTACCAAAACGCAGGCTCTTCGATTTTGTAACGAAAATCACTCGGCTTCTTATACTCGTTAGGTTCCAAGAAGCAGTTTAGAGGTGGTAATCGCCAAGAAGTCCTGCGAAGATGGTTTCAGCCAAGCCATCTCTCTCTGCACGCGGCGCTTTCTGTGATCATGTCCTCGTCATTACTATTCGTAGCTTTATACTGTAAATTCTAATTTAGTAATTATTATAAAACGCGTAGCCGCAAAAGTCAATGATTTCCCCTACTAGGACGACATAAACTGCAGCCATCACATAAAATCACTCTTCCCTCAAAAACACTTTGAATCGTACTAATAATTTCAAAATTAGCCAAAGCTCCGGCAAAGTGAACCATAACGGTGTATGGCGCGAGTGTCACCAATGCACTAATTAAAGCATCTTGATCGTTCATGGCGCCCGTGTCGCCAACCATATCCAAAAATGTTTCTTCTAAACTTTCGCCCGCTTCATTTAAAATCTGAAAATGCTGATTTTCTAGGACAATAACATGAATCTCTTCGTGTTTCGGCTGTTGGGATTCTACAAAGTACCGCAGTACGCGAATAAACTCCTGATATTCCAATTCCATCATAAAATCGTCCACCGTGCGGTCAATGACCTGAGCCAGCTTTTCGTAGTAAGACTTCAGACGAAAATGCATAAACCCTTCTAGAATTAAATCATGACCATACTCTAAGTACTCAGTCATTTTATCAGCAATATATTGAAACCGAACTGTAGAGGGATAGCTGGTATCGGCAGTCGTGGGGACTTCAATGCGCTTTAACACTTTTTGCAACAAACTTTGCCGTTCAGAGCTGCTAAAATACTCATAGCGTCGTTCAATCATTCGCTGCAATAGCGGCTGCTCAGCAACTGTTACGATATATCTAGCCAAAAGCGCCGTAATTTCTTGTTTCACGAGCCGCTTTACCCGTTCATAGTTACGAAAAGACAATTCCCCTTCGTTGACATGACAGCTAATAAATTGATAGCTTCCTTTCACCTCATTATGGACAGCTACCTTATAACCTTTATAGGCTAAATTAGCACAGACTGCCTCAATTTCGACATTTAAGCTTCGATCACTATCATCAGAATGACGAAGCCCAATTGTCAGTAATTTCACCTCTGCCACCTCCTTCGCTGCTATTATTATATGTCTTTTGCCACGAATGCATACGAAGGAAGAAGGGTCTTTCTACTTTAAGCTTGTTGTTCGGTCTGCTGAATCGCCGCTTCAATAGCATCATACCAGGAATCGCGTTTTCCTATCCCTACGCGCCATACTACATCTTGAATACTACGAATGACTAATACATTAGGAATAATATAAAAAGTTTTTTCTTTTTGTAGTTCGGCAATATGATACAATGACAAATCTGTAGAAAATTTATTCTCAGCATTTTCCAATAAATATCCGACAAATACTAGCCGCTCTGTTGTTAAGTACATAGCACCGTTTAGGACGGAATCTTCTATCGTGAGGTTGCCCAGTCCCTTTTTTACAACCTTTTCACCTTCAAGCAACTTAAAAGAATACATATAAGCGCTCCTTTCTCCATTGACTTTCTATTTTATCATTAAATATATCTTCTTATTCTCTTCGATTTTAACAAAAAAACCGCCGCAAAGAAACCTTGCAGCGGTTTAAAAAATTTTATTTTCCTGATAACGCAGCAAGCTGCTGTACCAAAATATCCTCAAAGCGTTCTGTTTTCTTCTTTTTGCCACTTTCTAGGTTATGAGGAAGATTCGGCTTTTGAAATTCCACTTTCTGAATTGGCAATACTCTTACTAAAGCATCCATTCCTATCGCCCTCCTTGGCTAGGTAATAAATCCCTTTTTAATAGTATCGAAGTCCCAGAAAAAAACTTAAGCTTTTTTTAACCACTTTTTAACTATTTTTTAATTATTTTTCAATTTTTGTTTTAACAGCCATTTTTCCGCAGCCGCTAACAACACATTTTTTTCGTTCACAAGCTCACCGTCTTGAACACGCTGCAGCAATATTTTTAAGCAAGAACCGATTGACTGCGGCTCAGGCGCCCATTTGCAAATCTCTTTACCACGTATAACCAAATCACTCGTATGAACAGGCATCTTACAAGTAACCTCTTCTAGGACCGTCAAAAAATGCTTGGAAAAACGAGCTTGATCCTTGCTGCTCTTTCCTGTCGCAATCGCATCAGCAAAGCAAAGTTGCGCTAATTCTACAAAAGCTCGCTTCAACTCAGCTTGATCACGAAACCGTCCGCTGCGTGCCTCCTCTCGAAGCCAATGCACTAAACTGCGAGAATCATTTTCGACAACAGTACGATAAAAAATCACATGAAACCGCATATGCTTTGCTACCAGCCAAGAAATACGGACGACAAATTTAGGTGCAAACTCCAATCTAGTCAAAATAGCTTTCGCTATAGTAGCCCCCGCTTTATCGTGACCATAATCCGTAATTCGCCCTTCAGCTGTGATGCTTCTCACGCCAACGCTTCCTTTGGCAACATCATGAAGCAAGGCCGCCCAGCGTACCGTAATATCGGTGGATGAAGCAACGACAGCTGCCACCGTATGATACCATACATCAAAAGAATGGAATGCCGGATTCTGTGGGACTCCCAACAAATCTCTTAATTCAGGCAACAGCGCAATCTCATAGACTTGACCTTGCCGCTTGACTTGGCAAGTACACTGAGCCAAGCCGGAATGAACCAAATAATCAAGTCCCACTGCGACCTGACCAGATAGCAACAGCTTATTGATCTCCGCCTTCACGCGCTCTAATGATAACCCTTTCACACGCTCTAAACAACGAGTCATAGCCTCATACGTTTTATCTTCAAGGCGAAAACCTAATTGTGCTGCAAACCGACAGGCGCGAAACAGGCGCAAGGCATCTTCTTGAAACCGTTTTACGGGATCTCCTACCGTTCGCAGTAGTGCCAAGTCCAAATCGTTTCGACCGCCAAAATAGTCAATAATTTTACCGGTCCTAGTAAGAGCCATAGCATTGATTGTAAAATCACGCCTTGCTAAATCCTCTTGTAGCGAATCTGTATACCTTACAGTTTCCGGACGATGGGCATCGTCGCCATAGCACTCTGTGCGAAAAGTAGCAACTTCCCACGTTTTATGTTCAAATACCAAAGCAACAACACCGAAATTCGCCCCAAGCTTTTCAACAATCCGCCAGCCCCTGCGATGGCAAAGCGCCAGCACCTCCTCCGGCTGAGCATTTGTAGCCACATCAAAATCCTTTGGCACAATGCCAAGCAAAAGATCACGTACAGCGCCACCGACAATATAAGCAGCAAAACCAGCCTCTGACAAGCTTTCAACTATAGCTAAAGCCTCTGATGGTATTTTTGCTGGCGAAATAACAGAAACATCTACAAAGCCCATCGGCTGTACCTCCTTTTTCAAAAGGATGTGCTGAATAAGAAAAAAGGAACCATTTAAATGGCCCCTAAAAACGTCCTATTCTGCTGATTTCTTTTTAAAATACCAGAAAGCGGCAATCGCGACAAGGGCAATTGCTGTAATTACACTGGCTTGATGACCATAGCGATTCATAATTTCCCAATTGTAGCCAAGCATCTTACCAATATAAATGAGCGCCACCGTCCAAGGAAAAGAACCGACTACTGTATAAATAACAAATTTGACAAAGGGAACCTGCGCGAACCCGGCTGGTAATGAAATAAAGGTTCTTACTACAGGCATAAGTCTAGCAAAAAATACTGCGGCCAGACCATAACGGTCAAACCAGCGTTGCGCTTGGTCCAAACGCTTCGTTGTAACGAAAAAGTATTTTCCATAGCGAAACACAAAAGGCCGTCCGCCATAATAACCAATACCGTAAGAAACAATCGAGCCAGCCAAACCGCCTAAAACACCGTATATGGTAGCAGGCCAAAACTCTAATCGACCTAAATAGACCAAATATCCGGCAAAACCAAAAATTAACTCGCTGGGTATCGGGATATTGGCGCTTTCCAAAGCCATTCCGAGAAAAATAGCCCAATAACCCCAAATATCAATAAAATAAGTTACCGATGAAAAGAACTGTTCCACTCACTCAACTCCTAACAAAACTTAGACAATCATCACAAGAATTGTATCATAGGATTGAGAGGTGTGTAAATAAATTCACTCTAAGGCAAATTTTTAATAATCAACACTTCATTACCGCGTTGACTATAAAGGACTTTATCGGTCCAAGCCGCCATAATTCCTAAACCCCGGCCGCATTCCGCATCTAGTTTTGTTTCAAACAGCTCTGGGATCGACTGATTGCCAAGTGATTCTATTGCTGCATTACCAAGAAAACCAGGGCCATCATCTTTCACTCGTATCACGAGACGCTGGCCAATCTTCTGGATCGTAACTTTTACTTTTGTACCATAGGCCAGCGCATTATTGAGCGCTTCCCCTAACACAATTTCGAGCTTAGGCCCCTCGCTTCCCGCCAACTTATAAAGCCTTTCCTTCACTTGATCGCGACGCAAGGCCGTATATTCATCTTGAGAAAAATTAAAATGCTGCTTTTTCTCAGGCCAAGCTCTAACTTCAATACATAAAGCGGAGCAATCATCAAAGCGCTGTCCATCCTGACTCAGTCGTTTTAAAGCTTCAACCGTTTCAGAAAACTGGCATATGCCGTTAAAAAAGGAATCTGGCAGTCGCTCATAAATTCCATCGGTCATAAAATAGAACAAATCACCATGCTGCAAAGGAATTGTGACAAATTCAAAATCAGGATCGCTAGTAATCCCAAGATACAAGCCACGCAAAGGCATTAAACCAATATCCGATTGCGTACAAGCAATAATATAATTGATTCCCCCTGTGATATAAGTGAGGGTTTGTTTGGCGAAGTCAAAAGTAAAGGCAATCATGGCTACAAAAGCATTTTCCGGGAAGTATTCTAGACAATACCGATTCAGTTCCAAAAAAGCAGTCGGCGTCCATCCCTGCTCCTTTTCCATCGTTTCATTTAACAAACTGCTGATTGACGCAGTATGAAGCGCCGTAGCAATTCCGTGTCCTGTCACATCAATGATATAACCATGCAATTGCTGCTTTGATCGCGACCATTTATACCCATAATAATCGCCGCTAACAAAATGCAGCGGTTGAAAAACAGTTCGAATCGCTACTAGCTCATTGTTAAACTCTGCTGGCAACAACGATTTTTGCATAGTTCCCGCCAGTTCTAATTCCCCCTGCAAAATCGCTTGTAATTTTTGCTGTTCTGTTACATCGCGATAAGAGATCAAAATAAGGCGTTTCCCGCTATATTCAATTAAAGAAGCAACCCGTTCCAGCTGGATTTTACTGCCGTCTTTGCGACGGCATGAGCGAATCGCAGCAGGCAGTCCGCCAAAACGAGCTAGCATAGCCACAAGACTTTGGAGAGAATCTTCACTAATCATAAGTAAATCAGACAGAGGCATTGACAAAAGTTCTTCACGCTCATAACCAAATACACGGAGCGAAGCATTATTGGCTTCCGTAATGATCTTGGAATTAAAATCTACAACAAGAACCGCTTCCGACGACTGCATCATAAGCGCTTCATAGCGGCGGCGATTTTCTTCTACTTCCGCCGTTATCCGCCTTTGCTCCGTAATATCAGTAATTAAAGTAGCCACATAATAAGGTTCAGGACTATAGGCGGAAATTTGATAGCATTTGTCACCCACTTCCAGAATTCGCTCAAAACTCAAACTTGTCGGCTGCAAAACTTGCGAACCATACTCTTTCAAGCAATCAAAAACCAGCTTCAGTTCATTGCAAGATACCTCGGAAATTTTCCGTCCGCTCCAAGAAAAGCCTGGCACGAGACGACAAAACTGTTCAATAAAAGAATGGTTTACATCGAGAATCTCTCCGTCAATCACTGCTCCATCGCGATCTAACAAAAGCTTACAATAGATAAACGCCTTTTTCATATGATCAAAGAGACCACGGTAGCGATTTTCACTCACCAGAAGCGCTTGATGATTTTCCAAAAGTAAGTCCTCGGCTGCCTGACGTTCACTCACTTCTTCTTCAAGCATGGCATTCATATCAGATAAAGCAATAGTTCGCTCATAGACTTTTCGTTCTAAACCTTCATTTAATTCTTTTAACGTGTCTTCCTTGCGCTTTCTCGCCTTTAGGTCTAGCACTAAAGCTGGAATAATAACAGCAAGCAAACCCAGACTTAAAAAACCTCCAGCAATTAACATCTGTCGCAGACGATTCTTACTTTCTTCCAAAATCAAAGATCGGTCAGCTAGTATTTGCCGTTGATCAGCCGTAATGGCCTGCAAAAGGGCGCGCATTTCATCCATCTGGCGCTTCCGCTCAAACATCATATCATTATCAGATACTTTACCTGGCAAAAGTATTTTCTGATTCCAGTCTGTTTCCAGTCTTTCTAGTTCCGTAATACGACTCTGCAACAAAGGGTCGTCTATCACAAGACTTTTTATGTCCATTAAATGCTCTTCAAATTCAGCTTTTCCTTGTTGATAAGGGCTTAAAAAAAGCGGTTCCTCCGTCACTAGGTAGCCGCGAATTCCTGTTTCCATATTGATTAGGCTCACCAAAAGCCCATCAGTGTGCTGCATAATTTGATAAGTATGTCGATTGCAGTCAAGTATTTTCGACTCTTCTTGACTATTGTGATAGGCATAACCGATCATAACTACAATCGAAAAAATAACACCAGCAAAACCAATATAAAGTTTTCGCACAACCGATGTATTAACAACAATATAGCGAAATGGCGACATACAAGCCCCTCCTCTAAAGCTATTTTTCGCTATATCTAGGAAAAAACCTCTTTATTATACAAGATTCTACAAACAAGAAAAGCTATCAGCTAGAATGCCTTAAAAGACGCGGCAATACTAGGCTGACAGCTCTTTATCAAAATGTCTACATCATGAAAACACTACCTTAACCAAGAACTTCTGCCAACGAAAAATAAGGGAGATTCAGCCCCTTAGCCACTGCTTCATAGGTGACTTTTCCTTGATACACATTGAGTCCTTTCGCTAAAAAAGCATCCTCTGAGAGCGCCTGCTCTAATCCTTTACCAGCAATAGATAAAGCAAAAGGTAGGGTAGCATTCGTCAAAGCTAAAGTCGATGTTCTGGCCACAGCCCCCGGCATATTCGCCACGGAATAATGTAAAACGCCATATTTACTATATACGGGCTCGCTATGGGTCGTCACCCTGTCAATTGTAGCAATCGATCCGCCTTGATCAATTGCCACATCAACAATCACAGATCCTTCGGCCATTGTCTGAACCATTTCTTCGCTAACGAGTTTCGGCGCTTTAGCACCAGGAATCAATACGGCCCCAACGAGAAGATCAGCCTGTTTCACCCACTGAGCAATGTTATAGCTATTTGACATAACAGTAACAATTCGACTGCCGAAAATATCATCAAGATAACGGAGGCGATCTAGCGAGCGATCAATGATTGTTACTTTAGCTCCCATACCAACGGCAATTTTTGCCGCATTCGTACCAACAATCCCGCCGCCGATAATCACAACTTGGCCAGGGGCCACACCAGCTACCCCGCCTAATAAAAGCCCTTTACCGCCATAGTGTTTTTCTAAAAATTGCGCACCGACTTGAATCGACATCCGTCCGGCAATTTCGCTCATTGGTGATAACAGCGGCAGCGTACGATTAGGTCCCTCAATGGTCTCATAGGCGACTCCAGCAACTTTTTTTGCCAATAATGCTCGCGTCAATTCTGGTTCTGGCGCCAAATGAAGGTACGTATAAAGGATCTGCCCTTCATGAAAGAGCTCATATTCCGGTGCTAAAGGTTCCTTAACTTTAATAATCATTTCCGCATCATCAAAAAGCTGCTGTTTATTCTTATAAATAACAGCGCCAGCTTTTACATATTCTTCGTCGGCAAAACCGCTGCCGACTCCTGCACTTACTTCCACCAGTACTTTGTGGCCAGCTTCCTGCAGTGCTACCGCTCCTGCTGGCGTCAAGCCCACGCGATTTTCATTATTCTTGATTTCTTTTGCTACTCCAATGATCATCGTAAAACCTCCCTTATGATTAAAACGTCAAGCTCCCCATCTACCTATATTAAATATTCGCAAAAACCATGCCAAAAAAAGTAGCCGTTTCTAATAGACAAAAAAAGCCTTTGTAAGGAAAAGTTTCCAGACTCCGGAACTAAAAAATTCCACTGGAATTTTTAGTTTCCAAAAAGGACTTTTGCTATGATTTAGCTAATTAGCACCTTAACGTAAAAGAAAAGAGTGATATCCTTGCGCTTAAAGCTGCCAAATATCGACCGTGTCGGCTTGATTCTTGATTTATCGCGTTGTCTCGCCGAAGAGCATATCAATATCATTTCCATGGAAGTTGAATTAAAAACAATTTATTTAGAGGTGGATATCACAAACCCTGACGAAAAAGAGAAAATCATGGCCAGACTACAAGAAATCGAGGGTATTTTAACAGTCAGCGAAATTGATCTTATGCCGCACCAACTAAAAGCGGAAGAAATACGCGCCGTCCTTACGGCCATTGGCGATGGCATTTTAAGCATTGATCAGCAGGGACGCGTTACCCAATATAACCCAGCCGCAGAACGCATTCTCCGTGTACCAGCCCACAAAGTAATCGGTCACCCCTTAAGCAATTTTCTACCAAAAGATATGGCCATTTTTGCGGCACTGCGCGCCGGCCATGTTTACAACAATCAGGAAGTCATCTTAGAAAAAACGAACAGTCATTATCTAACAAGCGGTCGACCCATTTTCGATCAGTCAGGACGCATTATTGGCGCTGTGGCTATTTTAAAAGATATCAGTGATGTTCGAGCCCTCGTCCAAACCGTAACCGCGCAACTCCCCTTGACCTTCGAGGAAATTACCTATAGCAGCACAGAAATGCAGCAAGTCATTACCTTAGCAAAAACCTATGCCCGCAGCGATTCGACCGTATTAATCCGTGGGGAAACAGGTACAGGCAAAGAGCTCTTTGCCAGAGCTCTTCATGCCGCTTCACCGCGCAGCCATAAAATTTTTATTCCCGTCAACTGCGCCGCGATTCCTGATACGCTCTTAGAAAGCGAATTATTCGGTTATGAAGAAGGCGCTTTTACTGGCGCCAGTAAAGGCGGCAAGCAAGGGCTGTTTGAATTAGCCCAAGATGGAACCTTATTTCTTGATGAAATTGGGGAAATATCCACCCATCTTCAGGCAAAGTTACTCCGTGTGCTTCAGGATAAAAAAGTCCGCCGACTAGGAAGCCCTCGCGAAAATTCAGTAAATGTACGAATTTTAGCGGCCACCAACCGGAATTTAGAAGAAATGATTCAAAAAAACCAATTTCGTGAAGACCTTTATTACCGCTTAAACGTAATTCCCTTATTTATTCCACCGCTGCGTGCCCGCCCTGAAGACATTCCTCAGTTAGCGCAAGTATTTTTAGATCGTTTTTCAACTCGTCTGCAAAAACAAGTAGACACCATTAGCGAAACAGCTCTCCAAAAGCTTCTTGCTTATAATTGGCCTGGCAACATCCGAGAATTAGAAAATGTAATAGAACGAGCGATCAACATTGTGACAGGAAATATTATCTTATCTGATCATATTATTCTCCACCATACACTTCCACCGGTATATGCAGCAGCAAATCAAGCAAAGAAAAAAAACAAGCTGCTAAAAGCCCAGCTTGACGAAACAGAAAAAGAAGTGTTACAGCTTGCCCTGAAGGAACATCATACTTCTCGACAGCTCGGCCTCGCACTAGGCTTATCCCATACAGCTGTATTAAAAAAATTGCGTAAACATAACTTAATACCCCTTAAAGAATAAACCGGCAGAGAGATCTCTCTGCCGGTTTATTACCACACTACTATTCGTTGCCGCTAAAAGAGCGGATATAAGGCGCAATGAAAGCATAATCCATTGCTTTCATCGTCACAGGCACCTTATCAATCCCAATAACACTGGCTAACTTAAATCTCGCACAAGATTCAAACGACGCTTTATAAAGCTGCGCCGGACACTGTTCCCAACATTGATCTTGATAGGGGCACATCGTCATCCCTCCAACTAAAACCACCTGTATAGCTTACTTTGGTCACAGGGAAAACAGTGATGTCCTATTGCTAGTATATGCGCCATTGTAAAAAATAATCAAAAACAAAAAAACTTCCCTATATAAGAGAAGTTTTTCTGCATTCATTCATGATTTGTAACACCGCTCGGCACATGGCCTGTCGGTACAACACGCGCTGCATTCACACAGTAAGTATGTTGATCATCAAAGAAAATATGTGGTGCAAAACTTTCTAATATATCAGCCTTATCAAGACCGCCAAGGAAGAAAGCCTCATCAACACTAATTCCCCAGGCACGCAGCGTTTTTATCGCCCGCTTATGAGCAGGCGCGCTCCGCGCTGTTACGAGAGCCGTTCGAATCGGTCGCTTATGAAACGGCTTATAAGCAGCCTGCAGACGATTCAAAGCCGCTAGAAAGGCTTTAAACGGACCTGGCGCTAACGGAATTTCTGATTTTTCCGCTTCGCTTTTTTTAAACTCTTCCAACCCCTGCTCCACATTGACACGTTCCGCTTCATCACTAAAAATTACGGCGTCACCATCAAAAGCGATACGAATTTCCCCATCGTCAGCGCCGTTTTTTTCTTTTTGCTGTAAATAGCCGCCGGAAAAAATCGTCGCACTGGCATAACCGTTTTGCAAAGCCAGCTTTACGTCCTCTGAATTCGCTGATAAAAACAGATCGGCTTTAAAAGCCTTTAAATACTTGTAAGGCGGGCGCCCTCGCGTAAAGGCGGCACGGGTAATATCTAATGAGCGCGTTTCAATGGAATTAAATACCCTAAGACCTGTATTCGGATCATTTTTCGAAAGCAAAATAATCTCAACCATATTTTGGCCTGTCTGCGGGTCTTTCAAGGCTAACAGTCGTTCAATCAGCGGAAAAGCTACGCCGCAGGCAAGTAATTCATTCTCGCGATCCATTTGAAATTTAGCATAGGCTTCTTCGCCCTTCTCTTCAAAGACCCGATTGCTTTCATCAAGGTCAAAAAGGGCGCGCGAAGAAATTGCAATCACTAATTTTCCTTCAAGCGTAACTGCCATACTGATCTCCCCTGCTGTAATAAATTACAATTGACGAGCTACCTGTTCAACCTGAGTAGCTGATGAGGCTAGCGATTGCATCGAAGCGGCAATTTCCTCTGTTGCAGCTGCCTGGCGTTCCGCTACTGTCACATTTTGATCAACTGTATGTTTCAAATTTTCGCCTTCAGCTTTAATTTTATTTAATATCACTTTAATATCCTTAACTGCATCAGCACTATTTACAGCCATCTTACGAATTTCCTCTGCTACGACGGCAAAGCCTCGGCCGTGTTCACCAGCTCTAGCAGCCTCAATGGCGGCATTTAAGCCAAGCAAATTCGAATTTGCTGCCACATCGCTAACAAATCGTAAAATTTCATCAGTATTTTTTACTTCTGTCGCTACTTTTTCGCCGATCTGTCCAATCGTTGCCAAGCCTTGCGACAAATGAGTGGCCGTCGCAGCAAGTTCTTGCGTTGTTGCTGTCATTTGTTCTGACGTCGAAGCAATGGTTTCCGCTACTTCCATTAAACCTTGCTGATTTTTTAAGCTAATGCCAAGAGCAATGCCCCCAACTAACTTTCCGGCTTCAAGAATTGGAAAAGCCGTTGCCTTAATCGGCACTCCATAAAGGTCTTTCGGAACAATCTTGCTAACAGGTCTCCCTGTATTCATGCAATCGCCCAAAGCTCCGCCTTTAGCAGCGCCAGTCCCTTCTTTTACCTGCATATCAAAGGTTTCTGCTGGAACAAATTTTACAATAACACCTTCGGAATTACAAACCATAACACAGCAGTCTAAAGGAATGATTTTTTGCATCATTTCCGCTGCTCCCACTAATGCGTCAAACTCTGATATGCCTGCCATTTTTCCACCTCATAGAGTAATAGATTTCTACTTCATTATAACATAAAGGCATACTAAATTTTACTTTACTGCTAAAATTTGCAGAAATACAACTTATGGAAAATGACTAGATATAGAGCAAAATAAAAAGGCCTCCGAAGATCGGAAGCCTTTTCTTTGAATAAATTATAACTGACGAGCTACCTGCTCGACCTGAGTAGCTGATGAGGTTAGCGATTGCATGGAGGCGGCAATTTCCTCTGTTGCCGCTGCCTGCCGTTCCGCCACCGTCACATTTTGATCGACCGTATGCTTCAAATTTTCGCCTTCTGCTTTAATTTTATTTAATATGACTTTAATATCCTTAACAGCATCTGCGCTATTTACAGCCATCTTGCGAATTTCTTCCGCTACGACAGCAAAACCACGGCCATGTTCGCCAGCTCTAGCAGCCTCAATGGCGGCATTTAAGCCAAGTAAATTCGAATTTGCTGCTACTTCACTGACAAACCGCAAAATTTCATCAGTATTTTTCACTTCTGTCGCTACTTTTTCGCCAATCTGTCCAATCGCTGCTAAGCCTTGCGACAAATGAGTAGCCGTAGCAGCAAGTTCTTGCGTTGTTGCTGTCATTTGTTCTGACGTCTCAGCAATTGTTCCCGCCGCTTCCATTAAGCCTTGTTGAGTTTTTAAGCTAATGCCGAGAGCAAAGCCTCCGACTAGTTTTCCAGCTTCTAAAATGGGAAAAGAGATTGACTTAATTGGCACACCATAAAGTTCTTTCGGAACAATCTTAGTGATAGGCTTCCCTGTGCTCATGCACTCTCCCATAGATCCGCCTTTAGCAATGCTAGTCCCTTCTTTTACCTGCATATCAAAGGTTTCTGCCGGAACAAATTTAACAATCATTCCACCAGAATCACAAACCATAAGACCGCAATCTAAAGGAATGATTTTTTGTATCATTTCTGCTGATTTCACTAATGCATCAAACTCTGATATGCCTGCCATATTTGCACCTCGCAAAGTAATAAATTTTGCCTTTATTATAACATAAAGGTATACTAATTTTTACTTTACTACTAAAATTTACAAAAATATAATTTATAGAAAATAGTCGTGTAAAGCAAAGAGACTTTCAGATAAAAATCTGAAAGTCTCTTCTTTGTTGGTGGGATTAACTGGACTCGAACCAGTGACCCCCACGATGTCAACGTGGTACTCTAACCAACTGAGCTATAATCCCATAATATTCACTTGTGTCAGAACACTTTTATATTATAAAGGATCTACCTCATAAAAAGCAAGCATTTTTTATGTAAATTTTATAAAAGGAAAACCCCTGCCGCAGCAAGGGTTTCTTATAAGCTTAGTATAAAATTTGGTTGGCAATAACAAGACGTTGAATCTGGTTTGTACCTTCATAAATCTGCATGATTTTAGCATCACGCATATAGCGTTCTACAGGATATTCTTTAGAATAGCCATAACCGCCAACAATTTGTACGGCATCTGTCGTAATCTTCATCGCTGCATCGGCGGCAAAACATTTTGCCATCGCCGCTTCTTTCGAAAAAGGCATATTTTGATCTTTCAGCCAGCAGGCTTTGTAAACCATTAATCTAGCGCCTTCAAGCTGCATAGCCATATCGGCAACCATAGCTTGTACTAATTGGAAAGATGCAATGGCTTTGCCAAACTGTTGCCGTTCTCTAGCATATTTCACAGCAAAATCAAGAGCGGCCTGAGCAATTCCTACAGACACAGCACCTACAAACGGACGAGCAGCATCTAACGTTTTCATCGCAATTTTAAAGCCCTGACCTTCTTTACCTAAACGGCGGGAAGCAGGTACTCTAACATTATCAAGAATCAGTTCACATGTATTGGAAGAACGAATTCCCATTTTTTCTTCGTGCTTGCCAACGGAAAAACCAGGCGTATCGCGGTCAACAATAAAAGCAGTAAGTCCACGAATCCCTGCTGATTTACGGGCATTCGCAAAAATAACAAAAATATCAGCAATGCCGCCGTTAGTAATAAAACACTTCGTACCATTTAAAATATAATCATCGCCATCTTTGGTAGCAGATGTTGCTACACTACCGGCGTCAGAGCCTGCTCCAGGTTCTGTTAAAGCAAAAGCAGCAAGTCTTCCCGAATTTAAAAAATCAAAGAAGTATTTTTTCTGCTCATCATTACCATGAATTAAAACTGGATACGACGCTAAGGCATTAGCAGCGATTGATGTTGCCACACCAGCATCGCCCCGGCCGAGTTCTTCATAAAGCATTGCAATCGTAAGCGCATCAAGACCTGGTCCATCAAACTCTTCTGGAACTGTTAAATTTAATAAACCAGCGTCATTCAGTGTCTGAATCAGTTCAGGTCTCAGTTCTGCTTTTTCGTCCATTTCCCGGGCGTAAGGAATAATTTCTTGAGCAACAACATCCTGCACCATACGCAGTAAGGCTGTTTGATCTGACGAAAGCTCAAAATTCATAGGAAACCTCCTAAATCGTAATCATACGGAATATGTAAATAAGCCAATATGCTTTATTGTAACAAAAGTTTACCGCCTATGGCAAGTAAAACCAGGCCGACTCCTTGGCGGATCACAAAGTGATTTTCTTCTAACCCAAATAGTCCAAAATGATCGATCACTAAAGCGGTCAAAACTTGCCCGACTATAATCGCTGTCGTTGCCGTTCCTACGCCAACGTTCGGAATACTTGCAGCCACAAGATAAACAATAAGTACCCCAAGCAAACCACCCAAGTATAAGTACCAAGGTACATTAGGCAGAGAAAAAGCTCCCTTACCAAGACGAAGGCCAAAAAGAGCTACACTTAGCACGATAAGACCAGTAGCATGAACAATGAAAGCCGCCTCTAACAGACCAACGACTTTACCTAAAGCTGCATTTAACGATCCCTGCACCGCCATTAGAATGCCTGATAAAAACGCAAGTATCATAAAGCGTCCACACTCCTACCATTTCTTACGAAATAGTATAGAAGCTTGGTAAACTTTCTATTCAGCTTATTCTAACCCTTTCAACCACTGGACCACAGCAACTCTAGCTTGGTCGGCTACTTCTTTAAACTGATGATCACCAGAGCGAATAATAACCAACTTTTTCGGCTCTAAGGCCGTTTCGTACATTTTATGAGCCTGCTGGACTGGTACGACTTGATCTTGATTTCCATGCAGCACAAGTACAGGTACCTCTCCCAATTCTTGCACATAACGAAATAAAGGATAATTGACAAAATCCTGTATAAAATCAGGCGTCAAGGTAAGTGAGCCGGTATCATCGCTTACTGTAATATTTTCACCCGCTGCTAATTTATTGTAGTCATCACCTAAAGCAAGGCGAAAGGTTTCCGGTAGATCGCCTGGCGTTGCCCACAGACACAACGCTTCAATCGCTTGATCTTGATGAGCAAAAGCTAACGAAGCGCTGCCGCCCATGCTGCGGCCTAAAAGATATAGTTTAGACCCAAGATTCTGCCGTGCATACAAAGCGGCATATCCGAGTTCCTCAATTTGACAAGACAACTTTTGACAAGGCGTGAATTTATAGCGAAGCACATGAAACCCGAGCTGAGCAACGGCTTCCGCTAATAGTTCAGCCCGACTTGTCCCATCAATCGACCCGTTAAAACCGTGAGAAATGATAAATACTTTCTCAGTTTTCGCCGAAGCTTCGTGCCAAATTCCAGCGAGTTCCCCAGTGTCGGTAGGAATCACAATTTCCTTCAATCCAGTTCATCCTCCTCAATGAATCTGCCTACGACAAAAAAAGTTCCGCGGCTTTTCGCTAACAGCTTGCCTTCTTCGCTAAAAATACCAGCGTCTACTACAATGGTGCTTTTCCCATGATGGAGCACTTCCGCCTTTGCCGAAATAGTCCCCCCTGGCCTAGCTCCCTGCATTAAGTTAATATTCATATCGACAGTAACGACTTTACTACCAAGGGTACCGCAGGCAACACCCATTGCTGTATCTGCTAGCGACGCCAATGCTCCACCATGAGCAATTCCATGCAGATTCGTATGTTTATCCATTACGACAGGCATGGTCAAGACCGCTTTACCACTTTCCAGTTGAACAAGCCGCATCTCTAACAACTGTACAAAGGGGTTTCGATCATAAATAAATTCCAAGTTTTCTTTCAAGCGGTCCATATACGCGTTCAAAGGGAATCCTCCTTATAAAATGGTGAAATGATAAAAAAAGAAACAGGCAAAATGCCTGTCAGTCACAAATGTATACAGTCACAATCTGCCTTCCAAAGGAAAGAGCTTCACCATGACTATCAAAAGCCAAATCAATAAAATTACCTCTTATGCTGCCGCCTGTATCATCAGCCACAGCAAAACCATATCCTGGTATATAAAGACGAGTTCCCAGCGGAATCACATTCGGATCCACTGCTACAAGGCCTCGCCGCAGTAAATGCCCCTGCGAGGTGTAGCTTCCGTTTCCGGGATCATAAGCTGAATAGCCTGTAGCATTCATTACTATCGATCGGTTATATCGGCTAATATCTGTACCTGCACGTTGTAAATAAAGAATCGTATCACGATTGATGACTCCATTTGCCGGTAAGTTGACACTGCGCTGAAAAGCAATCACTGCGTGAAGCGTCATGCCGCCAAAAACCCCATCAATCTCTCCCGTGTAGTAACCGGTTTCGGCAAGTAACTTTTGCGCATAATGCACATCATTGCCCCGCATTCCCCGTATAAGCGGCGTATCGCCAGGAGCGGCGAAAGTTACTGTCGACGAAACGAAAAGGACCAGGAATACCCATAGTACCACTAAAGCGTTTCTCATCGATTCACCTCTCTTTTTGCGCCCTCCAAAGTATTTCCATCTAAAAAAATGAAAAAACTTCAAAAGCGTCTAGCCTCCGAAGTTAGCTGTCGTGCATTGCCATGCATAAAAACTAACTGGGGCTGCTGCCTCCGGGGTTAGCTGTCGGATTCGGGCAAAAGAGAATAGTCAGAACGCCCTACCGCATATACGCGGATTCACCCCTATCTATATCGGTTCCCCCGTACTTATTTTTTAAAATAAGATTCGGCTTTTATTATTTTACTATAAAATTGTAAATTAGTCAATTTTCCCGCTATTGGAATCCCATTTTTTTCCTAAATACCTAGTTTTTCTGCTAAATTTTTATCCACAATTCCATTAGAAAGAAAACCGTTAGCTTCTTGATATTGTTTGACAGCGTCTTCTGTAGACCGTCCAAAAATCCCGTCGGCTCGTGATAATAGATAGCCCATACTTTGCAATTTAAGTTGCAAAATTGCCACATCAGGGCCTGTCATTTGATATTTTAGAACACGGTTGACTTTTTTGCGTCGATCTTCAATCCGTACAGTTGTGCCAATCGGGACTTTTTCAAAAAGCTCTTCCACATCTTTATTGCGCATACGAATGCAGCCGTGGCTCGTGAATTGACCGATAGACCAGGGTTGATTCGTTCCGTGAATGCCATAGGTACCCCAAGGTACATTCAGTCCCATCCAACGTGTCCCGAAACCGCTGCCCCAATTATAATCCTTCCAAACAACAACCCATTCGCCAATCGGCGTCGGCGTGGAGCTTTTCCCCACAGCAATGCGGTATTTTTTGATAAGCTGGCCATTATCATAAACTTCTAAAATCCGTTCCGCCACTTTAATTACTAAACTGACGGAACCGCTTGGTTCGATCGGCCCTGTCTGATCTTCCAAGGTAAAATCTAGCTCATCGAAATAGTCATAGCTTACAATCCCTAGCGCAAAGGTTACTAGCAGTAATAAAACCGTTCCATAAAATAGAGTCGGTCTTGTCAAACGAACTGTCATTGCCCTCACTTGGATGCCCCCTTGAAATTGCTATTCAAAAGATCATATGCCAAAAGACAATGCCATATCCCCATAAAAAAAGAAGCCGGTATAAATACCGACTACTTCAATACATAAATTTGTACATTTTTGATGCCATAATCTAAGGCATCCTGACGATTCGGGAAAAATAAGTCAATATGGTTGCCCTTGATTGCACTTCCCTGGTCATTGGCAATTCCATAGCCATAGCCTGGAATCCAAAGTTTGGTTCCCATCGGAATGACCGCAGGGTCGACAGCAACGATTCCCTGATGCAAAGGATTGCCAAAATAATCATAATTTCCCCAATGCCCATTATCAAGCGTACCGGGACCATAGGCCGTAGTCATCACCGAAAGAACCTTACTGTAATCGCTCGGCGCGCCAACAGGTGCTGAAGTAGACGATCCTGTTGCAATAGACGGCTCCAGTTTGGTTTGCCCAAAAAGCTGTGTCAAAGCTTGAATACTATCTTTATAAGGAGCTAAAACGCTACTGACTTCCTTAATAAGTTCGGTTTGGACCGATTGCTGCAAGACCTCGCTCACTTTATTGCCGCTTACTACCTGAGGTAAAGCAGCAGCCGCTTGGCCGCTCGGGATTTGACTTGCCGCAACAGTTTGCGCGAGAGTCGTAAGAATATCTGCCTTTTTACCTTGCTCCAGCTTTTGTTTTAAATTTAGGATCTGTTCAATGCTCTGCACGGTCTGATTGGAAGCCTGCCCAGCCAATAAAGCCACAAGCTGATCCGCTGGAGCGCTTGCCTGAGCCTGCTCTAGGGCCAGCACAGAAGTAGAACAATAGACCATAGCAGTAACTAAAATAACATGTATAGTTCGTTTCATTCAGGCACTCCTTTCACACAAATTTAATACCATCATACCATTGAGTTTACATAAATACTAGACGGTAATATTTCTCATGTGTAAAAGGAGTGCTTGTTTTTTAGCTGTTCAAACTATTTCGCTTGTTCATATAGCGCTTCTGTCAAAATCTCTACGCCATATAAGATATCTTCGGTTGCGGCGTATTCTGCCGGATTATGGCTGATCCCTTCTTTGCAGGGAATAAAAATCATAGCGGTCGGCGTAAGTTTTGCCATATGCATGGCATCATGACCAGCGCCGCTGTGCATTTGACGATAGGCCGCTTTTTTGCGGCGGCAGATTCCCTCTAACAGACCAATCATTTTTTTGTCAAGCTGTACAGGTCGATCAGACGTAAGCACATCAATCGCCACAGGCGTCTCCTCTTCTTCTGCCAAGTTGCTGATAAAATCTTTCAAATCCTGAATTGAAGTAAGAATACTTTCCGAATCAACGCCGCGAATATCAATTCCCAGTTCCACTTTTCCTGGCACAATATTCATTGCACCAGGTAAAACCGTTGCCATCCCTACTGTTCCAACCGTCCCGCAATAAGACTGTTCTAACGCAATTTCCCGCACAGCTAATATAATTTTCGCCGCACTAACTAAGGCATCACGACGACATTCCATAGGTGTCGCCCCAGAATGGGCCGCTTGCCCCTCGATGGTTACTTTAAGACGCGTTGGTGCTGCAATGGCCGTAACAAGACCAATCTTTTCCTTGGCCGTTTCTAAGATAGCGCCCTGTTCAATGTGAAGCTCTAAAAAGCATTTAAATTCATCACGGCTTCGGGCAGCACTGCCTAGATTCTCAATAGAAAGCCCTTGTGTAGCGAGAGCCTCTGGCAAAGTAATACCTTGCTTATCTACAGCCTTTTTCCAAGTATGTATCGGCAGAGATCCAGTCATTACTTTACTGCCAATTGTGGCAAACCCAAAGCGTCCGGCTTCTTCACAAGCAAAGACAATCACTTCTACTGGATGGGTAAGTTGACCTTTCGCCTGAAGTTTCTTCACGGCCAACAGCGAAGCAACAACCCCCGCTACGCCATCATACTTTCCGCCTGCTGGGACAGTATCAATATGGGATCCTGTAGCTACGACTGGAGCCGTTGCATCGCTCCCTTCTAGCCGGCCAATAATATTACCGGCAGCGTCACGGCGAATCGTTAATCCTAAATTCTGCATTTCTTTTATAATATACGCGCTAGCTGCTTGATCGTGCTGTGTATAAGCCAGACGAGTCACGCCTTCTCCCGGTTCACTAAAACCAGCCAAAGCCTCTATGCGTTCTTCTACCCAAGCTTTATCCATATAAGCGCCTCCTTGCATTAATGCCTTTCTTTTATTATAAACTGAGAAACATAGTATAAGCAAAATAAAAGATACCGATTAAGCCAAACGCGCCGCCCATATACCAATAAGCAGCCGTCTTATTGATGGACGCCAGTGATGTTAATAAAATTCCGACTTGCAAAAAAATCAAAGCTTGTCCAAACATACTGTTAAAAACTTTGGCCTGATCGCGCTCTTGTTCAAACTTTTTGGCATCAGCCATGATCTCGTCTTTTTCTTTTGAATAACGCTGAACTGTCTTATCATATTCAGCTATTTTTTGCTGCAGTGCTTCATTCGAAAATTGCCCCAACACTAACAGCATCATATCACGTTGTGTCTGATATTCCGTCTCTTTAATTCCCTTAGCTTGATAAAAATTCCACTGATCTGACGCTTGATTTTGCATGAGAACCATTTTATTACCATACCCAGCCGCTTTGAACGATGCCAGAGTAGCTACTACGGCTAATATAACGGTAGTAATAGCAATAAGCGTTGTCAGTTTCTCTTTTACATAATATTGATGCCATTTTCCTAGGTTCATACCTATCGCCCCTTTCTACCACTTTTATTTATTCTACCATAGCTAAAGCGCTTCTTTAAGCGCATGAAGCTGACTTTGATGGAGCCGTGCATAAAAACCTTCTAGTTGCAACAATTCTTGATGCGAGCCGGATTCTACAATCTCCCCTTGGTCCATAACGAGGATTTTATCAGCTTGTTCAATCGTAGATAGTCGATGCGCCACTACGAGCATCGTCCGTTCCTTAGACAACCGCGCAAAAGCTTCTTGGACTAGTTTTTCTGTTTCACTATCAATACTTGATGTCGCTTCATCAAGAGCTAAAATTTGAATTGGCCGCAATAAAACCCTTGCTAGCGATATAAGCTGTCGCTGGCCTGCTGATAACAACGCGCCTTGATAACCAATCAACGTTTCATAAGAATCGGGCAGTCGTGCAATAAAGGCATGGGCATTGGCCTGTTTCGCCGCTTCGACAGCTGCCTCGCGGGAAATCGCATTATCATATAGCGCAAGATTTTCATAAACAGTTCCTTTAAATAACCGAACTTCTTGAAAGACAATACCAATCGTTCTTCTGAGCACTGCCAAGGGAATATGGCGAATATCCACCTCATCCAAGTAAATAGCGCCTCGCTGCGGTTCATAAAAGCGAGCCAGCAAGTTAACTAAAGTTGATTTGCCGGAACCGGAAAACCCGGCAATACCGACAAACTCTCCTGCTTCCAGTGAAAAGCTCACATCTTTTAACACCCACTCTTCGCCCTCATAAGCGAACCATACATTTTCAAAACGAATGCGTCCTTGAAAATAGCAATCCGGAGACTCATCTTCATGATTTTCTGCCGGTTTATCCCCTTCAAGCAAAGCCGCAACTCGCTCTGCCGCCGCTAACGCCGATTGCAACAGATTATATTTTTCCGCAATATCTTTTATCGGCCAGAAAAACATTTCCACATAGCGTAAAAAAGCAACAAGAACTCCCACTTCCAGAGGACCTTTCTTATGGAGGAAGCCGCCATAAGCCAACACACATAAGACAACAGCCGTATAAATGAGATCAACTAGCGGACGAAACAAGGCAAACGTACGAACTTCCTGCAATCCAGCCTGTACATAGTCTTCACTAACAGACTCAAATTCCTGCTTCGTGCGTCGGAAGCGGGCAAAAGCCTTCACGATCATAATATTGGCGCTATATTCCTGCAAAAAACCATTTAACGCTCCGGTTTTCGCTCGTACCTGGCGATAGGCGGCCCTAGCATACTTTTGATAAGTTAGCGCCAACACAGCCATAATTGGCAGGGCAATCACAGCTACACTAGCAAGCTGCCAATTCATCCAGAACATAGCAATTAAGATACCAGCTAAAATCAATATATCGCTGATAAACGCAACAATAACATCCGTATAGAGGTCACGAATGGCATCGGTATCATTTGTAACTCGTGTTACAAGTTGCCCCACCTTTTGTCGTTCTAGTTCACTAAACTTCTCATAAATCAGATGACAGAATACTTTTTGCCTAATCTGATAAATAATAAGCTGACCAATATACTGCAAAATATAGTTTTCACCATAGGAAAGAACCACACTACCAACAATTGTCAAACCATAAAGCAGTGCGGTTTCCTGTAAACCAGCCAAATTCAGACTCGTAATTTGACTATCAATCGCTAATTTCAGTAAGTAAGGGCGGTAAAGTTCTAAGGCTGTTCCCGCCAAAATCAACAAAACAGCTAAAATAATCCAGCCAGTAAAGGGCGCGGCAAAACGCGACAAAATGGCAATCATTTTTCGATCGCTAAAGGTCTTCACAGACTTTCACCATCCCCGACAGCGAGTTCTTCCGTTAACAGCTGCTGCTCATAAATTTCATAGTAAAGACCGCGCCGCGCCACAAGTTCTTCGTGCGTTCCTTGCTCTTTAATTTCACCTTGGTCCAAAACTACAATACGGTCACAGCGTCTTACAGCAGCAATCCGCTGCGAAACAATCAATGTAGTCCTGCCCGCTGTAAACAAGTTCATATTTTTCAGCAGTCTGGCCTCGTGTTCATAGTCAAGCGCTGAAAAAGCGTCATCTAAAAGTAAGAAAGGCGCATCCTTAATAATAGCTCTAGCAATTGCCACTCGCTGCTGCTGTCCGCCTGAAAGCTGCTTTCCTCTTTCACCAAGCTCTGTATCGACGCCTTCTGGCTTGCTGTCAATATCCTCCGTAACGACAGCTAACTCGGCAGCGCGCAAAATATCAGCTTTACCATGTTCTCGATCAAAAGCAATATTTTCGCCGATCGTTTTAGAAAAGAGGCTATTGTCTTGTGGTACATAAGCAAAAAAATTTCTAAGATCACTAAAGGAATAACTATGAATTTCTTTGTCGCCCAAAAATATGGTTTCTGCTGGCGGCTCGTAAAGGCGAAGCAGCAGTCGAAATAAGGTGGACTTTCCCGCACCAGTCCGACCAACTATTCCTACCTTCTCACCAGGCAGGATCGTAAGATTTACATTTTTCAAAATAAGATGCGGCGACTGTTCATAGGCAAAGCTTACATTTTGCAAGGTAAGAATGGGCGCCGAACGATTCTCACTTGCGCCAGAACTGGTTGGTAATGGTGGTTCCGTTTCCATCTGGCCCAAAGCCTCTAAGAGGCACTTTTCTTCTGCTTCATAGACTGGCTGATCTAAAAAATCACTAATTCTTTCCATGGAAGCCAACCCGCGTTGCGCCATATTAATCAAAAATCCCAAGCCCATAACTGGCCAGATAATAAGTCCAAGATACCCAATAAAGGCTGTCAAATCACCGACAGTGAGCTCACCCGCCATAATTAGACGTCCGCCAAAATACAAGGCGATAGCAAAACAGACAAAAGGCAGAACATGCGTAACAGGCACATAGGCTGCCTGAATATTTGTTAAGCTCATACTGGCGGCAACAAACGAACGATTCTTGTCAGCAAACCGTTCGGTCATATTTTTTTCAACAGCAAAGCCTTTTACGACTTTAAAGCCTGCGAAAATTTCTTGTGAAAAGTCTGTTATGTCACTAAAAGATTCTTGCACACGACGAAAACGTTGATGCACTGACTTTCCCATATACGTAGCAATACATAAAATCACAGGTAGAGGTAAAATCGACCATAGCGAAAGTTCAAAATGTATTACTTTTGCCATTACGACAAACGAAGCAAACCCCATAATAACGGCATCGACAAACAAGATACTGCCAAGTCCCAGAGCGACACGAATCGCTGTAATATCATTCGTCATAAGCGCCATAATATTGCCAGGACCCTTTTGATCATAATACGCTAAAGGCAAACACAGTCCGTGGAGGAAAATCCTCTGACGCAGATAGGCCTCCAATCGCCGCGTTGTCCCTAAAAGCAGCTGCCTGTAGCAATAACGCCCCACAAACATCAGTAGAGCTGTCACTGTAAGCCACATAATATAGACTGAAAGTTCCCCTGAGTTCGTAAGAAATGTATCGATACTTTTGCCAATAAACCGCGGTATAGCCAGTTGCAAAATATCAACACCGATTAGCAGTAGTAAGCCAAAGGAATAAGGCAGCCACTTAGAGCGATAGAACGGTTGCAGCAAATGAAAGGCTTTTGTATATTTCATATTTTTATCCATATAAAAACAATTAGGCGATTCTAAAAGGAATCCTCTTTTATCGCCTAAGAAAAACACTGCTTTGATTACAAAATAGTCTCCAAGCAAAAACTTCGCCTTAATAACAATTATCGTTTACACATTCCTATTATTATGCTAAACTATGAAATATGGATATAAAATACAATTCTGGAGGTTTTCATAATGGAAAAACGTACAGGAATTATTACATTTGCAAAAAATCCCTTAACCCTTGTTGGCACGCCTGTAGCTGTCGGCGCAAAAGCACCTGACTTTACGGCCTTAGCACCAGATCTTTCCCCCGTTTCGTTGAGTGCTTTTAAAGGCAAAGTTGTTATCATTAGCAGCGTCCCTTCCATTGATACGCCAGTTTGCGATATGCAGACCCGCCGTTTTAATGAAGAAGCTGGAAAACTTTCCGATGCAGTTATCATCACAATCAGCAACGATCTTCCCTTCGCACAAGCTCGCTATTGCGGCGATAAAGGCATCGACAATGTGAAAACCCTCTCGGATCACCGTGATCTCAGCTTTGGCTTACAATATGGCCTCGTTGTTGAAGAACTGCGCCTGCTTGCTCGTGCCGTTACGATCATTGATAAAGACGGCGTTGTCCGCTATAGCGAAGTCGTACCAGAAATGACAAATCATCCTGACTATGATGCCGCCTTGGCAGCAGCAAAAAAACTTCTATAATTTTTAAAAACACAGAATAAAAATCAAAAAAACTATTGCCATCTATAGTTCACTATGTTATAATACTTTTTGTTGATGTGATGCGGAAGTAGCTCAGTGGTAGAGCATCGCCTTGCCAAGGCGAGGGTCGCGAGTTCGAATCTCGTTTTCCGCTCCAATGAAAATAATGCCTGATACTTATGTATCAGGTTTTTTTATGTCTAAAATTCTTATTTATTCCTCCCTAAAAAAACGTACAGATACAAAAAAAAGAAGCCCGCAGGCTTCTTTTTTATTACTCATTTTTAATTAAAAAGCGTCAACTTACAGTTGGTTTGCTTTATAAGAAGCGTAAAGATCTTTTAATTCTTCAATCAAAGCTCCAATCTCAATCTGCAAATCAGAAGCAGTCTGATAATCGCCGTCAGCCATAGCTTCTTTCATACGAGTAAAGAGGCATTTCTGAGCTAAGCTGTCTTTCGCCAAGCTGGTACGCATCGTTTTAATTTGTTCCCAGTAGTAAAGGTCCATATCATTTGCAGTCTCAGCTGTATGAAGACAGGTAAAGGATTGGATTAGCGTCAAATATTCCGGAATAATGCGGTTCAGAATTTCGGTCTTCCAACGAGTCAATGCGCCAGCAACAAACGCATCAATAATTGCCTGAGATAAAATATCGCCTTGTTTCAATACAGCTACTTTATCAGGATACTGTTTCAAAGCTTCGAGATTTTCCCATACAGTAGCAGGCGGTTTGCTAAAGAGACGATCTCTTTCTTCTGGCGTATAATCTTCGAATACGTCATGTTCGCTGCGATATGCACGGTCTTTTTCCAGATAGAAGCCTTCGGTGCCAGCATCTTTGGAAAGTTCCGCCAAAATTCCTTCTGTCGTTTTGCCACTTGTTACACAAGCTTTAATGCCGTCAAACATACTCAGATAGAATGCAGCCATTGCTACATAGGAGTTCGTGTAAGGATTTGGGGCGCGAACTTCAAAGCGAGTTGCCAACGGATTATCAGTACGAACAAGACCAGCAAGAATTGTACGGTTACGCGAAGGAACAGCCGGGCTGTGACCCAAAGAAGTTACGATGCAAACAGGTGCTTCGAAACCAGGTTTCAAACGGTTCAAGGAATCGTTTGTGGAGGAAACGAAAGGATTGATTACTTCGTAGTTTTTCAAGATACCCATGATAGCGCCATAACCAACTGCGCTGAGGAAGTCTTTTTTCATATCTTCCGGAGCGTAGAGATTTACGAATTTACCGGATTTCAGTTTTGCACCAATGCCAAGGTGAGTATGTTCCCCACTACCAGCAACGCCAATGATTGGTTTTGCTTTGAATGTAACTTCCAAACCGTTTTCACGGAATACTTCTTTTACAATAATACGAGCTTGCAGTTCATTGTCAGCTGCCTGAAGCGCCGTAGAGAATTTCCAGTCGATTTCAAGCTGTTCTAAAACATAAGCCAGATGGCCCGTTTCATCAATTTTAGCTTTAATGCCGCCAACTTCTTTATGGCCCATTTCTGGTTCCATACCATATTTAGCCAACATATCCATCGCTTGCTCTAAAGCAGTGCGGACTTCACCACGAGTTCTCTGCCAATATTGTTCCTGCATAACCTGAGAAGCCGACATTTCCTGTACATCAGCGCGGTTAGCCGGAGTTTTTACCCAAAATTCAAGTTCAGTACCAGCGGTGAATACAATTTCCTCAATATCGGCCAAGTTAACATGGCTTAAGCCTGCAACATTAGGATATTTTTTGAAAAGATCCATCATGCCTTCTCTTACGTATTCCATGGAAAGAGCTAAAATAGAACGAGAATCAACACGTTTGCCTTCATGCACTAAGAAGGAAGGAATGCGAAGCGTACCAATCGGTTTGCCTGTTTCTTCATCAATGTGTTCAAAGTTGTAATCAACAAACCAGTTTACATCACGGTCAGCGATCATATCAACTTTCGCATTATTTAAAGTAGCAATGCCTGTAAGTACCACGGAAGAACCGTCAGTCTGTACAGCCGTGCCTGCAAAAAAGTCAGCAATATCTTTTTGGAAAGTTGACATAGGAATTTTTTCGTCAGTGTCATTACCGGCAAGGTCGACACCAACAAGAGATGCAAATTGAATTTCCGGATGATTCTTCAGAAGTGCAACTAAATCTTCATTACTGTACTGGCTTGGTTTGATTACATAGAGTAAATCTTTAAGCATTTCCTTCACCTCTTCAAAATTTTATCAAACTAAAAAGACAGAAATCCCCCTTGCATCAATACAAGGGGGTCGCCATTGACCAAAAAATATTTTTCTTATCAATGATTATACCACAAATAAGCATTTTGTCTAGCTATAAGCAAGTATTTTTTATCTTTTTGATAAAAATAGTTGTTATTTTTTCGTAAAATGCAGACAGTCTTCGCCGGAAGAAAGCTTTACTTCGATGCAAGGCTTATTGCGCGTTTTAAAGCGAAAAGCCCGGCAGCCGTAGGGAAAATGCTTATCGTAAGTAATATAATAGTGACAGCAATAACGGCAGTCAACAACTTCCTCAGTCATCTTTTCCCCTCCAGTCGCCTTTTATTGTATCATATCAACACTCATAATCACATAAGTATATGTTGAGTTTTAAATACAGAGACCATTAGCTTGTCGCTATAATATAAATTTATAATAGTAATCGTTTTATTCTGTTATACAAAGTAAATTTTTAAAGCTATAATGTGGAAACACAAGCACCAAATAACGCCACAAGCTCGCAGGTATTGTGGCGAATTGGTTAAGATAGGATTATAAGTTTCGGGGTGATTCGCAATGAAAGCAGCAGGCATTGCATTTTTTGAAAAGCATGCAATAAAAAACTTATTTGAAAAGTTAGAGCATGGTGGGATACGGTTGCGGTTTTGGGATGGTGAAGAAACGATTTATGGTGATGTCCTGCCGAAAGTTACCATACAATTTAATCGGCCACTTGATAATCTAAGTTCGCTTCATGATCCAGCGATGACGTTTGGCGAGGCCTACATGGATGGCGTTTGGGATTATGAAGGGGATTTTGATGAATTATTACGCTTGCTGAAAAATTCGTCGTTATTTACTCCAAAGAACAAGGTCATGGCCAAGGGCTTACGCCTGGCTGGAAAAATGGTAGAGCGTACACAGGCAAAACAGAATATTGCACACCACTATGATTTAGGCAATGACTTTTTTTCTTTATGGCTTGATAAGAGCATGAGCTATTCGTGCGCGTATTTTAAACAGAGTACGGATTCTTTAGAGCAGGCGCAAATGCAAAAAATCGAACATATATTAAAAAAAATAAATTTAAAACCCGGTGAAAAACTCTTAGATATTGGTTGTGGCTGGGGCTGGCTAATTATTAAGGCAGCGCAGCTGTATCAAGTGAATGCGCTCGGTATTACACTTAGCGAAGAACAATACTGCAAAGTACAAGAACGAATCAACCAGCTTGGGCTGGAAAAACTAGTCAAAGTGGAGCTGGTGAACTATTTAGATCTTGATGAAACAAGATACCAGTTTGATAAAATCGTTAGTGTTGGGATGTTTGAACATGTAGGAAAAGAAAATATTCCCTTGTATCTTAATAAAGTCAATCGTCTATTAGTGGACGGCGGCCTATCTTTACTGCACTCAATTACTTCTTTTGAAGAATCACAAGAAAATAGCTGGATAAAAAAATATATCTTTCCTGGTGGTTATGTACCATCTGTACGAGAAATTTTGCAGCAATTTCCAGAAAGAGATTTTCACTTACTGCATACCGAAAGCTTGCGGCTACACTACGCATTAACGTTAGATCACTGGTATGCTAGGTTCTCTGAGCACACGGAAGAAATACAAAACCAATTTGGTGAACGGTTTGTCCGGATGTGGCGCTTGTATTTAAAAGGCTGTGCAGCGGCATTTCGCGTAGATGGACTGGATATTCATCAATTTCTATTTTCTAAAGGGTTAAATAATAATTTGCCATTAACGTATTCTCGTTTAGGGTAAAACAAAAAAGTTCTATTTGATGATTAAGGGACTATCGCATGATCAGATCGATACATGCGATAGTCCTTTTTTGCTATTACCGATGTTTTAACGCGCAGCAAGGATTTATCATAGACAAGCCGAATTCATTACCAATAAGCAGATGACACGACTAGCAGCTTTGTGCCAATAGGGGGAAATCATGGCAGAATTACCTAGCATTCAACAATTGGAGAATTTTATTATTTACGGCAAAGTTAGAAATTTTACCGCTGCCGCAAAGCAGGCCAATATTACCCAATCCGCCTTTAGTTCCCAAATAAAAAAACTGGAAGAGCTTGTGGGCATTCAACTTATCACCCGCTCGAACAAGGGCAGTGATTTAACCGAAGCTGGCGAACTATTTTTAGTACAAGTACAGAAAATAATGGGTGAACTATTTGACTGTATGTATGATATGAAAAAATTGAGCGGTACCAAGGTCACGTTGGCAATTGGCGCCTTAATCGCACTTGGTGATGTTTTAATGAATCAGCATTTGGCGTACTTTCAGCAGCATAATCTAAATATCACAATGAATGTATATAATTTAGAAGCGCATGAGCTGTTTAGATACTTAGCTGAAGGTAAGCTTGATATTGTATCGACCTTTCTTTTGCCGGAAAACAATATGGGGAAATTCGAAAAAGTTTTCTTCTGTAATGATAAAATGGTCTTTTATGCACCTAACATTAAGACTGCGCACCAGAATATTTCCGTAGAGTCGATAGCGTCATACCCATTAGTACAGTATTCACCGCACTATTTAATGAATTCATTTGTAGAAAATTATTTTCAGATGCATCACTTTTCCCCCATGGTTAGAGCATGGCTGTCAACGCCTTATGCCATTATGAATTATTGTGAACAAAATGAAATGGGAGCCCTTTTATCCGAGCGATTATTGAATGCCATGGGGATTTTTAATGGTTATTATGAATTGGCAGAGCCGTTTAATCTGCAGTGTTATTTATTGTATAAAAAGAATAACCCTAAACATAAGGCAATTAAAGTATTTATTGATTATATTCTAGACTTTTACAAAGTAAAGTAAGACTCACTAGCAAAAAACCAGGCCAGTAAGGGTCTGCTGAACGCGCAAAACGGCAAGGCCGGAATTCTCCAAAGCCTTGCCGTTTTTGTATATAGTTGGTGCACCAGAGAGACTCGCTCCCCCTCATGACGCGGTTTAGAAAGTATGATTTTTTTCTATTTGCTCTCTACCTTTTTACTGAAGTTTAATAAAATCAGCATTTTCCCATTTGTCATTTTCTCTATTTTACATATCTGCCAATTTCTAATTTTAGGAACCATGGGCATCTAAGCTTCGCTGTTTGTCCATTCGCTCCTGTATTTATTTTTCCGCTACGAGATCCGCCAAAATTTGTTCGATTCTCGTCCATGCTTTATCTGCCGATTCTTTATGGTAGCTTTTAGAAAACGGATTAGCAAAACCATGCTGACCAGCTAGCTTTTCCGCTTGAACATTTTTGATGGTGCGTAAACATACAAGCAGATCATCAACAACAAATGATTTCTCTATTTCAGGAAAAAATAATACCATATCACATTTAGGCTGCACTCTAAGATAATCACGAATTCTCGAACCATAAAAAGCAATACATAAATCGCACAAACCCGTTTGCGCTGCCAGCCATGCAAGCGTTGCACCAATGCTATAGCCTAACACATATACATTTTTATAATAAGGCCTAACACTAGTAAGAACCCTATTTACTTCTTTAAATGCCTCTTCAAAACCAATACTGCTCATAAAGTAATTATATGCTGCCTGCTCTTCCTCTGTAGCATATGCTTCTCTACCATTAAGAAGATTAGGTGCAATAGTATCAACCCCATAACTTTGCAGCTTTTCACATACATCAATTATATGTTTATTGACTCCGTAAACTTCATGGAGAACAACAATAATGGTATCCTCAGTATTATGATTATGACTTTTCATAACTATATAAAGCTCCCTTATCTTTTTGAAAACTATCTTTAAAATGCTGTTTCATTTTTGTCTTATATTGCAAGGAGAAGCACTGTAAAAAAACGCCCCAACTACATAATTAAATTATATCATTAGAAATATAAGAATAAAGGCTGCTTAATTCGGCACTAATGAGAAAAAGTATGATCCTCACATTGATATCAACTTGGGCAGCAAAGATAAAAAAACTCCAAGGATTTTCCTTGGAGCCGTCGATGTATCTATGTTCCACATTATGCAAATCATGTTTTTAGAAAACCGCGCCTCAAAAAGCAAGGCGCGGTTAAAATTAAAACTATTAAAATTCACTGAATCATAGCTTATAAAGTTTCGGTACCAAACAGCGGCGTTGACAAGTAGCGTTCGCCCGTATCTGGCAACAAAACTACAATCGTTTTGCCGCGATTGGCTTCTTCTTTTGCCAACTGGGTTGCCGCAAAGAGAGCGGCGGCGCTAGAAATTCCAACAAGAACGCCTTCCGTCTTAGCAAGGTCACGCGCTGCCTGGAAAGCCTCTTCCGTTTTAATCGGAACAATTTGATCTACGATCTTGAGGTTCATTACACTCGGCACAAAGCCAGCGCCAATACCTTGAATTTTATGCGGCCCCGGTTTATTACCTGCTAATACTTGGCTGTCAAAAGGTTCTACGGCAACAACTTTAATCTGGGGATTCTGTTCTTTTAATACTTCGCCTACACCGGTAATTGTACCGCCCGTACCAACACCAGCCACGAAAAAGTCTAACTGACCATCTGTATCAGCTAAAATTTCTTTGCCTGTCGTTTTGCGGTGAATTTCTGGATTTGCCGGATTTTCAAACTGTTGCGGAATATAGGAGCCTTCAATGGATTCACCCAATTCCAAAGCTTTATTAATAGCGCCTTTCATGCCTTCTGCGCCGGGAGTTAAAACAAGCTGCGCGCCTAATGCTTTTAACAAGTTGCGCCGTTCCACACTCATGGTATCAGGCATAGTTAAAATCACTTTATACCCTTTTGCCGCACCCACGAAGGCTAAACCAATTCCGGTGTTGCCGCTAGTCGGTTCTACAATCGTCGCGCCTGGTTTTAATTTGCCGCTTTGTTCCGCTGTTTCAATCATGGCTAAAGCGATGCGGTCTTTCACGCTGCTTAGCGGATTAAAGTATTCCAATTTAGCTAGAATCCGTCCAGCAAGACCTTTTTCAGCGTCATAATTTTTCAATTCTAATAAGGGCGTATTCCCAATCAGTTCTGTAATATTCTGAGCAATTTTTGACATAAGAAACAACCTCCTAAAATTTAAACTTTACATTTCATGAGTTTACATAAGAAAAACAGCTTGCGATCAACGGCTTTCGTAATAAATAAAAGGCTAAGGATAGACCTACTCATCAAGTAGATAATTCCTTAGCCTTCAGTCTTCTGATCAGCTATTCTTATTATGTATTTTTACTTATCATACTATGAAACAATCGCTTTGTCAATTAAATTCCATCGCCATAAAGGTTTTCCCAGGAAGCATAGCGTTGCTTTTCTGTCCGTTCTACCTGCACAACCTTGCCAGCCTTTACGACAATTACAATCTGTCCGAACTGCATACTCGCTACAGCCTCGCAAATTTTCTCCCTAAGCTTCTCATTGCGTACCTTTGGTTTTACTTCTTTCATATTACGCCCCTCCTTAGGAGTGTAAGCGGATCTTATCTAGTTTATCCATTTGAATTACACGGCCATCCTGTACAATCAACGTCAGCGAGCCAAATTCAATATCTTCAATGGCCGCTTCAATCCGATCTAAAGATTCTTCTGATAAAGCCGTACTTTTTATATCGCTGGCGACCGCTTTCGTCTCTTTTCGTTTAGCCATGGTTTCTCTCCTCTACTTTGGGCGCCTCATCTAATCCTAGTAATAATTCGCCGTCTCTCGTATCAAGTTCCTCTATTTTACTGAGTTTACGATTAATCAGTTCCGAGCGGCTCTTGACATTTTCCACGGTTGTCTGCGCCTCATTTAACTTCTTTAGCGATTTATTCAACAAATCATTGAAGATTCCGTACTGAGACTTAATCGCCCTTAGCAGCTTCCAGACCTCGCTCGATTTTTTCTCTATCGCTAGAGTAGCAAAACCTAAACGCAAACTGTTTAAAAGCGCCGTCAAGGTAGTCGGACCAGCCAGCATTACCCGATAATGGGTTTGGCAGTATTCTGCAAGCCCGGGGCGACGCAAGACCTCCGCATAAAGCCCTTCCGTTGGCAAAAACATAATTGCAAAATCCGTCGTATCTGGTGGCGAAACGTACTTGTCATGGATCGTCTTAGCATCAAGCTTTACACGATTTTCCAACGCTTTGGCGGCTTCTTCCACAGCAACTGCATCCGCTCTTTCTGAGGCCTCCACCAGCTTTAAATAATCTTCTTGGCTAAATTTAGCATCAATGGGCAGCCAGATAGCTTCATCACCGTCAGCTTTACCAGGAAGTTTAATGGCAAACTCCACACGAGCATCACTATTTTTCTTCGTTGCCACATTTTTAGCATACTGCTCGGCGGACATAGTCTGTTCCAATAAATTGCCTAGTTGTACCTCGCCCCAAGTTCCTCGAGCCTTTACATTATTCAATACTCGGCTTAAATCATTGACACCACTGGCTAAAGACTGCATTTCCCCCATGCTTTTATAAAGAAGCTGCAATTGATCGCCAACTTGTTTAAACGAAGCATCAAGTCGGGTTGCTAAAGTAGCTTGTAGCTTTTCATCCACAGTCTGACGCATCAAATCCAGCTTTTGCTCGTTGGAATTTTGTAATTCCTTCATCTGTATTTCTAAAGTCGAGCGAATCCGCTCCTGCTGCTCATAGTTTGTTTTAAGCAGTTCATTCATTCCTCCGACAACACGTTCCATCTGCCGTGACTGACTCTCAGCAATACCAGATAGCTGCGCACTCATTAGAGTGCTAATCCGCTCAAAATTACTGCCAACTTCTTCACGCAGGCCCTTATGCTGAGCTTCCCGCTCCTGCCGCAACAGAACTTTCTCATCATTTTCCAGCTTACTATAAGTCTCAAACCGCATGGCTAATTCTTGAAGTCGTTGCTGCATCTGTCGCTGCGCTCGGCTCGAACCGCTTGTCATGACGAGAAAAATAAGAAATAGTAAGAGAAGCAAGTTGGCCCCTAACAGCCCTAGTATCATTGTATCCATTCTGTCTCTCACCGCTCCTTTGTCTACCCATTATATACTAAAAAAGAGTATAAGAAAAGGAGCTCCGCCCTCGGAGCTCCCTAACCTACAGCAATACTTCAACGAAACAATCAGCCTCTTTCGCTAGCAGCTAGCTTCATGCTCTGCGTCTTACGCCAGTAACCAAAGGCAACTACAAAAGCCGTCAGCCCTACTTTGAGCATAATATGGTAATGCGCTAAAAGTACGCCCACCCGCTTATCGCCTAAAATCATTTCAGCCGCTGCATAGCCAAGAATCGCAGCACCCACATAAATAATAACTGGGTAGCGGTCCATAAGTTTCATAAGCAGTTGAGATCCAAATACAATCATCGGAATGCTGGCCAGAATGCCGAAAATGATTAAGAGATATTTGCCGTGAGGCGCTGCCTGCGCCATTGCAGCCAAGGCCAGCACGTTATCAAGACTCATAATCACATCAGCGATCAGTATAGCTTTAATCGCCGCTATAACACCTTGCACTTTTGCCGTACCTTCTGGTACTTTTTTATCGGTCTTCCCAGCTAAGTGAACCGCAATCCACAGCAAAGCCAAACCGCCTAAAAACTGGAGATAGGGAATTTCCAGCAAAAAAGAAGCGACAAAGACAAGGAAAATACGAGCAAAAATGGCGCCAACACTGCCCCACAAAATAACCTTCTTGCGTTGTTCCTCTGACAAGTTTTTACTTGCCATAGCAATCAAAACAGCATTATCGCCACCAAGCAACACATCAATTAAAATAATGCCGCCAAGAGCCAGCAGCCATTCGCTTGAAAAAAACATTACATCCATAGCCATGTCCTCCTAAAATAAATTTAAACAATACAAAAAGCCAGACTTTTGCCTTACGGCAAAGGTCTGGCTAAACATACTCATGTCAGTAAAGCCGGTGGCTAACGCCACGTAATGACGACTTTACTTCAGGTTTCCCTGAAAGCTACTCCCCTTTGGGGTAATGTATTATCTTTATTTAAAGTATATACTGGACAAACTAGGTTGTCAATGTCTTTCTCTTGACAGGCCTTTTCTCGTTTGATATTTTCACAGACTTTCAAGACCTGCTTTTATTCTTGTCAAAGCTTCTTGTAACACACTGCGCTGTGTAGCAAGATTCAGTCTAGCAAAACCAATTCCTTGCGTCCCAAAAGCGCTGCCAGAATTCAACCCCACCTTCGCTGTTGACACCAAAAAGCGGTCTAACTCTTTTTGATCAGTAAAATAGGCGCGAAAATCAAGCCAAGCAAGATAAGTACCTTCTGGTTTTGTGATCTTCACTTTAGGCAAGTTTTCAGCAAGATATGCTACTACATAATCAGCATTCTGCTCTAAGTAGCAAAGAACGCTTTCCAGCCAGCCTTCACTTGTTTCATAAGCAGCCCTTGTAGCTAAAACGCCAAAGAGATTATTTCTACTTAAATGCAGGTTATTTAACTCTTTTTCAATCAAAGCCCGCCGCCGCGAACACGGAACAATCATATAGGCCGTATTGAGACCGGCGATATTAAAGGTTTTACTTGCCGCCATAAAGGTTACACTGGCTTTATTAACACTTTCGCCTAAATTAGCAAAAGAATAATGGCGACGTCCTTTATACACTAAATCATTATGAATTTCATCAGCGAGTACAGTAACCTCATATTTTTCACTAAGCGCATATACCGCCTGTAGTTCCGACTCTGTCCACACGCGCCCGACTGGATTATGGGGGCTGCACAATAACAAAAGCTTATTCTTAGGATCGGCCAACTTAACTTCTAAATCAGCCAGATCCATTTCGTAGCGCCCAGCTTTTAGTTGCAAAGGATTTTCTACAATTTTTCTGTCATTATCTTGAATCGAAGCAAAAAATGGTGGATAAACCGGCGGTTGAATAATCACGCCATCCCCTGGCTCTGACAGAGCCAAGATTGATACAACAATAGCTGGAACAACACCAGGCGACTGGACAATCCAGTCAGCGGAAATATTCCATTGATGCCTTTTTTGTACCCATTTGACAACCGCTTCATAAAAAGAAGCGTCATAGCCATTGTAAGCGTAAAAAGGATGTTTTGCCCGCTCGGCCACAGCCGCAACAATCCCCGGCGGTGTAGCAAAATCCATGTCGGCAATCCATAGCGGCAAAATATCATCGCTGCCAAACACTCTACCTATATCGTCCCACTTTCTACTGCCAGTCCCTTTTCTTTGCAATAGCTGATCAAAATCAAAGCATTCAGTAGTTAGTTCCATCCTGTTTCTCCCCTATTCTTTTTTCTGTAGCAATTTTTTATAGTACGAATGCGCTGTGTATAACGCAGCTACCGGATTATGGCCGGTAATACGGTCTTTCGTCACAAGCGTCGTAACCGGCGCCTCGGAATACTTGATAAATAACGAATCGTGACCGACACATAAACCGACAACCACATTGAGATCCGTTTTATGATAATTTAAAATTCGCGCTTGCAAAATGGGGTTACACATGGATTCATGGCTGCCGGGGCGAATTTTCTCTTCTTCTTTAATCCCGATTTCCGTTTTATCGACAGAACCGACCTTACAAATGGCGCTATAATGTTCAAAGCCCTTGGCTTCCAAAATATTAGCAAAGATCTTAGCTTCTTCAATCAAACCAGCGCAAGTGGCAATACCAATCTTTTGTGCGCCAATCCGGCGGGCAAACTCCATAATTTCCTCAACCCGCGTCAATTTGCCATAAAAAAGTCCTTCGACTTGAGCCGAAGCTCTAGCTATAACCGCATCTTGTTCATCACCTTGCAGACGTTCTTTAATTTCAGCTATATCAGCCGCAATTGCATGGTCTTCATTGTCTTTTGTTGTTAAGCAAAACTGCGGAAACTGACTGTCCCGTGTGCGGCAGTTATAAACACTGCAATCAGTACAGCTTAAAGATTCAATATTCTTCTTTTGCGTCATTGGTTGCTCTCTCCTATCAAATTAAATATTATATTCAGTAAAAGAAATATAGCGTGATAAAAACCTCTTAGTTCTTTCTTCCTTCGGTTCGTTTAAAAGTTGCTGCGGCGATCCCTGTTCGAGAATACGCCCCCCATCCATGAAAATAATCTGATCGGCTACTTCTCTGGCAAAATTGATTTCGTGAGTCACAACAACAAAAGTACTCTTTACTTCGCGTACCGCCTGTTTCATGACTTCCAAAACTTCACCAACTCTTTCAGGATCGAGGGCCGATGTCGGTTCATCAAACAGAATTACATCAGGCTCTAAAGCAAGAGCCCTAGCAATGCCGATACGCTGCTGTTGACCGCCTGATAACTCATGGGGAAATGCTTTAGCTTTATCTTTGAGGCCAACCTTTTCTAAAAAAGCTTCGCCACGGGCCACAGCTTCCCCTTTAGGCATTTTCTTGACAACAAGCAGCCCTTCCGTAATGTTTTCTAGGGCCGTTTTATTTTTAAATAAATTATACATCTGAAAAACCATGGCTGTCTTACGGCGGAGCGCCTGGATTTCTTGTTTCGTCGCTTGAGCCACATTGACAGTTAGGTCATCTATCGTAATTTCGCCCTTGTCAGCCCGCTCTAAGAAGTTCAAAGAACGCAGTAAAGTTGTTTTACCTGAACCGCTCTGCCCCAAAATAACCGTAACCGATTCTGTTGGAATTACGCAGCTTACACCTTTTAGAACCTCATTTTGTCCAAAGCTTTTATGAATATCTTTAAATTCAATCATAACTCGGCTCCTCTCCGAAAAAATCCAATTCTTTTTTCAAGCAATAAAAAACACCGTTCAAAGCCAAGACTAATTCCCCAATAAATAAGAGCGACGACCAAGTAAGTTTCCAGATAACGATAATTTTCGGCACAAGCAATTTTCGCTCCGCCCAAAAGCTCAATCACGGTAATCGTAAACACAACAGACGTATTTTTTAATAACCCTAAAAACTCATTAGCCATAAGCGGCAGGGCAAACAACGCCGCTTGCCTTAAAATAATACGATAAAACCCTTGAAACCACGTCATGCCAACAGCTAAAGCAGCTTCCATCTGACCTTTTTCCACCGATAAAAAAGCACTGCGAAATATTTCTGCTAAGTAGGCGCCTGTATGAAGCGTTAAAGCTACAATCGCAAAAATCATCGGCGGAATATGCTGAAATCCTGTATCAATTCCTGTTTGGTTTGTAAAAGCCATCAGAAAAATAGGCAACCCGAAATATACAAGATAAAGCATAACCATCGTAGGCGTCGCTCTGCCCAGCAGGATATAAATAGCTACAAGCTGGCGCAAAACCGGAATCTCCTTCACAATGACTAGAGCACTGAACAATCCCATTCCGATGGCTAAAACCATACTGGAAAAAGTTAAAAAGAGAGTTACGGGCACGAAATGCAGCATGTCAAAAAAGGTTTCCGCCATAAAAGAAAACTCCAATAAATCACCCATCACAAGCTCCTTTCTCGGCTAAAAAGGTAAGAACGGCAGCTGTCATTACAGAAATCCCCGTTTTTAAAGAAGCGTCAGCTGCTGTAAACCGCGGACTATGCGCTGCAGCACTAGGTCCTAACCTTGCATCATGAATTCCCAGCCGGAAAAATACGGATGGTACGGTTCGGGAAAACTGATAAAAATTTTCCGAACCATTTTCCGGCAGCTTAGCTCGTAATACATTTTCTTCGCCAATCATCAGTTCACTGGCTTTAATAAATAGCTGTGTCAATGGAATATCATTATAAACAGCTCCCGAGCCCAAACGAAAATCGACCTCAGCTTCTACGCCGCTAACCAGTTTTTGCGCTGCAAGAACCTTGCGGATTTCCTCGTGGATCACCAACCGCAAACCATCTTTTTGTGTACGAATAGTCCCTTGCAACACGACTTTTTCGGGAATGATATTGCCGCGAGTTCCACCATGAATACTACCTACCGTAATTAAAGCCGGCTCAATATGGTTAATTTTTTTACCGGCTATCGACTGTAAATCAAGAATCACTCTGGCTGAAGCTAAAATAATGTCCTCGGTCTCATGCGGCGCCGAAGCATGACCGCCACGCCCGCTTAAAGTAATAGTAAACGAACTAGCTGCCATCATAACTTCTTGGTCCTTAATCTGAATTTGACCGACCGGTATGGTTTCCAATACATGAGCCGCTAGAAAAGCTTGAACGGGGGGATTTTCGAGTACTCCCGAAGACAAAATTTCCTTCGCCCCGCCACCTACTTCTTCAGCAGGTTGAAATACCAGTTTTACAGTACCGCCAAAGAATGGTTTCATTTTTGTTAGCACATAGGCAGTACCCAATAAATTGGCTGTATGAATATCGTGTCCACAAGCATGCATGACACCGCGTCGTTTCGATCGATAAGGCACAGACGCTTCTTCTTCAATTGGTAGGGCATCCATATCAGCCCGTAGACCAATACACTTCTCACTATGAAGTTCCCCTTTGATTTCAGCCAGAACAGCTGTAGATCCAGCGAGACGCCGCGAAGGAATCTGCCAATTACTTAAAGTTCTTTCAACAAGTTCAGCCGTTTCAAATTCTTCATAACTTAACTCTGGGTGTTCATGCAAAGCATGGCGAATTTTTATAATCTCTTCATAGATTTCCTCAGTAAAATAAGAAATTTCTCTTTTTATATCATTCACGTTGTCCCCCCCTTCCCAGGTACAGGATACTGTTTCTCTAAGAAACGAGCCCCGCTACTAACTAGCAAAACAAGCAGAATATAAATGATTGCCACATCAATATAAAGCTCAAAACTACGCTGACTATTCGCTCCCATCAAATCCGCTTTGCGCATCATATCAATGACGCCTACATTAAAAACAAGTGAAGTTCCTTTAATCGTAGAAATTACTGTATTACAAAGCCCAGGGATCGCCATAGCAAAAGCCTGCGGTAATACAATACGGCAATAGGCTTGCACAGATCCCATCCCCATCGCATAAGCTGCTTCTAACTGCCCTTTATCAACCGCGGCAATGGCGCTGCGAAATATCTCTGCCGTATAGGCGCCAACATGAAGCGCAAAGACGAGAAAAACATAGAAAAGCGGTGGAATTTCCCGTACCCCATCATAACCAATTTTACGCAGTACTTCTGGCATACCAAAATAAACCAGGAAGAGCTGAACTAAGAAAGGCGTACCTCGCATAAACGAAATATAAATTGTCACTAATTTTTCTAGTCCCTTGACCCTATTCAGCCGAATCAGAGCTGCTACGATTCCAATCGCCAAACCAACGAGAATCGCAACTACCGTAATTTCAATCGTAGTATCTACAAAAGACAATATGATTGGAAAAGACTGAACCATGTAGGACAAGTCAAAATAAGTTCCCATAGAGCCCCCTACTTAGGTTGTACCGTGTAATCGGCACCTAAAAATTTTTCTGATAGTTTCTTTAGCGTACCATCTGACTTCATATCTTGAATGGTCTTGTCAATGCGATTTGCTAAGGCTTGGCTGTCAGCATCCTTGCGCAAAATAAAATACGTAGGCACACTGGAAATCACAGACCCAACAGATTTTAAATGAAGCCCCAGCACCTGATTGGCTTCTCTTACCGCCACTTCATAGTCGCCGCTAGCGTCAGCCCTGCCGGTAGCAACAAGGTTCAAAGTTTCTGATGACCCTTTGTCTGTATATAAAACATTAATTTTAGGTTCTGCTGTTTCATTATATTTCTTAACAAGACGAGCCACTTCACTAGTAGGCGTTAAGGCCATGCTTTTTCCTCTTAAATCATCAAGGCTCGCAATATCATTTCGACCTTCTTTTACCGTAAGCTTACTGCTCGTATAATTATTTACTTCTTTAGTAAAGGTATATTTAGCAGCTCTGTCTTCATTCAAGGCCATTTGATTCGCAATTAAATCAATTTGGTTGGCTGTTAGTGCAACAAACGCGCTTTCAATACTCATCGTTTTAAACTCAAACTTAATATCAGGATTGCGCTTTTCTACTTCCCTTAAAATTTCAAGATCATAGCCAGTCAACTGTCCTTTATCATCCGTATAAGTAAAAGGTTTCATTGTCCCCCGAGTTCCGACATAATACGTTTTTACCTTTTGGTTTGAATCACTTTGATTCGCTTTCTCCCCAACACTTGAACCACAGCCAGCAAGGAAAAACAGCGAAGTCAGAACTGATAGTACCAATAAAAAAACTTTTCTTGCTTGAATAAACATAAAAATCTCTCCTCATTTCTTCTTTTGGAATTTGGGGTTTAAAAAATAAAAAGGCCTAATCGCTCTTTTCAAAAAAGAGAAATTAGGCCTTCAGTATTTCTGATCGGCAATATGAATTTCTTTGTATTATAAACAAGGATCGCACTTTTGTCAAATAGATCTAGTCATGAAAATTTTTACACTTATTCATTAACAGCAAACGGGTATACTACCTAATGGAGGTGATACGCATGAAAAACGATTGCTCTAAACAAAACGAAAGTACAAAAAAAGGAAAGAATCTAGAAGCTTCTTGTGAAATAGGAGTGAATAAGGAAAAACTGCCTAACAAAAAAAGTTGTACTTCCAACTGCAGCCGCTAATCCTATCTCCTCCCAAAAGCGGTAGCTTCGGCTATCGCTTTTTGCTATCAAACAACTCCGCGAATTACGAGGTGATTTCTATGCACCAAGAAGATACTGAATCCTTTACTGTAAACAATCATCCTGCAAAAAAAAGCAAAAACAACAGCACCAACAAAAATAAAATATCAGCCTCCGAAAAAACACAGATAGAAGCCGTCAATGCCCTAGCTTCCCATGTTAATAAAGCAGAGTGCGAAACGTAAAGGGGGAATCTGGATGCCCATTTACCGCATCTTTATCGATGGCATCGAAACAGGAACAACTGTTGATGCCAGTGATTATGTAAACGCTTATTTTAATGTGGCTAGCAGCCAACCCATTCCCTATCGCAACGAAATCAGCCTCGTAGAAATTACAGACCAAACCGAGGATATCCCTTAGTCTTTTAAGTATTCCAAAGAAGGTGAGTGCATAATATGGATAAAGAAAAAGAATCGTCTTATTATATGACAAAAGGACAAAAAAATGTAGCAAAAAATATGCCTTATTGCGATACACCTTGTCAAAAAGCAAAAGAAGCACCACAATCAAACCATAACGCCAAAGCAATCAGCCGTCCTTAACGGACGGCTGATTTATTTTACTCGATACATAGAATTAGCAATTTCAGAAATCTCAATGGCGGCATTGGCAAGACTTTCACTCGCTTTTGCCAAAGACTCAACAGTTGCTTCTTCTTTTGTAAGATTTCCATCCATTCCATTTAATTCTTGCAACAGAATCTGAACGATGGAGCTCATTTCCTCTAAACTTTTAACAATGCTGCCCACAGATTCAGAGCTTACTGTAGCAAGCTTTCTCACTTCTTGTGCTACAATAGCAAAGCCTTTGCCTGCTTCTCCAACACGAGCTGATTCAATCGAAGCATTCAGCCCTAACAAGTTAATCTGCTTCGTAATCGACTGAATTAAAGAAATGACTTGATCGTTTTCGGCAATCGCTCGGTTTAAATCACTGCCAATAGAAACAATTTTTCGACTGCTCTTTGTGAGCAGTTCGGAGTGATGATTGAGCTCGATCATGCCTGTAGCAAATTCTTCTGAAGAGCCGGCTAATTCTTCAGCAACGGTTCGAATTTTCTCCTGTATTGCAATAGGCTGCGTAACTGTAATACAGCCTACGACCGATTGATTTTCTTTTATAGGTATGGCCCGCGCTACGTAAGGAATACCATAAGAAGATTTTTCCCGCGATACTAAAGAAAACTGCGCTTTGCCAGTTTCTATACACTGCTTACTAACAATCCCTTTTACAGGATCGCCTTTTTTATTACCTAAATTCAATTTTTCAGCTGGAATATATTCTAAATAGACAGAATCGGCTACTACGGAAATTCCAATATCTTCGGGCATACTTTCTTGAATGTAAGAAGCAAGATCGGCATAATGCTGAAGAATTTCTTTAGCAGATAAACTAGCCATACTCTCCCACCTTCTAACAATAAGATCTTGAATTCATTGTAACTTTTCTACCAATCTTCACGAAGTCCTGCTACTGATTATCAGTGAATTCCAACTTTATCTACAGAACCTGGCCTCTGTTGAAAAACACTCCCCCTAGATGTAACAGCCTGACAATAAAACTCATAAGATAAAGCAACAAAAACAGATACTACATAAAGGGAGGAAATAGAATGGTACACGGCTGCCACTTCGACTCCGATACCCCGTCGGGACCAACCGGCCTATTTATCATTATTGCCATTATTGTACTCTTATTCGCTTTAATAGCTAACGATCATAGTACATCCCGTTTCTAAAAACTATATAAGAAGGTGATTCTATGAGTGAACAAGATGAACAAAATCCTCTGTACGGCAAAGATGAAGCTGTTTCGGCTAAAGCGTCGCAAGAGTCTTGGCGACAACCGCTTTTCTCCGATGATATCGCCTGTCATCATAATTGTCCGCCCGAACAGCCCCTTGATACCAATAAGACAATTCACTGTTTTTGGGAGCTCCGCCAGTTATCTCAGGAAATATTTCGTAGCATCGGCTGCTCGCCTAGTGAAAGGCGTCTCTTAACCTTATTTACCTGCCTCATCTTAGAAGACCTCAATACGATTTATAAAGAAGTAGCAGAATGTAAAAGATTACTCTGTTGCCTAACTTCCCGTGATGAGTAAAAAAACAAAATTCCAAATAAAAAAACTAGACAGCCACGTATCTGTCTAGTTTTTTCTTCCCAGAAATCTAGTCATACAACCCTCCGTGCATCTGTTCATGATTTCTACTTGTAAAAAAACTCTAGGAAAGGATCGGAAAACGGATCGAAAAACAAGTTCCTGCTGCACTACTTGCCACCTGAATCGTAGCCTTATGTCGTGCGGCAATCCGATAGCAAACACTAAGCCCTAGCCCTGTACCATTGCTTTTTGTTGTTGTAAAGGGAGTTCCAAGCTTTGCTAAAATATCCGTAGGTATTCCCGGTCCATTGTCTTCTACGCCAAGTATTACGTACTTTCCTTCTGTTAAAACAGAAACATGAACTTTCCCGGCAATCGGCACAGCGTCTAATGCATTTTGCACAAGATTCGTTAAAAGCTGCTTGATTTCCCTGTCGTCTGCTAATGTATTCGGCGTATGAAGAATATCAATTGTAAAGGTAATTATTTTTTCTTGTTCACGTGCGTAAGCTTCCATCAAATATTTGAGCTCTAGAACCACAATTGCTAAGCTTCGAGGCATTAAATGGGAAGCCTTATTCTTAGCAAGCGATAAATATTCAGAAATAATAGAACTGGCTCGATCCAATTCATCAATCATTAAACCATAGTTACTCTTTTCTTTAAATGGCAAATTTCTACTGTAATATTGTAAAAATCCTTTGACAGTTGTTAGCGGATTGCGCACTTCATGAGCAATGGTTGCCGCCATTTCACCCACAAGATCGAGATTTCTTAGCCGTGATAGTTCCATTTCAATCTGTTTCTTTTCAGTTAAATCATAAAAAACAAAAGTCCTAATATCACCTCTGGCAGTTACGCGGGTAGACATGAAGATTTGAAGCGGTATCAATTCCTTGCCCGCCACCACTGCATCCGCAAAAAAATTCTGATGTACTTTTTCTGGCCCTTGGCGACAATTCTGTAGCAATTTTTCCTGAAAGTTTAAAATTTCTTTTAATCTTTTACCAATGACTTGAATTTTAGGCAACCCAAAAAGATGCTCAGCGCCTTCATTCCAAATAATAATTCGTTCAAAAATATCCGTAGCAACAATAGGAAATTCTGCAGTCTCTACAAGTAGTTGGTAATTTTCTTCGGCCTCCACAAAAAATCTAGCTACAAGTTCAGACGGGTCTGGCAAAGACTTCGTTTGTATGGCAACTTCAATAATGGCAAAAATAGCGCACCAGTGCCCTAAGTACTGCATTGTCCTTCCTAAGATATTCCAATAACCGCCAACAAGTTTCTGCGGAAAAATAAAAGCAAGCCCCACTGTAATCAATAAAATGGACAAGCAAAACCATAAACTAAAGCGAATCCTGGTTCGAATATATCGTAAAAGCAAAATGACAAACGTCTGAGAATACAATATAACGGCTAAGCCTAGTATAACTTGACGAAAAGCAGTAGCACCCTGATCAGGCTCAAAAAACGGCGGCATCATTTCTGTAGTAGTTAAAACAGCTATCGTGACCATAAGAATAAAAGAAACGCTATAAGTGCCCCAGATGGCTTGTCGAGGATTCTTCAAAAAATATTGCTTACGCAACATCGGTAAAAATCCGCTTAAAAAGAAGAATAGCGAAGAAATTACGACTCCCATATTATGAATTGTTACAATAATATTTTGCGATCTATAGTAAACAAATGTTCCTCCCGCCAAAAAGGCGCCAACGCCGCTAATAAAAAAAGCACAACCAAATAACAGTAACGGTAAAGAGTAATTTTGTTTTACAACCTGAATGGAAAGGTAGGCAATGATAAAGGCAGGTACAGTAATGAATAGAACATTTTCAAAAAACATAACAGGAAAAAACCACTGATTGGCAAAAATCTTTTCTTCGCCAATAATAGCCCCTAGAATAACAAGAAAAATCAATAGAAGTACCATATTCCCCTGCAAAGGTCTTAATCTTTTCATAGAACCCCTCCCGCACCAGGAAAATTTTTACTTTTAACTACTTATTATATAAATTTTTCCATAATCCTTCTAAACTTCTCTTTAAAAACCAATTAATTACAAAAATAAAAAAGCTTAATTCACAAGAGTGTGAATTAAGCTTTTTATGTTTAAAGTTACATTCAATAAATTTAGATTCTCACATCAATAATAGCAGAGATACCAACACCTTGTACCCGTGAAAAATGTAAGGGATTCTTACTGTTTATAGGAATTAGCCCTTTCACTCTAAACTGTGCGCCATTGAAATTTCCTTCTAACTGTAAGACAGCCTCTGTTTGCGCTACAAGGTCAGCATCGCCCGTAACTTGAGCAGCGCCAATATACCCACCGGAACCAACCGTAATAATTGGCACTACCTTTGTGGCATACTCGGTACCGACTCCTTGTTTTGCCATTAAACCATTAATAAAATTGTTTAATGGCGTCGCCATACGGTCTACGATAAAACCAATACCGCCAACTTTTAAAATATCGCCTAAACCAAAAGCAGCTACATTCGCTGTAAAAACAGGAAGTCCCAGTAAGGCGAGAGCTAACAAGCCAATGAGAACTTTTTTGTGAAATACTTTTTTCATGGTCAAGCCTCCTCTTATCCTTGATTGAGAATAATTCTTGTTATTTATATTTTACCACATAAAAAAAAGTAGTCCAGCGCTTTGATTTTTCATAACGAAATAAGACCTCGCGATCGCCGCGAGGCCTTATTTCTTGTGCACCTTTTGGTGCCGAGGACCGGAATCGAACCGGTACGGAGATCACTCTCCGACGGATTTTAAGTCTCACCGAACCAATATTACTAAAGGTTTCCCGAGCATTGACTACTCTGGATAAAGCCGCGATATTACTACATTCTAAAGAGTTTAATAACGTTATTTCGCGGTATATCGTTACGGCTATTTTAAATTTCAAGTAGTCAAAAAGTAGTCAGCTTCTTTGTACCCATATTGATTTAGAATACATATCCTAGTCGTTCTAATCGTTTCTTTCTATCATCGCTCATATCGTTAAATTCTCTACCAAAATACAGTAAACCATGAATAGTGTCACTTTTTCCAATAAGATTAACTGCAACGTCGTCAGCATCAAATTCAAATTTCAATCTATTTTTTTTCAAACTTAAACTAAACACGCCTACACATATAATGAAGGCTAATACAAAATTAAAAGGGAAAAAAAGAAATCCAAGCAGCCAGACTAAGCTATATACATTATGATCATTATAAAAATGACCATATTCATGAGCAACAAGATATCTTTTCGCCTTCTCATCTGCATTAACAAACGACTTTTTTCTAATCATTAATAAAATCAAAAATGAATGCCCGGCTCCTTTTAACGGAAGCAATTTAGGAGTAACTTGAATAATGCTATTCTGCCAGCAAGGCTTTCTATTTTTAAATTCGTCAAGTATTTTGTTTACTTCATTTAGCATAATATACCCCCTTTCATAATATTAATAAATTACTATCTCTTACGGCCTCACCCCTTCATCAAAGCAGTTGTATCATATGACTACATATGATACATACAATCAACTACTGATCCATCCAAGCAGCAAGATCTGTAAAACTACCTATTACACGTCTAATATGGGCATGCGCAATTGCTATACCTACACTAGTTAAAGTCATTCTTTTCATAAAAGAATGTTCCCATATATCAAGAAACTTCTCCATAGACTTATTTCTAGAAATTAAATCTAGTTCCATTTCTAAATCTGAAAAACAATAACCTGAATAAATTCCCTCTAACTCAGTAATGGTCTTTTCTGAACATCCTATCTCTAAAAGCTTCTCTTTTAACTTTTCCGCATTAGCCGCATCAAATTGAAATAGGCTCTGATCTCTCAAACAAGGAATAATTATCCTTTGAACTTTAGAATCAATAGAAATAATATTTTTAACTTGATCATTGGAAAACCCTTTATAAAATAAGCCTGAGTATTTGGATCTAAACAATTCTTCTATTGAATGTCCTCCTATACTTACTGAACCACAGCCAGTAAATTCTATATGCAAATAATTCGCATTATTTTTAACTAATCCTGACGTAAAAGAAGCTATCGTGCCGACTAGTTCATCAAGCTCACTAAGGTCAACTTTTTCCACACGCTTAGAAGTGTATTTTATTAGAAATATCAAACTTAATGCATTTAATTGATCTTCGGTGAGTTTAGGAATAACATTCAGTGATTCATTTAAAACTACTTGTAACAAGCTTCTATTATTCTCTTTAGATCTTTGAACGAGAATATCGACAAGAATATCTGCCATCCCCTTGTCCCCTGTTTTAGCATACTCTTTTTGAGCAGTAAAAATGGCATACTGCATTCCTGGATCCTGGAATGCAGTAATGTTGCAAGGTACTGATGAGCACATTTCCCCTAAGAATTTCTCAGTAATCTCTTCAGCCCGTTCACGAGCAACACTCTCTGCAATTCCTGATAACTTAATAAAGTTCGCACGAAAGACATCTTCAGCAATTGCTTTTGCATCTTGATAAGTTAGTCCTTTTTGAACAAAGACATCCCTTCCAGCCTGAATATTTACGCTATCATTACCGGATTTTTGTGATTGATTACTAATATCCATCTAAATAACCCTTCCATCATTTATCTTTATAATCACGACCAACTTGAATATTAATCGATTTTTTCCCAGATGTTTGTTTTTGCGAAAATCCTGACGACCTAGATAATAGCCATCCAATGGCTGCTACACCAATTCCACTAAAAATCCATTCTTTATTTGAAATAATCCACTCCATAAATTCCCCTCCGTTATACCATGTATAAAAACTTTCTGCAGTATTTTTCCAACTCCTGCAATTTTCAAATTATGATGACAGCAGGAAATCCATTTGATCTGCAGAATTCGCAAATTAGAAGGTGATATTATGAAAAAATTAGCATTAATACTTCCAATGCTATTTCTATTTTATATTCCATCTTGTTTCGCCGGCACAACAACAATACTTGCGACAGGTACTTATAGCATGGGCGATGGCGAAACACCAGACGTTGCCGAAAGTCGCTCTCTGACCAATGCCAAACGATCTGCAATCGAACAAGCCGGTACTTATGTAGAAAGCTATTCACAAACTAAAGGCTTTCAGCTAACCAAAGATGAAGTCAATATTCTTTCATCGGGCATCATGCAAGTAGAAGTGTTGGACAAGCAGCGAGCCATCCAAGATCATGGCGGCATATACTTTACTACTAAAATAAAAGCAACCATTACAACTGATAATTTAGCCGACATGGCCACCAGGCTTCATGATCGAATCACGGCCAAGCATTTTACCAATTTAGAGAATAACTACAGTACGCTAGACGCAGAGCACATCGCTAATCTGAATTCAAAAGAATCTGATGCTGCAGCTAAAAATGAAAAGCTTTGGCTTGCCAATCACTGGCTTGACGTGGGCATACAGCACTTTATTCAAAAAAAATATCCGGAATCTATCTCCGCTCTTACTAAATCATACGATTTAAACCGAAATCACGACGCTGAAATTCTTTTAGGTGATATTGCATATGAGCAAAGAAAATACAATGATGCTATCGCCTGGTACAACAAGGCGCCTGAATCGGAAGAGACTCTTTTAAAAACGGCCATTATTTATGATGAAATGTCTAATCAGCTAGAAGCTCTTTGGCATTATCAAAAAATTGTCGGCGCTCTCTACTATGACGACATCAATGGCGGCAAGATTTTAGCTATACCAACGGATGCCAAAATCATGGATTCCTATTATTTAAATCTTGACTCTCCTCCTAATCCCCAAAGCACTAATGCATGGTTCCGAATGGGGAAATTATACGAGAATATTTCCACTGCAGCCGCTGATCAAGCTTCCCCTTACCATGATTATAGAAATCAATTCTCTGCAAATCTTCAAAAGGCACTTTATTGTTTTGACAAAGTTATTAAATTAGCACCAAACTATAGCCCTGCTTACTTTGAAAAGGCCCTACTCTATGAAAAAATGAATCAACCTTATGAAGCTATGCGGGAATATAAGAAATTTATCCAACTAGCCGGTCAAGACGATGTTTCATATGAAATAGCTAAGAGCAACCTTCAAAAGCTTATAACTCAGTACGGAGATTGAGGAGGCTGCTATGAATATTAGTTGGACAATCAAGGTCCATTTTGGCAAATCTCCTAGCTGCTATTTTAAGGATGCTTATGCTGTAGCTAGCCGATCACCATCTTTCGTTCAAACCGAAACAGGCTATGAAGCCATATATTCGGCATTTCAATTAAATGATTTCTTTGACCTTTACTTTTTTATTAGCGAGTGGAAATCAACTTACTATATAATTAATGAAACGAAATACCGCAAAAAAATAGATGGAATGCTTCTTTGTGCTTACGCTAGGCTAAAAAGTGAAAATGAAAGCTACTGCTACGGCATTAATACCTGCTTTCAGCCTACTATTTTTAGTTGCGTTCGAACGCAGAAAGGTTGGCATGATGACTGGGAAGACTTCGGTGAAATACAGGAAAACGGTATGAGGAAAATCGATAAAGATGCCGTCCTTTCTACTTTACTGGAAAGGCTAACACCATATAAAGAATGCCCTTTCTTGAGCCTGGCTGAAATCACTAGACAAGTCCGGAGCCTACCAGAGCAGGTACAGCCCAGGCAGCCTGAGCCGCAAGGCGTAGAAATTAAACTCGATGCGCGCGATTTCTTTTTGAAATACGGAGTTGACTTAAATAAACTTTTGCCAGAAGATGAAAAATTCGTAGTTAAGCCAAAAGCTTCTTGGCTCCCCAGAGTGATCCAAGGAAAGAAAACCGGAAAATAATTATTAACAATTTAAATATTGTTAAAGGTTTTGAAATCGCAAATAATTTTCGTAACAACTCATAAATTCAGCACGGATTCCACGTATTTCTACTTGCTTATCTTGTATCTTCCTACACCAAGCAAGCTCTTCAGTTTTAGGATTCAAATAAATTTCATTAATACGTAGCATATGAATTTGTATTAAATCATCAATAGCCTTCATATTTCTTTCAATAATTGCTTCTAATTCCCGAGAAAATTCATCATCAAATAAAAAGTTAATCTGTTCTTTAGCAATTCCCATTCTACCCCAATTATTTCTGGCTCGATATGAATATTCCGTTGCCTCAATAGCATTTCCTTTTAGATGTTGAATATCATAAACAGGCTCATCTTCAATTCCTCTGTTTATCATTTCCATAAATTCTACGTAAAGCGCATATCTCTTTTCAAACAAACTAAAGTTGAATTGTTTTCGCGTGATTTCTGTTTGCATTTCTGAAAGTTTATTTTGCCTTTTAAATATCATTATAGTTGCTACCACAGCTATCGCAGCGAAAATAGCTTGCCCTATTGCTCCACGAGCCGCCCAGATTTCCGGCTTGTCATATACATCCAAAGTAAGAGAAAGCATAATTGAGTACCAAAAAGCCCCAATTATTAATCCAATATTAATGATTCTTTCAATCATTTCCACACATCCTTTTCGATTTATGATCAGCTGATACTTTTAGTGTACAATATTTTAACTCGATAAAAACAACACCTTTGTCAAAACGGCACTTATTTTTTAAAACAAAAGCTCCCCTACGCCAGAAAAGCTGGAATAGAGGAGCTTCAATTATTATTTACCCGTATTAATTAGCTTTTTATTAACTTCTCCTTGTATCATTACGACTTGACCTGATTCTTCTTTTTCCACGCCCAAGACAGCACAATTTTTACAATAATGATAAGTGTATATCGTTTCGCAGTAATTCAGGCTCCCAGGATCGCCCCATTGCACAATTTTAGGATTAGGTGATTCCCTCATTGGACAATTACATTTTTCACAAACCAACGCAGTCACCTTCATAATCGTAAAGATCTAATTCTAATATTAGTATAAAAGTCTTTCTAATATATACAAGTCCCAAATATATGTATACAAAAAAGACACCCTACCTTAGCCTAAACGAGCCAGAGCAGGGTATATCAATTCTTTATTAATGAGCTTCTAACAAAATCCTTTCTGACTCAAATTCACAGTTCCGACACTTTACTGATATAACAACCGTTTGACTATCCTTCGATAACCTAACGATCTCAAAGTCAAAGCCTTCCATTTTCGAAGCTAAGTTCTCTGTATTCCCACACTTGCAGTTCAAACGCATATAGTCACCTACGTTTCTACGATCTATATTTCAGATAAAAGTAGTCAATTGATGGCTTTCAACTGTGATAGCGCATTGTATTTTGGGCATCTTATGACCTAATATTAGTGTAATTATTACAAAAGCTATAATCTACTCTTAAGTTTTTATCGAACGAGACTTAACATTGGTTTATTCCCAATTGAGTAAATTTCATTTGCATCACTTTCACTCATACAGATTAAATTGCTAAATTCCTCTAGTGAATATTCCATATCATTGCGGTAAACTTCAATAATTTCACGGTATAGTCCCGGTTCCTCTTTTGGCATATCGCCTTCAAATGGTTCATGTGTTCTAAAGCCGTTTGCACTAAGTTTTATCCATAAAGATCTTTCTTGTTTTTCTGTTATTGTCCCGAGTGTAGCCGCTTTCTTTAAAATAGCCTGCATAGATGTCTTCCAATATATTTTTAATTCGGCTAATTTCTCTAATGTAACATTTTTCAAAAACGGCCGGATTTCTTGACTTGGCATTAAAAATTCTGAAGCGAATCGATCTGCTTGGCTTTCCATATCAGGATCAATTTCATGCTGATGCATTACTACATGGGCAAGTTCATGACATAAAGTAAATCTAAGCCTAGAGGAAGGAGCATCCATATTCACAAAAAATAAAGGGGGTAAATTAGGAATAACTATACTCATTGCATCAATTTTAGATGTATCAAAATCAAATGGAATTATAATACCACCATTATCTTCAATAATTTGCATCAAATTATTAACTGGTCCTAGTGGTATTTTCCAAAATGAGCGAACCGCTCGAGCGATATCGTCAACAGATCCTCGAAATTCACTAAGATCATATACTGGAATTCTATTCTCCGTCAGATCAACACTATTAAGAAGTTTAGAAATTTGCATCCTTTTTATGTTGATCTTTGCATGAATTTTTTGGAGCTTTTTCCCACTGATACTTTGTCGCTTTCTGTTAAATAGTTCAGTCGGTCCAAATCCATATACTTTTTCTTCCTGATAAAAAAATTTTGGGGGATAATTTAAACATCTTGATAAATCATCAATTAGATTTACTGGAAATTCTCGATCTCCACTTTCAACTCGCGAAAGCCACCCTTGATTTACACCGAGACTACTAGAAAGTTCTTTTTGAGTAATTCCTCTCGATTCACGTGCAACTATTAACAAAGCTGGATTAAATTCAACTATTTTTTCTGTTTTCTTGCTCATTTTCATCCGCCTTCTTAGGTCTAGCACGTCTAACTCTATTAGTAGATGTATCGTCGTCCGATTGGAAAGGCAATATTTCTGCGCCCACAGATTCTTCCTCAATACTAAAGTGCCATTTATTGTTTTTACCATTTGGACATGTAACAAACATGCCTGTACAATCATCCTGCAATTTATTCCAGGTATATCCTGCAAAAATATTAGTAGCAGGTACTATCATTTCTTTATCATCCCAAAGAGCAAGTGACCGTTGACAAAGAAATTTTTTGGTCTGTTGCGTTGAAATATTACTGGTTTGTAATTTTCCATTTAATCTTTTAAATTTAAGAATAAATTTATCTCGTAATATGATATAGTGACTGCCATATTTTTGCTTAAATCGAACCCCCGGCTTGCCTGAAAGTTCAATTAATGCATATTTATGTATAAGGCAATTGATAACAGATGCCTTTGTCTTAGTATCATAAAAGAGTTTTTGCGGATCTCTTTTAAACTCAGATATTGCCTGCCGCATAATATAAGAAAAGCTCCTTAAGTAAGTTTCTAAATCTTCTTTGGCATGTTTTTCTTCACTTAACAAAGATAATTTCACTCCTCTACAATTATAATATTAACTGTATTCTATCACTATCAAATAAAAAACACAATAAAATATGCCAAAAAATATGCCAAATAAAAAAGCGCCCCTACCCCAGCATTACTACTGCCAGGATAAAGGCGCTCTTATTATTTATTAGTTGTAGTTTCAGTTACGTCCCCGTTTTGCGGCGATGCCGTGGCAGCCGCTACTTGCTGTAGTCCCGTACTCAAGACTGCATTGGCCGCATTTAAAATAAGCTCAGTCCGATATCCACCTGAAACCCACCCAGTATTCTTATTGGATAGTCTAGCTGATCCATATGATGCTATTGCCCCTAATAAAACTTGTCCTAATGCTGTTAAAATTGGGCTTGCCATAGTCCTTTTCCCCCTTATATTTTATTGAAATAATGAATATAACCATTTTGCTGCTGGAGTCGCAACAGCACCTCCAAGAGCGGCTGTTGCAGTAGGCCAATACTTTTTAATAATCGGCCAGACTCCTTTGATTACAAGCTGCAGCCAGGGCCGAAAATCGAAAGGCTTCGGCGAGTCTCGTGTCCGATCGGCGGCAACAGGAATTTGATCGGCCGTTTTTTCAAGATCTTCCATGGCCGCGATATCTTCACGCAGCGCGACAATATACTCGCTAAACCATGCCTGGGAGCTTACTGTCGGCAGCTTAACATTTGCCGCCAATACGGCCGATAATTCTTGCTTTTTATCTGCTAATGTCATGCCGTCCCCTCCAGCGCTCGCTCTGCGTCCATTGGTGTAATGCCATCGGCCCAAAGTCCATGCAAAAGATCGATTTTCCCAGCACGAAGATAGCGGGTTACAAACTCAGAACAGTTCATGGTTTCTTCTCCATCACCCTCAATATTTGCACCAGTCAGATCGTGGATGCCGCCGATCACACAGCCACAGTAAGCATACTTAGTGCCAATCTTACTTTCGGCCCAGGAGTCAGCTGCAGCTTTGTCCGGTAAATCGACGTCAATAAATTTTGCATCAGGATTACCGACATATTTATCGCCGCGGTGTCTCCATACGCCAGCATATGGATCGGGATTCGGATCTTCTTTGTCCGGCATTCCCAAAGCTTCATATACGTTACCATTCGTTAAAATTGCCGCGTGAGAATACTGACCATTTGTGACGGCCTTGATGGCATCATCAACGAAGGTATCCCCACCGACAAAAATCACTGTTACTTTTGCCATTTAGATCACTCCTTCGTTAAAATAGTTACAAATTCTCTGCTATCACTTGGATTAGAATCAAAAATATCAATCCCATCCCCCGAGCTAATCAAGCGGTAGCGGCTTTCTGGAACGGCAGAACCCTTCAAGTAAACTTCTTTAAATTGGACTTGCTTAGGGAAATAGTAAATTCCGGAATGGCCAGATCGAATCAACTGCAGTTTCTCTAGTTGCGGCGCTGGTTGCTCATTCGTCGCGACATCGATTACTGGCAAAACTTTTCCCGAATGTTCCGGCGCTGGTGCAGGAGTAAGCGGAACTTCGTTTTCATGCAATGACATTACAGCTTGACCAATATCCACAACTGGTAAAGCAGTTTCATGATCGACATCGATTACGTATTTGAGCTGATCAGTCACTGCCACCGCTGGCTGATTCTCCTGCTGCACTTTCTCGTAAGCAATAAAAAAGCCGCTGATAATCAGCAGCGCAATAACCAAAAATAATCCAAACAATTTATGTTCTTTTTTGATTTTTCTTTTCATGTTCGACCTCCTCGAAATTTTTTCTAAATTGATTTGCAGTATCTAAAATCACGGTTTTGCATGAAGGATATTTTATAACCATCACATTTTCGAAGCTATTGAGAAACTGCCTCATATGGTCGAATACTTTCATGTTCTCACCGCCGCTGCCGTCATATGGTAGTCGATTGGCTTCATGTCTCTCGGTACCCGGTCAATTCCAACAATAAAAGCAACTTTAAAGCGAGCGCAGACACTAAAATTTTCTTCCGTTATCGCGCAGGGTGGGCATCGTTCTTTAAAAGGACACATAATCAGACCTCCCTATATTCAGGTACTCCGTATTTAGTAGTTAAATCAAGGCTTGAAACATAGTTAAAGGTATTTTCTGCCCGATTAGCATAGCTAGCAGCAGCATCGTCACAGTCAGCGGCATGCGCGTATTGATTATGGAATAGATCTCTAACTACTGCTAAGTCTCGAATATCGTAATTGTTCTGACGATTTCGCAAAAACCGCCGAACAACAACATGAGAAGTCGGGCACCAAATACCAGCGTAAATAAAGCAGCGGCTATCATCTAAATCCTCGACAAATTTCAACGCCGGGACGTACAATTCAAGACAGTCTGTAGCTAAGATCTGATTCTGGGCTTCTTGACCCTGGGGCGAATCTAAAAGAGCAGAAAGTGCATCAAGTTCTCCCGCCTCTTTGATCTCCGAATACATGCGACCGGCAAAATGATCGCCGCCATCTATATAAGAAAGCAGCGTGTCCCCTCGGCCGCCATTAAGGCCCTCCCATTGGCTTACTCCCATAGAAGGATAATCACCAGCGGTGCTGCAACTTACACTGCCATATCCACCCTCTACGCCAGTCTGCCCAATTCCCCTCGCAATTTCATAAGCTAACTCCTGATCAGTCACTCTTTTATACCTCCAATTCTCTGCAGCACCTGCTGCTCTGTTTCTCCTCGCTGTGGTACCGGGTTGAATCCGTCTTTGGCAACCACTTGGATTACAAAAGCCGGAAAAGTCGTTTCGTGAATACCGATCCCGCTGCCGCCATCAGCTCGATCGACTCCGGTATGATGCTCCTGGTCCAGCACGATCATGTTCCGGACATCATCAATCGAAGTAATCGGCAAGTTTTTCATTAATGCACTGTAGCCATATGGATCAAACTTCATTAAAAAAGCCTTGAGCTTGTCGAAATCGACGCAATGCTCAAGGCTAAATTCCGCGATATGGTGCACCTGTAGCTTTTCGGTTTTTCCTGTCACAAAGCACCGGTAATGGCCGTCTTCTTTCAGGCGCTGCACCGACTTATGAAATGCGGCCGTGTCGCGCGGTCCATGTTCTGGCGTAATAATAAATTCATGAAGCGTGTGTCGTTCTAAGTGTTCTGCGACTTCGGACATGGTAATTTCCCCTCCTTGGCCATGGCTGTTTCAATATCGTCAATTCTGTGGTGAGCGGATTTAGATCTTTCTTCGACTCTAACAAGCCGTTTATCCATCTCCTGGCGAGACTTTTCGGTATCACCGATCATTTTTTTCAGATCAAGAATCGCTTCTTTTAAAGCGTCGATAGCTGCTCCAAGCGGACGCATAATAACATAATTAATTCCTCCAGCAACAGCAACAGCAATTCCAACAATCTGCGCTAAATCTCCTAGTTTAATCTCCACCTGGTCCCCTCCCGCATCAGTTTATTCTTTGTGCTTTAGCAATAAATGTAATCTTTTAAGTTCTAAGAGTTCATTTTTGATAATACCCATCATTGATTTGCTTTCTTTCAGTTCTTGCATGACAGTATCATGGGTTTCTTGTAATAGTTGTTGCTGCTTTGCCCCTTCAATCTTTGAAACTTTGGCCAACACAGCCAAAGCAACTAACTGGATTACGGTCTGGCTAATAAACTGTTGCCAATCTAACAAACTGGCAGGCTGTTGGTATATTAATGGAACAAATGCGATGAAGCAGAAGAGTAAAATACAAGCATTTGTTCCCAAGCACTCTGCTAACTTGATAAAAAAACGATTAATCAAATGATTCACTTTGTTCCCTCCAATAAAGCATCGATTATTTTGCTTCATATGCAATATAAAAGTAGAGCAAGCTGCTTAATTAGCGGCTTGCTCTTTGCTGATTTCATCTTTTACTGCTGCCTGGTAGTCGGTCGGTACTTGATCGATTGTTCGGCGATTGTTGATCACTAGGTTCGCGTAAATTTTAACCATAGTTGTATTTAATATAGCCATTTTAAATAACACCTCCTTTCTCCACAAATTGCGCAATGAGGTCTTGTGTATCGAGCAGATTACTGTTTAATTTTTGATTCTGCTCAAATAAATTAGCAGCAAGCTCTTGTGTATCAAGGAGCTGCTGCTTTTGCTCTTTCGCGGCCATTTCAGCTACTGTAGATTTTCGATTGATCCTCTTCCCCATGGGAATTCCCCCTTTTTATTCTGACCACGCCGCCACAAATCCCCGCACAACAGGAGTTTCGGCCACCCAATCATAAGCGGCAGCCATTGTGACCCCTTTACTGCCTACCACCGTCAAAATTCGGCTATCATAGTCGTAAGTCCATTGCGGAGTACTACCATCACTGGCCGTTACAACAATGCTGGATGTCTTAGCAGCATGAGATAATACAAACATTTGAGTCTTGCCTGTAGCCGTTCCCAGGGCCTCATTAGAAACATGACCACCTGGCTTGTCCAATACGATCTTTATGTCTGAGACGCCCTTACCTGTTTGCGCGGATGGTAACGTATAACTAAATGTCGTACTATCTGTGGCATCATCGTATTTTTGCGTGCTTCCTTTTGCCATTTCGATCCAAGTTTCTGGCTGCCATCCATATTCGTAAGATGCAAACACTGTTACGCCGTCATCCGGAACAACAGACACCTGGCTTAATTGCGTTACACCAGGGGAAGCTATCTGAGTATTGTAGTCGAAGTCGAAAACCTCTTTATTACCATAAAAAATTCGAATCGTGCTGTGATTCACTCCAGGATCGGGGACAATATTCCCTGTTGTTGCATCTTTTACGCCTAACGTGAGAGTTAATCGCTGCCCTTGATTCCCTACTCCAATTGCAATACGATCCCGAGCCTGAGGTACATCTCGCATAGAAATGTATGCCTTTATACTAGCGTCTTGCAGTTTTTGGTGTTTGACCATTAACCGGCCATAGCGCATTTCGTTCTCAAAATCCTCGGTTATGGATATGATCTCAGCTGTTTCTCCTGATACCGCTGCATCATTGCTTCGGTAAGTTGCTGTGGCTTTAGACACCTGCGCGCTACCAGTACCAATCGTTGCTACCGCAAGAGTCGCCTGGAATTGGATAGCTGACGCTTTTTGCCGTTTTGCTTGGTTGAGCGTCATCGGAGCCGACCATGAACCGCCTTGCTGCAATAATACTGCCGTTGTTGCCGTAGCGCCGTCTGTAGCCGCCGTCAAAGCTTGCAAATCAATCAGCTCAACATCGGCTGAAGCCAGTTTTATTTGCGGCGAAGAGATTGTAACTGCTGTTTGAGCTACTGTAGAATGACCTTTTATGGCTAGCTGCATAGCCGGTAGATCCGTGGCATCAATTGGAGCTGTAAGTGCAATGATTGGATAAATTGATTTCCCGACGAAACCTGCCACTAATGTTGCACCTTGCAAGTCGGCCACCGTATTGCCTTCGGATAAAACAGAATCAACCGTAGGCGACTGAGTCGGAACCGCGGTCAGAGTAACCGCTCCTGATCCAGAAATTTTATACCAAGCCTGAACTGAGGTTATAGCTGTACCAACGCCTATCACGATTGTCCCTGTTTTCGTAGCTGCCGGAGGCGTATTCCCGAATCCTGCATTTTTTTCGGTCAGTGTTATTACTCCGTTAGAGTCCGCCGATGCTATATAAAGCGCGTTGATCGTACTATTGCCATTGATGGTCGCCGCTAAATTTGTAGCTGTAGCAGCAAGGGTTGCCCCAACATTAAACTGATTTCCTGTCGCGCCTGAAGCAACAGCAGTAAATGTCACGCTGTTGATTACAACCGTATCATTTGCCACCGCATTAGTCGTTATCGGATAGGTTCTGCTGCCAGCAACAGGAGCATTAGTCTTAAAAATAACCCGACCATCTGAATTAGTTGGAATATGGCTAGTTACGGCAAATCCGTCTACTGAAGTCATAGCTGTACAATCTAAGGCGGTATTTGCTGTTAGCATTCCTGTCTTATTGACCATAAGAGTGTCTAGTGCATAAGCGACTGTATTAGTCGTTATTGCTGAGTTAGTAGCAATATAACAAGCACCAGCACCGCCGCCACCTTCGCCGACGAAATCTGATCCATATGAGCTATAGCCACCTTGACCGCCAGTAGATATCCCCGAAAGAGAGAAATTCACAATCGTTCCTGCAAGTATTAAAACAACAGCCCCAGCGTTACCATTAACATACATATTACCAGTGCTATTATAGCCACACGATCCACCATGATACCCTGGTTGTCCACCTATTCCTCGATAAGGTGTAGGCCATCCTGCTTGTGATCCACCGCCACCGACAGGGCCTGTTGCATCAGTTCCGTTTCCGTAGCTCCCCGATCCACCATTACCACCAAAACCCGCTTTACCGTTGCCACCGCCAGTATATGCCGCACCACCGATAACGGTCGTATCAGGTGTTCCTGTTGATCCATCCCAACTAGCACCTAGTCTTCCGGCTTTATAAATGTTTGCAATTGCGATAGCAATGCCATTACCAACACTCATTACCAACTTATCTTTTATGCTACTATTTGTAATGACAATTCCCGATGGCTTCAATGAATTTGTCTTATCTGTTCCGTCAGGGTTTAAACAAGATAAAACAGGTAACCCTTTTCCTTCGGTGCAAAGCATTCCAGTTGTAAGATCAAAGGTGTTTTTTGCTTTAGCTATAATAATACCGCCGTACTTATTAGTTGTATCATAGGCTATAGAATTCAATCGGCAGGTCACCGTTAAGTTATTAAAATTCGGAATGCTAACAATTTGGCAAATATATTTAGTCAGGTCAATTAACGGTAAAGCTTTATTTAAAGTTACCTGGTTTCCATTTATGGCCAATATTCTAGCAAAAGCGTATTTCCCCATATTACTAGTATCTGTCGTTTGACATGCTGTAACATGAAACATTATTTCAGTTCCTGCCGCAAAGGTTCCAAAACTCCCCGCAGACGGTGATCCTATGGTTAGAGTTTTTCCATCAACTGACTCGCTCACCACGTTCGCGTAGCTATTTAGTTGCGTATTAACATTGCTAATGGTTAGATCGCCTAAGCTGCCATCGCCAAAGCCACCATAATCTTGTACTTTAATTGCCACTTATATCCCCCCTTAAACTAGCGTAACTGAGCCGTCAGCCGTAAACCCTACGCTGCCAGTCAATGTAAATGCTGCCACATTGCTCTGGGTCGTGACTAGAGCCGCCGTGACCGTGTTGTTTGCGGCTACACCAGCCCAAACCATAGTCGGCAACCATACCGTCGACTTCTGATCGCCTGCGCCCTCAGCTACGCTATCAGCAGTCACGATTTGCGCTGTACTACGATACATTGTTGTACTACCGCTTAGATAGGTATTGACAATCGGCGCGGTCATAATAGCCCTCAGAGTCGTGCCGTTTTTTGCTATCGACTTGACCTGCACGACCTCTTGATTGACGCCATCTGTGATCGTGTAGGAGGCCCCTGGCACAATCCCTTTCAAGGTCGATACATCGACGGAATCATCACCTGCGGCAATGCCTGTCACGTCACATTCAAAGAGATCAACTTTATCTGGATTTGTAAAGTCTTCGACAATCATTGCATTGAAATCGGGGAAAATCTGTTGGGCTTCTAGTGCAAGAGCCATGTTCGACTGCTCGCGTTCGACTTGTTCGACACGACCAATTATGATCTGCATGTCGGTGCCATCGCCGCCCAATATTTTCTTTTTAGCGTCATCAAAAGAAATAGGATGCAATTGCCCATCAGAACTATCTTGCGCCCAAAAGTGCGAAGGATTTGACGTTACGGTCTTCACCTGTAGCCAGTTTGGATGTGGATTCGTGCTACTAATATGGTTGGTCAAATCAATCTGCGTGGCGAAAAGAATCGAATTGTTAATTGTTGCTGTAACGCTTTGCGCTTGGCCGACTACCGTAATAATCTCCAGTATCAGCTCAACAATATCGGCGCCGCCTCCTGACGGAATAAAGTCGGCCGCATTACCTGCATTAGCCACTGCGTAAAGAATCTCGCCAAGATCCGGATCCTCCGCGAACACCCCAATTTCCCGCGCAAAAAATCCTACGGAGATATTTTTATTTTGAAGCACTACTTGCAAGCTTGCAGTCCCCGTGCCAGTTACACCAATCGAAGCAATCGGGAGATCCAGTTTCCAATTAATTAAATTTGTAAGAGACGATAATGTCTGGCCTTGTTGCAGTTGACCATCACCCAAAGCAACTCTTGTAAAATTTAGTTTAGTGCCAGTCTGTGCTTTGGTTTCCAGTTGCAAGCCAGGCGCTGTTAGCGTCATGCCATTATATTGACTCAATTGATTGTCTCCTTCCTATTGTGATTTTGCCACCGCGACGTAAAGCAGCACCGGCGAAAAGGCTAGCCGATGCTTTTGTTGGCAACGAGATATTTATTTTTTTCAGTCCACTAATTCTATTTGCGGCGCCCCACAGCCAGCCAATACTGCCACCAGTAGGATATGACAAGCCTACTGTTTGCCGACCGCCTTTATTATTCAGAAGCCCAAGAAAAAAATTACTATTACCTGAGGCTGTCACATCGCGTTTTAGCTGCATTGTCATGGCCAAGTGCGCTGGCTTTGATGCGTCGATTGACTGCCGCATTTCACTCAACCAAGGAACTGCACTAGGTAATACCAACGTAAAGGAGTACGGCCCGGAAGGATCTATAATAGAAGCATCTTTCTTTGGAATAAAGCAATTCGCAATAGCTAAAATCTGCGCCGGCGTAATTGTCTTAGGCCTAAGAAGCTTTGCCAAGACAATTGCTCGCCGCATTTCCATAGTTGCTCCCTCAGGTGGAGTTATCCCTAAATCCTGCTCCCAATTGGTCAGCCCCCATGTTGCTTTACTAGCACTCATTTGTTTCACATTATCTGCGATTGTAGCAATAATACGGGCATTCAGATCGTCAAAACTTCCTGCTAAAACTTTGGCGACAGTGCCTGCTTGATATAAGTCATGCCAAAAATCAATTGTCTTAGCTGCCATGAACGGTCACCGTTCCAATCACCGCAACTTGCTCATCTGTAATCGCAATATTGGAGTTACCGCCATTTACCGTACAAGATGCATAATCAATCACTCCGGTTTGATCAACAAGAGTTGAACAAATCCGCGCATACCTTACTATATTTGCTTTTAGAGCCATTCCCGATAAATAAGTTTCAATTGCAGATATAAAATTATTTTGAATCGTAGCGATAGCAATTGACTGCGTCGTATCCAATACAACTGTAGCATCAATATTAATTGCAATAGACTGTGCACCTACAACAGTTACAGTAGCCCCAACAGGTGCCAATCTATTGGGGCTCGTTTTATCAGCTGGATCTATCGCATTTTGCACTGTAGCGATCAATTCATTGCTAGGAGGCTGATAGTTTGGCCCTAAAATAATGACTTTCACTGTCCCAGGGCCATTCCATGTTGGTACTACTCTAACCCCTGTGACACCATCAATATTGAGAGCCCATTGCTCATAATCTTTGATATTTCCCGACGTCCCCGGATTCTGCAGCCAGTCTAAAACTCTCGCTCGTAACAAGTCATCGCTTTCGATATCCGCCCCATTTGTGATGTTGTAATTCAGTTGTACTCCGTCGATTCCCGGAACGGCCGAACTTACCAGCAGCGCCGTATTTGCATTAATATTTCCTGATGTCCCAGTAGTTTGGCAAGTTGCCTTAACATCAACCGATGCCTTTCCTGCCTGAAGTGTTGCGTCTTCATCAGTAGCAAAAATAATGATATCGCTCGTTGATGTAGGAAGCGTTGAAATCAATGTTCCTGCTGGAATAATGGTCGAACTATTTGATGGACTATTTACTGTAAAAGTAAAATAATTTGATGCAGCTGCAGCCGCCTTTCTTGTAATACCATAGTCAGCTGCTTTGTTATCCAGGTCCTCCTCGGTAGCACTTGTACAATAAGCAGCCAATAAGGACATAAAAATAGCCATCCCCAGGGCATCTGCCGAAACAGATACAGAAGATAGCAACGTATAAATTACGGATCCGGAATTAAAATCAGTTAGTTTGGGTACACCGTCCGGCCAGTTGTCAGGGTTCTGCAGATAAGCGATCATCGCATTTCTGAATTCATCAAACTGGCTTGCATATGTTGGTGTAGTCGTTGACAAATAATCGCCTCCTTTCTAGCCTAATTCCGTTGTGCCATAAGCGCTATCCCCACTAGTGGTCGTAAATCCAAACGATATGTGAAAGCTACTTCCGTCTTGTGTAATTTGGAGATTGAAGATACTAGCTACACGCTCATCTTGCGCAATCGTTTCAGCGACTTCCGCTTTAAGCTTTTGCATCATCGCAGCAGGCAGCGGCTCTCCAATATATTGACGTGCTAACGTCCCGTAGTTACTATCAAAAAGATAAGTACCTAAAGTCGTTAAAATCCGCATTTCAACCGCCTGCCAGACGTTCTCAATCGAACTTTTTTGCCCGACTAAATCCAAATCGCCTGATTGAGTAACTCCCAAGTCATTACCACTTAGCTTTATATCTACACCAATTAAAGAATCTCCCCACACAATTAGAGCCTCCTAACCACAAGTGACTTTCGATGAACCACCTGTAATTGTTCCTGTACCACAAGGGCATTGCACCGCATCGCCTTTTCTAGCAATTCCTTCGCCTCCGCCACAAATGTTCATACTGCCTGATGAATTTACAGTGGCCGTCCCAGACGTCGTAATGCTGAGAGCACCTTTCGCAGTGAGACTTAAATCACTCACCGCGGAAATCTCAACCTTTCCATCTGAATGGAATTTTATAAAAGCCCCGCTTTCATGTTTTAAAATTGCCTCCCCAGGCGTAACCGGCGGCGGTGCGTCAGTCTCATTATGATGAAAAGCAACGATGCGACCACAGTTTATATCGCCATGCTCAAAAACAACCGTACATTCAGCACCCTGCTGTGGATAGGCAACAAATCCGAATCCTTGGCCTGCATACACGGTGCCGATCGAAAGCCATCCCGTCTCCACCCCGGAAGGCTCAAGCATAACTTTAGCATTATGGCCTGTGCCATCGACAGTAGTAATATATCCTGTCGATGCCATCATAGTGGAGTTATTAAGATCCCTTGATTGTTGCTTAATTTGTTCTCCTAAATCTAACGATCGCATGTCATGTCGTCCCCCCTCTAATGGCTTCTGTATTAACCAAGTACTGATTGCTGAAAGAAGTATCAACAGTGTATCCCCCTTCGTTAGAAAAACGATGCGTAACTCGGTTTAAATAATAATTTTGGCTTAAAGCCCTGCCAACCCCATAAATCACGATTTGCTTGTCTACATTAAGCACATCAAGACCAGCTGCGACCATTTGTCCAATAATCTCGCTTCTCGAAAGCTCTCGCAAAATTTCCTGCGCTTTCTTTTGCGCTTGCTCCCGCGTCAGGCCTGGGATCGTATAAACCTCTGTATACTGCTGCTTTTGCCCGCTTTGATTGCTAATCGATTGAGCTTTTTTCGTATTTGATCTAGCAATTTCTTCGATATGATGCTCGTGGAATTTAGTCCCTTTTTTATTGTATTTGCGGCTATAAGAAATAACCTTTACTACAATATCCTTAGCGGCATGAGGACTCCGTTCAAAGTTTAGGCTCTTGATGTCATAGCCCCAGGTGTAAGGTATAGGACTTATTTGGTTATAAGTCGTCACTTCACTGTATGGGCCAAAAAGCAGCTTATTATCAGTAGTTACTCTGACAATGAAATTCTCTGCCTTTGCTAAAAATAAGAGCAGATCCCATTGCGTCGTTTCTCTGCCAATAATAGCACTATTTTGGTTATACCAGGTACCAGCTAAGGTAGAAGTTGCTGTCACGACAGGTTTGAGGCCGTTTTCATTTGCAAACTGTGTAGCAATCGCGCTGCTAGTCATATTTGGAAACTTATCAAGGACCTTTGTATCCAGCATCTTACCAACAGCGTTTCTCCCGCGTATAACAACTCGCTCTCCCGACATATCGAACGACCAGCGAGCTGTATCAAGCGATCCATCCATTAGTAAAGAAAGATCTTGCACCGTATATTTATCTTTATTTGGTGGACGGCCAATATAGATTTTTACCGGAATATCATCAGTGGTTAGAAGCATACTGTCGAAGTCAGGGCCATTCGCCAGCACCTTTTCTCCATTCTGCTTATCAGCAATAAAAAATGGTAAAGATACTTCAAAGCTATTTGCTGCCGAAAACCCATTTTGCTCTACTGAAAAGCTCGTGTATCGCACTTGATACCCATTAATTAAAACAATGGCCCTCCATGCGGAAAGGCCATTTCTACCACTTTGCTTTGTTTTCGTAGTCTGAAACATTATTTATTCACCGCTTGCTTAGGATTTGGAACAAAAAGCTGCTGACCGATCGCTAAAGCAATCGGATTTTTAACGTTATTGGCTTGTGCGATAACCGGCCATAATTTGCCATCTCCGTAAGCCTTCTGAGCAATCCCCCAAAGAGAATCAGACGCTGCTGTCATATGCGTAAGCTGCGGAACTGCTGCAGCGATGACTCCTGTTAAAGCTAAGCTAGGATTGCCGATCGATTTCGCTTGCAAAATTTGCCCCAACGTTGTTGTTGCGGCGGCTCCTGTAACTTTTGTTAAGACCTGCCCTAATGCATTTTTAACAATATCGCTACTATTACCAAGCGCCTTATCAATTACACCAGAGAGTGTCTGATCTAAGGCAGATGGATTATTAGCGGTCGTTTGCTTCGTGTACTGACCTAGAGGCTGCAGCTCAATGCTATACGGAATACACGATTCATTAGCGTAACTAAAATGAAATTTCGCGATAAGCACTTTATACGAAAGGCTTCCGATCGTAAATAATACCGGCTGCCCTTGAATTCGCATAGCATTTATCGCTTGGGCACGACTCAATGCATCATCATACATAAAAGTGGCATCCCATGCGATAGCATCTTCATACGCCCCCATGGTCTGCACGTCCATGCCGCCGCCAGGATATTTATGTACAGCTAACTCTTGTACACCCCCTAGCTTTACTGATTCTGGAAGATCATCAACTGCAAAGCTGACCTTACCGAGAGATAAAACGGACGCTGATGCATCTTGAGTCAAATTTCCAAAAAGATTCGGTAAAAATTGTTTTAGTTCATTCTGTATAATCGCTTGCCCGAACTGAGTAACAATTCCTCCCATATAGCCCCTCCTTTCTACCACATTGCAACAGGTTGCGTTCCTCTACTAAGAGACTGATCTCGCATCATTCTACCGATCTCTCGCATAACTTCTTGAGCGATTTCTTCTGCCGATTGTCCCGGCGCAGCAGTTATATGGATTCCCCCGTGCAAATGGACCTCTCCGCTTCCTCTTGATTCGCTAGAGCTTGACGCTTGCGGTTGTATTTGTATAGAATTATGCGGTCCTTTTAAATTGCTAACTAAATTATTAACCTCACTCGCTAGCATCGACGGTAAGCTCTTCAACATTCCCAAATTCATGGACGACAACATACCCGTGGGATTATTCGCCAACGATTTGATCATACCCATCAAATTATGATTTGGTATTACCTGGCTACCACGCGGCAAATTAATCAGTTCCGGACCTCTTTCACCGACTAGTGACATGCCACCTGGCGCCGAATCCGTCCCATCGGCAAAAGCGCCGCCTGGTGCTATAACACTCCCCTGCCCTCTATCAACTGATAAAGAATCGCCTTCGCCACTACCAACACTGACATCTTTAAGCATTTTACTTTTCCCAATTGCACCAGTGAGTTTGTCAATAAAAGCTCCTATTTTCCCTGACAACCAATCAAGTTTGCTTCCAATAAAATTAGAAATGTCAGCAAAAACGTCTCTAATTCCAAACCAGTTATTTTGCCAAGCAATATAAAGCCCCCCTAATGCAGTAATGACGCCCGCAATGGCCCACCCAACAGGCCCTAACCCAATAACCCATGCGGCTGCTAAGCGAACCGCAGCTGACATACCTTGAACTGACAATCGAATCAACGATGTACCAAAAACCCTAACTAAAGGAGTAGCTCGCCCCACTGGACCTAATAAACCTCTAACTGCAGAAGTAAGAATTCGGAAAGTAGTTTTAACGGTCTGTGAATTTTTAAAATATCCCAACGCGCCGACAAAAACCATCATTGTTCCAACTGTTCCTAGTGCAGCTGCAGAAAATGCTAATATTCCAGCTGTCCACTTTGCCAAGGCGGGATGTTGGCCTAGGAAACCAACTAATGCTTGTACCTGATCACTCACTAACCGTACTGCGGGCAAGAGAATTTCCATCATTGGTTTTCCTAGCGCTAGGCCCATATTATCAATGTTACTGCTTAAAATATGACTTTGCCCTTGGAAACTATCGCGGATGGTTTCGATCTGCTCATGAAGCCCTTTTGTTTGCTCCATTTGAGATTTCAATCTCTCTAAATTTTCTTTATCTTCCGCAATTGCTGCAAACCTACCGCCTTGTTCTCCAAAAATATCTCTTGTATATGCTTCATACCTTTCACTATCTCCACCAGTTCTAGCCATAAAGTCAGTTTTAGATTGATGAAGAATAGATGAAATATCCTCAAAAGATTTTAGCTTATAACGTTTCTCAACTTGATCAAAATAATGAAAAACATCTCGGCCATCATCTCCGATAAATCCAAGTTCTTTCATTTCATCTATTTTACGTTTACCACTTCTAGGCATTATTGCATAAATTTCACTATTTGTATGTTCAAGCATATCTGTGAGGTTAGTACCCGCCATTGATCCTTCCATACCGGACCTAGCTGCTAAACCAAAAGCCATGCCTAAATCTTGCTCGGTCCATCCAGCCTGTCGAGCTTTCGGAGCAGCATACTTAAAAGATTCGCCCATGGTCTCACTAGTTAAATGGGTTACGCTTTCTAAACGAGAAAGTTCATCGGCAAAAGCTTTCATTCTCTCAGTATTTTGAGAAATTCCCATATCATCAACCATTCTTGCAAAATTATATGCAGTTGACTCTGGTGATGAAGATTTTCCCATTCCTTGCTCGATTTCTGCGAGATATGTAGCTTCTGGCAAAACAGCTTTTAGCGCATCTCCTTTTAATCCAGCGTGAGCCATTTCAACCTCAACACTGATGATCTGCTTCTTTGAAAACAATGTTTGCAAAGACAAATTTTCCGCCTCTTGCTCCAAGTTCTTCAATTGAGAGTCATCAATGTTAAGCCCATAAACTGCACCTAACTGAATCATTTGCTGTTGAACTTCAGATGCTTTGTGTGCTAATTTGTCCATGACTTCAAATCCAGCTGCTGCAGACATGGCCATGGCCCCTCCGACAAATCCCATGTTTCTAAAATTAGTAAGCTTTTTTTGGACTTCTTCTGTCTTTTTATCTAGCACACCCATCTCGACAGCCATTTTTTCCATTGGTCCGGTAAGTCTATCAACTGCTGAAAAAGCTACTGATATTTCAAATATCTTCGATAGCATCCCCATCTAATACTACCTCCCGACTCTTTACCCATCTGCTGCCTCCTGTCTCTGCTTTTCTCTAAGTTCACTAATTACTTCTATAGCAGCTATTCGTTCGCTCAGGTTCATGCATAAAGCAGTACTATAAGAAATGCCCCCTTGAGTAGCATCAGCCAACATCACCGCTTGACTAAAGGCCGCCGACTCTTTCAGTCTATTAATTCTGAGTCGGAGGCCTGATCTTCCCCCAAATCATCTTCAGAGTCTTCATTCAACTGCTCAAAAACCTTTGCTATTCTCGAAGTATCCTTCATTCTAAATTGAGCCATAAGTGCTTCAATTTGAACAATATTAGTAGGCCTTTTAACTGCTTTACCATCAATTTCAGCAATGGAAAGCGCCACTAATGCCGCTCGATACTGTACAGCCTCACTTCTCCCCCCTTTAGTTCCACTACTACTGATCTTCCCAGCAATTATTTCATCTAAGCCAGTTAGCTCAGTAACTTTTACTTTTCTCCCATCCTTTAATGTTACGACTTCAAAAGCCTTTTCCATAATCAATTCCTCCTAAAATAAAGTAGGGTAGGCTTTTTGCCTACCCTCTTACTCTCATTGGTGCGAAACCAGAAAAGTCTTGCTTAATTTCATCATCTGCCTTAGCACTATCCGTCTTGAAGTTATACAAGATAACATCATCGTAGATCCAGGTTTCTACGGTCCCATTGTACCAGGTCGTAGTTTGCACAATTCTGTATCTCGGTGCGGATTGCCCAGCCAAGAGCGCCTGATCCTGAGTATATTGCACGTTATCCCAACTGTCGTTGATTTTAGCTCCTTTAAAAGAAAGGTCCCATTCGCCATAAATTACTTGGCCATGCTTAGTTTTTTGTCCTAAAGGCTGAAATTTTTTAAGTTCAGCCTTACTATTTGCACTAAAGCTATCTAATTCTGCCAAATCAATCGGCCCATCAGATCCATAAATTTGCAGTTGAACCATGCTACCTAAAATACGATCCTGTGAATGTCTTTGTAAATCAAACGTAAACGTCTTCATAAAAACCTCCTTACGCTGCAATAGCTGTACTTGATGTTGTAATCGTGCCAGTTGAAATATCGGCTGAAATAATAATCATCTTGGCAGCTGCCAGCAACCTTACTTTTACGGATACGCTTAATTTTCCGGCCGCAATTTGATCAGGCGGATTATTCGTCAAATCGCAGACCACCAAATAGCTATCAATTACTTTCAGCGCCGGATCCTTCGGATTTGCAAGTCCATTTAAGAACTGACCGATAGATTGTTTAATATCGCCCCGCAATTTATCTGTGGCCTGCGTCGACTGCAACTCATCGACCGCCCAGCCCATAGAATTCATAACTGAAAATTCCAGGTAATATCGCATGCGGCGCACATATAAGTCAGATCCATCAGACGCCACACCTGATCGCGTCCCCACTCCACCGCGGGGAATACTATCGCACACGCATAAAACACCAGCCTGCTGCAGCTGAGCTAGCTCTGCTTGATTTCTCGGTGTTACAGATCCTTGCGTGCCGTAGATAGCTTTATTGCCCCAACTTTTTTGAGGCGCCAGTTGTGAAGCCATCCCCATAACAAGAGCCGTTGGAGCACAATTCCGATTTGTTCCCAGATCCGAATCATAGCAAACTCGCCACCCATCACACATAGCGACATTATCTTGGCTAATCAACGATTTCGCAGAAATTGTATTAGCTACCGTAGCTCCAATAGATGAACAAATAGCCGCAATACAATGTTGGCTCTGCACATGTGCTGCCAGTGCTGCATTTACGGCTGACGAAGTATATTCCGCCGCTAGAATTAGGTTTTTTGTAATCGTTTCGAGTAAAGCTAAACCAGTTCGGCTCCCATCCTCATTAACCTCGCCAATTAATGCAGCATCGATATCAGTTTCCTTTGAAATCGCTCCGCAGGATCCACCGGCAAACTGAAATGTTCCTGCAGCAGCCGGATTCGTCGATGGTGTTGTCGCTTTTTCCGCTATAATAATATTGCTTTTACTATTAATGGTATTAGCCCAAGTCTCCGCCGTCAGTCCAGTATAATTTTCTGTTACGCTTGGCGTTGCAATAGTAATATTAAATGACCCAGCTGGCGTCGCGGAAGTAGTAACAGTTGCCGTCCAAGAATTTGGTTCTGACCCTAATAATGGAGTCATTATTCCTGATTGAGGATGCGATTGTGCCGCTGTTAATGTCCCTAATACGCCGGGTGTCGATTGGGAATCTTTAAGCTGCACCGAAGAAGCGGCAGCACCTTCGCCAAAGCAAGGGACCACCTGTATATTGCCACAGCTTTGTCTAAGTAAATTTTGTATCGCCATTGGGCCGCCAATGTCAGCTCGCGATTTACCTAACAAACGAACTGCAGTCGCGTAATCACTAATAGAATAAATTCCTGTCGGAATTCCTTTCTGGAAAGTGCCAACCAGGCCAACAATTCCAACCTGAACCCCTTGAATGACAGGAGGCGAAGAGACTTCGATAATATATACATCATCGAGAATCTGCCCTGCTATGGATTGAACAATAGGCATGAAAATCACCCCTTTTATGAAATATCAAAATTGATTGTTAAACCGCCTCTGGTTTGAGACTCTGAAGAAGTAGCGCCTGGCCCCGTTGTTGGCTTCGATGAAATAGGATCCTGAATCACAGGATTCTGTTTCTGTTCTTGCGCGGGAGGCGGCGCCGTAATTGAAACATCAATCGTCTTCAAAGGATAGGCCGGTACCGCATCGAGTACACGGCTTGTAACCTCAAAAGTAAAATCCCGCTGCCAGTAATTCTCTTCTCCTTGTGGGTTTTTGTGATCTCCTTTATAACGAAACATCATATATTCGCCCGTTTCTACCGGAGGATTCTGCCTAAAATCCAGAATTGGAAGACGAAAGTTAGTGACCAAGTACTGTTTAATTTGCCATCCAAGTTGATCCCTCGTGCTTTTGTCATTGGCAAGCAAAGTCAATTGCAGCAAAGTATTTAAGCGAAGTTTTTCTTGAACAATGTTAGCGGTGCCATCCGTGTTCTTAATAGTTCTGTGAACATCATAAAGGCCACAGACATGCCCACCATGCTCAGATATTTCCACTAAAAAAACAGCTGGCAGTTTTTTATCTAGCGACTGCCACTTCCTATCTGGCCACCCTAGGATAACTGACTTTAACTGTGTAAATCGCCCAATAAAAATAGCACGAAGATTATTGGCGATATCCACCATAGGCTCATTTTGTATGATCGCCATAAGCACCTCACATCTTTTTAATAGCCGCTATCATAGCAAGAGCCATTCTATCATGAAAAAAATCCTGGTTTTGATATGCGGCTGGCCGCAAAAATGGTCGAGGCGGAATATTTTTACCGGGTGCTCCATATTCATGGTATTTAGCCAAAGGGTTATCAGTTCCAACTTGAGCCGTCCAATGACTTACGTGCATAGAAATTGAACTTCTTAATGGCATTCCCCACTTTTTCCCACGATTCTTCCATGATGAACTTTGCAACCTCTTGCGACGATTCCCGTTTTTATTTCCGTAATGTCCGATCAGCGGATCGTCTCCGCCGCCAGCACGATTTTTAGCTTGAATAGTCGCTTTTTTGAGTGGTGCCCATTTAGGGTATGGACCAACAGCATCCTGGTAATGGCCAAATTTCTTTACAGCATCATCGCGTACTTTCGTGGCAACTCCTTTTAGCTCAACCTGAACAGCCGCATGAAGAACAGCCGGTGTCTTGGCAAGTCGAGTCATTAGTCCTTTCATAGTAATTTGTGTCATATTCTATCGAGCTCCCTAACCGCCGTATAAGCTTCCAGCGCAGGCATTCCCTGTGATATAGCTCTGCCTACATGACGCACATTATAGTTGTGACTACTATAAGTCACCATGTCATTTTCAAATAAAGTCCCTGGTTCACCAAGCAAAAGAAGAAGCTCTTTCGGCTTTCCTCCGCCAATAGTAGCTTCTTCATCAAGTTCGGTTCCTCCAAAAAGCACTTTTACCTCAAATTTCTGAGGTGGTATTTCTGGTTCCCCATAAATATCTTCACCAGCACCTTGAATGGCGGTTTGATCTAATCTTTCGACTGCAACAAGAACACCATGCAACTGCAATAGAGTAGACAAATCAATACCAAGCACTGAAAAAGGATTATCACCAATAGACACTTGGATCATCACCTCCAAGCGCGCCATACGGCCGCATAACTACTTCTTTTCTAAATTGTCCCCTATAATGATCAGCCTGCTCCAATAGCTGAGATGCAATTTTGCTATTATCGACTTCAATGCCCATACGACCACCGATTCGGTACTTTTGAAGCTTTACGGCTTGATCGGTAGCAATGGCGCGAAGTGCCTTTTCATAAGCAGGAAGCAAAGCCGTAAATTCCCATTGCCGAGGAATTGTTGACCCTGAATCATCAACCTGATGATATGCGCAATAATCGCATTGCAAAACATATGACACTACTGGAGCTGCACTCAAGACCAGCATTTGACTTTCGTCATACCACTGAAAGGAAAGTGAATTTGTTTGCAGTCCAAGAGGGAATCCCGGGATCAAATAATTTCCCGGATCATCATTATTACTAGGCGATGATGCCGCTAAAAAAGAAGGCATGTCAATAGACAGCCAATCTGTTGGCAACACATAATTTGTCTTGCCTTGCTCAAGCTGAAGCGTAAGAGGCTTTTTTAACGGCCGATAACGAGAATACTCCGCAATAGCATCTTGAATAAATTGCCTTATCTCTGGGCTACTTCCCTTAATTGCTTTGGGCGGCGAAGCATCATCCAATGAATCAGGGAATACCTGAGCTGCTCCATTGTCTCTAATTTGATTCCGGACTCGGATCACAAAATCAACAATTGTAGCCATAATTATTCACTCGCCGTATTTAATGCAGCTAAGGCGGCCTCTTTTCCCTTAATCCTGGATCCACCAGGCAACTCATAAACGCCTCCGCCAACATGTTTAATCGGATCATCGGTACCTTCAGCGTTTTCTTCGGCCACATCGCCCACTTCTTCAGTTTTCTCGGCGGGTTCAGTCACAACGGCCTTGTCCTCATGCTCATAGTGTGCAGGAGTTCCATAAAACTGCCCCGGTTCGATCAGCTGATGAGTCACAGGATGGAAAAAAGCTTTATCTGTATTTTGATGCATCGTAATCTCTCCTTCATAAAGATTAAGGCCCCTGCATTAGTAGGGGCCTAGCATTTATTTACTTAAGGCACGATTTTCAATGTGCGGGATACAGGATTAATAATATTGCCATTAATATCAGTGACCTGAGGCGTGCAAAGAACGCTATTTTCACGTCCATACCAAAGCTCAACATCCATGATCTTTCCGGTCGAATCATACTTCGGATAAGGCCCCTTCAGCTCATACGGCGTGTTAATGCCATATTTGGTGCTGCCTTTTTGTGTTAAAAGAATGCGGCCGTCACCAGCTACCCAAGGAGCATTGATTTTGGCCAAATTCATGCCAGCACGTTCACCAAAATAGTTACCAGAGCTAATCAATCGAGTTCCTTCTGGCTGAGCCAGTTTATAAAACATTTGCGCATTCTCTACATAGGTAGCGCTTGACCGGCTGAAAATTGCTAGGTTTGGGCTCTTATACCGAGGAGCGCTACCCATTAGCGCGCTTACATTGGTCAATTTCTGCAGGAAAGTATTATAGTAATCTTCCGGTTTTACGCCATTAGGAATAGTGCAGCTCCACCGGTCGTAGTTAGTTACTGCGCTATAGCTAAGAACAGGAAGTATGGGCGTTCCTGCCGTTGGATTTACTCCGGAGGCTGCAGTAAAATAAACAACTCCGTTTTCAAAATCAACTGCCATAGTAGCTGTTGTGTTTGGATACGATGCAATGTTTCCATTGGCATCTAAGTAGCCAAGTACTTGAGCTACACCATTAACCGTGCATGAAATCGGGTTTGTCGTAACAGTCTGCGTATTACCATTAGGTAAAATTTGAGTTTTAATCCGCGGACGCACAATCGGGTTAGATCCCGCATTAGCGATGCCGGCAGCGCTTTGTTTTAAAGTAAGATTTGCCCTGAAGGCAACATTCGTGCCATTGTTTACTGCAGTAATTTGAGCAGCAGCAACAGTTTCACTGTTAATCGCGGCCGCCGCATACTCGTCAGAAGAAAGAATCATTTCATAGTAGGCCGCATTATCGACAATACGACGTTTTTCTTCGCCGACATGATAAAGAGCACGGGCGATTGCTGGATACCTCGCTGGGCCAGTTCCCAAGGCTTTAATTACTTCTGCAGACAAGCTTACAGCATTTCTACGCCATTTCGGGTTGAAAGACAACCATCCGAGGGAAATTGCAGCTTCCGGAATCCCAAGACCTTCTGCCACCACAATATCCATTAAGCCAGTCGACGGATCCGCGGCTTCATTCCCCTGGAAAGTCTCAACCGGAATTCTCCATTCAGAGCCGTCAAAGGTATCCGTCAATAAAAATTGGAGGCTTTCGCAGTCCTGGAAAGCTTGTACAATTACGGCTGTTAGAATCGTTGGCTGATTCAGCAGCTGCGCGGTAGTAATCGACACGCTATCGCTCATAGTGTCAAGACCCTGCACACTGTCAGCCAGAACCTTGGCGCCAACCTCATTTTCACGCCGTTCCAAAATACGATCAATAATAGCTCTATTGCTTTCACGCAATTTCGGATCAATTGTTTTACCGAATTGTTCGCCGTATCGATCAAATGCTTTGGTCAGCTCATCAACGATCGGCATCCAAGGTTTGGCCTCATGGGTTACTTCGACACGAGTATGGCCGTTACCACCGTCAAACACGCCATCGAAAGCTACACTATCTGTAAAAGCTTTTGCTCCTGCAGCACCTGCAATTTTTACAGCTGCATCAAAAATAGCTTGAGCCGCTTCTTTATCAGCAGGCTCCCCAATGCTATCCGAGATTACTTTTAATTGCTTATCATCGAACTTACCTTTCAGAGTAGCTAACTTTTCATCCAAAAAGACTTTTGCTTCAGCTTTTTGTTGAGCCTTTTCGTTTTCTAAGTTTTGAGCAGCAACTGCATCAAGAGCAGGCTTTGCAACTTCTCCTGCGATACCGGCAAAAGCCGTGCGCAATTCTGGATTTTCTTTCAAGGCTTTAATCAAGTCTTCAGGTTTCAAGATCTCACCATCTCCTCCGACCGCATCGGTCATTTTATTTTTTTGGTTATTCTTTATCCACTCTCGCGCTAGCCCATACCGGTCCCAATTATCCGCGGAAACGGTTGTTAAAACATGATTTGCGCTGGTGTTTTGCGTTATATACGAATCCTCAACAAAAGGGCCATGTCCAGCAGGGCATACGTAAAAATCAATATCGCCATCTTCGTCCGGATCCTGCACCTCAAGCTTTGCAGCGCATACCGGACAAATCGGAGCCTGAATTTCAATACCGTCCTCAAGAATTTCCTGAACCTGTGAATCAGTAAGGACTTGAACAGTACCGCAGCCATCTGTTGCCGGATTCATCACAACATCCCATGAATGAATATCAAGATAGGTAGCCACATCAACCATGACACTTTTTATCGATCGCTTGACACTGTTTCCAACCATCCTGATACTGTCGCCTACCTGGACCTTTTGATCGATTAAAGCTTTAAGGTCCTTACCTTTAGCTGTACCAAGAATTTCGGCATCAAAAAAGACGTCATCATTTTGCATGCTAACGTCCGTTATCTTAATTACCGAGTTTTCAATTTTGGTATCAAAAAGTACCTTTCCGGTCTTTGATTTCATTGCTTTAGGGTGAGGACTTTCGCCGATCACCGGCAATTTTTCTTTAAATCTTTCAACTGCGTCGGCCAATACCTTCCTAGGGTAGAGTCTACAATTTTCATTTACTATATTGGCCGTAGCACCTTTGAAACGAACCTTTAGAGGTTTTTCTTCTGCTGCATCTGTCAAAATTTCAATATTTGAAACAACAGTATCAGACATTTCAATAATATTTTCTATGTCTGCTTTTACTTCTAGATCTTTCGCCAAAAATGTTCACTCCTTTCACTAATTTTAATTTTGCAGGGGTTTAGCCTGCGGCAGATTTGGATCACCTCCCTCTTAAAATTTGGTTGCTATTTGCCAACGTTTTATTAAAGTCGCCAACCAGTTGGATAGATTTCTTCCGCTCATTCCGCAACTTTTCCTCAAAATCTACGGACTGCTTAAATATTTCTCTTTTCACTTCTCGAGCTAGATAGCACAAATACAAGCACGAACTAATAAAAACTATACAAGCGGCATCTTCTAACATAGCTTTCACCTCCTTCAATCTGCTGAAACTACAGTACAACGGCACCTAGGATGAGCAGGTAGATTTTCTTCAGCCCAAGACAGGCTGTAGGTATTACCATTGCGATTCCGACAAATAGGGCAAGTTCGGTTATCCATTACAGCCATCCAAGTAACAGAGCTTTTCCCAGCCTCTTTATAAGTGCCTAGGAGGCTTTTTGAATAAGCCCAGGCCAATTCGGTCCTAGCAATCATTTCAGCTCGCCCTTTAGGAACGTCGCCATTTAGCACATTGCGAATCCGCTTTTCCCACTCGGGCCACTCTTCATTATTGCTATAAGCCTGATTTAAGGACTTTCTTAGTTCAGACTTGGTGGTCTCATCCATAAGGCGACTGCGAAAACCAGCCTGCTCTTGAAAATAATAAGCAATGCTTGGATTGAAAAAGTTCTCACTATCATCTTCAATGCTGTCCGTCATGATCTTGACGTCATTCAGGGCGATTTCATGAGCTATAGCTGCAGCGGGACGATAGTATTTCAGTAGACAATCTGACAAGGATACTTTCTTAGCGGCTTCGTCAAACGATTCAACCACATCATCAATAACCTTTTTCTTATGATTCTGGTCCGTAAAATGATTGTACTTCTTGCCGAGTTCACTGATGTCCATCGCCTTAAATATGCCTTGAAAGTGCTTTCTTACCTCACTTGCCATCAAGCTTTCAAGTGCTGCTATTTTCGGGCTATGAAGCGGAAATGATCGTTTTTTTTTACGCTTTCTGCTCTCGGCTGCGTCCATTGCTGCATTAGCTGCCTTGAGTAGTACATTGTGACCTGCTGGGCTTGTTGCGGGATTTTCCGGATTCAGCTCTTTCTCTAAAATCTGCTGCTCCTGTCGGTCCAACTCCATTTCCTCATCAATCGCCTCTAATTCCGACTCAATAGAAGATTCATTTTCAAGACCGATATCCTTAGCGATAAGCGTCAATCCCGTCTTACGGGAAATCAGAGGTGTAGGCTGTGCGGATCTTAGAGCAACCACACGATTAACGCGGTCATTGGTCGTTTCATTGTCGTTTTCATACCAACGAATATTGTAATCTACAAGCGTAGGATCAATGCCAGCAAGCGCCAAAGCAAAGTCGAAAATAAAACGCAGTCCACTGTAAGGTGATGAATCACCATATTCAAGCAGATTGCGTAATTCCTGGGCGTCCTCTTCAAATTGCTTTTTCTGGTCCTCTACGATATCGCGATTGACATTCTTGCCAAATCCAAGGAGATGCAACGGAACACCGGTGCCGATCATGTAAACTTCCTGTAAGTGCTCGACGTCTTTGATCTGGTCTAAATGATCATCTCCGTCAAGCGTCTTAATATCACCTAGACCATTTAAGTAATAGTCCGTCGTAACCTGAGCTCGCCGCGGATCAAGAGCATTCTTGGCTTTGTACATTTCAACCTGATCCCATGATGCCGGATTCTCTTTGTCTCCCAAAATATGCACACGTCGTTGCGGTGCCCGACTACGGCGCCGAACCACAAGGTCTTGCTCCGTCATATCAAGTTTCTTCCAATAACCGCGAATCTGGAGATACTGGCTATTTCCATAACGATCTCCCTCTTCGTGGTCCCAACGAATATGATTGATGCTCCACAAAGGAAATTCTTCGATAACGAGGAGAGAAATAGGATCGATCTGCCGAAAAGCTTTTTGCAAATCCGCAAAGTTTCCATCCATCCCCTCTTCTCGTTGCATGGATATGGCCGGGAGACGCTTGATGTTTTTAATTTTATTGGTTTTCAGGTTGATAACCGGATTTAAAAACAAGTCGCCTTCTTTGAGCAATATCCTTGCCCATGAAGCCAATTTGGCATTAACCTGAGCATCCCGCATAATTTGGTTGATGACCTCTTGCCCCTTTTCGGCTAGTTCTTCACTGACTTCTGAAGTTACAGTGACGGTAATTCCCTTGCGAACAGCTGTACTTGCAAAAACTCGATTGGCGCGCTTTGCTCGTGGATCAGACTTCAGCATCAGCTCAACATCTCGCAAAATTGAGCGCCGATCCCACTCTTGCCGAAACATCTCATATTCCCAAATGGTTGGTGAAGTCTTAATAACCAGCGTGGTGTCATTGGTAGTCTCTCCGCCGCCTTGTTCCGGAAGAAGGTGAATGAACGTATTAGTAATGGCCTTAAGCGTTCTGGATATCCAGCTTTGTTGCTCGTTTTCGCTTGCCACTCTATAAGTTGGCGCATCATTAGGATATGCGGATTTTCCTGTGATTTTTATTTCAGACAAATTATCACCTCCTCACACAAATAATAAAATCGCTTACTTAGGGCTGATTCCCAATATAAGCGACCTGGTATCTGTAGCCTTTTTTCGGTTTAAATATTGCAGCAGTTTCGCCACTTGGATCAATGTACCGCTCATTGCTCATCAAAATAAACGGCCGTGACGGCTTCCAGAATTGCCACCAAAAACGCGGCGGCGGATATGCAATAACCTCAAACATTTGCCATTCTCCTTTATCTAAACATGTCGCCATACATATCGGCATTGATGATATCGTCATATCCGACAGGCGTGCCAACTTCAAATATCGGATCAACAGTACGTAAGAGTTTGAAAATAACATACCGTAAAGCATCCATAGCATGGTCATACTGCTTAATCGGCTTGTCCTCGCCTCGATCCTGCGCTTTCAGATCCCACGCATAAACGGAAAACTCCTTGAGCACATTGATACAGCTTGAACAGATATAAAGCAACTTGTTGCTCAAAGCAGTAGCAACTGTCCTGATGCCGTCAAGAACATCATTATCAGCTTTAGCCACATTTGCTACCTTGTCTTGGCGAAGTTGCGTAATAAAGGAGGCGGCTGAAGGATCGACAAAAACTTTGCTGATCACATACCCAGAAACGAACTGCTGAAAATCGGCCGAATACTGCGCATCCGTTTTTTGCTTTCCGGATCCGCGGCCGTCGTAATAATATTCTTTTATCACGTAATACCGGTCTTTATATTTGCCGACAAGAAGAAATACTGTTGCATTTCCGGTCCCATAGTCGACACCGACATAATAACTTTCGAAGGCTTTCGGAAGTTTCTCTGGATCAACTCGGTGAACGACTTCATCAAACATGTCGTAAATAACGCCCTCAGCCATTTTCCAAAGACCGAGAATATAGCGTTCGTAGAACACGCCCGTATACATGCGGCGATAGCGTTCTTTGACCACTTCACTCAGGCTGAAATTATCATCCATTGTGAAATGCAAGTAAAGAGCCCGCTTTTCAGCAAGCTTCTCAATGTACTCCACTTTGAACCAATGATATGGTCCTGCCGGGTTACAGTTGAACCACATTTTTGAGCCAGTCACAGAGCAACGGGCTGTTGCTTGATTGACAAAAGACTGCGGCATAAGCGCGACTTCATCGAAAAACATGCCTGCGAGCGTAATGCCCTGAATCAGATCCTGGCTACGCTCATCTTTGCCACCGAAAATATAAAAATAATTTCGTCGGCCGCCCTTGCTGATTTCGACCATGTTATCGGTTCGATGCTCTTTCACTCGATACTTCAGCGACTTGAGCATGCGTTTCAGCGGCGCCAGAACATTTCGCCGAAATGAGCCGATTGTTTTACCAGCCATGCCGACATTCTCATGCTGAAAAGTCTCCATCGCCCACATAACATACGAAAGGGACATGGAAACAGTCTTGCCGCTCCGGACAGCGCCGTCAGCAATCAAGATATCGAGATCTTTAACCGGTGAATTTGGTAGCCACCAGGTGAGAACCTTAAGCTGCTTTGGCGAGAACGGATCAAACTTAAAGGGAACGATCTTATTCTTTCTCATCGCCCCACACCTCCGGCACTTTGCCGGCCAAGGCTTCTATGAAGCTATTGTCTGCTTCATCGGTGTCATCGTCATCGCCAATTTTAGCTTTTTCAATTGCCAATTTATCCTGGGCAACCTTCAACCGATCTTCCTCAAGCTTGCGCTGCCACTTGTCAGGCAACCAGTCGAAATACTTGATCAGCTGTTCCCAGGCCCACTTCTTATCAGCAAGCTTGATGCTGATACCGTCCTTGCCCTGCTTAACCTCCTGAATGACGGAAGTATCGAGCTTATCACTATTAACCAGATCAATATAATTTATTGTTTTCTTAAGTGGCTTTTTGGTTTTTGGATCAAGAACTGGTCCAAACGTTCCCATGACAGGAACGTCTTTTTGTCCGAACGACAACATATCACCGACGTCGGCATAAACGACTTTTACACAGAATTGCAGGAAGTCAATTATGTCAACATGAATTTCTTGCCTAAAGAGAGCTTTTAGTCGATCGATTTCCTTCTGTACTCGCTGTCGCTGTAGTAGCCGACAACCAAGGACGGTAGCGGTATGCTTATTGCCGCCCTTGCCATAGCCAGCGCTGAGCGCGGCCTGAGTGGCATTATGGCTTTTCAAATAATAATAAACAAAGAGCTGCTCCTGATCGGACAGCTCTTCATCTTTCGCTTCGTCTATTTCTTTTTCTGTAGACTTTTTGTAGACCTTTTTATTTTTGTCTACATTGTCTACAGTCTTTTTGGGCTTTTTAATGGGCTTATCTCGCTCCCATTTATACCGAAACTTCCATTGCTTTACGGTAGAGATTGAAACATTGTACTTCTCGGCAATATCCTTGTATTTCATCCCAAGGATATAGTCTTTTAGCGCTAACTCGTGTTGCTGCATTTACACAAGTCACCACCTCCATCTGCCAATATATCCGGAACGTCATTGCCAAATTGATTCCAGTCCAGGCCATACTTGCTTAGGATCGTCTGGAAATCATCGATGTCGTGGGGCTCTAACCTCAGGCCCCGCAGCCCTATCCCGATGTGCTTTAGTTCGTGATACATTAGCAGCTTCTTCTGGTTGTCCGTCATGAAGCTCATGTTCGGCCAGTAAAACGTCACAATGAAGTGGAACGGCAAAAAAGCCGTATATACACTGGTTGTCTTGCGGCAGTCGGCAAATATGACTTTCCGTCCGGATCGTTTCGGCTCCCAGCTCATGACGTAACCAACTTTAATGTCATACGTGTTAATAAACTGCAGATCACGCATAGCGTCAATGACTTGCTGTCCTAGCTGCTGCAGCTCTGGCGATACTTCAAAATTCACAACGCCTAAATCTTTTGCATACTCGCGGATCAGTGCGCGCCGGTGCCGAAAATCCTCTTTGGAGCAAATACTTGCAAGCCGATCGAGCGCTTTGCAACTACGCTTTTCTTTTTTACAGATTTGTTCAAGATAGCAATTTTTACAGACGCTCATCAGGCTCAGCTCCTTTCGAATATTTATTTCAGCACATTGGTCACACGACTAGATTTAAACTTGCCGCCCTGCTTATGGCAGCGGGGATTGAATGGCGGATCAAGTACCTTGCCCTTTCGCGGCTTGTACTTCGAACACTCCCCATGTTCCCACGAAACTCGCCTAGCAACGCAAATATCATATCCGTGATTTTCGCAATCGATATGATCACACTCTACTGTTGGCATCGTAGCACCTCCTAAAATGGAATATTTTCGTCTTAAAAACGGGAATATTTTTCGGCATAAAATCAGTTGAAAACGGTATTAAAAAACGGCATCATCCGGACAAATCCGTCCAGTGACGCCGCAAAGGCCTGATTCTATTGGGTTTATAGGTGGGCTAATTCTGTATTAAAATCGGCAAGTTCGTCCACCTGTAATACTCAGCATATTTTTTAGCATAATTGCTAAATCTTTTACGAATCGCTTGACACGTGTTTAAATACGTATTATAATTATAAATGAAAGGAGGGAAAAACTAATGTGAAAAGCTACTCTTCAAGGGAAATACTCAAGATGCTGTTAGACGATGGCTGGTACATAGTCCGAACCAGAGGCGATCATCACCAGCTGAAGCACCCGACAAAGAAGGGGCTAACAACAGTACAACATCCCAAGAAAGATTTAGATCCTAAAGTCGTACAAAGCATATTAAAACAGGCGGGGCTGAAATAGCCCCCCGCCTAAAGGAGGCTTGTATGGATAAATATATATTCCCAGCAATCTTTGAACCAGGCGAACAGCACGGATACTGCATTACCTTTCCGGATCTGCCTGGCATCATCACCAGTGGCGAAACCATTGAAGAATCTCTGTCCATGGCTAAAGAAGCTCTTGAACTGCATCTCTATGGCATGGAGGAAGACGACGAAGAAATTCCAGCAGCTAGCGCACCACACAAACTAGACGTTCCTGTCGGCGCCTTCGTTAGCCTAGTGGAAGTTTGGATGCCACTCGTTCGTGATGAAATGGCCAATAAGGCCGTGAAGAAAACCCTCACAATCCCTAAGTGGCTGAATGACGTTGCTGAAAAGCACAACGTCAACTACTCTCACCTGCTACAGGAATCGCTTAAGCATCACCTAGGCGTCTCTAAGCCGCCATATCTAAGTAAATAATTTTTACTGCCATGCCGCGGAACTTCATGTTCGCGGGTACTAAAAAAGGCCGCTCGCAAGAGCAGCCTTTTTCTTTTGGGAAGTGGGAAATTCAACCGGTTTCCACGGCGCAGTACATCTGTCCCAGGATCTTCCCCGCAGGTCAGTGCCTTACGGTCACTGCCGTAATGACCATTAATTCATACTATCATAGTAACACCGAAAAACTGCAATGGAACACAGTGTTACTTAAAAAGTTTTTATAAAAGACCTTTTTTCAATACAAAGTAAAGCGAAAAGCTCAAAATTTTATTCCACCAAGAAGTAATTGTATTGTCATGCAACCAATATTTTTCCGGCAGAGATCCGTATTTTTCAGCCATAACTTTCGAATAGTTTGACTGCACATAATAACGCCACGCCTCGCGGCCATTCACCAGTTTTTTATGCTTTGCTGCCCGCCGCCTAAGTTCTAAGAATATTTTTTTCTTAGGGGCTAGAGTCCTCTCAACAGCCTCGATAGCAAGGAGCCATTTTTCCGTTTTGTCCAGCTCTTCCAGGCTTATAACTTTATGCAAAACAACATTTCCGGGGCCGGTCTGAACAAATACCGCCGGTGAGCTCTCGCTATCTCTAATATAGTTTAGGTCTTTGTAGTATTCTTGAAGTCTCTCAGGATAATATAACAGCCACTCCTCAACTGTAATAAGATCTTGTTTTAAATTCACTTCTTGCTGCATATTTGCCAAACCAAACCCCTCCCATATCGTAAACGCACCGAAGCAGACGCCCCCCAGCGCCTGCTTTTCTTGCTATTTATTTACTGCTCTAAAGTTCGCTAATGTTTGCTTATTTGCCTGAATTATAGCTTGTCTTAATTGTTGGCCAACTTTAGCAGCGGTCTGCAGTAGCACACGCGACCATTCAACTATGGCCGCTGCGGCCTCTCGTATATCAAACAGCTTCATTCTCCGTTGCCTTTCTTTCAAGCGTGTAATTTGCCGATGCCTGTTATTCAAAATTATCACCTCTTCGGCTTACTAAAGCCGCATCGATCACGGCAGTACTTCGTGCACTTGACGCAACATCCGCACGTCTGGCGGCATACGAGCCGCAGCGCAACTGGGCAATTAGGTTTCATTCGCATTCCTCCTTTACTAGGTTAATAAATTCAATTATTATTAAGCAAAATAGTTATACCTCAGCGCAATAATTTACATATAAACTTGTTAACTAAAGGATTATATTTATAAATGTGTGACTAGTATGGAAATCTTGTCAAATATACAAAAGGATGGCGATTTTTCTTGAAATGTTTCCCATGGAAAAAATCCCCCGAATCCGAAATAGAATATCTTGATATGAACGGTAACCCCGCAGATAAAAACCACGCTTATCGAAAGCTAGTAAACTCTTATGATCAACAACGTCAACTGCAGCTGAGTACATTGACGATTCGTTTTTCTTTAGACTCTGAATGGTGATACCCAAATTCTAAAATAAGAATTTCTATGCTAGCCACATAGGTCCAACAAATTGCATATACTAACATTGGCAATGCCCCTCTGACGTATAACACTCCTTTCAGGAACAAGGTTGAGTTTTCAACCTTGTTCGTTTTAATAATTAATGCATAAAGTTTCCACTTCAGATACAAACTACCAGTAGGGTTACTCTCCTCTAAAAATATCAAGGCCATTGGCGACTGCCGTGGTCTTGGTATTTTTATTGCGACGCCTTGAATAAATCTTGAATTTTAGCACAATCTAACTATGTTATTCCTCCCCCCGTTAACAAAGCCGCTATAAGGCTTTGTTTTTTTATACTATTTAGCTGAACTGAGGGTTAAGTTATGGACTTCGTCTACATCATTTTAAGCATCTGTGTAGCCACGCATGCTTTCAGCTATGCATTGTACCTAAAAAAGGTCAAGCCAGCGGTTTCGTTCTACATAATTTCCCTCATTTCAGCACTAACAGTCGCATTGTCAATTTATCGTTATATTACCTAGTCATTTATCACTAGATGATCATCCATCATATCTTGCCTTTCCACTCCCAGATTCTCTGCTGTCCCTTAGCCGGTACCGGATCGATCGGCCGGACGTTGTCCAAGATCCACGCGTAGCGCCCAGGCTGGAAGTCACCAAACACTATCTCATTCTTTCCATACACATCGCGCCAGGTCACGATATGATCCATCGTCATCTCTTGGCAGTCGACCAAGTCGGCTATAGCAATTACTGAGCCAAATGGCAACTCTTTTCCGGCTTTCCCAAGTGCCGCGAAAAACGGATCAGCTTTAGCGAGCTGAATAAATCGTTTCCCTCGCCCTGCATGAATCGCAATCGGCCCCCGGTAGCGTGTCGGCCATGACCGCGTCTCTATATGCTTGGCACCGCAGGCGATTAAGCTCGCCCACGGTTGCAAGATTGTTATTGCTTTCATGATTTTCCACCGCCAAGCACCCAACCCGAGCAGTCCTGGCACACACGAAGCACCTTGCCGTTATGCTTATTTTTTATAGCAGTCGTCGCCGGGCGTTCACCGCAGAGCTCGCATTTCAATTCACATTGCTTTTTTTCAGGGCAGTTATGCATTCTTACCCCTCCATTCGGCAAGGGCCTTAATTAAATCGTCCCAACCAACACATACTGCTGAATCGCCATATTTGACATATAACTCTGCCGCCTTGCACACTTCTTCGGCTCTCTTAAGCTTGTCGGCAGCTTCAGACGGTGTAATATCTAGAGAATTTTTCATTATAGCTATAATTTCTTCTTGCTTACTAAGCGCTTGTTTTGATTCGTCAGATCCATTGCTGTAATAGCCATAATTTCCAGCCGCTTCGACTAAAACCTGATACTTAGATAATGCCCCGCGCATAATAGCGATTTGAGCATCTTGCGCTGTAAAACGTTCTCGCAAAATATCACAGCTGAACGGCATGTTGTCGCTTTGAGAAAGAATATAATCTTGCAAATCATCAAATAGAGCATCAGTAGAAAAGCCCTGCATTTCCGTGTATTTACGCCCTTTGGCACAACATTTTTCACATTCTTTTCGATACTCGCAATTCAAGCAGCATTCATTTATCCCGTTGGCATCCGTTCTCATACAATCTTCACAGTCATAATCTTGATTCGATACACTATCATTTTTACAGATATCTTTCATTTGTTCCCCTCCATCCTCTTCCTTAGTTCCCGCTCAAACTCTCCAGGCTTGGCTGTATCGGCTTTTTTCTTATCCGTCTGGGTTGGTGCCACCCAAGGTTAGTTTTGATCGCAGGAGCGGCAGGAGCGATTCCTGCCGCTTTTTCTATTCCAATCCCCACGACATCGCCCCCTAACCTACGAGGGAAGCGAGTGGATCAGTGTATTCTTTTCCGGTGTTCGTCTTTGTGTCTGGCTGCCCGATCGGCTCATGCTGCTTCGTTGGCGCCAACGGCACTCGATTTTCTCTTTCAACCCAATAACGATTTGTTAATAAAACCGCCTCGCCACCATCTTGATCAGAAACCTTGTCCGCTTTGTAGTCAGCAAAAACGGTAGTCGAGCAGATCCGGCAGCGCCCCTTGTCTCTTCCTGCGTTCATGGTTGCGAAATACTCAGCGCCGCACTTGCACTCAATACGATAACGTCCCTCTTCCATTGATCCCGCGAAAGCAGCTGTAGGAGCTGGCGCCGAAGATGTAAAACTTCTTTCTGGCCACTTTTTCACCCACTCACCTGCCGGGAGCTTCTCGACATGAACGCTAACAACATCTTGCAGATCGATCGCAATAAACTCGCCGTCTACATACTGCGCCACAGTGCTGCGTGCATGCTTGGGCCGCTGAATTTCATCGATAAGAATATTCGTCATGCGTGCCGGTAGCGTGTATTTGAATTCTCCACCGCTGGCTAGGCCGATCTGAACAGGATATTTTTCTTTCGCTTGCTCCCGATCGGCGGCTGCAGCATCAAGTTGAGACTGCAACGCAACCACTTGGGATTGCGCTTTATTTCGTTCATCTTCCGACTTGCCTAGCTGATCATCTAAAAAGTTATTTTCTTTTTCTGCTATCTTCGCTTTTTCTTCTAGATCCAGCAGTTTAGCATTTAAGTCTTTAATAACGGCATCCTGGGATTCAAGTATGTTTCCCGTTGCCGCCAGCTCATCTTCTAGCTCTACGATTCGCGGCTGCTGGTTATCAATCTTATCCTTCAGCGCTAGGAACTCACCAACGGCCGTATTGTACTTTGCGGCCGGTACCGTCTCGGCTTCAACCTCAAGCGCTGGCTCGTCCAGCTCTCCGGTACCGATGTAGCTATACTGGCACTTGCCAACTGCGGCCGGATCAATCGGGTGAACTCCGTATTTAGTCAAAATTCCGCGGATAGGACACTCTTCGAATCGCTTGCTGTAGCAGGTTTTACACGATACCTCAATTACGGCCGAATACCAATCCTCGAAATCAGAGATTTCCATCGGGATGACTGTCTGCATCTTAAGCACTTCGGCATGCGCTTTTTTCGCTTCCTGAGTCGGTACAAAAATGCATTCCAATCTGCTAACGTGCTTCATCAGGTCAATTTTTGCAGTTTGATCTAAGGCATCGGATCGCATTTCAAGTGCCTTGTTGATCATCGTGCGGCCCATGCGCATATACTTCATGAAATCGGCAGGCACGCTTTTCACACTGTCATAGCCTTCTATCGCCTCATCGATCAGTGCAATCATGGCTGATGCTCTAACAAATTTTGCCTTTTCCTCTTTTGACAAATACGGATTCATACTTCTTCCTCCCCCTATATGTGCGCACGCGGAAAATCTTAACTTTGCTTAACCGCTGCGCTTTTGTATTATGTAAACTAACACTTCACCCAAACAACTGCTTGACATACTTTTAAGCCCCCTCTGTAACCACCACAACGATTTCCCTGATAAACTTCACTCGACTTTTATCTAAGACCAGAATCTCCGTTTCATCACGCCGAGTGAACAAGGCCAAAATATCCCGCTTTTTCACCTGGTACTCACTAACCGCATAGACACCGCGCTCCTTCGCAAATCGGGCTGCAATCATCGGATCTAACGTGTAGGAAATCCAGTCTGTCTCGAATTCCCTGTGAGCCCTGTAGGCCGTCACAAACCAAGGCAGCTGATCGAACTTGATGACTTCCGAAGGCTTCATGATCGATTTTCTCCGGCCGCCGCGAGTCGAAGAAAACAACCGTTTCCACAAATTGAGATCAGACCAGCCGCAATAGTTAACCCAAAGAGTCGATAGCATGTACCAGTAATCGTAATCATTCAGGCCGTCGCAAACTTCTGCGAAATAACGGATCGCCTGAGGCGTTTCTTCCAACTCAATCAACTTCCGCGCAACCTGTTCGCCTTTTAGGCTCCAGTGAAAATTTGCCGACACATCAGAAAAAATATTATTCATACCGTCCCCTCCTATTCATGCCCCACGCACTGCCCACCGTACTTCAGCCGCAGTAATTCCACATTGCACTTACACAAAAACTCAATGTCCTCAATCCCGCGCCCGATCACATACGTCCCGCCGCTGCGAAGAATGTCCTCTCGAAAATCCTTCTGGTCTTCCGATAGCGTTCCGGACGCCGTCTTCGCCTCTACGTAAACCGTCCAGCCGTCCTTTATGGCTGTCAAGTCGCTAAGCCCCTTATGACTGCCCAAGCTCTGCTGATGCCGGATCACGAACCAACCATGCAACTGCAAATATGCGCGCATCGCATTTTGAATCTCGGTTTCCTTCGGCCCTTTGACCTTCTTAGGCTTGCTAGCCCGTTTCTTGTGGCCAGACAAAATATCTTGAAACTCTCGTTCACTTAACCTCACGCTGTCGCCCCCTGATACGGGCAAATTTGAACTCGTTCATGCCCGTCTTCATCATCCGTAACTAAAAAGTGGCCCTGGCCTTTACACTCGTTGTGATACTCACAGTTAGGGCAAATTGCCACTTCTTTGGGCAAGTACGCTTTGTAAGCTCCTTGTCCAAGAAAATTCTCGGCTTGCTTGCAAAACTTAATATCCTGTTTCCCAATTCCAAACTCTTTCGCATACTTCAGCGCTGCTATGATGAGATGCTTTGCACTCATACCCGAGCTGATTGCAGCTTCCCAGGCCTTCATCGCCTCAGCTGGATTTCGTTTCTTGGGATAAATGCTCCAAAAACTCATGAAGTCCGGATTTTCTCCAATGGATAATTCTAACGATTGGCTTCCCAATGTCTCTGCTGTTTCCTCGGCAGAGTTCCCCGAAGGGTATAAGTTATCCACAGGAACCTCCCCATCACCCTCGCGCGCGTTTATTTTATTTTCTTTTTCCTTTACTTTATTTTCTTTTACTTTACTTTGTGTACTAAATGCAGGCGGTAACTCATCCTCAGCGGGGATTATGTCGCCATTAACGGTAGTAAATGTAACATTATCTGTCTTGATCTTGTTTTTTTCCTTATCTGCTGGCTTTATCAAGTAGTAATCCTTGATCATAGGAACCGCGCTTCGCCTTTCGCAAGCCTTAAGGAATCGCTTCTGTATGCCTGCCGAAGTTAATATCCCATACTGCTCATATAGGTTTTTGTTGAAAAAACCCTCGTTAATGTAAGCATTAACTATGTCTATCGTGGTATTTATGTCGACGCTAATATCTTTCGTGAATAGAAACTGTTCCCGTTCTGTCCACATCAAGTAATATCCGTTTCGATAAATTCTTATCAATAACCGGATAAGAAGACCGAAGGCCATTACTCCATATTTTGCGTCAACATAGCCAACGCTTCCCTCTTCCATAATGTCTAAGTCAATTGAAAAATAATCTATGCCTTCTTTTATTGGTCTAGCCATTTGCGTCGCTCACTCTCCCCTGAACAGGGAGGCTAGACGCCCCCCTCCTTGCCTTTAAGATGCTTCCGTTTGGTGTTCTCGCAGCCATTTCTTGATCTCGCGCCCCTTAATGCTTCCGCCTTCAAAGGGCATACATGCGATGAAATCCCACTTAAACACCTGATGTAACGCTTTTGCTGTATTCTCGTCTGTAAACAACGCCAGAATATTTAATGCTAGGTCTGCTGGTCCCGATCCGCCATAACCCCACTCAAAACCGCTAGGGCTATGCTCAATAAACACCTGGGGAACGTTCGTCATGGCCTCGCCGCCTGGCGTCCGTTTTAAAACAATGTCACCGTTAAAAGGAAGGTCAGCATCCTTGAAAAGCCTTCCCTGATCTTTACGCTTCTCGCGCTTACCGACTTCTTTAACCCAACATACCGGACCATAGCCCCGCTGGAGGCTCTGTTCGTCTTTCAGCTTCCGATTGCATCGACTGCACCGATCGCCCATCTTCCTTCTCCTTTCTCGCACAAAATTCACAATCACTAAAATAGGGGCTGCCGCTCGGCAACCTGCATTTTGAGCAAATTGCCGATATGGTCCGCCACTCAGCACCGCACTCGCAGCGCATAAACACCATAGGAGATTTATAGCCAACGACCTGGCCCTTTCTGCCGCATTTCAGGCAGTGTGTTCTGGTTGTCTTACCAGGTAAGCACTTCATTAGGAAACGCCTTGTTCAGCTATTTCCCCAACACAATTCAGGCAAACATTCTTACCTTTATAGGTCACGATTTCCCTTTCATTCTCATTACCACAAAATACGCAAGTGTTTTCCGGCTCATATTTTTTAATAACAATAATCCCGCCATCATTAGTGAAAATTTCCATAGGATCGCCATCTTCTATCCCGTTTACGCGGCGAATTTCCCGCGGAATAACAACTCTTCCAAGCTCATCAATACGGCGAATAATGCCAGTTGCTTTCATAATGTACATCCACTCCCTCTAAATAATCTTTTTAAACCTCCGTATTCTCGTATAAACCGTATCACCGCTAACACCGTAGATTTGGCCTATTTCCTTGTAAGTCATGGATTCTTTCATTCTCACCATGTCTTCAACGTCTTGATCAGTAAGTGCCGTCCTATGGGTTTTCTTCCTCGGCTTTTTAGCTTTACTAGATTGATTTTTCCATTTAGACGCCATGCTCATTGCTGTAGAAACGCTGTAACCCATTGCTTCAGAAACTTCTTTCCAGGAAAGTCCTGACTCTCGAAGAGCTATAATCTCTGGAACAACTGTGTCCCAAGAATTTCGCGTATGTCGACCTTCAGATAATGCACTGCAAGCTTGCTCGGGTGTCATGTATGCCGGGGAAAGTACTGCCAAAGCTAATGCGGTCCATCCCTCCACATTCATAACATTTTCTAAAGTGAACATTGCTTATATCCTCCTGATCGTATGCACATCACTAGGAAAAGTCTCTTAATTAAATTTTCAATTCCATTTTATAAATTTCAGTCCCAAAAACTCTTTCAAGAAATCCCCTAATAGCGCAAGCTGACCGATTTACATATTCCGCGATTATATGCGGCATATAGCCTTGTTCCGTCATATCTAATACGAGTCGCATTTCTTCTGGAGTCCACCGAGTATGATTATCTGCTCTTATTGGCCGCTGCTTTATTTTTAAATCAATCATCCGGCGTTTTATAGCCCCTTCGGTCCGGCAAAGCTTGATAGAAATTTCTCTGTAGCCATACTTATAGGAGCTTAAAAGCATTCTGAGATAGTCATCATCAGTTTTGGTCCATGGACTGGTCTTATATTTTCGAGCCGCAATATCAGCCCTTCGTTTTATAGGAACCCACGGCGGTTCTTTACCAAGTGCATTTGTTTCAAGTTTTGAAAAATCAAGTAAGAACTTATTCCTCTTACCCCATTTCCAAAAATCATCAATATCGATAACAGCAAACCGTTCTTTGATTACTTTTTTATAACGAATAGGGCAACCGTTATATATCCATCGCTCAAAAGTTAGAGAATGACAATTGCCCTTGCCTAGCACCTTAAATAGCTCATTGATTGTAATTTCTTTGCCACTATGCAGATGATCACCAAACCCTAAACGATTTGCTTTTAATTTAATGGCATTTATTGAACGTCCCAGCAATTTTGCTATATGAGGCAAAGATCCTTTACCCCAATGCTCTTCAAGCTTTTCAATCTCTTCCTTAGTCCAGCGACTCATGCCACTTGCACCTCCACCGGCGCGCCTTCTTCTGTAGCAGGCTGAAATTCTATCCGTTGAACAAATGCCTCTTGTACAGCCTTAACGTGGCTTATTACAAGGACCATGCCGAAACGATGGGCAACACTTTGAACCGCTTCAATAACCATAGGAAGAAACTCTTCACTCTGGCTTCCAAAACCTTCATCGATGACAAGCCAGTCAATCTTGCTACCGGCTCTGCGTGATAAAAGCTCAGCCAGGGCGAACCGAATTGCAAAATCAATGCGCAGCTGTTCACCGCCGCTATAAGTTTCATAGATCCGCTCTCCTGCCCAATCGCCGACAATAATATCTAACGTCTCGGCCATGCCACTGCGGCTCTTCAATTCTTTCTGTGTCTCGAATTTAAGATAATTGCGGCCGCCGCTCATCTGCCCCAAGATGTCATTTGCAATACGCTCTAATTCCGGTACCGCGTTTTCGATAATCAGCGCCGGTATTCCGTCTCGGCCGAAAGCTTTGACAAGAGTCTGCCACCGGTTAAGTTCTTTCGAAAGCGGCTCCATTTCTTCTACTAGGGCCTTCCGCTGCTCTTCATCAGCGGCTAGGCTTTCCAGTTTCGCCTGTACGCCGCCCAACTTAGTGATTACGTCCGTTTGCTTATCCCTAAGCTCTTTCAGCGCTTCCTGCGTAATTCTGACTCGTTCGGCCGCTTTTCCCTCCAGACTCTTGGAATCGCCAATCAGCTGAGAATATTCAGCTTCTAGCTCTAAGGCGTAGCTTGTAGCCTTTTCAATTTCCGGAGTCAGCAGATCAAGGCTTTTCTTAGCTTCCGAAGCGATTTCCTTCGCTGCCGGCAGCTGTTCTTTTTGCTGCATATAAACTTCTAAAAGTTGCTGCTTTGATTCTAAATCCGGCAAGCTTTCTAACTCTTTCCGAAGGACTGAATATTGCTCTCTCATGTTTTGGACCCGCTTTGACAGATCCGCCAGGCGCTTTTCCTGATCTGCTCGCTGAGCTTTTATATTTTTAAGGATTTCTGCTGCACCGTCTAACTGCAGGTACTGATCAGCATCCGGCTTAAGAGAAGTCATCAGGTCGCATAGGCGGCTATGTTCGGCCTCGTTGTACCCATTATCCTGAATAGCCTTTTCAGCTGTTTGTATGGCTGGTTTCAATGTATCGTTTATAATGCGTTCCTGATCAACTAACCAAGTACTGAACTCTTGTAACAATACGGGGATCTTCGCTTTCGCGGCCTTGGCATCAGCTAAAAACTTGCACTCTGCTTTTTCAATATCCAAGCAATCCGCCTGGGCCAACATCGCCGCTTTTTCTTTTAAAACATCGATTGCCAAGGTTTTTGCGGTTTTATCCTTTTTGAAAGATTCCTGTGCTGCAGTCAGATCGCGCTGCTTGATATGCAAAGCTGCTCTAAGTTCCGTGTCATGACGCTGCAGCTGATCGTACTTTTCGATATCGGCTTGAACAGCCAGATAATCCTTATAGGATTTTTCTAGTCGCGGCCGATCGGCGAGCAGCTGCTCATAATGAGCAATATCAGAAAGTACTGTATTGAGAGATTTTTGAACTTCTTCTTGTTCTGTCTTAAGGCGTTGCGCTTCCTGGACTAAGATGGTTTGCTGTTCTTTTTTTGATTTCAGAACCGTGATTTTATCCCGATTTTGTTCAAACTCGACAGCATGTGCCAAAATAACAGTCTCTTGATCTAAAAGCTTTTGAGCCGAATCAAGGCGCTGCTGCTGTCGATCACGCTCCGCTGACTTGGCGCCAACTTCTGCCCATAATGTTTTTGCCCTCTGGTCAATCTCACCGGCCTGCTGCAGTTTGACGGCCAGGGCGCTGTGTGCTACCTGGGCCTGCTGCAGCTCTCCTTCCTGGTGAGTAATCTTCGCATCGATGACAACTTTCTGATCAGATAACTGTGTCTTTTGAAACTCGAGGACGTCTTTATTTCTAAGCCGACCGTCAATGTCGTCTATTTTCGCTTTTACTTTTTCTAAAGATAAATTTGTCGCAGAAGCCTTTAGTCTAGCCTTTTCCTGAAGGGTTTCGTACTGCTCAAGTTGCAAAATCTGAGCAAGGATGGACTTTCGCTGACCAGCTGGCCGAGAAGTAAACTCGTTCGCTTTTCCTTGCAAAATCATGCTCGAGCTTGAGAACGTTTCAGCATCAAGATTTAAAAGATCGATAATCTTCTTCTGCGTTTCGGCGATCGAGGCGCCGGATTGACTTGTCCATACTTCGCCGGTTCGGCGCTGTAGCTCTAAAGTCGTTTTCCCGCTTCCTTTGGTGCTGCGCGTCCGGACCACGCGCCAAGTGTCTCCCTGGTGCTCAAAATAAAGGGCAACACTTGCCTCTTTTGTTCCTGTCCGGACCATATCATCAGCCCTAGTACCTGGCTTTGTGGTGCCAAACAGGGCGAACATAGGGGCTATTGTGAAGGCGGTACTCTTTCCCGCGCCATTAGGTCCGCATATCGCGGCCAGGGTGACGCCAGTAAGATCGATTTCAGTAAAAGCTATAGCCCCGAAATCCTGAATTACTATTTTTAGCGGCTTCATTTTTGATCACCGCCTAGATCAATAACACTGACAAAAATTTGCGGAATGGGTTTCTGCTTCTGCAAATTCCAAGACTGTTCATGCACTGCAGCTGCTTCCATAATGAGATCTAAAATCAAAGCGACCTGATCAGGTTTTCTGGCATGTACCCCTGGAGTTGAGCCGGTATAAGAAAAAATGTGCTTAGAAACTTCAGCAGCAACATTCATAGCAGCCATAATTTCACCAGTCTGTAATGGAGTTTTAAGCATCTTGGACCACCTCCAGAAATTCAGTAGCAAACCCGCCAGACTTTCCGTCCCAAAGAACAACCTGACTACCACATAAATCCCATGGTTCACTCCGAGTAACCCAAACTTTATCTTCGTTTTTTTCAGCCTCATAACAATTAACCATACGAACTTTAGTTCCAATAGGCCAATTCACGAGTTTTATTTTCCGGCTAACCTTTGACATCTATATCAACCTCCACACCACGTTTTTTTAGCTCTGCAATCCACACTGCTTTCATTTCTTCGGAACAATGGGACAATGCATCGGCCCAAGTTGGCCAACGTCCATGATCAGCATAAAAATGGTATTGATAATAAAGGCTCTGCGCATTATGCGGTAATTCCGGCGCGTGTTTTACTGCGCATTCTTGGCAAACATCAGGATTACCAGGCGGCATCAAATGAAAAGCACCGACTTTAGGAAGTTCATTAATTTGTATATTTTTTAGCCGAACATACTGGAGAATCGTATCTACTGCAGAATTTAGATAAAATACTGTTCTGCCTGGTTTTTGTTTCTGAATGTATCTTACTGGAACAGGAATTTCGTTTTCTAATTTGGCTAGAGTAACCGCAGAAATTTTAACTCCTTTAGCAGCCAATCCGTCCAAAACTTCTTGTTTGGTAATCATTCAGCCACCCCCATCAGTTCGGCCGTCATGTCCATCAGCGTAGCAATTTCGTCCTCTTCAAATCCTTGATTTATGCTCCACTTCTGAACTGCTTGAATCGGCCCAAGAGCTTCAGTGACTTCCTGGTCCCTTACCCGATCCGTCCGATCGATCGTAGCCTTTACCTCGGAGACAAAGAAGGCGCCAGCATCATATAGAGCTTTTTCGAGTGCTTTCCGATTCAATTGCTTATTTAAGTCCTCGCTGCAGCTGTAATGCAACCGGACAATACCGTTCGCAAAATCGCCAAATTTGTCATAAAAATTAAGCTTTCCGTTCACGAAATTGGCTATATCGTTCTCAGAAAGCTGTAAAGTGTGATAATCCCGCGCTGGAGTGTGAATGAATTCAGAAGTAAAAACGCCTTCATTCAGATCATGAATCCAAAAGCCAGCGTCTACTTTCTCATCATTGAAACTGAGCCGTTCAGGAGCTCCGCTGTAAAATACTTTGCCGTTTTGTTGCGGCCGATGAATATGCCCTAAGGCTACGAGATCATATCCTTCAACGGCCTCAGTCGTTAAAATAGCTTCATTCTGCATCAGAACATCTTCAAAGCCGGTGTCAGCCAGGTCATAGGTAAGATGGCCGACTAAGATAGCCGGGCTATAACTAGTTTCATCCAAAAACTTCTGGCAAGTTTCAGTTATGTGGTCCGTCATCATCTGGTGAATCACGTTGGCTGGCATCCCTTTGTATTCGGCCATTGTTGCGAAGTTAGAGCGATCCATACCTGGCAGAAGAACCATTGAAAATCCCTCTTCAAAACAATCGATATCAAACCTATCTGGCCTCGTTACAATAGTGACTTGAGATAATTGGTAATCTTTTAAAAGATCGTAGGCGCTAGCCGGATCATGGCTAGGGGTACCGGAAATTACAAGTACTTGAATTCCTGCTGCAGTCAATTTCCGAAGCCAGGCTGCAGCCGCGCGAATCTCTTTACTGGCCTTATCTAGGCTAATGTCCGCCTTACGAAACATATCTCCGGCCACGATGGCCATAACGCACTCTTCTGCGATGATCCGGTTGGCCGTCCAATCCATTACGCGGCAAATATCTTCAAATCTCGCTTGCGGCGCGGGGCCTGGATAACCAAGGCCCCAATGAATATCTGCAATATGAGCAATTTTCACGATTTATCACCGCCAGTACTTCCCACATCAAAAGCCGACATCAGTAAATCTTGCAGGCTTTCTTCATCCGTCTTCCGTATGAAATCGATTGTTTCAGATGCTTCTTTGGCAGTCAGCTCTTCAATCGGTTTCTTTTTCATGTAAAGAATAATGTCACGAATCCCTTTATCATCTATGTTCTTTTGCTTCGCCGAAGAAATAATAAAAGACAATTGTTTTTCAGTAATCTTATGATTACTGCTAGCGGCCCCGCCACCTGAGGATTGACCTTGACGCCGATCGCTCTCTTGCGGTGCATCCTTTTTCTTTTGCAGTCTTTCTTGACCGCTTTCGGGAATCTCGCCCTCGATCCAGGCTTCCATTTCATCTTCAGACTGGCTAAAGATCCCTGAACTTCTTGTTGCCGACAGAACCGCATCTACCAGGGCGCGCTTCTTAGCCATTTTCAAAACAGTATTCCATTGATCAATCAAATCCGGATTTTCTAGGCGGTACTTCACGTACTCGCTTGTTTTATCTCTGGACTCAAACGTTTGCTTAACCAGGCTATCCTTATTAATTTCCTTAGGAACTTTGCTTTCATATACCCAGCGGTACCGATACTTACTTTCGTATGTGCAGGCCTCGCCAACGCCTTCGGCAACAATTAATCCCGTCTTACGGTGAGCAATTTGCACAGTCACTTTCGCCAGATAATATCCTGTCTTAAAGTCACGTTCTTCGCTTTTCTCTTTGATCACAGGAGCAAAACCGTACAACTCACAAAGCTTTTCTGCTCCAGGCTTATACAAAGTTGGTTTATCAGTACCAGGTACAGTACCATAATCAGCATCTTTGACCATGACATCCTTGAAGAAATCCTGAACCAACGCTAATTTACCTTTCATTTCCGCCAAACGTACAGCCATTTCACCAGTTGCACCACTATCCATATCTAAAAGAGAACCATTGGCCTGATTGGCCGCCACTACTACACTGTTTTCCATAAAGCTACCTCCGATTTTTTATAATATCGATCATCCACACTTAAACCGCCTCCAAGCGCTGCGGCTTCTCTTCTTTCTGTAATGGGTTTTTTTCGCAAATACCAACGAGCTGATCTTTTAAGTCATGCATCTGCTCTTCTGTGAGCAGTAACGAAAAGTGATCGCCTGTCAAAATAGCCATATATGATTCAGGAATTAATTCTGGATCTTCACTGCGAGATACAAAAACCGCTTGTAACTTATCAGACTTTAAATCTACAGTTAGATCTCCGCCAACAAAATTCACTTCGCATACCTCCTATCGCATCTGCCAGCCGGTCCCCGCAATACGCATCGCGTTCTTGCCGCGCCGCCGGAACATTGGGCTGCGATCATAATTCGTTGATTCTTTTTTAGGCCGTGGAATTTTTGCGAGTTCGGCAAGTTCTTCCTGGCTCGCAAATCTGACTTTACAAGGACTCATATTGCTACCCTCCGCTTCATAATGCGTGGTTTTTTCTGCAACATTACCGACCAGAAAAACTGCCCATAGCCCCATTCAAACGCCTTCCGGCAGAAGCAATAATGTTGAATTAGCTCGCTGAGTTCAAAACTAGACAACTGCGGCGCCATCGCTGCATAAGTTTCTTCTGCAATCTGGAAGCCGAGTTTTTCTTGGCTGACCATAACCTTAAGCTGATCAAAACGCTTTCTTGTTGCCTCATTCATGCCCTAGCCTCCCAATATGTAGATTTCAAGGACCACCAACACAATAGCCATAAAGATGCTAAACTCGATCGGGTAATCGTATAACAGAGTGTTCAATGACATCGCCTCCATTGACGGTGCTATTTTGCCGTGCTATACTGATTCTGAAAATTATTTATTGTAGGACTTACAGAATTAGTCGTCTGCGGTGCCACGCAGGCGGCTTTTTCTTTTTCCTTGCCTTGAAGATACTTAACGATATCTAAATTAAATTTCGTATCAAGCTCCATGAGTAAATTCAAGTCTGCTTGAATACCGTCGGCCCATCGATGCGCTATAATGGCTAACTGTTCATGCTCTTCTCGATCAAGCTGTGTTTTGTCGAGCAGCAGCTCCTGCAGTACTTCAATCAAGCAGGTAGCATTAATGTGATAAAGTCGGCATCGGACTAGCAGAGATTGAATATGCCGATCAACCTTTAGATAAGCAAATATCCTGCAACCGGTTCCTTCCAGAGCCACACTCATGGCCGCCATAAAATTTATGGAGGAAATCTGCTCCCTTTTCTGTGTTGGAATAGCCCTTCTACCATTCATTGCTGCATACAACGTTTTAACTGAATACCCAATATCAGCAGCAATCATTTTCGGTGGCTTATCACAGCAAGCAATCGCTATTTCAAGTACGTCTGAGGCATTTTGTAGCATATCTGGTGATATCAGAGTCGTGATTGTAGAAATATCCACGATTCCACCTCCCTTCAGTAGAAACGGTTATCTTTTTTGCTACGGAATAAAACCCTATACTAGTAACCAAGGAGATAATTAATCCTCACTCCTCCCCCCGCTCGTCCTCCCCCAGGACGGGCTAACTTTTTAACCAAAGTACACAAACCGAGTTGCGAGACTTTTGACAAGTTCCATGTGTGGCCATCTTGGCTTAGAAGCTTGCTTTTTGGGTTTAGGATAGCAACTCTGTTGATCTTTACATGTTGGTACAAAGACTTTGCTTCCAGGCAAAACCGTCCATTCATACTCACAACGATGATGGAAGCGCCGGCCACACCGGCGACAGTACCGCATTATTCCCTCACCCAATAATTAACTTGGATCTGATCGCCTGGATAAATGATGCAGTGCGAAGGCCTGTCCTTTAAAAGCTCGTAATTCAGCTCCAAGATACCTTCGCGAAACTCTTGAAAGGTTCGCTGAGAACCAGTGTTGCGCGAGATATACTTCTGGGCTATGCCGTCGATCGTGTCACCTGTATGAACGGTGTATACATCCGATACCATTCGAGTTTCTGCCTGACGATCAGTTGCGCCCAGAGATAGGAGTATGCTCCCAGCTAGAACCATGCCGATGGCTATATCCTTAAGAGTTTTTCTATCCACCTTGCTCCCTCCACTCATCCGTATTTTTTTCTTTTAATCCGACGGAAAACGGGATCAAATCCAACTTTGTCCTCAGCCTGCTTTGCAAGCCATTCTTCAAACGGCTTCCGAGGAATAATGAAGTCTCTTCCATTCTTGAAAGCCGGAAACGATGGATCGTTATGACATAGGCCACGAATTCTTTGCTCTCCTAGCGGAGTTAATTCCGCCGCTTCTTTAGGCGTAAGTGCGATCTTTTCAGTTGTTTCTGCCATACCCACTGCTCCTTTCAAAAGAATGTATGAAATACAAGATAAATTGCTCTAATGGCTCCAAATAAAGCCACTAGATTTTCAATAAATAAGCACTTTTTCTCTTGGCTTTTGCTTAATTGATACATTTTCACCCCACCTGTGAAAAATAGTGACGCCACTTTGATGCACTCTGTCACAATCGCGCCAAAAGCTGTTTTTACTGTGCTATATTGGAAACCGAAGGAGGTATCCAACGATGACGTCCGATCTTCCAAGACTTACTATTAGGCTCGAAATCGAGAACAAATTAAAGCTAAAATTCATTGCCGATCTGGAAGACCGTTCGGTTAATCGAGAAGCACGGCGTATCCTCTTGCGCTATATTGCTGAATTTGAAGAAAAGAACGGTGAAATTGATACTGAAAAAATGAAATTTCGCGAATAAGTATCACTTGTTTGGGAAATGGTAATCATGTGTAAAAGCTGCTTTTCATAGGAAACACTTCCCTTTTACCGAATAAAAAAGGCAAAAGAAGTACAGGTAACTTATTCCTTCCACTCGAACTATGTTGTTAATCACACAGCATAGCTACCTTAGGAGGAATAAAAAATGCAAATCGACTGGTTCCCAAATCTCTTATCTTGGATTGGCTCATCCGCATTTATTGGACTTCTTGTCTTTATAGGAAACGTATTAATTAGCCAAACCAAAGAAAAAAACCGCCTTCGAGTCTGTTGCCGAATTTTATTAGTTGAGGTAAGCAGGCATAAACTATGGTTAAAATTACTCCTAGATAAAAATCCCGATGTCCCCAAACTACTTTTAAGCTCAGACATAGTGGATAGTGATTGGACTAAGCTAAAATACGACCCAGCTTTCACGTTGATTCCATTCGATAAGTTTGAACTAATTATTGATCATTACCGAGAAATCTGCGCTCTACAAAAAGTTGTTGAAGGATCTTTAGAAAAAGGTATAAATCACATAGATCCTGGTTTGATTAACAAGAAGTTAGCTGGCTGTTATAAGGCTTACAAGATACTCTATGAATTTGCAAAACCCAATACCTATCCCAAACCCGATTATGGCAAATAGGCACGCTCGCTGCTCCATCATTGCTTCATGGTGTATAAATGCTATTTTTTTTAACGAATTATCTTCAGATCCCAACATCTTATTAAAATAACACTCACTAAGAATCTGACTATTACTGATTAGCAATGTATCTCTTTCCAATTCTGTTAGGGGCTCTTTTCGTAGTAATTGCTTTACTAAATCCTCACGCCTTATCGGATTTTCTCCACCTTCACCAGCTATGTTTGTTGGTGCTTTCATCCATTCACGCTCCTTTCCGTATTTTTTGCTTCATTTTGAAGCCTTCAAGATCAAAAAAAAGATTTTCTGCTTTAGATTTCAGTAACTTAGCAATTTTTAATGCTAATCCGTAACTGGGATTTCTTGCTCCAGTTTCGATTAATCCATAATAGCTGCGAGAAATACCAACACATTCAGCTACATAAGCTTGAGTTAATTCTCTTTTTTCTCTAGCTTCTACTAAAGCTTTTCTCATATAATCACCTCCAGCTTCATTTTGAAGCATTTATTGATTTAATTATATTGCTTCATTTTGTAGCTGTCAATATTAAAAGCAACTTTTTGAAGCAATATATTTTTTTGTTTCATTTTGTAGCATATAATTATATTTAGGAGTTGATTATATGACTTTCGGGAAAAGACTTGCTGAGTTGCGTGAGCAAAGAAAATTAACACAACTCGAATTATCAAATCTAACTACAATATCAAGATCAAGGCTTTCTCTTTATGAAACAGATAAACGAGAACCGGATCTTCAAACACTTAAGCAATTGGCCGAATTTTTCGGAGTTACTCCGAATGACCTTTTAGGAACTACTGAGCCGCTTGCAGAAAAGGAACCAAAAAAGCCAAAAGATCTCTTAAAACTTCTCGAACAAGAACAAGAACTTACCTTAAATGGCGAAGCACTTGGCGAAGACGATCTTGAAATTATTAAATCAGCAATTGAACAAGGGTATCATTTAGCAAAAAAACTCAACAAAAGATCTAAAGAAAAAAAGTTGTAGTATATATGCTACACAAGAAAAGCTCTACGCCCGTTACTTCCGGAAGCTAAATTACTTGAGGTAATCGGTAAAGAGACATCGGTAAAGGAATTTAAGTAAATTTACTTTTTTCGGGATGTGGTGTACTTGTACAATATCCCCTTGCGGGTGAGAAACCTCATCAACAAAACGTGCTATTGCGATCCTTATGCGATTGCGAAGCAACTAAAAATAGAAATTATAATTACTAAAGTGCCTAAAAGAGCTCATGGATTTTGGCGTCGAATTTTGCGACGAAAAATAATTTTTGTAAGTGACGAATTAATCGAAGAGTGGCAAGTCAAGGCTGTAATCTGTCATGAAATAGGCCACATAATACTTCATCCCTACTACAAAAGTTATTGTATTGCGGGACGTATATTTCTTTCAGACAATAAAAAAGAAACTGAAGCTGATGAATTTTCAGCTGAGTTTCTTGAACACATGGGATATGAGAAAAAGTATGTACTTGATTTTTTGAAAAACGGATGGAAGTAAAACAATATTGAGTAGTATTTCCCTAGGAGGTTGTTAGAAGTGAATCTATTGTTTTCAATTCTGCTCTTCTTATCATTTATGTTTCTTGTTATTGGATTGATTTCACCTGAAAAACTATTGAAATCAGAAAAAGAAAAAACAAGAAAGCAAGTTATAAAAATGTATACCCCTTGGATAATAATTTTTCTAATTTTAACTAGCCTTACAATGCCATCCGATGATAAAAAAGAATCTCAACCTGTTGTTTCAAAATCAACGCAGCAAACGAAAGAAAATGTTACATATACTTTGGGATCAGACTTGAATGCTTTTAAAGAAAAATACCCAGAAGCTCCTGTTCCTAAAGAATGGATCATGAAAAATATTTATGATAATAAATACCTATTGAGTTTTGGTGGAAACAAAATAAGTCCGGAAAAGATTCAATCCATCGACATCAGTTTGCAAAAACGAAAATCTGATTGGCATATTACCTCTCCTGAAGAACTTCCTCTCAAAAAGATTGAAGACGTAAATAAAGTTATTGCCACATTAATACCAGCAGATAGCAAGCTAGTAAGAGAAAAAACATTCAAGGATACCACTTATAAGGCGCCTCTAGAACGCACTAAGATTTTTAGAGAATATGAGAGCAATTGGCTTGCTGAAAACTTTACTCCAGCATCCTATGCTCAAGTAAAAAATAAAAAATTATTTACAGTTATTATAGATAAAATTGACAAAGGCTTTTTGGAAATAAATATTGCCGCCGATCCTCAAGCGTGGGAAGAAATTGAAGAAGGAAGTTTTCCTAATAGCGGATGGCAAGAAGTTAAATAATAAATTATTTTAAAATAATTCTGCCCCTTTACCGGGGTAAATTTTTCACCTATTGAAGCGAACATACGTACGGGAAAGGACTGTTTATATGGCACATTTACAATTTAAAGAAAATCATCATGTTATTTTGACCAGCCAAACAAATAATCAAGTTACCTCCATCTTCGACAAAATTGCAGAAACTGATCCGATTTTTAGAAAGGTATGGGGCTGTCACAGAACACCGTCTTTTTATATGCACATTAGCATTGATCAAGAAATGGATGAAGAAGATGCTCGTCTAATCGCTGAATCAATGAAGAAAACATACTACATTGCTAAAAAAATGAATCACGAAAGATATTTAAAAAAGTTAATATCTAAACATGCGTCTACCCAGAAAGCAAAGAAAATACGCTAATTCAACCCTACAGAAAAGGAGCTGGTATCATGCCAAAAATAAAAAAACGAGCTGACGGCCGTTACCAGGCTAAAGTAATGGTCGGTCATGACGATGACGGGAAACCAATTTATAAGTACATTTATGGTAAATCTCAAGCCGAAATCGATGAAAAAAAAGAAGAAATAAAAAAGCAGAACAAATTAGGGAATTATAAAAGCATTACTCTAAGCGATTGGCTTGATGAATGGATCGAAATACTAAACGACGAGGAAACACTTGCTGAATCGACAAGAGAAGGTTATGAATCCATTTGTCGACTCCACATTAAGCCTCAGATCGGCAAACACAAGATCCAGGACATAACACCTCAACACATTCGAAAAATGCTTAAAACAAAAAAAGACGAAGGCCTCAGCCAACGTCGTCTGCAATATATCTATGTAACTTTAAATGCGGCAATCAAACAAGCTATTCGGGATGAAATTCTATCATCAAACCCTTGTGCTGCTGTAAATAAACCGCAACCAGAAGAAAAAGAGCAGCTAGTTCTCTCTGATGCTCAATTCAAAGCACTTTTAAATGAAGCAAAGGGATCTGAATACTACGTTTTATATGAACTAGCCTGGGATAGCGGTATGCGAAACGGTGAGCTCCTCGGCCTTCCTTGGCATAATGTTGATTTTAAGAAAAACACTATTAAGGTATCGCAAAAAGTAATTCGCACTCATGCCAGCGGTGTTCATATCACCGACAAGCTTAAAAGCAAAAATTCCTACAGAACGATTCCTATCACTAAAGAAGTGATGGTACTTCTAAAAAAACACAAGGCTGAACAAAGTAAAGCTATCTGCGATTATGGCCTTGGGTATCAAGGTTCTTTAGACTTGATCTTCCCTAACCCAGATGGATCACCACAAGAACCGTCAAACGTATCAAATGATTTCAAGCGGATCATTCGAAAGCTTGGGTTTGATGACAGTCTACATTTCCACGACCTTCGCCACACCCATGCAACCAACCTAGCTGAAATGGGTGTACATCCAAAAGCAATGCAGGTAAGACTCGGCCATGCGACGAGCGCTTTTACCATGGATAAATACACTCACGACACGCAAAAAATCCAAGAAGGCATCACTGAAAAATTAGAGCAAAGACGCAAACCAAAATCTGTAAGTAGTCAAAAAGTAGTCAAAGCCCGAGGGACTAAATAACGAAATAAGGCCCCGCGATCGCCGCGAGGCCTTATTTCTTGTGCACCTTTTGGTGCCGAGGACCGGAATCGAACCGGTACGGAGATCACTCTCCGACGGATTTTAAGTCCGTTGCGTCTGCCAGTTCCGCCACCCCGGCATGTGTGGAGGCGGCACCCAGATTTGAACTGGGGGATAAAGGTTTTGCAGACCTCTGCCTTACCACTTGGCTATGCCGCCATTGGAGCGGAAAACGAGATTCGAACTCGCGACCCTCGCCTTGGCAAGGCGATGCTCTACCACTGAGCTACTTCCGCATAATTGGTGCCGCAAGACAGAATCGAACTGTCGACACGAGGATTTTCAGTCCTCTGCTCTACCGACTGAGCTATCGCGGCAAATGGCGACCCGGATGGGACTTGAACCCACGACCTCCGCCGTGACAGGGCGGCATTCTAACCAACTAAACTACCGGGCCATTCATAAGTTACTTTGTTAGTATAACACCTTCAACTTACTATGTCAACAACTTTTTTTATTCATTTGAAACTCGAAAGTTATTTCCACAGCAAATAATATTATAGCAAAAAAATAAAATTAGTCAATAGTTTTCCAATCATTTTCTTATTGACGCCGCAAAACTTTTTGAATCGTCTCTAAAACCTGTGCTGGATCAAATGGCTTGACTAAAAAATCGGATGCTCCTGCCTGCAAGGCGTCGCTAATAACTGCTTTTTGACCGATTGCAGTTACCATAATAATGACGGCACTAGGAAATTCCTCTCGAATCATCCGAACTGCTTCAATCCCATCCATTTTAGGCATAGTAATATCCATTGTCGTCAGCTCAGGTTGAAATTGCCGAAAAAGCTGTACGGCCTGCTTGCCATCACCAGCTTCACCGACAATTTCATGCCCATTATCTATAAGCAGCTTTTTAAGCATCATCCGCATAAATGCCGAATCATCACATACTAATATTTTCGCCATTTAAAATTTCCGCCCTTCTCTCAGTTAACTATTAATCCGCCGCTTTAAACCGTTTCTCCAAATTGTTCAAAGTGTCTTTCAAATGAGTTTCTAGCTTTTCTTCTAATTCTTTCAAGTTTTTCGCATCAAAATCAAAAATCATTTCCGGTGTACGGTGAAGGCGAATTTCACCAAAATATTCATCCCGATAAATATTATAATACAGCAAAAAATTGCTTTCTTCGGAAAAACAGCTGTAGTCTAGAACAATGTAGGAACCATTAATTACTTTAACTGGTTCCTGCGGTGAAATAAATAAAGAAAAAGGCCCTATTGCATGAGGTAATTTTGTTCCATACTCCCATGTAGTAATCTTCGTTTGCAAAAGCACGCTTTCTAGATGATGCTCTTCAAATACAGCTAATTCGTGCAACGTATTTTCCATTCTTTCCTGCAGCAAGCTTTCAAAAGCGGCTAAGTCTGTCACGATATAACTTACATCATTATACTCAGTCAGTCCGATAATAACACGGACCATAAAATCTTTCGTCGCTTCATCATAGAAAGCAATAAATCGGCGTCTTTTAGCGGAAAACTCATAATTAAACAAAATGGTCTGCGTCCCACTCGTTTCACGTAGCGTACTCAGCTCAAACCCCAGCAAATTTTGCGGCAGTTTTTCCGGATACGTCCAAGCCTCTAGTTCTTCTTGAATTGACATAAATTCTAGCCTCATTTTATTGTAAGATAGCTTTAAAACCTTCTAAATTGAATCATCGTTAATGTATTCTTCACAAACTTGCCAAAAACCTGCTATAACGTCACCAATCTCCTTAGCTTTGCATAGTAATACATCGAATGAATTATAGCGGGAGGATATAGGATGAATTACCTAAAAAGCTTTCGTTTACTCACCTTGGTTACACTAGTATTTCTGCTGTCCGCCTGTGGTCTGAATCAAGGAACTCAGACTACGAAAACAAGCGAGGCGCCACCGCCCGCCTGGGCGCCGACCTTGTCGCCGCTTTCGTCGCAGGCAACAGTAAAGGTAGGCATGAAACAGGTCATATCTGATGCTGGTATTTTAATTGGTATGGCCAAAGGCTACTATCAAGATGTCGGCATTACCATCGAAGCGGTTCAATTTAATTCTGGTCAGGAAATGATCAACCAATTAGCAGCAGGACAACTAGATGTAGGTGCAACCGTAAGCGCCTCAGGCCTCTTCAACGCCATGTCGCGGGATATCCCGGTAAAAATTGTAGCTGATAAAGGCATTAATGTCCCTGGCAAAGGTTATTATCGGCTCGTAATACGCAAAGATTTAGCAAACAGTATTCAAAATTATCAAGATCTGCGCGGTAAAAAGCTCGCCATTGTCGGCACAGCTTCACTTGATGAAATTTCCTTAGACCGAGTATTACAGAAAGGCGGCTTAACCGAAAAAGATGTTCAGATCGAAGTTATCCGCTCTTTCAGCGATATGCTTGTTTCCCTGGCCAACAAAAGCATTGATGGCGCTATGGTCATTGAGCCATTTATTGCTCAAGGCATAGCTAAAGACCTCATTGACCCTTGGAAGGATCCCTCAGAATATGATCCAGACGCGCAAACAGCGCTTCTCGTGTTTGGCGCCAGTTTAACCAAACAGCCTGATGTAGCCAATCGCTTTATGACAGCCTATGTAAAAGCGCTCCGTGATTATAACGATGCTTTTTTCTACAATAAAAACAAAGCAGATATCGTTTCCATCCTTTGTAAATATTCTGTTATAAAAGATCCACTGTTATACGAAAAAATGTTTCCTACAGGTCTGAATCCCAACGGCTATGTCCGTCTCCACGGCATAGATCTGGATCTTGCTTGGTATCAAGAACATCAATTGATAAAAAGCCTTGCCACTTCTGATGTTGTAGATAATCGTTATGTTGATTTTGCTATAAGTAAACTGGGAGATTACCAGCCAGGAGGAAATTAATGATGAAGCTGCAAAGAGCTCAAATTCTTCACCTTCTCCCCTTACTCTCCCCTTTAACGCTCCTACTTTTCTGGGAAATCTTAGCTCGCACTGGCTTCATAGACATTCGCCTTTATTCTTCGCCCACGCTCATTGCTAGTACCTTTTTGCCGCTGCTTTACTCAGGTGAACTTGCTTATAATACACTTATCAGCGTCCAAAGAGTTCTCCTCGGCTTTCTATTAGGATCTTTGCCAGGAATTCTACTTGGCATCAGCATGGGACTGTCCCCGGTCATTCGCACTCTCATTGAACCGCTCATTGCTGCAACTTACCCCATACCGAAACTTGCCGTAATGCCGCTGATTCTCCTTGTATTCGGCATTGACGAAACGTCGAAGGTTTTCACCATAGCGATTGGCGTATTTTATCTTGTTGTCATCAATACCTTGGCAGGTGTTGTAAACATTGACAAGATTTATTTGGATGTGGCGAAAAATTTTGGCGCCAATCGAAAAGACTTTTACCTTACCGTTGCACTTCCCGGTGCTTTACCTATGATTTTTGCTGGATTAAAGTTAGGTATGGGCATGGCTCTGATCCTCATCGTAGCTGCTGAAATGTCGGCTGCAAAAGCCGGTGTCGGCTGGATGATCTGGCGTTCTTACGACATGTTTGATATTGAAACCATGTTTGTCGCGCTCATCACGCTCTCGATTCTTGGTTATATTTTTTCCCTCGTGCTCGACGGAGTCGAAAAAATCGTCCTCCCCTGGAAAAAACAGGATTACTAGGAGGTCTCGCCCTTGAACAAAAACAAACCTTGCATCATCCTTCAAGACATGGAAAAAAGGTTCGCAACACCAACTGGCTCGATTACCGCCTTAAGCAAAATTAATCTCGTCGTAAATCAGGGAGAGTTTGTCGTGATTGTCGGACCGAGTGGCTGCGGCAAAACCACATTATTACGTATTCTAGCAAATCTAGATCGGCAGAGCAGTGGTAAAATAAAAATCTTACACCAAAATCTTCACCAACCACTTACCTCTATGGTGTTTCAAGAACAATCTATTTTTCCCTGGATGACTGTGATTGAAAATGTTTCATATGGTCTGCGTCTGCGCGGCATGAAGAAAAAAGACCGCTATGAAATCGCCGACCGCTACATTTCTATGATAGGACTACAAGATTTTTCCTCAGTCTATCCACATCAGCTTTCCGGCGGAATGAAACAGCGCGTAAGTGTGGCAAGAGCTTTTGCCAATGATCCAGAGATTCTATTGATGGATGAACCCTTCGGCGCCCTTGACGAACAAAACCGCCTGATTTTACAACAAGAACTTTTAAAAATCTGGAATCAATATCAAAAAACGACTGTTTTCATTACCCACAGTATTGACGAAGCCCTGGTATTAGGGGATCGAGTCGTTCTCATGTCGGCTCATCCCGGCACCATTAAAACGATCATTCCTGTTGATCTGCCTAGACCACGGGAAATTTCAGATCTTCGCACCTCGACTCACTATCAGGAACTCTTTAAAAAAATTTGGCTCCTCCTAAAGGAAGAAGTCGTTAAAGTAAACCGACATACTCTACCACATCCCAAGGGAACATAATAGTAAACCCAAAATACTAAGAGGCCAAACAAAAAAGAGCTAGAGCGAAAATATCTCATTTCGCTTATAGCTCTTTGTATTATTCTACGCTAACCATCTTCTGTTTATCACATCATTAGTCTTTGATCTGATCGCGTTTCAGCCAATCGATTAAAATAGTTTCTCTAAAGCTTTTAATTTTTTCTAACGACTCAGGCGTCCAGTCATAAAGACCTGTACCAGTTTTGGCGCCTAGTTTTCCTGCAGCCACAGCTTCCTGCAATAATTTTGAGCCTGTTGTCTCATTGCATAAATCAGCTAACAAATAGCTGGAAATATTATTAAAAATGTCAAGTCCGCCTAAATCAGCGCTTTCCAAAGGACCTGTTGTAGCTAAACGACGGCCAAGACTATATTTCATGGTTGTATCAACCGCTTCTGGCGTAGCAATGCCCGATTCTACAATATACAAAGCTTCTCGCAGCAAAGCCAGCTGTAGTCTGTTACCGATAAAACCAAGAGCTTCCCGTTTTAAGGCAACAGGTTTTTTCTGAATGAGTTCCATGAGCTTCCAAGTGATTTGTACGGTTTCCTCAGAAGTTCCTTTACCTGGAACAACTTCGACAAGTGGAACTAGATGAGGCGGATTCCAGAAATGAGCTACGACGAATTTATCTTTGCGCTGCAATGGTTCAGCAATCGCAGTAGGACTCAAGCCAGACGTATTTGTGGCAAAAATGGTATGAGGCGCGCAAAGTTTATCAAGCTTACCCCAAATTTCCTGTTTAATAGCCAGTTCTTCGGCAACAGATTCAATAATGAAATCAGCCTTTTCAGCAACGGCTTCCAGTGTTGTTACACCTTCTACACGCGCTAAAATAGATGCTACATCATCCTCTTTTACCAAGCCATTAGCGACATAAGTTTTTAAGGCGCCTTTGATACTGTTAACGCCGCGCTCAATACTGCTTTCAGACCGACCATACATTTTTACTTCATAGCCGGCCATGGCAAAGGCCAAAGCTGTACCAAAACCCATGGTTCCAGTACCTAGGTTCCCAATGACTTTAATGTCTTTTACATCCATTCTGTCTCCCCCTCATCAACTCAGTTGCAAAAGCGTTTTGTAATTTTACAAATTATAGAATAATTATAACATTTTTAACCGATTCTTGCACTGTAAAAATTATTACGACTAAATATATTCCTTATTTTTAAATTTTCGTATAAAAAAGAGATGCATAAAATGCATCTCTTTTGAGTTTCTGGCAGGGGCAGAAGGACTTGAACCCTCAACCAATGGTTTTGGAGACCACTACTCTACCAATTGAGCTATACCCCTATGAAATTGGAGCGGAAAACGAGATTCGAACTCGCGACCCTCGCCTTGGCAAGGCGATGCTCTACCACTGAGCTACTTCCGCAATATGGCGACCCGGATGGGACTTGAACCCACGACCTCCGCCGTGACAGGGCGGCATTCTAACCAACTAAACTACCGGGCCGAACCAGCTTTTATATAATAACATATTATATATACTTTGGCAAGAACTTTTTACTAGTACTTTTTCTTCTCGCATTTACCTTAGCAGCAGCTTTGACAAAACTGCTTGGAGACAAGAACTTCCTCTAAAGATGCAGGTCTCCCTAAATAATAACCTTGCCCACAATCAACTTCTAATTTCTTTAAAATATGCCAAATGGCATCATTTTCGACAAACTCAGCAATCGTTTTCTTTCCCAACGTATGGGCTACCGCATTCATCGCTTGTACAAGAGCCTGTTGCTTGGGATTATTCTCTAGGTTTCTTACAAAGGATCCATCAATTTTCAAATAGTCAACTGGCAGCTTTCCTAAGTGAGAAAAAGAAGAGAAACCGACACCAAAATCATCTAGAGCAAAATGACAGCCGAGCTTCTTTAAACCATTAATCCATTTTTCTACTATTGATAAATCCTTGATTGTCGCACTTTCTGTAATCTCAAAACCAAGTCGATTTGGCTCTATGCCGCTTTCTAGTATAGAGCGTTCAATCCAGCTTAAGAGCCCTTCATCACTCAGGGTAAAACCTGATAAGTTCACAAAAATTCTTAACTGCGGCTGATTTTCAAGTACCGAAAGTGTTTTCGATATCACCCAGCGATCAATAGAGGCTATGAGACCACTCTTTTCCGCCACAGGAATAAAGTCAACTGGTGAAATAATATGGTCACCATCTATTAGCCGGATCAGCGCCTCATAATGAATAATGCCCTTGCCTGACTGATAAATAGGCTGAAACACTAGTTTAAACTGATCACGTCGTAATGCCTGATAAATTAAAGCCACTTTGCGATTCATTTCAAAAATACGACGACGGTCATCAATATCACTGATAAGCATAACCCGGTTTTTTCCGGCTTCCTTAGCCTGATGAACCGCGGCATCTACATAAGAAAAAATACGTTTTACTTCAACCGCTTCATCAATATAGACAATACCAATACTTGCCGTAACGCGAAGAGGAATTTTGCTGGCATCGACATAAAAGTTTTCTTTTTCTAATGTTTTTAAGAGCCTTGTAGCCATGCAGTTCGCCTTTTCCAAGGTAGTCTCATACAGAAAAATTAAAAACTCATCGCCGCCTAAACGGGCTAAAAAATCACCTTTACGCAGGTTGCGCTTCAATAATTTTACAGCCTGTTGCAATAAACGGTCACCCGCCTTATGGCCATACGAATTATTGACAAGATTAAAATTATCAAAATCAAGTAGCAGTAACGCGCTTTTTTGCGCCACACAACCATTTGTGCCTGTCTTTTTCAAATGTTCTTCTAAATAGTAGCGGTTTGGAATATCTGTAAGATAATCATAGTGGGCCAAATGCCATAGTCTTTCTTCCATCTGCTTGCGATGACTAATATCACGGATAATACTCAATAAAACAGGCACCCCAGCTACAATGCTTCGTTGCGATTGAACCTGCACGTAAAAAACCGTACCATTTTTCCGCTTATGCTTTGCTTCAAAACAAACGCCGGCGGCTCCGGCTAATTTCATCTGTTCTAAAATTAGAGCTGCTTCCGTACCGTCTTCCCGCACATCAAAAATCGTTAAAGCTGTGAGTTCTTCCGCTGAGTAGCCATAGACACGAAGCGCAGCATCATTACCTGCTAGAATTTGCCCTTCTAAAGCTATAAATAAAATAATATCTCCTGTCTTTTCTGCGAGAACCTGATATTTTTGAATCTGCGCTTCTATTTCGGCAAACAAAATCTTTTCTTGCGCCTTTCCTACCGACTCAGAATCATTTTTCTTCACAAAAAATCCTCCTACCTCGCGCTCTCAAAAAAATAAAAGACCAGGCCTGACACCTGGTCTATCTATACAGGGAGCAACCTGGCAATCATAGACATCCTGTCTTTAGACCCATAGCTTTGCGTCCTTATCTTTCGATAAGTTTGCCATATTCATTATCTTTATTTATATCATAACATGCTAATAACTGTCAATTCAGGACTTCTTAAATAGTTTACTTAAATTTTCCGACTGCCCCGTTTGGTAATAGGAGTTCCGGCTTTGCAAGCGGGACATTCTTCTGGTGCAAAAGACGCCACATCAAGATGCAACAACGCCTCAGTCGGCGCTTCAAAGGAAGCTTTACCACCGCTGCGATCCACAAGAATCCCCACCCCAGCAATAATTCCGCCTGTTGGTTTAATTGTGTCAATCACTTCCTGCACCGAGCCACCTGTTGTAACGATATCTTCCACGACGAGAACGCGTTCACCGGGATCGACGTAAAAACCGCGCCGCAGTGCCATTTTGCCGTTTTCCCTTTCCGTAAAGAGCGCTCTTGTACCAAGCTCTTTAGCCACTTCATGAGCCAAAAGAATACCGCCAGTCATCGGTCCGATAACTACGTCAATCTTAGCATCACGAAATTTTTCAGCTAAAGCTTTGCATAACGTTTCGGTATGTTTCGGCTGCTGCAGTACCTGAAATTTCTCAACATACATCATACTATGACGGCCAGAGGTCAATAGAAAATGGCCTTCTAAAATCGCCCCAGTTTGTATAAATAACTCTTTTACTTCTGCTTCAGTCATCATACCGTCTCCATTTCTGCTAGTATTTTTTCTACGGCCAAGTTCTTGTCGGCCGCCTGCGTAATAGGCCGCCCAATAACTAAATGCGTTGCCCCTGCCGTAAGAGCCGCTGCTGGCGTACTGGCGCGACTTTGATCTTGCAATGCTGCTCCGGCTGGTCGAATTCCCGGCGTGACGATCAAGAAGTCGTCGCCGCAGGCTTTTCGAATCATCGCGGCTTCATGAGGCGAAGCGACAACGCCGTCCATCCCCGCCGATTTAGCTAGCTTAGCTAACGTTAAAACTTCTTCACCAATCGCAAGCGGGCAGCCCACTTGCTTCAAAGCTACCTCGTCCATACTTGTTAATATAGTAACAGCTAAAAGTTTGGGGACCTCACGATTTTCCGCCGCAGCACTTTCCTTCACAGCTTGAGCGGCGGCCTGCATCATAGCAAAGCCGCCAAGAGAATGAAGTGTCATTAGCGAAACGCCTAACTTCGAAAGCGCTGCCGCACTTTTTGCCACAGTATTAGGAATATCATGAAGCTTCAAATCTAAAAAAATCGATTTGTTTTTGGATTGCAGATAACGCAATACCTCATTGCCTTGACTATAGTAAAACTGCATGCCTACTTTATAAAAGCTGACAGAATCGCCTAGTTCGTCAACAATCTGTTTTGCTTCCTCAAGCGTATTTACATCTAAAGCAACGATACAGCGTGAATTACTTTTCGCACTCATACCTGTTCTCCTTATCCAAATTTCACCTTACCAACAATCTCGCTAATATGGGAAATGCCCCGTTTCGCCAAATAATTGTCAAGCCCTGCCGCCACATCAACCATAGCAGAAGGATTCATAAAATTCGCTGTTCCTACGGCAACGGCGCTGGCGCCAGCCAGGAAAAACTCAACAGCATCTTCTGCTGTCATAATGCCTCCCATACCAATTACAGGGACAGAAACGGCCTGAGCTACCTGATAAACCATACGCACAGCTACAGGTTTCACAGCAGGCCCTGATAGACCTCCCATGCCGTTCCCTAGAATGGGTCGCCAGGAGTGAATATCAATGGCCATGCCCAGAAGTGTGTTAATTAAAGAGATCGCATCCGTTCCGGCTTCCTCTACCGCTTTAGCCATAGAAGCAATATCCGTAACGTTCGGCGAGAGTTTCGTAATGACCGGTTTATCTGTATTGGCTTTTACTGCCCGCACTACGCTGGCGGCGCTTTCTTCCTGAACGCCAAAAGCCATGCCGCCTTGTTTGACATTCGGGCAGGATATATTGATCTCAATACCGGCAATCGGCGCATCAGCCAGTTTAGCCGCTAATATACCGTATTCTTCTACTGTATTCGCCGAAATATTAATGATGATCGGCGTGCCATACGTAGAAACCTTCGGCAGAATTTCCGTTAAAAAAACGTCCACACCGGGATTTTCCAAACCAACAGCATTCAGCATACCTGCTGGTGTTTCGGCGATGCGATGACCGGCATTGCCAGCACGAGGTAATAGGGTCGTACCTTTGACGACAACAGCGCCTAAATCTTCGAGCGGCGCAAAATCTTGATATTCCAGACCGAAACCAAAAGTTCCCGACGCGCTCATAACTGGATTTTTCATGGAAATCCCAGCAATTTCTGTAGCTAAACGGTTCATAAAGACATCACCTCGCTGCTAAAAAAGACAGGTCCATCGGTACAAACCTTAACGCGTTTTTCGCCTTTCGCCGCACAAGTGCAGGAAAGACAAGCCCCCACGCCGCAGGCCATATATTCTTCTAAGGAAACTTGGCAAAGCACACCCGCTTCTTGCGCCGCCTTCGCCACAGCCTCCATCATAATTTTCGGACCACAAGTATAAATCATGTCATAGCCCTTTGTTAAAATTTCCGGCAATAAATCAATACACAGACCTTTTGTACCACAAGTTCCGTCATCCGTAGTAATCTGTATATCTTGGCAAACACTTTTGAAATAGTCCGGCCAAATCATTTCTTCCGCTGTTCGTCCGCCCATGACGACAGTCATGGGTTTTGGACAAAGAGATTTTGCCAGATAAATGAGCGGCGCAGTACCAATCCCGCCGCCTACCAGCAGAATTTTTTCGCCTTGCACCGCAAAAGAGTTTCCTAATGGGCCTAGCAGATCCACTAGTTCACCAATTTTTTTATCAGCCAGGGCAATAGTGCCCTGGCCTGCTAGTTTATAAATTAAAGTAATCGTTCCTTGCTTCGCATCGGCATCAGCAATACTGATGGGGCGCCGCAAAATATGAGTCGCGCCGACGGCCACATGAACAAACTGCCCCGGCTGAGCCATAGCCGCAATCTCCGGCGCTTTTAGCACAAGCTCGCGCAGAGTCGGCGCTAGAATCTTGTGAGATACAATTGCCGCTTCTTCTCGAACTTTAGCCAAAATAATCCCTTCCTTCTACATAGTCCTGTAGAGCAAGAACATAGGTAAGACGCCGTTCACGCATAACTGTAAGTACCCGCAGAACAGAATTTGCCGTATCAAGCGAAGTAAGACAAGGAATTCCATTTTCGACAGTGGCCCGACGAATCTTGTAGCCGTCACGTTCCTGTTCCTTGCCACGTGTTAACGTATTAATGACAAGATTGATTTTGCTGCTACGAATGAGATCAAGAATATGCGGCGGCGCTTCGCTGACTTTCGGCACACGACTCACGGCGATTCCTCGATCAGTCAAGTACTTCGCCGTTCCTTCTGTCGCCATGAGCTGATAGCCCAGTTCTTCAAACCCTTTGGCGATCGACAGAACTTCCGATTTATCTTTATCATTGACAGTGATCAAAACAGTTCCTTCGCGAGGAATATTCATGTTTGATCCGATCAGCGCTTTGTAAAGAGCCCGTTCATAGTGATAATCGAGACCCATAACTTCCCCAGTTGATTTCATTTCAGGTCCAAGTGAAATATCAACTTGCTGCATTTTCGCAAAGGAGAAGACTGGCGCTTTTACTGCTACATAAGGTTTTTCCGGTAACAGGCCGATTGGGCAGCCTAGCGACTTCAGTGTCGCGCCCATAGCAACGCGCGTAGCTAAGTTTACCATGGGAATGTTGGTTACTTTGCTAAGGAACGGAATGGTGCGGCTGGACCGAGGATTTACTTCGATAACATAAACCTGTTCATCCACAACTACATATTGAATATTGATCAAGCCTTTTACGTTTAATCCGGTAGCTAATTTCTTCGTATAGTCGACGATCATATTAAGAACCTTATCAGATAAGGTCTGTGCCGGATAGACAGCAATACTGTCGCCGGAATGAACCCCAGCTCGTTCAATATGCTCCATAATACCAGGAATCAAGAGATCCGTACCATCGGATATGGCGTCAACTTCGACTTCCCGTCCCTGCATGTAGCGATCCACAAGCACAGGGTGTTCATGCGACGCTTTTACGGCATGTTCCATGTAATCAATAAGCTCTTTCGTGCTATAGACAATTTCCATGGCCCGACCGCCCAACACGTAAGAAGGACGAACTACTACAGGATAGCCAATACCTTCCGCGGCAGCAATTGCTTCGTCGACATTAGTAACCGTTTCACCTTTCGGCCGTGGAATGGAGAGTTCTTCTAACAACGCATCAAATCGTTCACGATCTTCCGCTCGGTCAATATTGTCAACGCTTGTACCAAGAACCTGAATACCCCGTTTGGCCAGAGGCCCTGCCAAATTGATAGCAGTCTGACCGCCAAACTGCACAATAATGCCGTCAGGTTGTTCCTTATCAAGGATATTTAACACATCTTCGACCGTAAGTGGTTCAAAGTAAAGTCGATCTGATGTATCAAAGTCCGTGCTGACTGTTTCTGGATTATTATTGATAATCACAGATTCATAGCCGAGCTCGCGCAAGGCCCATACAGAGTGAACTGAGCAATAGTCAAATTCTACGCCTTGGCCAATTCGAATCGGTCCGGAACCGAGTACAACCACCTTTTTCCGTTCCGTCGGCTCTGCTTCATCTTCTGTAGCAGCGTAAGTTGAGTAATAGTAAGGAGTAGCCGCCTCAAACTCAGCAGCGCAGGTATCCACCATTTTGTAACGCGGAACAACACCAAGACTCTTGCGTAATTCTCTGACAGCAAACGGATCTTTACCAGCAAGTTCACCAATGGTGACATCATTAAAGCCCCATTTTTTCGCCTGATCGAGAAGACCTGCCGTAAGTTCTTCTTCGCTAAGACGCTGTTCCATTTTGATAATGTTAAGAACTTTATAGAGGAAAAACGGATCAATCTTGGTAATCTGATGAATGGCGTCGACGGAAATGCCCCGACGCAACGCTTCGGCAATCACAAAAAGTCGTTCATCGTCAGCCAGACTAATCAATTCTTTAACTTCTTTCGTTGAAAGCGAATCCAGTTCAGGCAAATGCAAGCGCTGCAAGCCAATTTCTAAGGAACGTACGGCTTTCATCAATGCGCCTTCTAATGTCCGATCTACTGACATCACTTCGCCGGTGGCTTTCATCTGGGTTCCCAGATTACGATCCGCTAAAACGAATTTATCAAAAGGCCAGCGCGGGAATTTTACGACGACATAATCAAGGGCTGGTTCAAAGGAAGCCATTGTTTTTTGCGTAACAGCATTGACGATTTCATCAAGATGATAACCAATCGCGATTTTACTAGCTACTTTCGCAATAGGGTAACCTGTTGCTTTCGAGGCCAAGGCGCTAGAGCGGCTTACCCGAGGATTTACTTCAATAACATAGTACTGTTTGCTTTTGCTATCCAAAGCGTACTGCACATTACAGCCGCCTTCAATGCCAAGGGAGCGGATAATTTTTAAAGAAGCAGTCCGCAGCATTTGATACTCAAAATCGGTAAGCGTCTGAGAAGGCGCTACGACAATACTATCGCCGGTATGAATCCCTACAGGATCAAAGTTCTCCATGTTGCAGATGGTGATGCAGTTATTGGCAGCATCGCGCAGTACTTCATATTCAATTTCTTTCCAACCAGCTACACTGCGTTCAATCAGCACCTGATGAATCAGACTGGCTTTCAAGCCGCGCTGTACAATGTCTTCCAATTCGGCTTCGCTGTAGGCAATCCCGCCGCCAGTACCGCCAAGGGTATAGGCAGGACGAACAATGACCGGATAACCAATGGAATTGGCGAAGGAAACGGCTGCTTCCAGTGTTTCCACAATATCGCTTTCTGGTATCGGCTGACCGATCTCTTGCATTGTCATTTTAAACAGTTCGCGGTCTTCTGCTTTTTTAATAGATTCCAACGGCGTACCGAGAAGGCGTACGTTAAATTCTTCAAAGACGCCTCGTTCAGCTAATTCAACCGCTAGATTTAAACCAGCTTGACCGCCAAGAGTCGGCAGAACGCCGTCAGGACGTTCTTTTTCAATGACTGCCGCTACAAAATCAGCCGTTAACGGTTCAATATAGACGCGGTCAGCAATATGCGCGTCGGTCATAATAGTAGCCGGATTACTGTTGATAAGAACAACTTCCAAGCCTTCTTCTTTCAAGGAACGACAAGCCTGCGTGCCGGCATAGTCAAATTCCGCCGCCTGACCGATAACGATCGGGCCTGAACCAATTACGAGGACTTTCGATATATCTGTATACTTAGGCATGAGACTGACCTCCTGTCAGCAAAGTCATGAATTCGTCAAAAAGATAGGTGTTTTCATCAGGCCCCGGTGAAGCTTCTGGATGATACTGCACAGAAAAAACAGGCAGTGTTTTGTGTTTTAAGCCTTCTACTGTTTTATCATTTACAGCGAAATGCGTAATTTCTAACTCTGTTTTGGTAAGCGATTCTGGATCAACCGCATAACCATGGTTCTGCGATGTAATATAAACGCGATTTTTCGCAATATCTTTTACGGGATGGTTGGAGCCGCGATGACCAAATTTCAGTTTGTACGTATCGGCGCCAAAGGCTAAGGCTAGCAGTTGATGGCCGAGACAGATGCCAAAGGTTGGCTTTTTTGTAACAATCGTTTTTACTGTCTCAATAATTTCTGGCAGATCTTTCGGGTCTCCTGGTCCGTTAGAGAGAAAAATCCCATCAGAATCGTAAGCAAGAATCGTCTCAGCCGAAGTGTTGGCAGGGACAATTGTTAGCCGACAACCGGCTCTTTGCAAAGAATCCAGTATATTTTGTTTTACGCCGAAATCCATTACGACCACATGAGGGCCTGCACCGTCCATAGTATAGGTCTCTGGCGTAGTAACCTGAGCCACTTCATCGTGAGGCAGAGTTTCCGCCATAAGCGCCTTCGCTGCTTCGTCGGAAATATCACCGGATACGATGATTCCTTTCATGGTACCTGCTGACCGGATCTTCCGTGTAACAGCCCGCGTATCAATCCCATAAATAACCGGAATGTTTTGCTCGATAAAAAACTGTTTCAAGGAATCTTCCGCCAAGTAACTATTCGGTTGCTGGCAAAGCTCGCTGATTATAAAGCCACGCACAAAAGATTTCCGCGACTGATTAAAAAGATCATTCGTACCATAGTTTCCAATTAACGGGTAAGTCATGGTAACAATCTGACCACAGTAGGAAGGATCTGTAAGCACTTCCTGATACCCCGTCATGCCTGTATTAAAAACAACTTCACCGACGGCTGCTGTTGTTCCTAGTGTTTTGCCTGTAAAAACCGTTCCATCTTCTAAGACCAGTTTTCCGATCATAGTAACACCTCTCCGTTTTCCATGATAAAGCGTCCGCCTATAATAGTACCAACCGCTTTACCAGTCAGCGTCTTCCCCTGGAAGGGAGTGCTCTTGCCTTTCGTATAAAACTCTTTACTATCGACCGTCCAAGCCTCATCAAGGTTTAGTATAGTCAAATCAGCAATTTGTCCGACTTCAATCGTCCCAGCGTCTAAATGCAGCAGTTTTGCTGGCGCTGTAGACATTTTATCAATAATCTGCAACAGAGACATTTCTTTCGTATGATACATTTCGGTTAGCACCACGCCGACAGCCGTTTCCAAACCGGAAAAGCCATTTGGCGCATCACGAAACTCGCAGTCCTTTTCCTCAAAAGCATGGGGTGCATGGTCTGTAGCAATTGCGTCAATCGTTCCATCAATGAGTCCTTGGCGTACGGCGTCGCGATGTTCAGCCGAGCGCAGCGGCGGACAAACCTTCGCCGCAGACGAGTACGTAATAACCGCTTCGTCCGTTAAGCTCAAATGATGCGGCGTAGCTTCTGCCGTCACTGCAAGGCCTTTCGCCTTTGCCTGACGGACTAAGTCAATAGCCGTCTTCGAGCTGATATGGGCAATGTGAACAGGAGCCCCCGTGTATTCTGACAGCATAATACTTTTGGCTACAGCAAGATCTTCCGCTACAGCCGGACGACCTTTCATGCCAAGTCGCGCTGATACAGCCCCTTCATGCATAATGCCGTCTTCTACTAAAGAAGCATCTTCGGCATGAGTAATAAAAATCCGGTCAAACATGGACGTATATTCAAGTCCTGTCTTAAAGAAAGAAGTCTTGCCAGGTTCAACACCATCATCAGTGATGGCTGCTGCTCCTGCTAAAATCATATCGCCGATTTCGGCCAATTCATGGCCAGTGCCGCCTTTTACAACTGAACCGATAGGAGCGACGCGAACAACACCTTCGCTAGCGGCTCTGGCCAAAATTCCTTGTATTAAAATGGAACTGTCGACAATCGGCTTTGTATTTGGCATGCAAGCAACTGTGGTAAAACCACCTGCTGCCGCAGCTCTCGTCCCTGAAGCAATATCTTCCTTTGCTTCGAGACCTGGATCACGCAGATGCACGTGCATATCAATTAAACCAGGAGTCACAACAAGACCTGTGAGATCTTTTATTTCAGCGCCTTCAGCAGTTAAGCTTTCTCCTAAAGCGACAATTTTTCCATCTTCTACTACAATGTCAAGAATGCCATCAAATTGTTTTGCGGGATTAATCACACGCCCGCCCTTAAGCAGATACTTCAATGTTTTTCCCTCCCAACGTTACCAAGAAAAGTACAGCCATACGTACAGCCAACCCGTTTTGAACCTGTTCCGCAATCATAGATTGATCCGAATAGGCCACATCGGGAGCAATTTCCAAGCCGCGATTCATCGGTCCTGGATGCATAATAAGCGCTTCAGGACTAGCCAGTTTCAGCCTGTCCCCATTCACACCAAAGATTCGCGCATATTCACGCGGTGATGGAAAAAGTCCTTTTTTCTGACGCTCTAATTGAATACGCAGTACGTTTACAACGTCGGCGTCTTTTAAGGCCTCTTCCACGTTGTAGTGAACGGTTACACCAAGTGATTCGATGTCTTTAGGCATAAGTGTTTTAGGCCCAGCTACATGGATATCGGCGCCAAACTTCTTAAGGCCCGCAATATTAGAACGGGCAACGCGGCTATGCGTAATATCGCCGACAATTACCACTTTTTTGCCTTCTAAAGAATCATATTTCTGCCGCATCGTAAAAAGATCAAGCAGACCTTGCGTCGGATGAGCGTGAGCGCCGTCACCAGCATTAATAATGACAGGTTTTACGCACTGGGTCGCTAATAAAGCAGCCCCTTCCGCACTATGACGCATGACGATCACATCCACTCCCATGGCTTCCACCGTCATGAGCGTATCACGCAGGCTTTCGCCTTTTACCACACTGCTAGTTGAAGTAGTAATATTCACAACGTCAGCGCCCAAGTACTTACCTGCCAGCTCAAAAGATGTACGCGTTCTTGTGCTTGGCTCAAAAAACAAATTAATAATCGATTTTCCTCTTAGTGTCGGCACTTTTTTGATATCGCGCTTAATGATATTTTTCATTTCTTTGGCTGTATTTAAAATAAGCTCTATTTCATCAGTTGTTAAACTTTCCAGATCAAGAATACTTTTTTGTCGTAGCGAAACTTGATTTTTTTTCATGGTCTGCCTCCTTATTTACTATAGCAATTCTATAAAAACTCTTACTGACTGCCTGATCAATCGCAAGAAAATAGTTTGAAATTTCTACATCCTTCGTGAGTAAGTCTACTAATAATTATTCATATTTTATTCATATATATACTAACAGGTTTCTTCATGTCTGGCAAGAGCATACAAAAAAGCCTTTTCATCTCTCAACACGTCATATCGGCTGAATGATAAAAAGGCTTATAATTCTTCATAGTTCCACGCTCCTTCCTAGCCTCACAGGACTAGTTTTAAAGGTTAATTTTTAACTATTATATAGCAAACTCGTTCATCTGTCAATGAAAGATCTTCGCTCTTTTAGGCTTTGTTTCTGTCGCGGTTTTTATTGCGCTGTAAGTGCTGTTTCGCTAATTTAGCTTGGTTGGTCGGCTCAATTTTGCTGCCGAATTTCGCTTGCAGCATCTTTTCCACTTCTTCAGGAGGCAATACATAAGTGTTGACGCCTTTATTGTCGGTCATGTAGCCATCTCCTTTCATCGCCTGGGAAAATCAGGCAATCGTTCTCGGGAAAATAACAAGAAGACTTCTTGTTGATTCAAGAAGTCTTAGTTTACTTTTTTTGGTGCGGTAGAGTGGATTTGAACCACCACGAGGTTGCCCCCGCCAGCCCCTCAAGCTGGTGCGTCTGCCGTTCCGCCACTACCGCATATTAAACTGGTCTTGTATGTGGTGCGGTCGAGTGGATTTGAACCACCACGAGATTGCTCTCACTAGCTCCTGAGGCTAGCGCGTCTGCCGTTCCGCCACGACCGCCCATTTTTTTATCTTGTCAGTCGACCACTCACTGTTGGTCCGCTTGCTACCGACAAATAATATTATATCCATTGCATAACAAAATGTCAACAAGAATTTTTCACTTTTTTATTTTTCCGGAAAAATTCTTACTAGGGTTTGAATCGCGGCTTGAGCCATAGCTTGGTAACCACTCTTATTAGGATGTATTCCGTCATAATTAAGCGTCCTTGGAATCTGCCCGGTCTGGTCAACCACACAACTATAAAAATCAATAAGCGGCAAGCTTGCTGCAGCGGCAAAATTCCTTAACAACATTCGATATTCTATCAGCAGCCGTTCTTCGCCTTCATCATTGCAAGGAATAGGAAGGCCCAGTATGGGCCGAATATTTGCCTGGAGCGCTGCTTGCGTCATTTCTTCCATATTACCCATGATTTCAGCAAGATCAACGCCTTCATAAATATCATTGGTGCCTCCCATCAAGATAACATAATCCGGATTTACCTGCAGTACGTCACGACGAAATCGGGCTGCCATGCCATTCGTGGTATCACCATTGATTCCCTGATTTAAGTAAGAAAACGAAAGTCTTAGCGCAGCGAGCTGAAGCCAAGAGTCTGATGGCGTATAAGGAAATCCATAGGTTAACGAATCGCCAATCGCCACAAGCTCCACGCTGCTATTCATTTTTCCCGCCACAAAACCACGCCCCTTCGCTTGCCCAGCACCTGCCTATTTTCTGCCTTCATAAAGCAGCCGATACGTTTCACGATCACGCAGAACCTTTTTGACATATTCCCGCGTTTCCTTAAAAGGTATTTCGTCAATTTCATGAAACTCATTAGACCAGCCGTATTTCTTCATCCAACTCTTTACATTGCCGCGTCCGCCATTGTAAGCAGCAAGCATGAGAACTTCATTCCCGCCAAACTCCTTTTCGACTGAGGCTAGGTACCAAGTACCAAAACGAATACTCACGACCGGATTATTCAGTTCGTCGACTGTAAAATTCGGATATTTTATTTCCTGAGCCACCCATTGCGCCGTATCGGGCATCATTTGCATGAGTCCCATCGCGCCTTTAGGCGAGCGGGCTAAATGGGAAAACTTACTTTCCGTACGAATCACAGCTGCTACTAAATAAGGATCAAGATCATGTCTTTCAGCATAGCGAAAAATTTCATTTTGATATAACAAAGGATACACATATTTCTTCTGGAACCATTCACTTTCATAAACCACATAGCTAGCAATCATAAAGATGCAAGCTAAGGTAATAATGCGTCTGGTCCATGACCATTTCCTCAAACCAATCACTCCGTTATAAACATTCCTCAAAACAGGCCTCATCATAACTTCAATTTATCTTTTGCCAATAAGACAGCCTGCTTCAACAAGGCCCTTTCCTGCGCCTGCTCCCAAAGAGCCTCCACTTGTCGGTTTAATGATGCCAGATCACCGCTATTATCAATAACCTGGTCAGCTAAACGAACTTTCTCTGACTGTGACCATTGCGCCGCCATCCGCGCCCTAGCGTCTTCTTTGGAAAAGCCATTTCTATCCATCAGACGCTGCAGTTGGACCGACGGATCTTGAATCGTCACCACCCAAACTTCATCCATCTTTTTATGCCAGCCACTTTCAAACAAAAGTGGCACATCTAGAATAACAAGCGAAATTCCCTTTGCGGCAGCCGCTTGGATCTTGCGTTGAATTTCCGCCAAAATAGGCGGATGAGTAATCGCATCTAACTGTTTACGCTTATCTTCACTGGCGAAAATTTCTCGAGCAAGCTGCTGCCTGTCTATCGCCCCATCGGCGCCAAGCACAGCCGAACCGAAAAAATACAAAATTTCATGAAAAGCCGGGGTATTCGGCTCTACCACTTGTCTGGCAATTTTATCAGCATCAATCAAACAAGCGCCTTTTGCCGCGAGTAGAGCCGCTACTGTACTTTTTCCGCAGGCAATGCCGCCAGTCAACCCAATCAAATGCATAATAACGCCTCGCTTCTATTTTTGGCAGTGGGGACAGAAATGTGTTCCGCGACCAGCAACGACAATTTTTTCAATAAGCTGGCCGCAGCGTTGGCAAGGCCGACCAGTTTGGCCATAAACCCATAAATGGTTCTGGTGTTGACCAATCTTCCCTTCACTGTTGCGATAATCACGAAAGGTCGTACCGCCATCGACAATGCCATCGTGAATCACTTGATTCACGGCGGCATATAATCTTGCTACTTCCGCCTGCGACAATTCGCAAGCGCGCCGCTCGGGATGAATCTGAGCCACAGCCAAACTTTCATCCACATAAATATTGCCAAGTCCCCCTACAATCTGCTGATTGAGCAGTAAAGATTTAATCTTTCCCTGCCTATTTTGTAGTTGACTGGCAAAATATTCAAGAGTAAAGTCCGCTGCTAAAGGTTCCGGACCTAAAGTAGCCAAACCTGATATGCGAGATATTTCCCCTTCGCTAACTACATATAAGGTGCCAAGAGTACGCGTATCTGCGTAAATCAAAACATTCCCTTGCGATAATTGAAAAACAATTCGCGTGTACGCATCGCGCCGGGCAATGGCGTCCTGATAATAAAGACGACCAGTCATTCGCAAATGAATGACGAGAATTCGTCCGTTCGAAAGCCGGAAAAGAAGGTATTTGCCTCGTCTTTCTAATGCAGTAATGGTCTGATGCAACAAATAGGCTTTGGCATCGCTAGCTTCCGGCCACTTAAACAGCCGAGGCAAGGAAATCTCTACATCTTCAATTTTTTGTCCGATCACATGTTTTTCTAACTGCAAACGAATCGTTTCTACTTCCGGCATTTCTGGCACAAAAAAATCCTCCTCATTTTGCTAGAGCCCAATTCTTTCCGAACTTCACATCAACTTCTAACGGCACCTTTAATGATACAACCTGCTCCATCGTCGTTTTTACAAGCTCGCTTACAGCTAAAACTTCTGATTCCCGCACTTCAAGCACAAGTTCATCGTGCACTTGCAGTAGCATGCGGCTCTCCAGCCCGGCTTCCTGCAGACGCTCATACACAGCAATCATAGCCTTTTTAATAATATCGGCTGCTGTTCCTTGAATGGGCGTATTCATAGCTGTCCGTTCGGCAAAAGAACGCAAGTTGAAATTTCGACTGTTAATATCAGGAAGATAACGTCTTCTGCCAAATAAAGTCGTGACGAAACCAGTTTCATGCGCTTCGGCAATTAATCGATCCATTAGTCCCTTTACGCCGCCATATAAGGAAAAATAACTATCGATATAACTAGCTGCTTCTTTTCGCGTCACATGAATATCTCGAGCCAAACCATAATCACTAATTCCATAAACAATCCCGAAATTGACGGCTTTCGCTCTGGAGCGCATCTCGCTTGTGACTTCACTTTCAGCTACACCAAAAACTTTTGCCGCCGTTTGAGCATGAATATCCTGCTTTTCTTCAAAAGCGCTGATTAAATGAGCGTCACCTGACATATGCGCTAAGACGCGTAGCTCAATCTGCGAATAATCAGCGGAAAGCAAGTAATCCCAAGGTTTCTGCGGCACAAAGAGACTGCGAATTTTCCGTCCTTCCTCCGTCCGCACAGGAATGTTTTGCAGATTAGGATCAGAACTGCTAAGTCGACCTGTTGTTGTCACAAGTTGGTTAAAGCTCGTATGAATCCGCCCTGTAGTAGGATGAATCAATGGCTTTAAGCCATCAAGATATGTCGATTTCAATTTCATGAGAGTTCGATACTCTAACAGATTAGAGATTAAAGGATGCGGATACTCTGCCGCTAAAGTTTCTAATACTTCAGCATCGGTAGAATAGCCCGTCTTAGTCTTTTTTATGACAGGAAGTTGCAATTTTTCAAATAAAATCAGTCCCAATTGTTTCGTCGAATTTACATTAAACTTCTCTCCAGCGGCTTCATAAATAGCTGCAAGCAGCAAAGTTACCTTCGCATCTATTGTCGCTGCTAAAGCGTTTAAGTTCACCTCGTCAACAAAGATTCCGGTAACCTCCAAGTCAGCTAATACTTTCAGCAACGGCAGTTCGATTGATTCGTAAAGTGACAGCAAAGAAGCGTCCGCTAGCTTTGTTTCCAGTAATGGATACAGCTTAGCTAAAGCTGCGGCACTGCGGACTGTTTTTGCGAGTTCTTCTTCTGCCGGGAGAAAAGCCTCCCCTAAATATTTTTGACTCAAAGTTGCCATATCATAGGAAGCCGCTGCAGGATCAACAAGATAAGCCGCTAAAGCAGCGTCAAAAGCAATATTGCGCAATGAAAACTGATACAGTTTTCCATATTGATAAAGATACTTTGCCTCAGAAGTAATTTTTGTAATCTGGCTATCAGACCATAACTTAAACAAAAAGGTACAATGGGTCTTTTCAACCAAATACAGAGCGTCTGCTGTAGCTATCGCAACGGCTTCTAAGGAAAGATCTGGACCTTTCCCCTGCCATAACGGAAAAAAAACAAGCTTTTCCGCTTGCCGAATCAACCTCTCTAGATGAGTACAGACTTGCTCTGAATTCACTTTTTCGTAAGTGCAGGCTATCGCATTGCTACAAACTGCCTGGTCTTCGGGCAGCTCATTGTTGCTGACAAAACGTTTAAATAAAGTTTTAAACTCCAATTCGTCAAAAAGCGTCTGGAGTCTTTCATAATCCGGCTTTATCTCACAAGCTAAATCAGCTTCGCTTAAAGGTACCTGACAGTCAATTGTCGCTAACCGTTTTGACAGTCGCGCTAAATCGGCATGTTCTGCTAACCGTTCTTTCAACTTGGCCCCAGAAACGTCAGGAATATGATTTAACAAGTTTTCTACTGTTTCAAACTCCTTGAGCAATTTGACAGCTGTTTTCTCACCAATACCAGGAACACCAGGGATATTATCTGATGCATCCCCCATCAAGCCCTTCAAATCAATGACCTGCCGCGGCGTCAATGAATACTTCTCAAATACAGCCTGATTATCAAACCATTCTAGATCGGTAATGCCGCGTTTCGTCATAAGTACCTTGACTGAATCGCTCACAAGCTGCAGCGCATCACGGTCACCTGTTACAATCAGAGCCTCTTCACCAGCGGCCTCGGCTTTAGCGGCTAAAGTTCCAATAATATCGTCAGCCTCATAGCCCGCCAATTCTAATACAGAAATGCCCAAGGTTTCCAGAACCTTTTGCATGAGCGGAAATTGCGGCGATAGCTCTGACGGAGTTGCCTGACGTTTTCCTTTGTATTCAGCATACCATTCATGGCGAAAAGTTATTTTTCCCTTGTCAAAAGCAACAACAGCCTTATCAGGCTGCAGTTCTGCTAGTAACTTCGCCAACATAGAAGTAAAGCCATAAACGGCATTTGTATATTGTCCTGCTGCTGTAGTTAATAAAGGCAAAGCAAAAAAAGCACGATACATAAGGCTGCTACCGTCAATAATGAGTATTTTTTTCTTAGGCATCGGCCCACTCCTCACAAAATAAAAATCCTTATCCTGTTTATATTGGCTACTTTCTGCTATAATCCTTTAAAAATTTATTGTTTCTCACTGCAAACTTAAAATCTGCTGATACACCTTGGGGAGGGCACTTTCTCGCCGATCTACTACAGGAAGATAAATATTCACTTTCGTGCCACCACTGCCTGCAGCATTTATATTAATAAAACCGCCATGTTCCGTAACAATTCGATGAGCTATGGGCAACCCCAATCCCATATGATCAAGTTTTGATGTATAAAAAGGTTCAAAAATCTTAGAAAGAATTTCCGGTGTAACACCAGGTCCCGTATCATTGATGGACACAACAATCATATTTAGATCGGCATGCAACCATGATTTCAAAGTAATCACACCGTCTTCGGGCATAGCTTCCAATGCATTTTGAATAATATTCACAAAAGCCTGTTGCAATAAATTGGGATCAGCATGTAAAACTGGCAAGTTTTCCGCCAACCGCTTATCAATCTCGATATTTTCTCCGCCAAAATCACGAAAATTCAGCAGCAAAGCCTCTTCTAAAATCCGATTTATTGCTACAGCATTTTGCTTGGCTACTGGCGGTTTGGCAAATAAGACAAGATCTTTAATCACTTGATTAATATAAGTCGTCTCGCCTAATAAGACTTCTAACACTTCGCGTTTTACTACGTATTGTTCATCCTGCAAGCGGTTCATCATGACCTGCAAATAGCCGCTAATCGTTGTCAAAGGCGTTCGAATATGATGAGCGACTCCTGCCGCCAGTTCACCTAATGACAACAGCATTTGCGTGGTCTGGATTTGCTTAAACGCCGCATGCACAGCCGTAACATCTTGAAGAATCACAATATAACCCATAAAAGCCCCTAGGGTACTATGAAGCCGCAGTGTATCAATGTGAACATAGCTACACCCTTCAGCAGTTGTCAGCTTAACACTGGCCGAATAGTCTTCATAACGACTCACGCGAAAAATTTTAGTGAATTTTTCACCTAAATGTTGAAAAGCCCGCTCCGCTTTTAAGCCAATCACCTGGGACCGTTTTACAAAACAAATCTGTTCTGCTTCTTGATTTATATCCATCACATATCGTTCTTGGTTTAGATATAAAATTCCCGATTTCGCAGCATTAAGGTATTCCCGTTCGTTATCCGCAATCAGCTCTGGCATGCCTTTGCCTAAAAAATCTGTCGCAATCACGGCTATCACCACCTATAGGATTCCTTTTTTCAGGTGATGATAACATTCTTGTAAAATATTGTATCTCCTGCTAAATGACTTGACAAAAAAAACAAACAAATCCGACAAAAGCAGTAAAAATAAAATGTCATCAGCAATAAGTCTGTCGAATCGCTTATAAACTCAACCGTTCTCTCTTATTTATTTATGCCTTTTCTGTCTTTTTTTATGACATCTAGTCGATAAAAAACTATGTAATAAATAAAAAAACAGGCAAGAGATCTGCATCTCTTGCCCTTCAAACTTATTTTGCAATTTCAAAACGATCCACTCTCTGCCCATCTGTTTTGCGAGCAGTCTGGCGACAAGTGAAAGCAGGATTCATGGCTTTAACAAAAGCATTCAGCCATACTTCATAAAATCCATCCATCACGTTTACTGCAATACCAGCGCGCTTCCAATTCACTTCAGCTAAGTTTTCAGCACTTTGCCAAATAACGCTTGCCGCACTTTCCTCAACAAGTTCATCGCTTTGATCGCAAGGCATTCCATTTAAACGGTAATCGCTAAGCGCTGTAAAAATGCCTTCGGCGGACGCCGTGTCATATTTTCCGGAAAGCTTCGCCGCATTGCCGCAAGCCTCGCCATGCTCGGCAAAACACGCCTGAATCCATTCTGAAGCATTGTCACAGCTATCTAGGAGTTCCTTAATGAAAGCAGCTTCTCTTGACTGCGCTAAGTGAATCTGTCGTTGTAGCCAACCGTGAATATTGCTTGTATCAATCAAGTCTTCCAGCGGCGTATCGCCGGGAGGCGTTCCATAGGCTTGCCAAACAAGGCTGCGGAGTTCTTCAGCTGTGTCGCCACAAACCTCACTAGCTTGATGAAAGAGAAGTGTTTCCCTCTCATTTACCAATTGAATCTTACTGTACAGCCAAAAATGAATATGACCTAAAAATGCGCTCATCTTACTCCTCCTTGCCAATCACTTTATTTAATTCTTTTACAAGCTCTGCTACATCAACGCCATGGATAGACGCCGCCTGAGAAATTGGTTCCGCTGTAGCAGAGGGACAACCAAGGCACCCCATGCCAAAACCTCGTAAAGTCGGTACAGTCTGAGGATAGACGCGGATAATATCACTAATCACACTATCCGGCGCAATGGGATCACCAAGTACTAGCGTTCCCTCAGTCAAGCCGCCAGGAACAGGCTGAAGCTTTTCTTCACTCATGTTTGGCTCTGCATCTTCCGCACTAACCCCTTGATAGAAAGCAGCCAAAACATCGGCCTTGAATTTCTTAAAACCGATTCGGTCAATAAACTGACCAATCCGTTCAATGTCAGCATGCTTTTCATAATAAGATAAAACAACTGATACAATTTGCAAAACTTCTTCGTGAGAAAGATCACTGATTAAGAGCTCGCCGATACGAGGATGGGCTCCCGCACTGCCGCCTACATAAACATTCCAGCCTGCATCAGTTCCGAGAACGCCAATATCCTTAATATAAATTTCCGAACAGGAATTCGGACAGCCAGCTACGCCCATTTTCAAGCGCGAAGGCATTTCTTTCTTATGGTACAGTCGATCTAATTCCAAGCCTAGTTTCACACTGTCTTGTTTGCCTCGTTTACAAAAAGAAATGCCAGGGCAAACTTTAATGCTACGAACACAGTTGGCAAAACCAATGGCCGGCTCTACACCGAGCTCCTGCCAAGCTGACTCAATATCTTCCGCCTGTAGGCTTGTAATCATAATCCGCTGCGCTGAGGTGCATTTTAAAACACCATGATATTTTTCTGCTACATCAGCTAATTTACGAAGAAACTCCGGTTTGACAAAGCCACCGGGAATATGTGGCGTAATGGCGTAAGTCCGTTTTCCGTTACGAATCTTTTGCAAATTTGCGCCTTTCGGTAACATGAAAACTCCTCCTTTTATTTCAGCTTGAAACCGCTGCACTTACTAGCGGTTTTTATCATGCAAGTAGTATAAACTGTCTATGGGTACATTATAAGAGAAAACCAGCACAAAAAAACGGAAATAGGTCACATGCTACTGTGATATTTATCACAAGGAATTTTCCAGCTTGTCCATATCAAGGATAATAATTTTATGTTCGATAAGATCAATCGTCCGTTCTTTTTTCAAAGACCCTAAAGCGCGCGTAACGGTTTCCCGCGAAGTCCCCACTAAATTGGCTAAATCTTGCCGCGTCATGTCAAGGTCAATTTCCACCCCAGCTTTTGTAGGCTTCCCATACTGCCTAGCTAGCTTTGCTAAGTTTTGGCCAGTACGTACATAGGTATCGGAAAAAGCCAGAGTTTTTATCTTCATTTGCGCATTCAACAGTTTTTGCGTCAGCACCTTAATAATATGTAACGAAATCGTGGGATGACTCATAACCGCTTTCTCAAGTTCTTTATTTTGAATCATCCCAATTACAGAATCCTCTAAAGCCACAGCTGTAGCTGGATAGCCGCCCCGGCGAAATAATAGCGCTTCGGCAAAAACTTCGCCTGGCCCTAAAATATTAATAATATGCTCACGCCCGTCAGAAGAAGCCTGGACAATTTTTACTTTACCTGATTTTACGTAGTAAAAACCCTCACCTGGTTCCCCTTCCATAAAAATAATCATACTTTTTTTATAATTTCGCGTTACCGTAAGCTCAGCAATCAGAGCTAACTCTGTCTCACCGAGTTCCTCAAAGACAGGAATATTTTTCAAAAAATCCCATAAAGCCATATTCTTCTCCTCCGGGCTTTTATTATCTAATTATAAAAGCAGTGCGAAAAAAGGGATAGTACGAGTCCAACAAATCCGCCCACCAATGCACCGTTAATTCGCACCCACTGTAAATCAGCGCCTACCTTTTCTTCGATTAGTTGATTGAGCCTCGCGTCTGACAAATGAGTCAGCACTTCATAGACTAGCTCGCCGATCCATTGGTGATGGCTGCTAACAAGTTTCTGCAAAAATTCCTGAACGAGTAGCTCAGCCTGAGACTGGCGCGGCGAATCTTGCAAAAAGCGGGACCAAAACCGTTCTAGCTCTAATACAATCCAGGCCGTAACCGGTCGCGAGAGTAACTCAGATTTCCCCTGCTTTGTCGCTCTATTTTGCGGTGATACGTCTTCAATCAAGCTTGTCACCAATCGGTCAGTCAGATCACTAAAATCAATTTCGGCCACAAGCTCTCTCTGCCACGCTAAAAAAGCACGTTGTTTCTCTTCTTGTTCAGAAAGATTTCGGAAAATTTCATAAACCTCACCCCTTAGCCATAAACGTACTGGATGCTCCGGGTTTTCCATCGCTTTTAGCATCACAATCAGTTCTTCCTGCAGCGCCCGCGCCGCATCAGCAAAATTAATCATATTAAAAGCTTTCGCTCCCTCATACAAGAGGGACTTCAGCCAGCCAAAAGCATCGTTAGATTGCGGTTTACTGGTCATTTCGCCATAAGCCGTTAAAAACTTCTCCATCTTTTGCCGTGTTTGCGGCAAAGCAATTTCTTTCTGAACCTGCTGCAAAAGGAAAAGTACCAGAGCTTGCTCTTGACCATTCTCAAGCACCTTAATACCGCTGTGACACAAAAAACCCAGGCCGTTCCAGTCTGCTAGATGCCGATCAAGCCAAACTTTTAACTGTTTTTCCACTTTTTCGCCGGAAATGCCTTGCAAAAGAGAAGCTATTTTTTGCTGCAACCACTGACGCAGCTTTTCCTTACCGCCGCGTTTTTCCATAAAGAAAATAAAGAGCTTCACAAAATGAATCTGGCGCATTTTATTGCCAAGGCTTGTGGCACTTAAAAGTTCATTCTGTACCATAGCTGCCATGGCACGAGCCATGCGCTCGCGGTTACGAGGAATTAATGCGGTATGATAAGAAAATCCTAAGGGTTTTCGAAACAAAGCGGTAACAGCAAACCAGTCAGCTACACCGCCAACCAGAGCAGCTTCTGCTACAGCTTTAAATATAGAAGCTCCCGCTGATTCATGAAACGAAATCGTTAGATATAATGATGCAAGGTAGCAAATAAAAGAAAGGGCTAGCGCCCAATTCGCAATCTTACGACGCTTTGTAAATACTTGTTGTTCTGTCATAAGCCACCTACTGCTATAAAAAATTTATCGATAAGATACAATATAATTCCTAATAGAGCACCAACCAATGATCCATTGATTCGAATCATCTGTAAGTCGTCGCCGACTTTTTCTTCGAGAAAGGTAACAAGCCGCTCATTAGTGTATTGCTCCAAACTATTACGAGCCATTTTTCCTAGTTGAAAATGATAGCGTTCAATCAGTTCATTGGCAAAGCGCCTAAGTTGTTCATTGACCTCGAGCTGTTTTTGTTCATCCGCCAATAGTGAGTTTAACCACAGCTCACCTTGATAGAGGATTTTCCCTGCCACAACCGATCCAATACCGCCTTTACCACGCAAAGCAGCTTCGCCTTCTTGCACCAAAAGCTCCAGCCACTGACGCAAAGGTAGCTGTCTGATCAAATAAGCCTTAACCTCTTCCGCTTTGCTTTGCGTCAATTCATCATGACAAAGCTTGTCCGCCCAGCTTTCGAGCCATAGACGACTCATAGCTCCAAAGGACGAATCAGGCTGTTGCAGCGTATCAAGAAAGCCAATCAATTCTTGCTGCATTTTGGTAGCGATTTCCTGGTTTGATAAATTACCAGACTCAAGCAAATCAAGAATCGCTTTGCGACCACTATGGCCCCGACTGTAAGTCTCTTTCGTTTTTACAACCATCTCCTCTAGCATCTGATGCAAAGGTTTGGCACGACAAAGTGTAATAAGTTGCGCTAAAAGAAACTGCAAAATACGTTTATCATAGTTTTGCTGTATTAGCCACCGCAAAAAGGCGCCAGCCAGCGGTCCTGCCGGTAAAGCTCTAAGCTGCCCCGCTAAAAACTTCTCAGCAAAATAGACTATTTCTGTCGTTTCAAAACGATTCTTCCCCTGCTCTACAAGCTGGTGGCAAAGCGATTCGAGAAAATCTTTTCCTGGCGGACTTGTCAAATAAAGAGCTATGGTGCGAACTAAATTTTGCCCAGCTAGTTTTGCTTTTAAATGCTCCTTTGTTAAAAGCGTATTTTCCAACATATCGATGAGTTCCTGAAAAATCCGTTCTCTGTTTCGTGGTATAATCTCCGTGCGAAAAGCAATGCCGAGCGGACGACGAAACAGTGCCGTTACAGCAAACCAATCGGCTATGCCGCCAACAAGAGCCGCACTAGCCGCGCCCAAAAGTAAACCACCTGCCAAGGATTCCCGATAGGGAAGACTTACTAGAAATAAGCCCGCAAAAAAAAGTAACAGCCCTGTAGCTTTCCTGCCTTTACTTTTCATATATTACCCCGCTTTATTGTTATAAACTATTTCCAAGAGCGACTTTCTTCAAGCCCTGTGTTTCATAGATCTGAAGAGTCATGGAAGTACTTTGGCCCCAGCCATTCATTTTCAACGTATACTCTCCGGGTAAAAATAGAAGCTGATAAAATTGAAATTTGTGGCTGCGCCCATCCCAGCGTTGAATCCACCGATCACCTTGCCAAAGCTCATAGGTTAAATCAGGCAGGTCACCGGCAGTTGTAGCCAAGCGTAAGAGTTCTAACGCTCTTCCATCCGAAAAAGCGGACTGCTCTACGGTGATTGTCGCTACCTGAAGCTGCAATACCGTATGAAAGTCCCACGCCTTTCGCCATGGCGCACTGCTTCCATCTTGATAAACTAAAGTTCCTTCTGCTGCGACATGATAGGTCTTATTCCAAGCCAAGGGCTCGCGGGGAATCAAAAAAGCATGTTTTTTCTCTGACTCCATCGTTTCCATGGATGAATCGACTTGATAACAAGCCACATTCAAACCATTTTCATCTGTAAGAATTGCCTGTTTCAAACGCAACTCTCGCACCTTACTGCTATGAACACTTACAGTAATGGGATAGCCTGTCACAATATTTTCTTTGTTCCAAAACCGCAAGGGATTCGGAACTTCACTAACAAGCCAGCCAAGTTTTGCATCCTTCTGTCCATCATAAGGATAAACTACAAGCCGTTCGTCCTTTGCTGCTTGTTCCGTTCCAGTTGCTAAAACTAAAATATTATAATTGCCGTCTTTTTCTCCAAAGCCGACACCAATGTCGTTAAAATTAGGATTTACTAATAGCAAGCGATGATAGGGGCTGTCCCACAATCCCATAACACCTTGCTTTACTGTAAAAGCGCCGCCAGGATCAAGCGCTTCACCGACAGTACCAAAATAACCAAAATAAGCGCCTCTTTCGCCAATGTCACGACCAATAAACCCACTGCGACCTAGCTGTTCACGGTGGATATCAAGGGTAATCCTTTGGGGATAATTGCGAGTAATGTAGTCGCCATGCCCTTGCGCAGCCTTTGCCAGACGAAAATCCTCCTTAAACGGAGTAAGACCAGCTGCTTGCCGATAGGAATTAAGAGTTTGCACTGTTTCATGGCGCAACGAGGTCACTGTTTCACTAGTTTCACGATCAGAAAGCACCGCCGGAGCGGCAATTGCCAGCCCCCAAAACGCCAAATACACTAGAAGACTCATCAAATAACAAGATCCAATATATTTCCAGCGCTTATTCATCAACAAGCCTCCTGAAAACAATTTTTCTACGCCTCTATTCTTTGACGATTTACAAAGTGGACTACTGTAAGATCACAGGCTTTTGCTAGCGCGTCGGCCTCTTCTAAGGCCCGTCCAACTTCGCTGATCCGGTGGGCGTCAGAACCAAGCGTTACATAACGCCCCCCAACTTCCCGAAAACGCTGGTAAATGGGCATAAGCTGCTGCACCGTCTCTTGCTCGGTAAAGCGCCGCGTATTTATTTCCAGGGCAATATCTTTTTTCGCAACAAGCCGCAACACTTCATCAATCATCTCAGGAAATTCAGAGTAGTGGATCTCCGGATCGGAGTAAGGTGCGTAGCGCGCTATATAGTCAATATGCCCTAAGCTATCAATACAATCAAAAGCACTCAGGCATTCCCACATTGCCTGAAAATATCTTTCATAGGCTTCCTTCTTACTTCTTCCTTCATAAAAGGGATTATAATAAAGATCCTTCTGATCCACGACATGAATCGAGCCAAGAACAAAATCAAAGGGATAGTCTTTAATCATTTGACGAAATTCTTCGAGGCAATCAAGACGCAAACCAATTTCAATGCCTAGAAGAATTTGCTTGGAACGATATGGCCCAAATTTAGTAAAATAATCCGACGGCGAAAAAACAAATTGGTTCGGTTTCGGATATTTTAAATCCATATGCTCTGTAACAATAACTCCCTGTCCATAGTTTTGAACCCAGTCTTTTAGTTCCTTAAACTTCATTTCCGAATCTGTGGAAAATTCTGTATGTAAATGAGTGTCGTAAAGCATAGCTTCCTCCTCTTAATGGTTTACTACTAACAACTTAAGAACCTTCAATGCGCTGCAAGACAAGTCCTGACTCCTGACAGTCAAAAACCTCGGGCGAAAGCTTACGTAAATCTTCAATTCGCCAGCCATTTCCCTCTTTTGCCAAAAGAGCTAACGCTTCTTCTAATGAGCTTGCCAAAACAGCTGCTGTCGCGGCTGTATAAAAATCCTGATGAACGCAAGGCTCCTCAATCATGCTATAACTATGAAATTTTCGATTATGGCGCCACAAATAAAGTTTCACTTGCCTCACCTCGTTTTATTGACTTGAGTATTACTTGTAGTATTATAATAGCATTGATTGTAGAGCCTTACAAATGAAAAGAGCGCCACTGCAGGCGCCCATGCTTCGTGGTATACTTCTTATTTAGCATGTAGAACTTTCTTCTTCTGCCCAGAAAAAGAGCAGCACTAGAATGATGATGATAATAACCCAGTTGTTTCCTCCGCGAAAGCCGCCGCCGCAAAAGCCCATAAAGACTTCCTCCTTTTTGCCTCTGTCTCATTACAGTGTATCCTATGCATAGAGAAGGTGCGGGGTTCCGCAATCTAAGACCATATTTTGACCACAACAACTCCTTTTTAGCCAGCTATAATATACATGTTTCACGCTGGTATAACTCCTGGAATAGCCATCGAAGATCAAATAGTCAGTAAGCTTTTCTCTAACAGTCTGTTGCTTTATTATGCCGATGCCTTCATATTTCCAGAAAGACTTATTACGCTTACAAATCCAAATGATAGCATTCGTGAAATCTCCAACACTTCGGATTTAAAAATGCTGCAAAAATTTTAGATCCATTATTAAAATAGAAACGAGGTCAGTGGATTAGTATTCCACTGACCTCATTCTTTTATTTATCTGCTAATTATTCATAGAATATATAATAATCGCTTGCTTAGAGTACTATCATTTTACGTAATAACTATTTTCCTTATCTAATAATGCCTGATTCCAGAAAATACCTGCCTCATTGAACCTTGGCTCAATAATCAGCTGCCCCTTAGTATCCATATATCCCCATTTACCGTTCTTTTTAACTGCTAACAAATCAAAGGATCCGCCCATAAGGTCTGATGAACTGCTATACTCCGCCGGAACAACCCATTTTCCGGCAGTATCAATTAGGCCCCACTTGCCATAAGCTTTAACCTTAGCAAAACCGCAGAAGAAGCCAAGTTTTTCTTGTAACGCTTCCGTCTCAGGAAAACCTACCTCATCATAGCGGAAAGCAATAACCGTTTTCCCTTCGGTATCAATAAACCCCCACTTCTCGCCTATTCTAACGGCGGCCAAACCATCATTGCCAAAACTTGAAACTTCATCAAATTTTAACAAAGTCAAAGGCTTACCCGTTGTATCAATAAATCCCCATTTATCATCTTTTTTGACCTGGGCAAATCCTCTCCGAAAAGCTGACATCTTGTCATATTGGGCCGGTACGATAAATGCCCCCGTCCTGTCTGCAGCTCCCCATTTTCCCTTTACATTAACAACAGCGAGTCCATCATGAAACTCTCCTGTAAAATCATTTTTAGTCGAAAGAACTTCTTTACCGGTTTTATCAATATATCCTCGTTTCGTATTCTCTGGCAAAAGGTCATTAGTACGGATATCTACCACACCTGCAGTAGCCCCTACCACTACCATGACCGCGTCAAAAATGTTGAACGATCTTTTTACAACTCTGACTTCTGCTAATCCGTTCTTAAATGGAAAAACACTATCGTAGTCAGAAGCTAACACGGTGCCACTGCGATCAATGTAACCCCAGTTTTTATCAGTCTTAACCATAGCAAAACCGTCTTGAAATCCATTGCTTACTTCAGGAAACTGCTCTTTGATAATCATTGCACCAGTTTTATCAATAAAGCCATACTTTCCCTTTCTTTTGACAGCAGCCAATCCTTCGTTGAATTTCAAAGCATCTTCAAATTGAAAGGGGATAATCACTTTACCATTATTGTCAATATAACCCCATTTTCCATCGCTCTTTACCGGTGCTATCCCATCGCCAAACAGCCCTGCTTCCTTATAGCCAGGAATGGTTAACATTTCTTTTATTTTGTAATAACCCCATTTACCACTATTTTTAACAACAGCAATATTTTCGCTTATACCAGCTACTTCATCATATTCTACCGGGACAACAATTTTCCCTTGCGTATCGTAATATCCCCACTTACCTTTATACTTTACTGCTACGAAACCATCCTTAAAAATTCCCACCTCATCAAACTGACAAGGTATCACCATGACTCCTTTTTTATCATAAAAGCCCCAGCCCAGTTCCGTTTTTACTGCTATTAAACCATCTTGGAAGGCTCTGATTTCTTTACATTCGGCTGGAATTACAAATTGCCCTTGCGGATTAATAAACCCCCACTTGCCATTGAGCTTTACACCAGCTAACGCAATATCAGAAGAGTTGCGATTATCCTGAGTTGGTTCCCCCTGCACCACAGGTTCAGTAATTATCGGATCAGCTGCACTGTTTTCAATTTGTGCAGCTGCTTTTACAGGAAAACTGCCTAATAAACATACATAAACAGTAATTAATCCGACAAAAATTTTAGTCCATTCTGTTAACCTCATGCTAATAGTTCACTCCTATTCCTAAATTTTCCTACAACAACAAAAGACATTATATTCCAATTCATACTAATTTGCAATGTTTTTTTGCAAGATAAATACAATTTTCGACATTTAATCAAATGCCTTTTATGTTATAGATAAGCGTTAAAAAAGCCGTTACCCTGACAAAGTCAACTGGATGCGGCTTGTATCTTGCATTCATTAAGAGCATTCATTAGTAATAGTTTTTGCAGTATAGCAGCATCAGAAATATCCCAGTTAGGTGCGTTCTTCAATACATAATTTAAATATGCATAAGGATTAAGATGATTTTTCTTCGCCGTTTCCACCAGACTATAAATTATACTACTAGCTGTTGCATCTCGCGACGTATTAGTAAACATAAAATTTTTGCGACCAATTATAAACGGCTTAATACTTCGCGCAATACAGTTGTTATTAATTTCAAGCTAAATGCTCTATCTTTCGTACTCTTCGAGTTAGGAACAGACTTAAGACGCTCTGAACTACTAGCGTTTCATTGAAAAATATGGATTTTAGCAAAAAAACTTTAACGATCGAAGGTAGTGTAACAAAATTAAGAAAGACTGCGTATCTTTTCTACCAATAACAAAAACGATTCATCTAATCGTTTTGCTACTAGACATAGTGATTGAAGAATTGAAGCAGTATAAATCAGAGCAAGGACCAACTACGCCTGATGACATCGTTTTTAAGAACCGTAAAGGAGGCTACATTCGTCCTTCCACTTTTAGCTATACAGTTCCATTATACTTGGCTAAAAAACGCAGGACTGCCTCATACTCGCTTTCACGATCTAAGGCATACTCATGCTACAGATACGCTTCAACAAGATGCTGTAAATAAATTTGATGATATTCTGCAAATGACTACGCCTAAAACTCACAAAAAATAATTTGCCATAGCACTCCGGTAGCACTTTTAAACATGAAAAAAGACTTCCCAAACTGGGAAGCCTTAATCTTGTTGGTGCCGAAGGCCGGACTCGAACCGGCACGAGGAGACCTCGTCTGATTTTGAGTTTAAAGAGCAGCATTTTTACAACTAATATGTAATGGAAACAAGTCGTTTTTAACAGCTTCTGATCACTATTCTATTATCACTAGCCTCCACTATAATACCCTTTTTTTATCTACATAGTCGTATTGGTAGTCGTACGACTATTTATCCTTATCAATCATGCCTTCTTCTAATAAACCTCGTAACTTCTCAGTCGCTTGCTCTTGCATGCCAGGAACAAGATGGCTATACGTATCCAAAGTTGTAGTAATGGTAGCATGACCCAATCTTTCTTGTACTACTTTGGGATGTGTGCCAAGTTTTAAGAGTAATGTAGCATGTGTATGACGCATATCGTGAAATCTAACTACTGGTAGCCCCGCATCCCTCAATACATCTTGAAAGCAGCTTAGAAACCATCGAGGATCTATACATTTTCCGTTTTCATGACAGAACACCAAGCCACCATTAAGATAGCTTTGTCCCCACAGCTCTTTCTCTTCTTCTTGTTTACACTGCAATGTTTGCAGTTCAGCAATAACTTCAGGCGGAATAGGAATACTGCGAATAGACCGCTTTGTTTTTGGTGTAGAGAAAACTAAACCATCTTCTTTCGTCCGAATAAGAGATTGTCGAACCATGATAACGCCATTATCCAGATCAACATCTTGCCACCGTAATCCCAGTAGCTCTCCTCTCCTAAGCCCTGTCGCCCACTCTAATAAAAATGCTGAATAGTATTTAGAGTACTTATGTTGTTTAGCCACCCTTAGAAATCGATTTACTTCCGCTGCCGTTAATGGTCTCATTTCGGGAGTAATTGATTTAGGCTTGTCTACCATTTCCATAATATTGCGCTCAATAACATTTTCTTTTACAGCTTGCTTTAAAGCATGATTTAAGACAATATGAATGTATTCTACGCTACGCTTAGCCAGCCCTCCTTTCCCATCTTTTCGTCCTGATGATAACTTATCACGATATAGCTTTTGTATCATCGCAGGACGTAAATCGGCAAGAACAATATCACCTATGCTAGAAGTAATATGCTGATCAATTAAATAACAGTAGCTTTCCCATGTAGACTGCTTAACTTTTATCTTAATATTGTTTTTCCACTGTTCAAGCCATTGTTTAACCGTCAGCTTTTCAATAATAGAAGCTTCTGCACCGCCACTTTCTTCTGCTTGCTCCAAATTTATAAGATACCGTTTGTGTTTTTCTATAACCTCAGCTCTTGTTTTCCCATAGAAGGACTTTCTCTTCTGTTTCCCGTTGGCATCGGTTCCAATTGTGATTTTGTATTCCCACGTGCCATTTGGTCGCTTGTATATCACGCCCTCGCCATTTCCACGTTTTCGTGCCATAATTTACTCCTTTGCAAATTTCGCTTGGTCAAATAAAGGGTGCAACAGCTACAAAACGATAGCATCATTGCACCCTAGAAGTATGTTTTTAGTTCGCTTGTACGGCTGAGTTATGATCGATCCACTCCCGCAACGAGTCACGAGGTATCATAAAAGCTCTGCCCAATCGAATATGTGGCATCGATCCCCCTCTGCACAAACCTCTTATTACATCTGTGCCGTACCCTAGAAGCTTCGCTGTTTGGATTGTATTTAGCATTATCGGTAAATCATCCCAAGATTTGCTTTGATTCATCAAATTTCTCTCCTTTCAACTATAAAACTAATCCATATTCCTTATACCAACTTTAAAGTTAGGCTTTATACGTAGTTAATAATCTTATTACACCTTAAACCCCATCAGATAAAATAATACCTATCTAAGAAAGCCCGCATACCCTTGAGTAAACTAAACTCTTTATCTATATATTTTCAATACCCTGTGCAGTGCGTTCTTCGAACCGTTGCTTAAAAGTTTCAAATGACATTGCTTTAAATTCAACCTTGCTTAGGTCACTTTTATCTATGCCTTCTGGAAGAAGAGTAATTCCTCTTATGGGAATGCCCATCTCTTTAAATTTTTGGAAATCATGCTTTGCTGATTCAACGCTTTTAAAAATACCATTTAACTCTTCCTTTGTTTTAAAGAACTCGACAATTCTCATTAATTCATTTTCATCTTTAAATTCTAATTGAATACCTTGCATCTTAGTCATACTTGCATCTCCCTTATAATTGTATTAGAAATTCCGATTCATTTGCAATGCAAAAAAATTATTATAGCGAAACTTATCACCTCCAATGACTTTGATTTTTAAACGTGGTTTACATCGCCTTTATTTGCAAAGGAAATTCCGATTCATTTTTAATACAAAAAAAATAGCTAATTTTACCTAGTCCAAGATATACCCATTCTGATTTTACCTTCCGCATCAGGATAGTTTATAGTCCTGTTAAAGCGCCCATCTTCTCCAAGAGTATATAGAACCCCAACCCGCGCGTCAAGATTGCCTATCTCCAGCTCTGCTTTAGCCTTATAAGCCAGCCAATAAAAAGCACCTAAAAACAAATCAGTTTCTGTAGAATAGCGTCTTTCCACCAGTTCTTCAGTCCATACATCATTCTCGATAGCTAAAGCAACTTCTCTAAATTGAGCAATGCGTGCTAGTGAAAATCCAAAATCAGGGCCGTGCATCATTTTGTAACTTGCAATAAATTGCACAACTGTCTCATTAGGATAATCAGTAATCTTACCCTGTCCTCTTCCTGCACCTGACCTTTCAGGTTTTGGAATGACCCTCGCCGCATCGTAAGTCAGTAAAGTGCGTGGTGTTATCTTAATATATTTCGTCTTACCAGTAACTGAATCGATAGAAGGGCTTTTCGCTTCAACAGCAGCTATAACTTCTGTAGGTGTCATTATAACTCCTTTCAAATGAACCAGAATTTCGTTTGCATTATTACAATATCATATTTATTTTTAAATGTCAAGCATAAATAAAAAATTCCATGACCCACACTGGAACCATGGAATTCTCTTGCTAATGATAACTATTTATTTACCAAGCCACTCCCTTAGGCCATCGCGTTTTACCTTGTATCGACTCCCAATTTTAATCTTTGGAAAATCACCTAGCTGCATCAATTGATATGTCTTTACAATTCCTATGCGAAGAATTTCACTAGTTTCTTTTACTGAGAGTAATAACGGTAAACCGTCCCAATCATGAATTGTCATCTATGTCTTCCTCCGTTAATAAGGCAATCATTGCTTCGTTCGATCTGTATTTCATAGCATAAACAAAAGCCGACCGCCCCAAGTAATCCCTTGCTGCAGAATTAGCACCATTTTCTAAAAGTATATAAATAAGGTTTTCAGCATTTAAACGAGCAGCAATCATTAAAGGCGTAATACCAGTTTTATCACACTTATTCGGATCGGCACCATTTTTCAAAGCGAGTTCAACAGCCTTTAAATCAGCTTTACTTACTGCTGTTAAAAACTGCTTGTCTACTGTTTTCATAAGAAAAGATCTCCTTATATATTTCATTATAAAGTCGCATACGTACAGAACAAGGAACCTTATTAAAATCCTGAGCATCATACCATTGTTGTATTCTCTCGTCCGGAAGCTGAACTTGATATAAGTACGCTAAGCCCACTATATCTCTCGCTTTCTTTAAACACCTAGCATATACTCTATCTATCGGAACTCTAGGCCACTTTTTTTCCAGATATTCTTGAGCCATTTTAAAAAGCCTATTTCTTACGAGCTTTAAATATAGAGTCTCTTCTGCCTCAGTTCTTGCTAAAGCATCTGCGCCATACTCTAGTAGCAAATTCATTACCTCAACACTCTCTGCATAATGCAAGGGAGTCGCCTTTAGGTATTCTCCAACAAGATTTACTTCTGCACCATTTTCTAAAAGCCATTTAGCAATTTCATAACAATTCCATCTTACAGCGATAAACAACATGGTTTCTTTTTCTTCGTTTGCATAGTTTATATCAAGGTCTTCTGTAAATTTCTCTTTAAGGGTCTTTAAATCATTGATTCCTACCAAGAAGAATAACTCTTCATACAATTCCGTCTTATCCATTTATATGTGTACCGTCCTGTTCTTTAAGTATTTTTTCATTAAGACTATTGCAGTAGGCTAAAATACTTTCCTCAGCTTCCTGCTCTGACTTATAAAATTGCTGTAACATCTTATAATACGTACGATAATGTAACCCTTTTGGTCTTCCCTCCAAAACATAACACTCATTACATGCAGTAATGATCCCTATTTTTAGTAATTTTTTCCTTATTCTTTGCATTTTGTTGAGCCGAGTTAAAATAGGGTCATTCCCCTCACTGCGACTCTGATAGTTTAGATTTAAGCAACGTCTACAAAGAAAGCACCGCGTATCCGACAGGCATCTTTGCAATACAGGCTGATATAACTTTCCTACCCGTCTGCTGCATTTCGGACAAATAAACCAAGGACGTTTTCCTCCAAAGAAGAGGGGCGTATAGGACAGAAAGACTATAAATCCCAAGCCCTCCTCCTCATTATTCTTTCGATCATCCTTTTTACAATAAAGCTTTAGGCGATCCAACTCACTACTAATTAAAACCTCTGCGTAAATCGACTTATCAAGGGGATGCTGCCACATCAGTGTATATGTACGTATGCAGCCAATGCCACCACTGCGATTCAATGAGTTTACATCAAGAACTATACAATCTTCTACATAGGCTGGAGGATTCATAAAATGCTTTATCATCGCTGTTCTAAAAATCGCCTCCGCATGAAATCATTAGGAAATTTTCAGTCGAGGGCCTCTGCAACGACAGCAATCTCATCAGTTATACCCATAACTAAATTAAGCCCCAATCCTTGCCACATTGTGCTTCCATTTGCTCCGCTACGGATACTATGGAAGCCTTTTTCTTTTAGATAGCCTCCGAATTGCCTCTGACTATAACAATACTCTCCTGTATCATTACACCATTCCGTATAGGTGCGATAAAGATCACTAGCTGCTATACGGCTCGCTGGACTAACTTGTAGGCAATCGGTTATAAAAGCATTCATCCAATCCATTTCTAAGCGATATTCGTCCGTTGCTTCTTTCACAGCGTTTGGAATCTCCAAACCGCTTTGTTGCCATTTAATGCAGCCCTCAACAGCCCATCGCAAAATGCCAGGCAGTTCTTCTTGCAGTTTCCGCTCTAATTCCGGGTCTCTTTCTTGTTCAGGAATCGTAACAGTGAACGGAATTAATCGAATCCGTCGCCAGATTCCGTTGTCTGTTCCCTTAACCTGTGGCTTATGATTCGTAGCTAAAAAAAGCTTAAACTTAGGTGTAAACTCGAAAAATTCCCCATGTAAAAATCGAGCAGTCAGCTTATCGCCACCAGTCATTTGCTTCACTAACGCTTCATCAAAGACTCTTCCTTGCGTAGCCTCTGATGCTACTACAATACGTGAACCTTTCAGCCGTGCTATATCATTACGAATTCCGTCATTCTTTTTGGCCATAAGCGTATCTGTCGGTGTTTGCTGCGCATACTCGCCCAATAGGCTTTGCAAAGTATTTAAAAAAACAGATTTTCCATTAGCCCCACTTCCATATAAAATCATCAGACACTGTTCACGTGTACTCCCTGTTAGCGAATATCCTACAGCTTTTTGTAAAAACTCAATGAGTTCCTGGTCACCATTCATTACTTTATGAAGAAAAGCGTCCCATTGAGGACATTGCGCTTTTTCATCGTAATCAATTAAAGTAATCTTACTCATAAGAGCTTCCTTGGCATGCGAACGTAAATTTCCTGTTTTCAGATCAATTATTCCATTAACGACATTTAACAGCCAATCATCAGCATCAAAATAATCAGGACGCACAGAAATACTTGGTTCTGCAGCTGCAAACTTCATCATCCCTTTGACCTGATTTAAGCCTTCGGATTTTAAAGAGTGGCGAATCAGCTTTTGTCTTTGTTCATCATCGTCTAGCTCAGCTGCCTCGGAATAAATCCCTCGAATGGTCGCCTTTGCCATTTGCATCATACGATCACCAGGGTCTATCTCAAATCGATTTTCATTCCAGACATAAAACTTCTTCATCGAAGGACAATATTTAAAATCACTACCAAATCTCGCTACCATCCGTTCCCCATTGCCCATATCTGTCTTGCGAAAACTCTGTGCACTTATAGAGCGAATATTCCCTTCCTCGTATCGAGAAGCACTAAAGGCAATACGACAAACCTCATCTTCATCAAGTGGCGGATTACATTGCGACTGATTAATTACCTTTAGCGTCCCTAAGAGAGCCGCCTCAGTTATACCTTGGCGTCTTAACGAACAAGCTAATGAAAATAATCGTTCATTTCTTCCGCCCTCTTTTATTGTTGTATTAAGATTACTTTCAAAGGCTCTTGACTTTGTTTTTTTCTGTAAACGTAGTAAAAGCCACTCGGGTATTGACGCTAGCTTGTCGCTCCATTCCATCCATTGGTATACACCGCCACTTTTATGCTTACTAGGTGCAGCAACAACATAGCCGCCATCAGTCTTAAAATCCACTCCACCGCAAACGCTGCCCGCACTGTTTTGAATCATATTGCCGGGATACTGAAAAAATATATGCGATCCACCACTGCCAGTTCTCACTTGGCATTTTTTCGGCAAGACTCCATGGGTTTCTTCAAGAAAAGCAAGGTTTTTATCTCCACCATGACGAGGATCAATATCTAATACGGCTATACCTGCTGTCTTTCCAGTTGCAATTCCAATATTCGCGTCAGGCCACTTTGTCCACCACTGTCGAATAACAACTTCATCTAAACTAGCGTCTTTCACTCCGTTAGCGGTACGTGGATGCTTCCCTTCGCTTTTGCAATCAGTTTTTCCACAGGAGCAAATTCCTTTAGCATCGGGATTGTGTAGCGGAAAAACCGGCCACCCTAAACGACCGTATGCAAGAGCTGCTTCTAAAAGAGTATTTTGGTTGACTTCTATTGACATAATTAGAGAAAAGCCTCCTGATATTTCTATATTTTAGGCCATCGCCTTACTCATTTGCTTTAGTTGGCTCATTGCGGACTTTTCATCAAATTAAGCGGTATCATAACTAAAAAAAACACATCACAACAAATTCGTTCATTTTTATTCCTGTCTCCACAAAATATTATACCTATTAACATTTTTTTGAAATTCGACTGTCAGCTTAGTCATTATGTCAGAATAACCTTACATCAAGCCCATTATGGTACTTAGAAACAGCCAGAAAAATTTTTATCATATTAAATACTTTTTTTCATTTTTGTTTTAATTCATTTCTTCTCCTTACTAATTAATATACCGGATTATAAAAACCCCTCTTATATAGCTTTAACCTATAATTTGTAAAGCTAATTCCATGAATTCTCCCATTTTACGGTGAAAAATTTATTTTTTTAATGCTTTACTTGCTCTCCCATCTTTCTAAAAACTGCAAAAAGCATAAAAAATGCCGCCTATTACGGCGACACAAACAACTCAAATTCACATATACCCAGCTTCTTTAAGACTTTTATATTGTCCACCAGAGCTCACTATCAAATGATCGAGTACCTTTATCTGCAATAAGTCTCCAGCCTGAACCAATTGCTGAGTTAGTTCAATGTCCTCTGTACTAGGCTCTATATCTCCACTAGGATGATTATGAACCAAAATACAGCTAGCAACCGAAAACTTGATCAACGGTTTAAACAATTCTCGTGGATGAACCAAGCTAGCATTCAATATACCTGATGAAATCTGCTCTTTAAATATAACCATATTTTTTGTATTTAGCCCTATCGTCATGAATTTTTCGACCATGGCAAATTCCAAGTCGTTCCGAATCACGTCATAGGCATCTTTGGGTGAACGAACAACAATTCGTTTCCCCCTGTTCGGGTCGTTAACTGCCTTGACAAATTCCAGAATAGCTTTAAGCTGCTTAGCCTTTACCACCCCCAGACCTTTAATGCGCTGCAAATCGACTTCCTCTGCATTCATAAGTGTCTGGATTGTCGGATACTCAGTAAGCAACGACTCGACAATATACCCATCTGGATTTTCTCTCAGACAGCCAGCAAGCAAGTTACGCATGGTTTTCATCAGAAACCTCCCTGTTAAATAAACCGTTTTCAGTGAAAGAAAGCGTCGCCTTCTGTATGTTCATTAAATCCGCTAATGCTATACCATCAAGCAATCCTTGCAAATACACAGCTTCCTGTTCTGCTAGAAAACTCTCTGTATCTTCATCTTTTCCTCTGCATTGATCTCCTACAAGACACGGCTTGATATTTCGTATCGCTATCACTATTCGTCTGCCAATAAAGTCCAAAAGATCTTTCTTTAGATTTTTCATACAACCCCCTCCACCTGCACACGATCCAGCATAATTCGTACCTGTTTACGCAAAACGTCTATAGTGGAACGTACTTCACCTAAGTTCGTTTCTAGTAATCCCTCATACGTAGCCACCTGATGATTAAGCCCTTGGAGCTGCTCAATAGCATATAAGCGCCTCCTCGTGTTTTCATTCCACCATAAAAACGTTTACTGAAGCTACTGAACCTTACTGAAGATAAATTTTCCATTTTTTCTACCTTATTATTTCCTATACGAAAAATAGTTTTTTTACTTCAGTTCATTCAGTTGCTTCAGTGAAAAATAACTAATGATTTCTTTATCTCTGGAACCCCCGTACTAAAGAATTCTATTAGCTAACATCCTTTATTTTGATTAAACGAAATACCTTCGTGGAATTGAATACTGTCTGATGAATCTAAAGGAATGGTAAAATGCTCTTTCACTGAGCAATCCGCATATCGTTTCAAGCGAGAATAACTATATATCACGCCGCCTCACCAGCCCCGACCACCACATAAGATTCAATAATAACACTATCTCTTCTTTTGGTAATGACAGCTTCAATTACCGTTTGAGGTGAAACATCTAGAATTTCAGCCTGATCCGACCACGCTAGAAAACACTTTCCAGCTTGTTCTAATATAGCTCTGGCGAATACCTGACCGTCCCCCTTTAGCCTTGGCTCTGATCGAATAATCCGGTATTGATTTTGCTTTATCAATACTTGCCCACCTGACGGCTCTAAATCTGAATACGAAGAAGCTAAAGATATATCACTTATTTTTCTCCCCTCACTATTTAGCCAAGAAGATAACTGTTCTCCTATATGACGCTCTGGTTTGAAGTATCTTCCATCAAAAATCCCGGTACGATCTTTGGAGACAGTAGCAATGTGATCTGTGTTTAAATCAAATACTGTAGTAAATTCGTATTCGATGCCTTCTCTCTGAATAGCCGCAGTACCAAGTTTTTTCACAACAGCCTTGCCATTTTCATGAACTTGAACATATTCTACCTTTGTCCGTAACGTTGCAATAATATGACAGGAGGATTTTAATATAGCTTCTACGAGTGCATTGTGCTTTGGAGTAAACTCTCTCCATGCAGCCCAGCTATTCCCTTTAAATTTACCGTCTGTGGCTTTACCTTGCTGATCCAAAATTCCCCCTTCACCAGACCATGCATGACTGAGCGAATCAATAATAATCACCTCAAAACCTTTTTGCTCAGCCAACTTAATTGCCGTAATATACTTTTCCGGTTCGTACGGCGCTTCGAGAGTCAGTACCGAATATGGACCTAAATGAGCATACAACTCAGCACTACCATTTTCACTGTCAATTAAAGCAATCTTTGACCAATCACATAAACCTTTGGCTATCATTAGAGCGCTGTACGTTTTTCCTGCACCACTTGGCCCAGTAAGAGCCAACCGTAATTTTGCTCGTTGTCGTTGCGCTGCTTTAAACTCCATAATTCGCACTCCTTCTTAGCTTTTTCTTTGTAATAGAAATTCAATAAATGCCGCCACCAGCTTTAATAATGAAACTCCTATTCCCACATAGCTCCCTCCCCTTGATTAAAATACAAAAAGACCCAGCCATATAGGCCAGGTCTATGATTCACTTCATATTGCTTATACCAAGTTCAAATCTACTTATTATATAATATTTGATTCCAAAGTTCGTCTTCTTTTTCACCCCAGTTATCTGACGCACTCATTACATATAATCTTGAATTCTTTTCATCTTCTATAACTGCATACTTAATATTATCTTTTATAATATAAGGGTTTGAAGTACCGACTCTCTTTTGTAGTGCTGCTCTTAGTTCTTCAATCTCCCCTCTAGTCATTTTTGGATTAAAGGCAGAAAGAGTGGCGATCCACATCGCCCGCATATAAGCAGGATCATGTTGACTAATTTTACTTGAACTAGAGTGCAATAACATTACCACCAAAAATTGTACATTATTGTCTTTATCAGCAAGTCCCCATATATGAAGCCTATTATCAAGATCATATGGCCTATTAGAAATGTCATTATTGTAAAATGCTGATTTTCCTTTACGCTCGAACTTATTTACTCTGAGGAAGTCAGCTACTATTTTATTGTACCCACTTTGAAACTGATTCCTTGTAATTCCTAAATTATGCTCTTTTAAACTAAGGAAGAAAGTAGTTCCAACGCCTATTAAAAATACTACAATTAATATTCGTGCCCACCATTTCTTAAACCAAGCTTTCTTTTCGTGCTCCCCCTTATCTATTTCCACATTTTCTCTTTTGCTGTTTAAGTTTTGTTTTACACTTTTTTCAGTTCCACTGCTCCCATTCATTGAATCATCACCTTATCACAAACTATTTTTATTTAAGTAAGCAAAGCACTGCTGATAAATACTCAAACTACTGCATCATTCAATCAGCTTTTCGTAACAAAGAAATTTCTTTTAACCCCACAGACATAATTGCAAAAATTAGCAACCATGAAATGGCTGTAAGAATAAGCATATGCATCGGAATTTCAAAAACGGTAGTATGAATATTCATATCCCACACAGTATGCATCACGATTACAATGAAAAAAACCCTCAAAAAGCGAAAACTTCCAAGCACTTTTCCTTTGAGCCCATTTGCTGATTTAGCCATACAGAATGCTGCACCAGATAAAGCCGCCCAAACTACATGCCCCCCTGGCGCAAGCAATCCCCTTATAAATATAAGGTCATACATATCACGAGATCCATAATGACGATACCAGCCTAACGCATATCCAGCAGATTCAAAAGCTGCAAATCCAGCTCCAACAGCTGCACCAATCAAAAGGCCATTAAGAGTATATTTATATTTATCATTGTTCAAAATCCAAACTATAGGAATTAATTTAGCAATCTCTTCGACAATTCCGATTATCAATGGCAAGTTGCTTCCTCGACCAAACTCCCGACTTAACATCAAAGTAATAATCATTGAAAAAACCCCACCAATTAGCAAGGCTTTCATAAGCGAATACATGGATATATTCTGCGGAGCATTTGATTCCCAAAAAAAAATCAATAATGAAAACGGAATCATAAAAGTCCCCATAATAATAAGTCCTGGTAGAAAAATTTGGTTTCGAAAGAGTTCAAACCCTAGAAATAGCCCAATATACGTCAACAATAACACAAAGAAAATTCTCGAGAATATCCAAGGTCGTGGCCACGTATCTGATGCTTCTTCAATTTTAGGCGTTGTTTTTACTGTCCCTAATATCAGAAACGCTTCAACCTCATCCGAGGTATGCCGCTTAAACACGTTAGAAAAAACATCACTCAATTTTAAACCATCAGGCATATTCATACCCGCAACTTTAGTAATTTTACGCGCTAATCGAACCAAAAAGCTTGGCTTATCCTGCTCCTCTGCAAACTCATGCAAAGTTTCATTATTATCATTTTGTGAAGTGCTTTCGTGCACTGATGCATTTACGTGCGGGGTAGACCCCTCTTCTCTGTCTGCAAAATCCTTTCTCTGAGGTCTGTGCCCACTACAACGAGGCATAGCACACGTAGCCCCATTATCTCGCCAACATTTTGCATGATATACTTCGCCGCAATCAGGACAGGTCACAGATTCGTCCTTATAGCCAATTGAAAGATCACAATATGAGCATATGGATTCAGTAAACCTACTTTTCGGATTTAATTTATTTTCATTAATAGGCGTGCCGCATTCTATACAAAATGAAGTATCGAATGGCAATACAGTCTTACATACACTACAGTACTTTTTATGATTATCAGCTATTGGCTCTTTTTCTAAAGAAGTTCTATTATCTTTTGAATTCTCCTCATACCCACTTTTAATAACAACTTCTTTTTCTCTTGGTAATTTTGTATTTCCATCTAATGGCGGTCTCTGCACTACAGCAGCTGGAATCTGACCATTTTTATAGCACTCGATTAATAATTTCAACTCTTCCTTTGTAATATTGGGCCTCTCTTTTTGAACTAAGAGGCAGTATTGCATCAGTTCCTCCCTCGATGGTTGCTTCAAATTCATCTCCTCCTATAGTGACAAGTCAGTCTTCTATTTCATCTCATTCGTGCTCCGTACTTAAGATAAAACCTCTCATATCCACTCAATTGGCAAGAAAACGATTTACCAAATGGCCCCAAAGCCGAATTTTTCTCTTTTAATTCTAAGCATTGTACTAAAGTCAAATTGCTCAAGAGTTTTATCCTGTCTAATAAAACCTTTTACATCAATGCGATCATAATACTTACAAGAGCAGTCAATTAATTTTACGCTCTTTATCCAGTGTCATTTTGACACTTAAAATATTAAAATTCCCTTTAAATAACATATTTTCCTGCAATAAAATGTCTTATCGCCACAACAATTGAACTCCCTGACTTTACAATGTATCTTTTAGTCAAGGAGTGTGCAATATGGAAGGTCTTGGAAGCAGAATTAAACAAATACGGGACAATCGCAGTCAAGAAGAATTTGCTTCACTGCTTCAAGTAGACAGAAGCACTCTCGCCTCTTGGGAAATTGACCGCAGAGAGCCAAGTTTGGAGCATTTAGTAAAGATAGCCACTAGCGAAAACATTAGTCTTGATTGGCTAGCTGGCCGCTTAGATGAAAAAGATCTTCAGCAAGCTACTGCTTACATTTCACCAAGCTGGCTAAATCTTATTGATTTCTCGCTTAATTCTGGAATCTCACCTGAAAATATACATAAATTAATCACTACCGCTTTGGCATTGAAAAAATAAAATGCAATGGGCGGTTTTTTTATATCCCGCCCCATCCATATACTCCCTTTTCAATTAATTCAAAAGAGCTTCATTTTCTGTAGTATATACTTGCACATCATCCTTACAACAAGTTATCTCATTTATAATTTGCTCCGGGGATTGATTTCCAAAAAGAACTCTCATAACTAAAAGATACGCTTCATCCGCATTAAAAACGGCACAACGAATCAACTCTAGTACAAGCGAAGCAAAACTTTGCTCATCAATGATTGGCGTTGAAACTCTGTATGCAATTAATCCTGTGCCAATATCAGCTTGCAAGTTTCCAATATAAAACAAGTTATTTAACCTGGTGGCGAGCTCCAAAATCTCATTGATTTTTCCTTGTGGTATTTTTACAGGCAGAAAAACAACAAACGAATAGCGATCATCAATTCGTCCACAGCACTCCCATTCTGCATTTTCAGTGATGAAGCGAGTAAAGAATTCCCTTTCGTCACGTTGATTCACTTCAAAATTCCATTCCTGCGTTGAAAAAAGCTTTTCTACTTCACTAATCACGTTTCTCATCCGAGACACCTCCCAATTTAAAATAATATCCATTGAACGAAAAAAGAGCTTACATGCAGTAGGCTCGTTTCTTATACCACTTTATTTTCCTATCCTTGTACTGTATACTTAACCACTGAACTATATAATTACAAAGCAAAAGGAAAACCATCAATTAATATTCTAGGAGGCACACGATGAAAGATTTAATTGAAAAGGTTGAGGAAAAGTTTTCGAAAGAATTACTTGCGATAAAATTCTTGGAAGAACTAAGTTCACCATCTGGTAAATCCAAAGATATGAATCCATATAAAGCTATTCTTATTAAGAGTCACATGCGAAGCATAGCCATCTTTGAAGTTCAAAATAAAAATAACGATGTTATATATTATGTCCTATGTATTGATGGGCAATTTAAAAAAATATATGCCAAAGAACATGCTAATGAAATGTCTAATGATTTCATTGAATTAAAGAATAAATGGAATAAAATTAGAAAGTAAACGTCTAATATTAAGAGCTATGCTTGGAATCAATAAAAAGAAATAAGTGAAAATACCGTCAGGTAAATCAAATTTTTTACACTTTATCTCGGCACCACCAAGCTATGCGGCTCGTTACACACCTCCCCTTCTTGGTACAAGTAAATTGTAATACAATGATAAAGGAGGATTTTTCATGCGAATACTTGTAATGAGTGACATTCATGGCGAATACGACATAATGCAAAGGGTACTTGACAAAGGAAAATATGATCCAAAACAGGACAAGCTTATTTTACTCGGCGATTACATTGATCGTGGTAATCAATCCAAACAGGTCGTCGCTGCTGTCAAAGAATTTGTCGCCAATGGCGCTACCGCTTTACTGGGAAATCATGAAAAATTCATGATTGAATCTTTAGAAACGAAAGACAGTCGTCTTTGGGATCACAATGGCGGCAAGGAAACACGCTCTAGTTATCAGCACTCGCTTACAGCGATGCAGGAAGATGCTGAGTTTCTAAAAACTCTCCCCCTCTATTACGAAACAGAAAATCATCTGTTTACCCATGCGGGCATAAAACCAGGAATAGCCATAGAAGACCAAACAGAGCGGGATCTCCTCTGGAGCAGACCCGAAGAATACCTAGGAGTTTACCAGGGAAAGACGCTCGTTTGTGGTCATACGCCAGTACAGTCAATTATGAATAATCAACTGTACAACAAGCCGTTCCAGCAAGGCGATACCATCTTTATTGATACAGGTATGGGCTGGAGACAGCGTCTAACCCTGCTAGATTTAACGAAAAAGATTTACTGGCAATCCTGGCATTGGGATAACACAAAAGAGCCCTACGCGTCATTCAAATTAGATATTCACTATTCAGCGTAAAAGACATCTTAATGACTAACCTAGGGCACATCACATGAAAAACTTAAACACCTTCTCCTCGTTATTATAACCAGTCGATAGTTTATGAACTATTTGCTGGTTTCTTTTTTAGTTTGTCTTTAAACGTAAAGAAACATTAATCGTATAAACAAAAAAAGACTTCCGAGATAGTTCCCAGAAGCCTTGATTCTCTTGGAATTCGAACTGGCTGAGGAAACCCCATCTAATTTTCAAAATTTAATCCTGTTTATGGTAACATGGTTCCCTTTACAGTTACTAGGTTATCAGCCTTTTCGTTGGTATCACCTGATATAAATTAGTACAGTTTATAAATCTTTGACCCCAAGAATATCATTAACAAGCTACCTATGTCTTTTCTTTCATTTTGTCATTAAATTCTTTTGCCTTTTTACCTCTCCAGACAAAACCACATACATCATATTTAGTTACCAACTCTAAAAAACCAGCACTTTCCTCGACTATAGATTCTTTCACATAATACTCTATAACATACTGCTGCTCTCCTGACATTGTCGCTTTTAAAATTTCAATATAAAATTGCTTATCATCAATCGAAGTCTTGTCTATCAATTCAAGTAAGCGATGTAAAGTCTTTGCATAGCTTCCCAAATTAAGTTCCAACGATAGCATTAAAGTTAAATTCTTTTTGCCTGTCTTCTCTCTATTGCAATATTCCTCAAAAATATTAAAATGCATTTTATGAAAATATTCTTGTCCAACGAACTCATGAAGGCCGTCTTTATCAATCATTTTATATTTGATTTCTTTTGCGGTCGAGGTTAAATAAGATAAAACATTAAAAAAAGTCTTTTCAAATCGATCTCGTGCTCCATTATTCTCAGCTTTTTCTAATTGTATTGTTTGTCTTTGAAATGTCAAAAAAATAAAAATAGCGCTAAAGAAAGAAAGTGCCCCACTCAACCAAGTCGTTATAGGCCCCAGTTTGCCTACTTTTTCAACAAACGCTATATTATTTGAATCAGGATAAAATCCTAAGAAAAAAAACAAAATTAAAAAAGGTACTAAAACTGTAAATATAATAAAAAGTCCCATCAACCCCACGCTCATAAAAATTCCTCTTTTCATTTTCCTAATTTTATTTCTTTGAAAATAAAAATAATATTTATAAAGAAACTAATTAAAATCTATAAAAATTAGATTATTCTCCTATAACATTTTAATCACCTGCAAAAAAATTCATCAATAAATAAGTAACTATGAATTTACTTCAAAGCCCCTATACCCGCTTTATTATTTAACCCTTCTACAAAAAAACTTAGTATCGTCTGACCAATATATACACATTCCAGTAGATAAAACTTAAATAGTATTAATCACTTAACAAAAGCAAAGAGTTTATTTATAGCACGACTATCTTTTCTTGAATTTGAGTTCAAGTACTAGCCTTAATAAAAACTTTATGAATAAAAAAGTCAGTAGTCGTATTATAGTCGTATGAATAGAAAAAAGACTTCCGAGATAGTTCTCAGAAGCCTTAATCTTGTTGGTGCCGAAGGCCGGACTCGAACCGGCACGAGGAGACCTCGTCTGATTTTGAGTCAGGTGCGTCTGCCAATTCCGCCACTTCGGCATGTCTTCGTGCTGCACATCGCAGCGACATAAATAATAATAACATCCAGAACCTATTATGTCAAGCACTAAAATGCCAGTTTATAAAAAAATTATGAAGCATTTTATAAAACCCTATGGTAAAATCGTAAATAAACCACTTTCGCGAGGTATTTATGAATATATCATTAAACGGACAGCCCTTTTCCTTTGACGTAGTTTTTGTGCCGCGTCGAAAAACCTTACTACTAAGAGTAGTTTCGGCAAGACAGCTCGAAATTAAAGCGCCAAAGAATTACCCGCTTGCCCAAATTCGCGCGCTGCTACTTGAAAAGACTGCCTGGATCATAAGCCATGCCGCCCATCTGGAGCAATTGTCACACGCCACTGTCAATCAAACAATTGCACCGGGTCAAAAAATTTTATTTCAAGGGACGCCCCATGAACTAATCTTCCATGAACATGCCACAGAAACGAAAGGCATGATCGAACAAGACGCGATTCATTTATATTTTGCAACAACTTTACCGCAAGCTCCCAAGGCGATACTAGCCCAGCTCTTCCAAGAGGCAGCGCAGACCAAACTAAGAGAAACTACCGAAACCTGGGCAAAAAAGATCGGCGTCTTTCCCCGCAAGATTACCTTAAAAAACCAAAAGACTTTATGGGGAAGCTGCTCTTCCGCTGGAAACATAGCTTATAACTGGCAGATTATTATGGCACCGCCGCAAGTGATGGATTATCTCGTTATTCACGAACTAGCTCATTTACGTGAACCAAACCATTCCAAACGATTTTGGCAGATCGTAGCCACTTTTGACCCAGCTTATCAAAAACATCGCCTTTGGCTGAAAGAAAAAGGACTTCTATTACGGCGTCTTTTTTCAAATTAAGAGGAAAAACCAGCTTATATGGCGAAATTCCTTAACAGACTACTCAGTCAAAAACAAAACATTTAGGAGGTTTGAACCTATGAACCGATTGAAAACTCTTTTGCTCCTTTGCTTTTGTCTAGCTTTCTTTTTGCCAACAACTTGGGCTAGCGAAGCGCCGACGGTAACCGTTCAGGGAACCAGCCGGATGGAAATAGAACCAGACCAAGCTTTTATTACTTTAGGCGTCGTAAGTCAAGCCGAAACGGCCGAAGCCGCCAGAGCCCAAAACGCGCAAAATTCCACTGCCGTCCGTGACAAAATTGCCGCACTCGGAATCGCTGCGCAACAAATTCACACATCGCAATTTGTGATTTACCCTGTCTATGCTAATGAACCAGATAAATCCACAAAAGTAGCGAAAATCATTGGCTACCGTGTAACAAACAATATTACCGCACAAGCTGATGATATTGCCAGTGTAGGCACAATCATTGACTCAGCCTTAGCTGCAGGCGCCAATCAAGTCACAAATGTACGTTTCCAGAAAAAAAATGATACTGAACTAAAAAAGGCGCTGTTGACAGAAGCTGTACAAAACGGCTTAGAAAAAGCCCAAACCATTGCGGCAGCTCTCAATAAAAAAATTAAACGCGTTTCTTCCGTAACAGAACAGGATCTTAGCTTCCAACAACCTGATTCGCCTCGGTTGATGCTGAAAGCGGAACTATTCAGTAGTAATGCAGCTACACCGATTTCCCCAGGAACCATTATCGCAACTGGCACTGTCTCGCTCATTTGTGAACTAGAATAAAACTTACTGTCTATCCTAGCTAAAAAAATGGGATGTCTCGCTATCGGTAACCCGATGTATGAGACATCCCGTTTTTATTTTGTATAAAATTTTGCAAACCACTTGACTAAAAAAAGCGCTAAAATTCCACCGCCTACCCCAGTAATAAACTGTGGCCAGCTCATTACAAACAAAATCGCCTTTGCTGCCGGTGCTGGCAATGTCAAAAAAGATAATAACCAGACAAAAGAACTATACATCATTACGGTTTTAAGCGTCGCCGCTCCCAAAAGCCTCAACCAACTTGCCCTATGACGTAAACCGTAAAAACTCAACAGAAAAACTGAATTGGCAATAGCCACAGGCAAAATGAATACAGGCAAAGGCAGCATTTGCTGCGCAAAAGCTACAAGCGGTGTAATCCAAGCAATAAACAAAGCGGCTCTAAGCCCTACCATTTCACAGGCGAACAGCAAAACACTGTTAACTAGCGTTCCGATTAAAAAGGTCGTGAACATCGGCGGAATCGGAATCATCAGCCGCAAGGACTGAAACACAAGCGCTAAGGCGAGTAGCAGTGATCCGCGTACAAGCTGACGAAGTTTCATTTGTGCCACTTATGACGCAATCGCCGCACAGTCGAACGAGGCGGTCGTAAGTTTCCGCCCAAAAAAATCCAAACAAGTAAGGCCAACAGCAGCAAGCTCGCCACTACACTTCCAATAATATCTAGATCTGATAAGACATTGACTATGGTCAACCCAACTAAAAAGGTCAAACTTTTTCCCATATCAATATAGGGATGGCGTTTTAAAACAAGATAGCAAACAGCTAACACGCCTACATCAATCAACACCCAAGCAAACATGTGTACAAAGACATTTTTCAGTAAGCTGCTGCCAATCATAATCGCAAAAATTAACAACCAAGCCTGATTCATCGAGTATCTCTCCTTTCTTAAAATAAGGCGATCTCAGAATGCAGTTGCGGCGCCAAATTAAATAAGGATTTTTGAATCAGTTCCGCTTCCCCTTGCGTGACCTCTAGTTTTACCCAATACTCACGGCCATCGACAAAGTGAAAATAAAACTGATACCCTTTCGTAGCTTCTTCACAGGAAATTTTATCTAGGTCCGTCAAAAAAACATCATCATGCTTGACAAGGCCCTTCATGAATTTTTTCCGATAAATCACAAGACGCTTTGCTGTAACTAAAAAACCCGCATCGGGAATAGAAAGCATAAAAAAGGATTTTTCTAAGGGAACAATACAGGGAATTTCTTCTGGCGGAAACAAATTTGCTCGAAGAAAATCAACCCAAACGCGTTCTGGAATCTTTTCCATTTCTGTTAAAACAGGCATGCCTTTCACCTCACTCTTCTAATCCTAACTGATTGCATCACTTTCGTCAATTCTTTCGAAATTTTGAAAAAAAGTTTATTATTTCCGTTTTCTGTGCATACTTTGATTATATAGAAAATTATTGCATAAAGGAGTGTTTTTTATGAGTTTTTCCTTTCAGTTATTCGAGCCGAAAAAACCTCGCACGGTGCCAAACACAGAACCACTTGTAGAAGTTCGTCCCAATGGCCGCATCGTTTTTAATAAAAAAGCGGCTGATCTTTTGGCAAACAACCGATTTTGCATGCTTGGTTATGATGCGACGCAAGAAGCCGTCGGTATTCTCCCCTTAGAAGAACCAAAAACAAATTGTTTTCCCATCCGTTTCGCTTCTAAAGGCGCTTATATCGGCGCCAAACGCTTTTTTAAACATTTTAACATTTTACCGGAAGAATTAATTGAAAATCAACCGATTCAATCAGGTAACTTTTTAGGCATTCCTCTGAATCAACAATAAAAACACAGCTGTCTCCCAGGCAAAACGCTCTTTGTGAAAGCTTTGCCTGGGAGACAGCTCTTATTTAGGGCAGGAAAATAGCCATAAAGCGAGAATAATTATAAGGCACAGGCCGCGAGGACTTCCTTTGCATGGCCTTGTGCTTTTACTTTGCGCCATACTTTAGTGATTTTACCTGTCTCATCAATCAAAAAGCTAGATCGTTCAATTCCCATTACTTTTTTTCCATACATATTTTTCTCTTTCATAACGCCGTAAAGTTCGCATACCTTGGCGTCACTATCGCTCAGTAAGGCAAAAGTTAACGAATGCTTGTCTTGAAATTTTTCATGAGTAGATACGGTATCGCGGCTCACCCCTAGTACCACAACATTAAGTGCTTCCAATCTCGCAACAATTTCATTAAATTCTTGCGCTTCAATAGTGCAACCCGGCGTATTATCTTTCGGATAAAAATAAAGGAGAATCCGCCGTCCTTTCAAGTCCGATAAGGTAATGGTTTGCCCGCCTGCAGCTGGTAAAGAAAAATCAGGCGCTATCATATTTTCGGTAATTTCGCTCACTCTATTCCCTCCGTTTCTCCTAACTCGCTCATCTTATTCGACATAGTTTAACCAAATCCTGTTATTCTACACCATTTTTACTGTTTTGTAAGGAAAGGACTTTATTATGGCAAAACAACGCATTTTATCTGTTGAATATATTCGCGGCATTGCAATGCTCGGGGTAGTAGGTATTCATACCGGAGCTTACTCACTCACAAATCCTAAAGTAAATATACAGCTTTTCGCTTTACTCGAAATCGTAAGTCGCTTTAGCGTACCTATTTTCTTCTTCGTTTCTGCTTTTGGCCTCTTTTGGGCGCAAAATTTAACAGCGCCCTTTTCTTATGGCGAATATCTGCGAAAACGCGCTAAAACCGTTCTGATTCCCTATTTAGTCTGGTCTTGTCTGTACTTGCTTCATTCCACTTATCTAACTGGCGATACAAGCTTTTGGCGACCACGCGAACTATTTGACACGCTTTTTTTCGGACTGGCTTCTTACCAACTCTATTTTCTCGTCATTTTATTATGGTTTTATCTATTCATGCCTGTTTGGCGCTATTTGCTCAAAATTTTACTTTCCCATCCTGTTTATTTTATCCCTTTGCTGATTCTGCAAATCGTCTTCGATTTTTATTCTAGTTATTGCATTCCTGCCGTTACAGGACATCGCTTTGTAGATCATTTGATTGACTACCGTTTGAATTACTGGGTTTTGCACTATGTATTTATCTTCCTTTTGGGCGGTTACTGTGCTCAAAACTTCGTAGCGGTATCTCAAGCAGTAAAGCGTCATAAAAACGCCGTCCTTCTCTTCATTACGACAACCTTGATCGCGATGCTTGGCTTGTACTACTATCTGCTGTTTGGGCTGCACTATACGCCGGAACAAGCTGTGAATACAGGACACCAACTCAGCCCTTTCGGGATTCTCTATACAGTAGCGGCAAGCTTGTTCTTTATCATGTGGTTTGAAAGCTATTCGCCGCCCACTTTATTGGCCTCGCTGCTGCGTTCTTTAAGCACCCATTCTTATCTTGTTTATCTTGTCCATCCCTTTTTTATGTATTATCTGTCACGTCTATTAGAAAAAGAAAATCTTCTGTTTACAGGCTTTATGACTTTATGTTTCTACAGCGCCACAGTTCTTTGCAGTCTTCTCTTCGCGGCTTGTTTAAACCATTACAAAAAGAAACTGCCGCTTGTATCATTGTTACTAACAGGCAACCGCCAATAAAAACTTCGATCAACTAAGACAAAAAGAACAAAGGGGGCAGCTCTTTTTTGTCCCCAAGCATTCCGATCGCTTCTTGCAAAGCTGCCGCTTCTCGTTTATTCTGACGTTTATTTTGACACCAATACAGATAAAAGAGCTGACAAAAGGCCTCTATTTCTTTTTGCCCTTTAGCAGATGCTTTCGGCCACTGATGAAATATCCAGAATAAAAGATCGCTAAATGCGACTGTTGCTTCCTGACGTAAAACAAAATGCATCAACAACGATAATTCTTTCATGATTATGAAAAGACAGTGTTGTCGAAAACCCTGACTGGCTTCTGAATAGCCTAGCCGACATTCATCACGCAATAAAACTCGTCCTTTTTTCAAAAAGGGATATAATAAAGGAAAGATTTGCTCATACCCGCGCTGCTGCACTGCAATACGGCAAATCCGCCCAGCGCTAGCTGCTGCAGCTTCGAAATAGGCAACGTTTCCCGCCTGTAGGGCCGCTTCAATCATCCCGCTGACAATAAGCGGCGTCACAGTACTCTTGGTCGAAGCCAGAAGCTGACAAGCAATACTTTGACTTTCTAAAATCCACTCCGCAAATTGTGCTTTCGATAAACTGCCTTGTTCTACAAGAATAGCGATCGCTTCAAGCAAAAAAGCCGTTGTATCTTCCGTTCTTTGGCTAACACTTTTTCTTAGCCAAGAAACCCACGGCGCTATGGGTAACGCTCCTAAAGAATGTAGATCACTTCGCTCCATGATTCTAGTATATCGTAAAACGATCTCACGAAAGAGGCTTTGATCTCGCCTAACTGCGATAGAGCCAATCCTTCCTACTGTTAATAGACCGGCTGCAACAGCCGGTCTATTTTCTATGTCGCTTAAACTGGATTCGTTTTTCTCTAAATAAAGTAATGTAAGGTCGGCCGCTTTAGCACAAAGAAAAATTTGACCATACCGTGCAGAAATGAGCGCTAAAAAGGCAAGTTGACTAAGGCAAGCCGTTTGTTGCTCCCGATTCAAACAGCGAAATAAAGGAGTAAACGCAGCAAACAACAAAACAGCCATATCATGTTGTTTCGTCTTTAAACAAGCAGCAATCGCCAAAGTAAGCTTCATCGGTTCATTTTCACGATGCCAGCCGTTCCCATAAGCACTTTTTATCTGCTCAATAATTTGGACGGCTTCTACTGTTTTTCCTTGTTTTAAAAAAGCAAAGAGCAGTAAAAAAGCTTTTTTGAGCCATAGTAAGGATTGCTCTGTATTCTGCTTTTGCTCCAGACGTTTTCTAGAAAAAGCTAAAAGGAAAAAACGCCCGCGCAAAATCTTGCGTCCAAACCCCAGCATCAGCCCTGCTCCCCTTTCCGTCCCTTTACCGTACGTTAATTTCCCCTTGATAAATCAAACCTCTCGCCGCATCGACAGTAACAATCGCCCCATCCTTCAGGCGATCTGTAGCGCCATCAACGCCGACAATGACGGGCATTCCGTAACTGATCCCCACAATGGCTGCTTGAGAAGTAAATCCGCCTTCTTCGGCAATAATCGCGCCAGCCTTGACAGCAAACGACGCTGTTCTTTCATCAATACCGGGAACAATCAAAATATCGCCATCTCTAAACTTTTCCTTGATTTCCCGCTCGGACCGAACAATACAAACTTTGCCTGTTACACTTTTTTGACCAACACCCGTACCGCGCATTAAAATATTACCCACAACATGAACACGAATCATATTGGTTGTACCAACTGTTCCAACAGGAACGCCGGCAGTAATCACAACAAGGTCTCCATCTTTAATAATATTGGCAAACAGAGCACTAGCTACCGCATTATTAACCATTTGATCACTGTCTCTAGAGCTAGGGCCATGAAGCGGACAGACACCCCAATGTAACAGCATACGTCGCAGCGTTTTTTCATTGGGCGTAACAGCTACAATCACCGCTTGTGGACGATATTTTGAAACCATACAAGCCGTATATCCCGATTCTGTGGCTGTCACAATCGCCGCCGCCCCTAGTTCGTGGGCAATTTGTACCGTCGCATGACTGATTGCATCTGTCGTCGTCCGAGATTGTCCCAAACCCTTGTTGGCAAGCAGTGAACTATATTCAAGGGAGTTTTCGGTACGAATCGCAATTTTCGCCATCATTTTAACCGCTTCTACGGGATATTTGCCGGAAGCAGTCTCGCCGCTAAGCATAATACAGTCGCTACCGTCATAGATAGCATTAGCAATATCACTAGCCTCAGCCCGAGTCGGTCTAGGATTTGTCATCATTGATTCCAACATTTGGGTTGCCGTAATAACAGGCTTCCCTACGCGGTTGCATTTATGAATCAATAATTTTTGAATGATTGGTACTTCTTCTGCCGGAATTTCAACCCCTAAGTCGCCGCGGGCTACCATAACGCCATCAACGACTTTTAAGATTTCATCCATATTATCAACACCAGCGGCATTTTCGATTTTAGCAAAAATCAACATGTCCGATTCGGCTTCTTCTAAAACACGCCGAATTGCTAAAACATCGGCAGCTCGCTGGATAAAGGAGGCGGCAATACAGTCCATCCCCTGCTGAATCCCAAAATGTATATCGGCAATATCCTGTTCGGAAAGCGGCGGCAACTGTACACTAACGCCAGGGGCAGCTACCCGCTTCCTATCGCTAATTTCACCGCTGTTTTGAATTGTTGTTACAATATTGCCATCTTCAATTTTATCAACATGCAAACTGATTAAACCGTCTGACAGCAAAATTGTATCACCTGATTTCACTTCTTCAGGCAAAAGAGCATGGCTAACTGTAGCCATATCCGCCGTGCCTTCGATCGTCTTGCCCGTCAAAACAAAACGATTTCCAGCCACAAGCTGCGCTTTCCCGCCTTTAAATTTCCCAAGCCGCATTTCCGGCCCTTTGGTATCGAGCATTAAAGCCACAGGAATTTTCGTTTCTAGCGACGCCTGTCTAACTAAAGCAATCCGTTTCGCATGATCCTCGTGCGAGCCATGCGAAAAGTTGAAGCGAGCCACATTCATGCCTGCTTTTAACATCTCCGCAAGAGTTTCAAGCTTGTCCGTACTAGGTCCTACAGTGCAGATGATTTTCGTTTTTTTAATCATAAGACACTCTCCCTACAGCGATTTATTTAATAGCAAATTGACATAGAATTTCATGTGCTTCATTGACTTCTGATTGTAAAACGAGTATTTCATGGGCGCCGTCGCCAACACCGGCAGCACCGAGCGGCCTAGTATCGGCAAGAATTCCTTCACTTGTCAATAGATTTTTAAGCGTTTCTGCTTGTGCTCGATTTACCGCAATATATACAACTGTCCACATAGCAGCCTCCCAGGCCCTTAATTTAATGAATCTTATACTTTTGCAGCTTTTGATAAAAGCCGGAGCGATGAATACCAAGCAATTTTGCTGCTTTGCTTTTATTGCCGCCTGCTAACTCTAAAGCCTTATAAATGGCTTGTTTCTCCGTATCTCCTACTAATCCTGCCAATTTTTTGTTATTTTCTTGATTTTTCTGCGGCAATGATACAGTGACTGGTGACAACAGCGGTAAATGCTTCGGCATAATATAACGTTCATCGTCCATCATATTAACAGCTCGCTCCAAAACATTCTCTAACTCGCGTACATTCCCTGGCCATTCATAAGCCATTAAAAGTTCCATGGCCGCTGGCGAAACCCCTTCAACTTCATGTTGGACATGATAATAAATTTTTTGTAGCAGAACCTGACATAATAAAGGGATATCCTCGCGTCGCTCCGAAAGCGGCGGAATATGAATCGGAACAATATTTAGACGATAGAACAGGTCAAGGCGAAACTCACCTTTTGCCATCTTTTCTTCCAAATTACAATTGGTGGCTGCAATCACTCGTGTATCGACTTTGGTGCTTTTGGTGCCACCAACGCGTTCAATTTCTTTTTCTTGCAAAACGCGGAGCAGCTTTGCCTGCATCGATAAAGGCATATCACCAATTTCATCAAGAAAAATTGTTCCCCCCTGAGCTAACTCAAATTTGCCGGGCTTACCGCCTTTACGAGCACCGGTAAAGGCCCCTTCTTCATAACCGAACAGCTCCGATTCTAACAGATTTTCCGGTACAGCAGCGCAATTCACTTTCACAAAAGGTCCATGACGACGCGAGCTAGCATGATAGATAGCTTGGGCAAACAGTTCTTTACCTGTACCGCTATCCCCCAGAATCAGAACGGTTGAATTCCCCCGTGCCGCTTTTACAGCTAACATTTTTAGCCGTTCCATCTCTTCACTTTTCCCGACAATCTGTTCTACTGCCAGCTTATGGCCTTTACTGCTGGTCTCTTCTGTATAGCATTCCATATCAGACTGCATCTTAATATGCTTATTGGCTAGAGTTTTTAATTCTTTCAGTTCTGTGAACATAATTTTACCAACTGCACCGACAACTTGTCCGCCCTGCATCACTGGCAGACGTGTTACGATACAATGGTGACTTTTAATTCGCTGATATTCGCCTACTTCAGCTTTGCCTGTATGGGCTACCATATGCATCCTGGTATTGGGAATCACGTCAGACACATGTTTACCAACAGCGTCTTCGCGACGAATCCCGAGAAGGTTACAATAAGCCGAGTTTAGCATAACGATAATTCCCTTACGGTCTACTGCTACCACACATTCTAGCATGCTATCGACAAAAAGATTGGTCATGTAATTTTGTTGCTGCACTGTCCGCAATTCTTTTTGCAATTTATCAAGAGCTGTAATATCCTGAAAGGTTGCTACAGCGCCGTCAATACGCTGTTCATTAAAAATGGGAAAACGATTTAGTAACAACTCGTGACCATTTACATGAAAATACTGATTCATTTCGGCTGTAGACGTCTGTAGAACGCGAAGCATTCCTAGTTGCGGTAAAACTTCTTCAATCGCCCGGCCTTCTAATTGATCTTTTGTAAGACCGATTAACTGTTCCCCGGCTCGATTTACTGCTGTAATAAGCCCCTGTCCATTAATTGCAATCACGCCGTGAAATAAGGCATTATTTTCGGAATCGAACTCACTTTCTAAAGCAGTCACAGCATCAGGAAGACTATATAAAAGCGAGCTGCAATTTACAATGCCTAAAAAACGTTTATTGTCATCCACAACAGGGTAAATCACCTGTTCAAAATGCTTATGATGTTGATGAAGTTCAAAAAGAGTCATAAGCGGTCGAAGCGTAACAATGTTGACTGTCATCACTTCTGAAATCGTATGCCCTAAAGCATCGCCGAAATCGCCAATTGCCTTAATTAAAGCCGGTTTTGTCAATAATCCAGTCACACGGCTTTCACTATTCACTACAGGTAAAGATTCATAGCAAAGATTCGTTGAAAATACCTTTGCCGCTTTTGCCAAAGACATTGACGAATTCAAAGGAACGATATCTGTATTCATCATATCGATGATGCGCATTAGACTCCTCCTTTAAATACTTAGGTTCGAATATAAATAATTTGACGCTTGCAGGCGATTTCCTTTTTTCCAAAAAGCTCCGCTTAATACAAAAAGGAACTTGCCTGACGACAAGTTCCTTCGCTTGCTTTTGCAAAGTTATTTTCCCGTAAAAGCTGGTTTGCGTTTTTCCACAAAAGCAGCCATACCTTCTTTTTGATCTTCTGTAGCAAAGCAAAGGCCGAAGACTTCCGCTTCATAAGCTGTGCCGGAATCAAGATCCACATCCATGCCTTCGTTAATTGCTGCTTTACAAAGCCGTACAGCAATTTCGCTTTTCCCCATAATTTTATGAGCCATTTTCTTTGCTGTATCGAGAAGCTCGGCCAAAGGCACTACTTTGTTCGCTAGGCCGATACGATAGGCTTCTTGTGCATCAATCATATCAGTTGTAAAAATCAGTTCTTTGGCTCTGCCTTTGCCGACTAAACGAGGCAAACGCTGAGTACCACCAAATCCCGGAGGAATTCCTAGGCCAGCTTCTGGTTGACCAAATTTTGCATTTTCCGCAGCAATACGAATGTCGCAAGCCATGGACAGTTCGCAGCCGCCGCCTAAAGCAAAACCATTCACAGCAGCAATCACTGGCTGTGGTAATTTTTCTATTTTATCGAATACAGCCTGACCAAGTTTTCCCCAGTTACGGCCTTCGATTGCATTCATTTTCTGCATTTCTGTAATATCGGCGCCAGCGACAAAAGATTTTTCACCGCTGCCTGTAATAATAACAACTTTGACAGCCGGATCAACGGCTATTTTGCCAAACAAATCGGTTAAATCATACATAACTGCTGCATTTAAAGCATTGAGCGCTTTCGGGCGATTAATTGTTACTAAAGCAATTCCTTCGTCAACGCTGTAAAGTAGTGTACTATATTCCATAATATCCACTCCCTAGCTTTTAGTATATATTCTATACTTTCGTTGCTACCCGTGACTACAGAAAAGAGTCCTGCAGGAGATCCTGCAGTGACTCTTTATGCATTTATTTCTTCATAACTGTTGCTTTACCATCAGTAACAACTTTTCCTTCTTGATTTGTTACTGTGGTTTTTAAAACTAGACGGTTTTTACCTTCGATTTTTTCGATAACTTCTGCCGTCGCTGTCAGCGTATCGCCGAATTTCACGGGAGCGCGGAAAGAAAGTTCCTGTCCCATATAAATTGTATTTGCCCCAGGAAGAGTTGTCCCAAGCACAGCGGAAATAAGACCCGCAGAAAGCATGCCGTGAGCAATTCGTTCGCCAAACATTGAGTTTTTAGCAAACTCCGCATTCACATGGACCGGATTGAAGTCTCCTGTGATACCAGCAAAAGCATAGACATCGGCTTCTGAAATCGTTTTAGAAACACTGGCTTTTTGACCGACTACGATATCAGCAAACTTTACGTCTTGAATCATAATGTCACCTCTTTCTTTTTTTATTCAAAATTCATTTTCACTGGCTTGCATACACTTATATGGTTAAGAAACCATTTAAGCTTTTAGCTTTTTAAACTCTTCAATCAAAATCGGTAGAACTTCCATAGCGTCTGCTACAATACCATAGTCGGCATATTTAAAGATTGTCGCATCAGGATCTTTATTGACAGCAATAATCAGATCTGATGTAGTCATGCCCGCCAGATGCTGAATCGCGCCTGAAATCCCAAAGGCAAAATAGATCTTCGGCGCAACGGTCTTACCCGTCTGACCCACTTGATGCAGCGCCTGTTTCCAGCCAGCGTCAACCGCTGCACGGGACGCCCCAACGGCTCCGCCCAGCACTTCTGCCAAGTCTTCAATGAGCTTGAAGTTTTCCAAGCTGCACAAGCCACGGCCGCCTGCTACAACAATTTCTGCTTCTTCAATATTGCACGATGCCGAACATACGCTGATCACTTCGATCAGTTTCGTCCGAATTTCTTCTGGTTTCACTTTGCTCTTTAAGCGGACAATTTCGCCCGTTTTGCTATAATCTTGCTCGGGACGCTTAAAGACTTTCGGGCGAACCGTACCCATCTGCGGACGATAATCCGGGCATACAATCGTAGCCATGATGTTGCCGCCAAAAGCTGGACGCGTCCAAGCTACTAATCGATCTTCATTGATATCCAGGTTCGTACAGTCTGCCGTTAGGCCTGCATTGACCCGACAAGACACTCTCGGTCCGAGATCGCGGCCGTCGACTGTCGCTCCTAATAAAATTACATTCGGTTTATACGTATTGACTAAATCGACAAACGCGCTAGTGAAGGCATCGGAATTGTAATGACTGAATTCTTCTCCTTCTACGGCATAGACTTTGTCTGCGCCGCTCGCAAAGAGTTCTTTCGCCACTTCATCTACATTCCCGCCGAACATGACTGCCGACAATTCTTCGCCTAATTTATCGGCTAAAATCCGACCCTGGCCTAAGAGTTCATGAACCACGCCGCGAGCCTGACCGGCGGTCTGTTCTACAAAGACCCATACGCCTTTATAATCACTCTTATCGACTGTCGCCGACGATTCTACTTTTTCCCGGCTGATTGCTTCTACCGGACATACCGATAGGCAAGCGCCGCAGCTTGTGCAGGCGTCTGTTGCAAAAGCTTTGCCATTATCCTGCATTTCCAGCGCGCCGAAGGGACAGGCTCCCACACAGGCGCCGCAGCCGATACAGATTTCTTGATCTACTTTTACTGCCACTGTTTGTTCCCTCCTTATATAACCTTAGCGTCGGTAAGTTTTTGCATAAGCACTGCCACGGCTTCACGGGGCGTTTCTGCTTCGATCATCTGACCGCCCGAGCGGGAAGGAGGGGTAAATATTTTGCTAACCTGTGTCGGCGACCCTTTGAGGCCGATGCGTTTTTCATCTACCTCAATTTCAGCCAGCGTCCATACAGGAATTTCTTTACGATTAGCTTTCATGGTACCGCGTACCGTTGGAAAGCGCGGCTCATTTGCTGATTTCACGACCGTAGCTAATAGCGGGAATTTCCCTTCGATCACTTCATAGCCTTCTTCATGTTCGCGTTCGACGCGGAGCGTATCGCCCTGCACTTCGAATTTAGAACAGCAGGTAATCTGGGAAATGCCTAAATGCTCAGCAATTTCCGGTCCAACTTGAGCCGTATCGCCATCAATGGCCTGTTTACCACAGAGAATGAGATCATAGGTAGCGATCTTTTTGATGGCTGAGGCAATGGTGTAGCTTGTCGCCAGCGTGTCGGCGCCGCCGAAGGCGCGATCGCTAATCAGGATCGCTTCATCAGCTCCCATAGCCAAACATTCTTTCAGGGCGTCTTTCGCCTGAGGCGGTCCCATGGAGACGACGGTCACTTTGCCGCCTTCTTTTTCTTTGAGTTGCAGCGCCGCTTCCAAGGCATTTTTGTCAAAAGGATTGACAATGCTCGGCACTCCCTGACGAACGAGCGTGTTCGTTACGGGATCGATTTTCACTTCGGTCGTGTCAGGTACTTGCTTGACACAAACTACGATTTCCATACTTTCGGCCTCCTGTTACACATTAGTAAAAGCGGGGGGCAAAAGCCCCTTACCGCAAGATAGCGCCAGAAACAACCATACGTTGTACCTGATTTGTGCCTTCATAAATTTGGCAAATTTTCGCATTTCTGAAGAGACGTTCTACAGGATATTCTTTCGAATAGCCGTAACCACCGAAGATCTGAACAGCATCTGTCGTAATTTCCATTGCTGAATCAGAAGCAAACATTTTAGCCATAGCAGCCTCTTTCGAATAAGGTTTGCCCTGATCTTTCAGATAAGCAGCTTGATATACGAGCAAACGAGAAGCTTCAATTTTCGTAGCCATGTCAGCCATCATGAAAGCAAGTGACTGCTGTTTTGCAATCGGTTTGCCGAACTGAACGCGTTCTTTGGAATATTTAATAGAATGTTCCAAAGCTGCTTGTGCAATTCCAAGAGCCTGAGCGGCAACGCCAATACGGCCGCCATCTAAAGTCGTCATAGCAATTTTGAAGCCTTCGCCTTCTTTGCCAAGACGATTTGCTGCTGGAACACGGACGTTTTGGAAAATCAATTCCATAGTCTGAGAGGAACGAATACCAAGTTTGTCTTCTTTCTTACCGAAAGTAAAGCCTGGCATGCCTTTTTCCAAAATGAATGCGGTAATCCCTTTCGTTCCTTGCGAACGATCAGTCATAGCAAAAACAACATAAATATCAGCAACTTCGGCATTCGTAATAAACATTTTGCTACCATTTAAAATATAGTCATCGCCGTCTTTGACTGCGATGGATTGTTGTGCACTCGCATCAGTACCAGCATTGGCTTCTGTCAAGCCAAAAGCGCCTAGAGAAGTACCTTCTGCGATAGGAGTAACGAATTTTTTCTTCTGTTCTTCTGTACCATATTTAAAAATCGGCCAAGCGCAAAGCGATACGCTAGCAGAAAGAGCAATACCCAAACCGTCATCAACGCGGGAGATTTCTTCTACTGCCATAATATAAGTTAGACCGTCGCCGCCAGCTCCGCCATACTCTTCAGGGAAGCAAATTCCTGACAAGCCTAATTCGACCATTTTGTCATATAAATTACGGTCAAAAATATCTTTTTCGTCTCTTTCTGATGCGCCTTCAGCCAATTCAGCTTCAGCAAATTCACGAACAAGTTTTTTCATTAAAGCCTGATCTTCTGTCATTTCAAATTTCATTACAATACACTCTCCTTTTATCTCTTGCCTTTTTTAGTGAAACATGAGTTATAAAGAAAACTGTCTGATTATACTCTTTCGCCAAAATATTCAAAATACCTTTGCATGAAACTATTTTTTATACAAACTATTTTTCTACAAAATATTCAGCTTTTAGTACATCAGACGCTCCAAACTAGCAAGTAAGCATTTCTTCTTTAATTCCCATAGGTGCATCCGTAAAAATACGAGCATCCATAGTTTTTAAATTTGGCGAAATCTCTGGCTTAAATTCCATGTGTGCCAAAATGTCTTTTTCCAAATCTACGCCTGGCGCAATTTCGGTTAAAGTAAGACCTTTATCTGTCAATTCAAATACAGCTCTTTCGGTAATATACAGGACAGGTTGATTCACTTTGCGAGCGTAGGCGCCGCTAAAAGTAATTTGTTCCACTTGTTTTAGGAATTTTTTAGCCTTTCCTTCCTGAACAATCGTCAGTTTGCCATCACCAACAGCTACTTTGAGTCCACCGGCTGTAAAGGTACCACAATAAACTACTTTCTTAGCATTTTGTGTAATATTAATAAATCCGCCGCAACCAGCAACACGACCTTTAAACTTACTTACATTAATATTTCCTTCAGGATCGGTTTCGGCAAGACCCAAATATGCTAAATCTAAACCGCCGCCGTCATAAAAGTCGAACTGGTAGGGTTGATCCAAAATTGCTTCGGCATTCGTTGTAGCACCAAAGCTTAATCCGCCAGCAGGTACGCCGCCAACAGGCCCAGCTTCAACAGTCAGGGTCATCGTGTCGCCGACTCCTTCTTCATTGGCAACCATAGAAATTCCTTCAGGCACGCCAATACCAAGATTTACTTTCGCATTACAAATAAGTTCTAAAGCGGCACGGCGAGCAATGACTTTTCTTTCATTTAATTTCATCGGAGGTAGAGAGTTTAATGGCACGCGCACTTCACCAGAGTAAGCCGGATTATAAGCTTCACCATAAGTCTGCTTATGATGCTCTGGTTCAGCTACAACGATATAGTCAACAATCAAACCAGGAATTTTCACGTTCATCGGCGCTAGGGTACCGTTTTTAACAATTCTTTCGACTTGAACAATAACAATTCCACCGGAAGCTTTGGCAGCTTGAGCAATAGGTAAAATTTCGAGCGAAACAGCTTCGCGTTCAATTGTAATATTACCTTTTTCGTCGGCACTAGTACCGCGAACAAGAGCCACATCAATCGGGAAAGGCTTATACCACAGCCACTCCTCGCCGCCGAGTTCGACAACTTCAACAAGATCTTCCTTAGCAGCTGCATTAATTTTACCGCCTTCTACCCGTGGATCTACAAAGGTATTTAAACCGACTTTTGTAATGACGCCAGGTTTTTTGCCAGCAACTCCACGGAACCATTGGGCAATCGTTCCTTGTGGTAAATTATAAGCTTCAATTTGATTTTCTACAGCCAAATTGCCCAGTTTTGGCGATAAATTCCAATGGCCGCCAATGACTCGCTTTACAAGCCCGGCATGACCAAAATGATTTAACCCAAGATCCTTGCCGTCCCCTTGCCCTGCTGCATAAACCAAGGTTAGATTTTTGGGTGATTGACTCTGCAAAAAAGTTTCTTCTACTTGAGCCGTAATAGCTTCAGGATGACCGCTGCCAAGAAAACCGGAAGTTGCTACTGTTGCGCCATCATGAATCAACGCCACCGCTTCCTGCTTTGTAATCACTTTTGCCATATCTAACTCCTCCTTAAAGATAAACTCAAAACCTATTCAGCCATAAAAAATGCAATTGCCGTGCCAAATTTCTAAAAATCTGAAAAATTATAATAAAACTTCGCACTTTTCTTCACAAAGTCAAATGTTTTCGATTGTTTGCTTACAAAATATTTTTGTACAATTCCCGTTATTTAAAATATTTGCAAGCCATTCATTTGATAAAACTGTCTAATATTAGACATACATGTCTAATTAATAGACATTTTATGTACATATTAGTGCACAGTAATCACAAATAATTTTTCTGTTTTTTTTGACTTCATAAAATTCACTATATATTTCAAACGATTTATTTAGAAATAATACGACTATTTTCAAATTCCCACTCATTTTGGTATATAACTTGCAATAACACTTGTTATAAATATCACAAATTTTTCCCCGAAAGGAGTGACGTGTTTCATCGGTTTTCTCAAACTTTACTTAGGATGGTGATTTTAGAATGGATGTAATTGGTATTCTCCTCAGTCTGTTTTTACTTATGTTTTTTGCCTATCGCGGTTTCTCGGTTATTTTATTCGCTCCTGTTTTCGCCCTTCTTGCCGCTTCTATGTCAGGATTACCCCTGATGCCTGCTTATACGGAATTATTTATGGCTAAAGCAGTTGTCTACATCAAATCGTTTTTCCCCGTCTTTATGTTAGGAGCCGTTTTCGGCAAAGTCATGGAAGACACTGGACTTGCCAAAGCAATTGCTCGTTCCATCATTCAGTCACTGGGCAAAGAAAGAGCGATTCTCTCTGTCGTACTAGCCTGTACGGTGTTAACTTATGGCGGTGTTAGTTTATTTGTCGTTGTATTTGCAGTCTATCCTTTTGCTGCAGCATTATATAAAGAAGCAGATATTCCCAAACGCCTATTACCTGGTACCATTGCCCTCGGCGCCTTTACCGCTACAATGGATTCCTTTCCTGGCACACCACAAATTCAAAATCTCATTCCTACTAACTTTTTCGGCACAACAATCTATGCGGCGCCAATCCTCGGCATTATCGGCGGTATTCTAATCTACACATTAGGTCTTTTTTACTTGGAACATCGTCGTAAAGCAGCTGCGGCCGCTGGCGAAGGCTATGGTAACCATACCTTAAATGAGCCTGAAGTAAAAGAAGACGTAACACTTCCGCCTTGGTATGTAGCAATTCTTCCATTAATTACTGTTCTGGTCGTAAATCTCTTGATTACAAAAGTAAATTGGGACCCTTCATTAATTACTATTTTCCAAGACATGAAAATTCCCCTTGTTGCAGCTGGTATAAAAAACGTTCTCGGTATTTGGGCTCTGATTATCGCCTTGATCTGCGGTATTGTTCTAGCTGTGTTACTAGGAATTACAAAGCTGCCAAAAGGTGGTTTGATCAAAGCATTAAACGCTGGTACTATCGGTTCCCTGCTTGCCATTATGAACACAGCTTCTGAAGTAGGTTACGGCAATGTAATTGCGTCCTTAAGCGGCTTTAAACACATTTCCGCTGCTCTCATGTCCATCAAAGTCGGCGGTAGCCCGCTCGTATCGGAAGCTGTTACCGTAAACGTACTAGCTGGTGTCACAGGCAGCGCTTCCGGCGGTATGTCTATTGCCCTAGATTTAATGTCTAAAGACTGGCTCGCCTGGGCAAATTCCATTGGAATGTCCCCGGAAATTCTTCACCGTGTCGCTTCCATGGCTTCCGGCGGCATGGATACGCTTCCTCATAACGGTGCAGTCATCACGCTTCTCGCCGTTTGCGGTATGACACATAGACAATCATACCCTGATATTTTTGCCATGACTTGTATTAAAACATTCATGTGCTTTGTCATTATTTTAATTCACTCTGTAACAGGTATTTTATAAAACAACAAAATATAAAAATAGAGAAATAAGAAAAGTAGTTTGTATTTTTGCATTGTATGTATGATGTTGAAGTGAGGGTTTTATGGACGGCGGCGCAGTAGCGCCGCCGTCTTACGTTGTCTAGAAGATCAATTTCTGGACATAATATGTATATAAATTTAGACGCAATCGGACAAAATAATCACTATTTTTTATATATTCAATCTAATTAAAAAAAACTTATATTTTTTACATTTCTATTTTCTCATCCACACTCTTCTTAGCTCACTTATTCAATAGAAAATAAGATTCCAGGTATAAATCTTGCATTTTAAACATAATAAGTATATACCCTATATTGATTCGTTATTGAGGGAGGTGAAGATCAAACTTTTCCTTGGTATGAGTGATAAGCTAAAATAACTTGACAAAGGACGGTGGACTACAATGGAAGTCATAGGTATTATTTTAAGTCTATTTCTTCTCATGTTTTTTGCTTACCGCGGCTTTTCCGTGATCCTCTTCGCCCCGGTTTTTGCTTTATTGGCAGCCTCGCTTTCGGGACTTCCGCTCATGCCAGCTTATACAGAATTATTTATGGCCAAAGCGGTCACCTACATCAAATCATTTTTTCCTGTGTTTATGCTCGGCGCTGTTTTTGGCAAAGTTATGGAAGATACCGGCTTGGCAAAATCAATTGCCCATGCCATTATAAAATCGCTCGGTAGAGAACGCGCTATCTTGTCTGTTGTTCTCGCCTGTACGGTCCTTACCTACGGCGGCGTAAGCCTCTTTGTCGTTGTATTTGCCGTATATCCGTTTGCTGCAGCTTTGTATAAAGAAGCAGACATTCCCAAACGGCTGTTACCTGGTTCTATTGCTCTTGGCGCTTTTACGGCTACCATGGATTGCTTCCCAGGAACGCCGCAAATTCAAAACCTTATCCCAACAAACTTCTTTGGCACGAATATTTATGCCGCACCTATTCTCGGCATTATCGGCGGCATTTCAATTTATACCTTAGGCCTTTTCTACTTAGAACACCGCCGCAAAGCTGCTGCGGCAGCCGGTGAAGGCTATGGCAATCACACGTTAAATGAACCAGAAGTAAAAAACGAAACGAATTTACCGCCTTGGCAGCTTGCTATTTTACCGCTGTTGGCTGTTCTAGTAATCAATTTTATGATGACCCGCGTTGAGTGGGATCCCGCAATTTTAAAGGTATTCCAAGATATGAAGCTGCCGCTTGTAGCAGCCAGCGTCAAAAATGTTCTTGGCATTTGGTCACTCATTATCGCTCTAGTTTCAGGCATTTTGTTGGCCATTGCTCTCGGCTTTACAAGACTTTCTTCTGGTGGCTTGATCAAAGCGTTAAACGCTGGTACTATCGGTTCCCTGCTTGCCATTATGAACACAGCTTCTGAAGTAGGTTACGGCAACGTAATTGCGTCCTTAAGCGGCTTTAAACACATTTCCGCTGCTCTCATGTCCATCAAAGTCGGTGGCAGCCCGCTCGTATCAGAAGCCGTTACCGTAAACGTACTAGCTGGTGTCACAGGCAGCGCTTCCGGCGGTATGTCTATTGCCCTAGATTTAATGTCTAAAGACTGGCTCGCCTGGGCAAATTCCATTGGAATGTCCCCGGAAATTCTTCACCGTGTCGCTTCCATGGCTTCCGGCGGCATGGATACGCTTCCTCATAACGGCGCAGTCATCACGCTTCTCGCCGTTTGCGGTATGACTCACCGCGAATCCTACCCAGATATTTTTGCTATGACTGTTATTAAAACCTGTATGGTTTTCCTCATTATTTTGCTTCATTCCATTACAGGCATTCTGTAAAAACAAAATCAGTAATGGTAGCTGCTCCGCCAGGAGCAGCTTTTTCTTTACACCAAAAACGAGTATAATATATGAGAATGCTTCTTCTTAAAGGAGGAATTAGGTTGATCACAGCAAAAAAAGCGTTTCTCACCGCGACCATTCTACTCACGTTTTTTCTCTTCATCGAAGTTCCCATCATCGATGCGGGCCTGACAAGTCAACCTAAGCCCAGTGATGTACTCATTGTACTAGGCGCTCGATTAATCGGTCATGAACCTAGTGCAGTGCTTCAATTAAGGCTGCAAGAGGCTTACCGTCTTTATGAAGCAGGGTATGCAAAAAAAATCATCGTGAGCGGCGCTAAAGGCTCCGATGAAGATATTTCAGAAGCACAAGCTATGAAAGACTACTTTTTACAGCAAGGCGTATCAGAAGATGTGATTTATGTGGAAGAACACTCTTATAATACCTATCAAAATTTAGCAAACTCAAAAAAAATCATGGAAGAAATGAACTGTCATAATGCGATCATCGTATCAAACACTTCTCACATACACCGCGCTCTACTGCTCGCCAACCAAATAGGCCTTGAAGCAACAGGCGCTCCGGCCCCGCTACCTAACAATATTTATTTCACAGCAAAACAATATGCGCGAGAAGGCGCCGCGGCAGCAGCCCTGCTGTTCATCCCGTCAAAATAAAAACAGCCCTTTAAGTCATACATTCTGATATGCCCCCAAAAAGTTAGATTTTTATGGTCTAATTGATTGGGGGCAATTCATACCGACTAAAGGACTGTCTTTTTATTTATTCCATATTAAGCAACTGTTACCGAACCAGAACCAAGCAACTGGAGCAGTTTAGGCACAATATCTGTCGATAAATCAACCCAAAAACCGCGATCTGTTTTAATTACTTTTTTATTGCCAGCAAAGTGAAGATACACAACCGACTCTCCAGCTTTCGCCTCAAGCAAATCTTTCAATTTAGCCATAATTTCTGGTGTTTCCTGGTGAACAGCAATACGAATATGCACTTCTTTATTACTGTCGGCAGTACTTGCACCTAATTCGCGAATCGTACTTGCTAAAATCTTAGCAGATTCTTCATTTTTACTGATACGTCCCTGTATAATCACTGCTTTATCTAATAGCAACAGCGAACTATATTGGTCAAAAACGCGAGGAAATACAACAATTTCGATATGATCCGTCAGGTCTTCCAGCTCTAAAAAACACATAAGCTCACCATTTCGGGTGCTGATTCGCTTCGCGCCAATAATCATACCGCCAATACGTACGGTCCGACCATCTGCAAGATCGCCTGACAAAATATCCTTGATCGCCGTCAAAGAGCGAAACTGTTCGCGATAAGAATCAAGGGGATGACCCGTAATATAAAAGCCGATGATTTCTTTTTCCATGGCCAAACGCTCTAACAACGGCAACTCTGGCAGATCAGGAAGGTCGATATGCACCTGATTTGTCAGATCGTCGTCGCCAAACAGACCAATTTGGCCGCTTTGTAAATCTTTTTGCAGTTGTTGGGCTGTTTCGACAACTTTATCAATAACCTGTTTCAGTTGTGAGCGCTTATACCCTAAAGAATCAAAAGCGCCGCATAAAATAAGACTTTCCATGACCCGCTTATTAACAAGCCGCATATCAACGCGACGGCAAAAATCAATCATAGATGTAAATTTTCCGTCTTGCCTGCGAGCTGTAATAATACTTTCAATGGCGCCCTCACCCACATTTTTTACAGCGGCCAAGCCAAAGCGAATCGCTTGCTCACTTACAGAAAACCGCGACTGACTTTCATTAATATCAGGCGGCAAAATTGCAATTTTTAAGCGGCGACACTCTTCAATATACTGCCCAACTTTTTCGTTGGCGCCAATAACGCTTGTTAACAGAGCGGCCATAAATTCCTGGGGATAATGTGCTTTTAAATACGCCGTCTGATACGCTACCAAAGCATAAGCAGCACTATGCGATTTATTAAAGCCGTAATCGGCGAAATGAGCCATCAAATCAAAGACTTCAATCGCAAAACCTTTCTCAAGTCCATTATTGATGCAACCTTGAACAAAATGATCTTTCTGGGCCATAAGAACTTCATGTTTCTTTTTCCCCATGGCGCGCCGCAAAAGATCTGCTTCGCCTAAAGTAAATCCACCAAGCACAGAGGCGATCTGCATAACCTGTTCCTGATATAAGATAACACCAAAAGTATCCTTTAAAATGGGTTCAAGCAACGGATGCAAATATTTCACTGTTTTGCGGCCATGACGTCCTTCAATAAAATCTGTTACCATACCACTGCCTAATGGCCCTGGTCGATATAAGGCTACAAGGGGAATAAGGTCGGCAAAGCAACTAGGTTTTAATTCCTTGACTAAATGAGTCATGCCTGATGATTCCATTTGAAAGACACCCGAAGTTTCACCTTTTTCTAAAATTGCAGCAGTTATTTCATCCGCTAAGGCAATGGCCTCAATGTCAAAAGCGCTGTCATGATTTTCTCTAATTAAATCAACAGCGTCGCCAATCACAGTCAAAGTACGCAATCCCAGCAGATCCATCTTAAGCAGACCGAGTTCTTCAATCAAATCTTTATCATACTGCGTCGTTAAAAAACCTTCAGTGGAGTTTTGGAGCGGTACATATTCTGTTAAAGGCTGCCTAGCAATAACCAGTCCCGCTGCATGAGTCGAAGCATGCCGCGGTAGTCCTTCTACCGCCTGAGCTAGATCAAGGAGTTTTTTGGCTTCTTCATTTGTCTCATAGAGATTTTTCAGTTCATGACTTTGAACAAGCGCTTTTTTTAAAGTAATGCCAAGTTCGTTAGGAATCAACTTGGCTATCTTATCAACTTCGCCATAGGAAAGATTTAACGCTCTGCCCACATCACGTACTGCGGCCTTTGCCGCCATCGTACCAAAAGTAATAATCTGGGCTACATGATCCGCACCGTAACGCTGAGCTACGTATTCAATAATCCTACCGCGTTTTTCATAGCAAAAATCAATATCAATATCAGGCATGGTAACCCGTTCTGGATTTAAGAAGCGTTCAAAAAGCAATCCATACTGCAATGGATCAATATTGGTAATTCGGAGAAGATATGATACGACACTGCCGGCAGCTGAACCGCGGCCAGGTCCTACGGGAATTCCATTCCGCCGGGCATAGTCCACAAAGTCCCACACAACCAGAAAATAGCTATCGAAACCCATATCATGAATAATAGATAATTCATAATCGAGACGTTTTTTTATTTCATCAGTTACACTTTGGTAACAGCGCTCTAAATTTCTTTCACAAAGCAGGCGAAGATAAGATTGAGCGGTATAACCTTCCGGCACCGGGAATTCCGGTAAATGATAATGATCAAAGTCAAAATCCACTTGACAGCGTTCGGCAATCTTTAAGGTATTCGCTAGCGCTTCCGGCTGACCAGGAAATAATGCAGCCATTTCTTCGCCTGATTTTACATAAAATTGATCATTAGGAAACCGCATCCGATTTGGTTCATCAACCGTTTTTCCCATCTGGATGCATAATAACACATCATGAAATTCCGCATCCTGCCGCTGAATATAGTGAATATCATTCGTAGCGACTAAGCCAAGACCATATTTTTTTGCCAAAAGAATCAATGCTTCATTTGCCGTTTTCTCTTCTGGCAAACGATGATCTTGTATTTCTAAAAAGAAATGATCTGTATCGAAAATATCAAGATATTCTTGTAAAATCTCTTCCGCCTTCGGTAAATTTCCTCGTAAAATCTGGGCAGGAATTTCCCCGGCAATACAGGCGCTCAGTACAATGATCCCTTTACTATACTGCCGCAGCAATTCGCGATCGATTCGCGGTTTATAATAAAATCCCTCTGTATTCCCCCGTGATACCAGCTCAATTAAGTTTCGGTAGCCTTCATTCGTCTCGGCTAGTAAAATCAGATGGAAATAGGCATCGCCTTCTCTTGTCGTTTTCTCTAACCGCGACTTTGGCGCTACATAGACTTCACAGCCAATAATTGGTTTAATACCAGCCTTTTTGGCTTTTTTATAAAAATCAATACAACCGTACATCACGCCATGATCAGTAATGGCAATCGCCGGCATATTCATTTCCTTCGCCCGGCTGATCAGTCGATCAATGCGGCTGGCCCCATCAAGTAAACTGTATTCTGTGTGAACATGAAGATGAACAAAGGGAGTCTGCTCGCCTTCTGTTTTTCCTGCCATAGAAACCTCCATTACACTAAAATGCTATATTGCAGTATGAAAAAACAGCACTGCCTCGCGAGCAGTACTGTTCAAAAGTTCAGATTTTATCTTATTGCAATCCGAGACGTTGGACTGCAATCGGACTGTTAAAAGCAAATAAATCATGGAAAGAGGTGCGATCTAACGCCTTTTCACACGAAACCGCTACTCCTTCCGGCACATACAAAATCACTTCATCTGAAATGATTTGAGCCTGTCCGTGAAGCACATAACATACGCCTTGCAAAAAGTCATGCATAGTCTGTTGCTCATATTGCTGCAGTCCCGCATAATTGATTAGCAGGGCTGAACCATCTTGTAGCCAATCGGCGTAGGAACAAGTCTGCTCAAGTATAGCAGGCGAAAGTACAATCATTTTTCCCTGGGGAGATTCTTGCAGCACAAGAGAATGAGGCCTGAGGCGATGCTCTCTCTCCTCTGATAATTCATTCAGACTCTCGGGCATAATATATTGTTTTACCTTATCCCATAGAGAAGGAGCCATAATTGTTTCGCCTCCTAAAAATCAGCTGCGACTTAGCTCAATCTTTCGCCATTTCTTAATATAATTCGCGATAAAAAGAATCTCTCCTGCCATAAATACGGTAAGAAAAGAAATCCTTAGGATTTTTTCTTTTCCCGACCGCGAGCTTGACGATTTAAAACGGTTTTGCGTAAACGAATGCTTTTCGGCGTAACTTCCACTAATTCATCATCATTAATATATTCAAGAGCCTGTTCTAAACTTAAAATTTTCGGCGACGTCAAACGAATCGCTTCATCAGAAGAACTGGAACGCATATTTGTTACATGTTTTTTCTTACAAGGGTTCACGTCCATATCCAGTTCTCTGGTATTTTCGCCAATAATCATGCCTTCATAAACTTCCTGCGCTGGAATAATAAACATAATTCCACGATCTTGTAGGCTGTAAATGCCATAGCCTGTCGTTTCTCCTTGTTCAAAAGCCACAAGAGCGCCACGTTTTCTGCCTGGAATTTCTCCCTTGAAAGGAGCATAACCATGGAACAAATGATGCATAATGCCATTGCCCTTCGTATTTGTCAAGAACTCGGAACGGAAACCAATCAAGCCACGAGCTGGAATGATAAATTCCATACGCAAATAGCCGGACAATTCCACCATATTAACGAGCTCTGCTTTTCTTGTTCCGAGCGATTCCATAACGGCGCCCATAAATTCCTGTGGTACGTCAATAGTCAGATTTTCCATTGGCTCACAAAGCTGACCTTTTATCATTTTATTTAACACGCGCGGTTTTCCTACTTGGAATTCGAAACCTTCGCGACGCATTGTTTCGATCAAAATTGCCAAATGTAATTCGCCACGGCCTGCCACTTCAAACGAATCAGGGCTATCTGTTTCTGTAACGCGTAAGCTTACATTCGTTTCGATTTCTTTAAACAAACGATCGCGCAAATGACGGGATGTAACAAACTGGCCTTCCCGTCCGGCAAAAGGACTGTTATTAACACTAAAGACCATCGCTAAGGTCGGTTCATCAATATTAATTGTCGGCAAAGCCTCAGGATTTTCCGGATCAGCAATCGTTACGCCAATATTAATATCAGCGATTCCTGTAACAGAAACAATATCGCCAAGCGCCGCTTCAGAAACCTCAGCGCGCTTCAGACCTTGGTAAGTATAAACCTTACCAATTCGTTCCCGTTTCGAAACATCACCATTTAGAACAACGACATTTTGTCCAGCCATCATTTTACCACGAATAATACGACCGATAGCAATTTTTCCGACGTAATCATCGTAATCCAGTGTAGTGACAAGCATCTGCAAAGGACCATCAATTTCGCCTTCCGGTGCCGGAATTTTTTCGATGAGCAATTTAAATAGCGGCGTTAAATCCTTATTATCATCATCCATGCTCATTTTGGCAATGCCTTCACGTGCTGTTGCATAAACAACAGGGAAGTCAAGCTGTTCGTCATCTGCATCGAGCTCAATAAAGAGTTCTAAAACTTCATCAACGACATCTTCTACGCGCTGATCAGGACGATCAATTTTATTGATGACAACAATTGGTTTTAGTTTTTGTTCTAGGGCTTTGCGCAATACATATTTCGTCTGCGGCATGGGGCCTTCGAAAGCGTCAACTAACAGAAGTACGCCGTCAACCATGTTTAATACACGTTCTACCTCGCCGCCAAAATCAGCATGGCCAGGAGTATCCACAATATTAATTTTCACGCCGTCATGCATAACAGCCGTATTTTTCGAAAGAATTGTAATGCCTCTTTCTCTTTCTAAATCATTAGAATCCATTACTCGTTCCGCAACTTGTTCATTGCTGCGAAATACGTTGCTTTGTCTAAGCATGGCGTCTACCAATGTTGTTTTGCCATGGTCAACGTGAGCGATAATGGCGATATTTCTCAAGTCTTCGCGCTTCATGTATAAGTACCTCCTAAGTACAAAAGAGAAAAGGATGCTGTGCCACCTAGCATCCTTTCTAGTTTCATTTAAATATCAATATAGTATACTTCTTGCCCTTCTGTCAATTGTTTCCCGTAAAATTTTACACAAAATCCGTCATAAATTCAAAAACGCTGTCTTTATTTAGCAAAAAACTTTTTCATTAACCCGCGAACTTGCGAAATAAGACCGAGCACTTTACCGGCTTGTGCTGGTTCCTTAAGCAGAATTGTTTCGAATTTTTGTTTATACTCACGATACTCTTCTTCCATATCTTTAAGCGCGCTCTGCACTTGCCGCACAACAGGGTCCACAATAACAATATCGGATTCCTTCACTTCATAGTGACGGCCTGTAATGGTAATGGCATCACCATAGGCAGGGATATAGGCAGGCGCCTGAATCGTTTCCTCTACCACTTTTGCAAAAGGCTCTGACATGTTAATTTCGCCATGAACAATGAACACACCAGCTGGCGGCTCTTTAAAAGAAGACAGCCAATGAAGCAGTTGCTGTTGATCAGCATGGGCTGAAAAGCCTTCTAAATTGCAAATTTTCGCCTTAACAGCGACTTCTTCCCCCATAATTTTAACGCGTTTAGCCCCTTCGATGATCCGACGCCCTAAACTTCCCTGCGCCTGGTACCCTACAAAAAGAACCGTTGAGTCGCTTCGCCACAAATTATGTTTTAGATGGTGAAGAATCCGCCCAGCATCAGCCATGCCGCTGGCTGAAATAATGACAGCTGATTGATCCATTGTATTAATATTTTTTGATTCCTCCGCTGTTTTCGTAAACCGTAGGTTCGGCCAATCCGCTGGCCCCTTGCCTGAAGCCACTAATAATTCATAGGCTTCTTCATCATAATCTTCCGAATGACGAAGAAAAATACTAGTAGCTGCAATCGCTAAAGGACTGTCAATAATCACAGGAATATCTGGAATCCGCTTTTCTCTAAGTAGTTTTTGTAAATAGTATAGCAGCGTCTGCGTTCGCCCGACGGCAAAAGCGGGAATAATAATATTGCCGCCTCGCTCTACTGTTTCCCGAATAATCTCGGCCAACCGCTCTTCTCGATCATAGTGTTCATGAACCCGATTGCCGTAAGTCGATTCGGTAATGACATAATCGGCATGTTCTAAATAGGTAGGGTCTTTTAAGATCGGTTGATCAGGTTGCCCTAAATCGCCGGAGAAAACCAGTTTTGTCGTTTCTTCACCTTCGGTCACATAAACTTCTAAAAGGGAAGAACCTAAAATGTGACCCGCGTCTTGAAACACAATACGAATGCCTGAAGCGACCTCAAATTCACTCCGATAAGGAACAGATGAAAACTGGTTTAAGCAGTTATAAGCGTCATCAATCGTATACAAGGGAATCAGTTCTGGCCGTCCAAGCCGTTTGCCTTTGCGATTATAAATTTCGGCATCATATTCTTGAATGTGAGCGCTATCAGGCAGCATAATTGAGCACAGCTCTTTTGTAACAGGAGTTGCGTAGATTTTACCGCCATAACCAGCGCGGCAAAGACGCGGCAAAAGTCCGCTATGGTCAATATGGGCATGCGTTAAAATTACAGCATCTAAAGTATTGGGCATAAAATGAAAGGGGCGGCGGTTGAGAGCTTCGATTGTTTTTGAGCCTTGAAACATGCCACAATCAATTAACACCTGTTTTCCATTGGCCTCCAGTAAATAGGATGAGCCTGTTACCATCATTGCTGCGCCTAAAAAAGTAAGTTTCACTATAACCACTCCTTTACCGTCTAATCTTTGCTTTCCTATTACTTTATACTGAAAAGTTCGACAAAGAAGACTTTTTTCCCTTTTCCCCAAAAAAAGAACCATGAACGGCAAACCGTTCATGGCCAAAGTTCAATCCGTAAAAATTAAGGGCGTCCAATGACTCGTACCTCTGGTTGAAGTAAAATACCGTGAGCCGCCTGTACCTTCTGCTGCACTGCGGCAATCAAATTTAGTACATCTGTCGCTGTGGCTCCGCCGCAATTCACTACAAAACCAGCATGTTTCTCGCTAACAGCGGCACCGCCGATTTGAAACCCTTTCAGCCCAGTCTGTTCAATCAGCGTACCAGCAAAGTGCCCAGGCGGACGTTTAAAAGTACTTCCGGCACTTGGCATATCAAGTGGCTGCTTTGCTTCACGCCGAGCAGTGAGCTCCGCCATTTTTGCCAAAATAGCCGCTGAATCGCCGACTTGTAAAGATAAAACAATTTCACAGATAATAGCATGATTTTCTTGAAAAATACTGTGACGATAGGCAAATGCTAATTCTTGTCGAGACAATACGATTTCTTGACCATCAAGCGTTACTGCCGAAACCGAAAAAACGATATCCTTGATCTCTCCGTCATAAGCTCCAGCATTCATAAAGACTGCGCCGCCGATGGTTCCGGGAATACCAATGGCAAATTCAGCGCCAGAAAGCTTCTGAGTCGCAGTAAATTTTGCTACATCAGCCAGAAGAGCTCCCGCTCCCACGGTAATTGTGTCGCCATTAGCCTGCATGGATGCCATATTATCGCCTAAAGCAACTACAGCCCCAGCAATACCGCCGTCACGAACAAGCAGATTGCTGCCATTACCAATCACCGTAACAGGAATCTGATGCTTTGCCGTAATTCGCATGACTTCTGCCACTTCTTGTTGACTGCCTGGCAAAATAAAATAATCAGCAGGCCCGCCAATTTGAAAGGTCGTATGATCTTTCATCGGTTCATCAAATAAAACTTTACCTGTTACTAATGCAGTTTGAAGCTCTGCCTTAAATTTTTGATTAGCGCGGTAATTTTCCAAATATATCCATTCCTTCAGCTATAGAATCACCTAATACTTTATAAATATCGGCCATAAGACGCTGAAACTTAAAGTGAGCCTGCAAAAATTGCGCTGCTGTCTGATTCAGCATCAAAACTTCCATAAATTTTTGTAAATCTGCCTCTTTTTCCGTTGACGGTTGCCCCGTCATACGGTCATACTCATAAGCCATTTGCTTCGCTAAAAAATCCCGTACAAGTTCTTGGGCCTTACTATCCTGTTCTAAAACCTTTTTGGCTCCGACAAGTGCTTGATACTCCGCACTTGTATTTAGCAATCGAGCTAATTCATGCGCTTTATCATAAATGCTCACTGGATTCCCCCCAATATTCTGCTTTGTTAATATATGCAAGTTATAAAAGCCTATGCTTTATTTTCTAGCGCATACCAGGATAGCCAATCTGACGAAGCGCTTCATAAGCTACGATAGCTACGGCATTCGACAAGTTCAACGACCGTGCGTCTTCAATCATCGGAATCCTGAGCCAACTATCAGGATAACGATCCATAATTTCTTGCGGCAAACCTGCTGTTTCGCGACCGAAAACAATGACATCCTCTTTTTGAAAGGCAATTTCACTATGGGCTTTCTGCCCTTTTGTTGTATTTAAAAAAAAGCGATGGCCTTGAAATTTCGCTTCGACTTCCGCAAAAGAATCATAATAAAACACATCAACAAGATGCCAATAATCAAGTCCAGCTCGTTTTAAATGCTTATCATCTGTTGAAAATCCCAAGGGCCTCACTAGATGAAGACTGCAACCTGTGGCCGCACACATTCTAGCAATATTCCCAGTATTTCCGGGAATTTCTGGTTGAAATAAAACTATATTCACTGACATTTCACCTCATAAATTGTATTATAAACGACATATAACAGAAAAAGCAAACAGAGCAAACAACAAAGTTTGCCCTGTTTGTCATATTTCTTGCGACTAAGCTTTGGCCTGTAAAACCATTACGGCAATATCATCGCGAATTTTTTGATTCTGCACATTCCCCACTAAGTTTAAAATAGTATCAAAAAAGCCTTGTGGATTCGAATGCAGTAAATATTTATAACTCATGAAATAGCGCTGTAGATCTTCACCAATATTTTTTTCTTCTTCGATAATCATCGCATCAAAAAGTCCCTCGGTAGAAATAAGCAACATATCTCCAGGCAGAAAAGCCTGCTGTTCTTCCTGATAACGAACATTGTCTTGTTGACCCACTGAACAGCTTTCCTGGTGTAGGCACAAAGCCGTATCAGTCTTGGCCGAATAAAACAACGGATAACTGTTCCCCCCATTAGCCCAGGTAAGCGTCTCACCTTCAATGACGCCGACAAAAGCATTAAAAGGTTGAGCGCCTTTTAACATTTGATAAAAAGACTGATTCATTTGCTCTAAAACAGCCGCCGGAGTACGACCTGCCTTGATTGAATGTGCAAATTCTATTTTTCCCATAGCTGCTGTCATGGCCGCCGTGACCCCTTGACCAGACATCTCCGCCATAATAAACCAAACCTTATTTCCTTCTTGTACACAGTCATAAAAAACGCCGCCAATATCTTGACAAGGTACATACTTACCAAACATTTGTAGGGAAGGAAAGTTTTTCACTTCGGTCATGAGCATTGTGTGAAATACGTTAGCAAGCATTCTTTCAAGTTGCATTTTTACCTGCATGGACATAAGTTCTTTCTTTTGGGAATAAGATTCCAAGGCATTTTTTACTTTGATTGGCACAATCACCTTCATTTGTTGCGGTGTGAGCGGCTTAGTAAAATAATCGTAAGCACCCAATTCCAGAGCCCGGCCAATGCTTTCAATATCGTCCATCGCCGAATAAACAATCACTGGTATATCTTTAAGGTCTTCGTTTGCTTTCACTTCTTCAAGAACCTGATAACCATCTTTTCCCGGCATCATTAAATCTAGAATAACTAAATCGATAGGCTCACGTTCCAAAGCTTCCATTGCTTTAAAACCATCTTCCGCTTCTAAAAATGTAACAGACTCCAAAGTACTAAGCACAGAAGAAATCAATCGGCGGTTCAACCTTACATCATCAACAACTAAAATCTTATACAAAGGAATCACCTCACGTTTTTTCATGTTTCGTTTTCCTTGGCAGGCAACTGCACTGACTGTTTATTCGAAACCAAATCTTCTAATTCTTTATACACTTGCTGAAACTCACTTTCTAGCGCCGCAAAATGCTGACGACATTCGGCGAAATTCCCTTGATTCGCCCATTGTTCCATCTGTTGCAGCAAGCGACTAAAGCGCCTAGCTCCCAAGCTAGTACTACTTGATTTTAAATTATGAAGCAATATAATAAACTCTTTACTATTTTCTTGCTGCAAAGCTACCGCAAGATCAGAAAAATTCGCTGGCGCCTCTTGTAAATATATGGTAATCAATTCATAAACAAAATTCTCAGTGCCAGAATTTTCTAGTGTGAGCAGAGCCTCAATTTGACCGAGTTCAACTGCTCTATCCTGTAGCAAACAAGTAGTTTGTCCCAAAGAATCAAAAGCAAATAAATTAACCGCTTCTATGCCAAAAGGCGCTACGAACCAAAAAGACGATCCCTTGCCAAGTTCACTAGCAACACCGATTTTCCCACCCATTTTTTCAATAAATTTGCGGCATAAAGCAAGTCCCATGCCTGTACCGCCAAATTGGCGTGTTGAGGAACCGTCGGCCTGCACAAAGGGCGCAAAGAGCTTCTCACAGTCCTCCGACGCAATTCCAATTCCCGTATCGGCAACAGTCACGCGCAACCACAAACAATTGCTTTGAATATCGACAGCCTTCATCGACACCGTTATATTCCCTTGGCTTGTAAATTTTATTGCATTGGCAGCAAGATTCAAAATCACTTGCTGTAAGCGAACAGGATCGCCAACAAGCTGCTCTGGAACATTTTCATCCACGTGAAACGCTAGCTCCAACGCTTTTGCCGCCGCTTCCGACTGCAATAGCGCATGCATGGTATGCATGATCTGGCGTGGTTGAAATAAGCGCGTGTCAAAAATCAGTTTATCGGCCGCCGCCTCCGAATAATCAATCAACTCCGTAAGAATCGTTAATAGTAAGGAAGCCGATTCATAAATCATGGCGACATACTCCTGTTGCTGCGGCACTAGTTCCGATTGCAACAATAAGTCGCTCATTCCTAAAATTCCGTTTAGAGGAGTACGAATTTCATGACCGATATTTGTCAAAAATTCATCCTTAGCCAACTTAGCCTTTCGGACCTCTTCTTTCGCAGCAGCCAGCTCTTCCTTGAGCTTTGTTAATTCTAATAGACGATCTTCCTGCGTCATTTGTAACTCCTCGCTTTTCCTTTATAAGTGAGCAGCTATCTCTTATATTTCATTTCCCGCTTTCTCGGCTGTTTCCTGCTCAGATTATGACGAAATTTTGGTAAAAAAGAAAAAACAAGGCTTGGCGCAGTGCCAAAATCCTTGTTTTTCCATTGATCAAGCTTTTCATAGTCATTTGCGACTAAATTGTGATAATATAAAGTAGATATTGCTATAATAAGTTAACGTTCAAAGTAGGTGCATTGATTCTTGATAAAACGTCTTTTCATTACGCTTTTCGCGATTATCCTATGTTTTTATATACTGGAAGCGACTAATTTTTTGGGGTTTACCCATTTTAAACCACAGTTAGAGGCCTCACTCGAAGGGGAACAACTTGTATTACACTGGACGCGGCTCCCTATTCCCGTATTATATAAAATTGAAGTTTTAACAAGCAATCCCACCAATCCCCACCGCAGCGAAAACGTACAAACCTTAACAAGCTTTTATAGTTGGACGAATCATTTTACAATTGATCCTTTACTGAAAGCCCATACGTATTGGCGGGTTACAGCGATTGGTCTCTTGCAACATCCGCTGGGAGCTCCTTCTGATGTCATTTCGCTTGTCAAAGCATATGATACGCAAGAACCTGATACAAACTATTACAAACCAGTTCCACTCAAGCCAGTCGAGAATCAAATCGTCTCTGATACACCGATTCTTATGTGGAAAGCCATTTCCACAGCTGTATCCTATGAATTAGAAATTCTCACAAGTCCGCCGGAAAATCCAAATGGCTCGGCACTATCGGCCCATCATCTGTTTAGTACGCAAGAAGTCTATACAAACGGTTACCAACTAGACGTAAGCGATAGACCGGAAACGACCTTTTACTGGCGCGTACGAGCCCTTGATTATTATGGCAATCCTATCGGCGTTTTTTCCGATGCAACAGAGCTTCATATTGACCATAATAAAAAAGAAGTTTTACATCCTATAATTAACAATTTTTTCAATCAAAATGGTATGGCTACACCGCTTTACCCTGTCTATAGTTGGATTCCCTTGCAGCGAGTTAGCGGCTATGAAGTAGAAATTCTAAGCCAACCGGATCATTCCAACGGCGTAGCGCCATCGCCTTATCGCCTTGATACAAAGTTTGTAACAACAGGCAATGACTGCTACGATGAAACGCCACGCAGCAAGCCAGGCATCTACTACTGGCGAGTCAGAGGCTTTGATGAAGCGGGAGCTCCAGTCGGTGAATATTCAGATTGCGCCCCGTTTACAGTCGATCTAAGTAAAGGCGCCTACAGTGCGACTTTAGGCGATAGCATTACGCATGGCGGTGGCGCTATTTCCTACTCCCCCTCCGACTGGGAATACAGTTACCAGACTTATTTTCAGTTTCCTACAGTCAATTTAGGCAAAAGCGGTGATACATCAGAATCTATGCTAGCGCGATTTGACGCGGATGTTCTGCCGTATCATCCTAAATATCTGATCATTATGGGAGGATCTAACAGCTTACGCGGTGGCATACCAGCCAGCCAGGTTATTAGCGATTTGGCAAAAATGCGTGATAAATGTTTAAAAAATGGAATTCGGCCAATCTTTCTAACGCTGCCTCCCATCAATCCCGATAATATTAACCGAGCTTTTAATGAAGAAACCTCACCAAATTGGAAGTCGCAGTTTCATGAAGTAAACCGTTTCATCAGAAGTCAGCCTTACTTTATTGATATTGAACCCTTTATGACTGGTCCTGATGGCTTATTGCCCGAATACTACGGCCTAGATGGACTCCATCCTGATTTAGCGGGGAAAAAGTTGATGGGACAAATCATCAATCTCAACTGGAGTCGGGTAACTAGATAGATTTCTTAGTATCACACCAATCTAACAACCGATCACGGCGCTGTTTTGCCGCTGCAAAAAATTCTTTTATACTAGTCTCTTCTTCTTGCTCGATCGAATCAATCAGTTGGTCTAAAACCAACTGATATTTTTTTAGGCTTGTGATAATTTCCGCTTTATTAGTGAGACAGATATCTGTCCACATAATCGCATTGGATGAAGCAATTCGCGTGGTATCACGAAAACCGCCGCCAGCCAAATTAAGAATTTCTTCACTTTCTTCATAACAGCCTAGCGTATTGACTAGACCAGCGGCTGCTACATGGGGCAGATGGCTAATAACGGCAGCATAGCGATCATGGCTGTCTGGCGCCATAAATGAAATGTCTGCTGCCAGGTCCGTTATCAGTCCTTTTAAAAGGGCCACTGCCTCTGTCGGTACATGATCTGCTGGAATCAAGATATAGCGTTTATTAACAAACAGATCGGCCTGAGCTGCTTCTATGCCGCTTTTTTCTCTTCCCGCCATGGGATGGCCACCGATATAATAAAAGTCTTCTGTCGGACTGCTTAAAGCTTCATAGAGGCATTTTTTCACACTGCCCACATCTGTTAAAATAGCACCTGGTTTTATATGGGGTCGTATCTCATTTACCAAAGGCAAAATACTTTGCATGGGAGTACAAAGGAAAATGACGTCAACTGTGGCAAGATCTTCCCATGCTGTTATGGTGCGATCAATGGCTCCTCTCGCCACAGCGCAGTCCATTACCTCTTGCGATTGATCCCAGCCCAAAATAATTCGCCGCTGATCGCACTTTCTTGTCAAGGCAAGCCCGATAGAGCCGCCAATCAGCCCCAGCCCAAGAATGGCAATCACTTTTTCTTTCATACGAGCTTCCGATCTACAGCTTGAGCAATTTTATTAAGACTGTCCATAAGGCTTTGGAAGTCTTCTGGATTTAAAGACTGCGCACCATCTGACAAAGCTTCTGCTGGATTGGGATGAGCTTCAATAATTAATCCGTCAGCGCCAGCGGCAATCGCGGCTTTCGCCATCGGTCCTACTAAGCTACGGACACCTGTTCCATGGCTCGGATCGACAATAACAGGCAAATGACTTAACTCTTTTAAAGCGGCTACAGCGCTTAAATCAAGGGTATTTCTCGTATGGGTCTCAAAAGTCCGGATTCCTCGTTCACAGAAAATAACCTGACTGTTTCCTTCGCTTAAAATGTATTCTGCTGCATTGAGCCACTCATCAATCGTTGCAGAAATGCCGCGTTTTAGTAATACTGGTCGATCCGCTTTTCCCACCGCTTTAAGCAGCTGAAAGTTTTGCATATTTCTTGCCCCGATTTGTAAAATATCGGCGTACTGACTAACAACAGGTACAGAGTGACTATCTACGACTTCGGTGACAATGGAAAGACCCGTCAACTCTCTTGCTTTCGCTAAATATTTTAGCCCCTCTTCTTCCAGCCCCTGGAAAGAATAAGGCGATGTGCGCGGTTTGTAAGCGCCGCCCCGTAAAAACTGAGCTCCTGCCGCTTTAACGATTTTTGCTGATTCTAGTAGCTGTTCCTCACTCTCTACAGCGCAAGGCCCGGCCATAACAGCTAGATTTTTGCCGCCAATTTCAAAACCGTTTACTGTAATTACAGAATTTTCCGGATGAAATTCTCTGCTGACTAATTTATAGCTTGTTGTCACAGGCACAATCTTTTCTACACCTTTCATTACCACCACTGGCAACTCGGCTATCGCCTTTTTATCGCCAATGACGCCAATAATCGTCCGAAGGCTACCTTGTGATAAATGGACTTTTAAACCTGCTGCCGTAACCTTTGCTACTACTTTTTGAACTTCCTCTTCCTTTGCCTCTGGTTTCATTACAATAATCATAATATACTAGCCTCCTACTTGTTTTTGGGTAAAATAAAAACTCCCATCCCTCAAATCAGGGACGGAAGTTAATTCCGCGGTACCACCCTGCTTGCTATGCAAGCCGCTCATTCAGGTACGGGCCTATGCCGATACCTTAGCCTCTGATAACGGTGGCACTCCGGCTCAGCCTACTTACAGTTCGGCCTGCTGCTTCCAGATGTATTTCAGATAGAATAAGTATCAGGTTTCACCCCCCCCTGACTCTCTGCAACTTTACGCTATCTTACTTCTTCTGTTCATCGCATTTCGTTGTTTGTAAGTTTATCAAAAAGACGCTTATATGTCAACACTATTTTATTGTTTTTTTGTTAAAAATGATAAAACTGTTAACTTCTCGCACATTCTGTCGCGTCACCGCGCATAATTTCCAAACCATGCTGCAAGGTTGGCAATATCACTTCAAGACATTCTTTCACGCCTTTCGGGCTGCCGGGAAGATTTACGATCAACGTACGGCCGCGCAGTCCTGCTGTCGCCCGACTCAACATCGCCCGTGGGGTAATCGTAAGCGACTTGGCTCGCATGGCTTCAGGAATCCCTGGCACTTGACGATCAATAACAGCAAGCGTGGCTTCTGGCGTCACATCGCGCGGCCCCAGACCAGTTCCCCCTGTCGTTAGAATGAGATCCGCTTGTTCTTTGTCAGCCATCTGACATAAAGCCTGCTGTAGCTCCATTTGATCATCCGCAACAATCTGATAAGCTATGACCGTGCCAAAATGAGCAATAAGCGACTGAATGAGTTCCCCGCTTTCATCACGTCGTTCACCGCGCGCTCCTTTATCACTTGCTGTAAGAATTCCAATTCTAAACATGTTCGTACCCCACTTTCTGAAACAAACCGCTTTTACCGCCCGCTTTTTTCAACAGTGAAATTTTGCCAATCTCCATCGTCTTATCAACAGCCTTGCACATATCGTAAATCGTAAGAAGAGCTGCGGAAACAGCGGTTAAAGCCTCCATTTCCACGCCAGTTTTACCATAGGTTTTCACTTTTGCTAAACAATGAACTGCCGCGGCCTCTGGCAATAAAGTAAACTCTAAATCCACGCCTGTCAAAAGCAGCAGATGGCACATAGGGATAAGTTCCGCTGTACGTTTCGCCGCCATAATACCAGCTACCTGGGCTACGGCCAACACATCGCCTTTGCCAATCTTACCAGCTTGAATCAGCTCTAGCGTATCGGGTATCATAGTAATAATACCTTCCGCAACAGCAAGTCGTTCTGTATCATTTTTCGCTGTTACATCGACCATTTGGGCTTTCCCATCTTTATTAAAATGAGTGAATTCCATTTCTCTTCCCGCCTTTAATCAGGATATAAATCAAGCTGATCGCCATCTTGCAAAATAAATCTTGCCGTACAGGCCTCATGATTCACCTTCATACGTTGAATTTCTTGTTCATCCAGTTCCAACTCCTGCAACAATTCCCCTACAGTCATATCCTCAGCTACGTCAGCTGTCAGAATGCCGCTATTGCTATTCGGCGCATATTTTTTTAACATTTCATGTAATCGCACTTCGATGACCATGAAGTCAACTCCTCTATCATAAGTTCAATGCTTTGTTAGGCTTTATTCGGTCATTTGTAAAAAAATTCCTTCTGTAGTTATGCGGCGGTAAAAAAATCTAACAGCTAAAACAAGGATTTTATCGCGAAAAAGAGAAATCTACTATACATTATTTCAAAGGAGGGCTCATGAAAATGGTCCAATTTCACTTTTACGGTCATGCCTGCTTTGCTTTAAAAGACGGTGAACACACGCTTCTCTTTGATCCCTACATAAGCGAAAATCCGTTTCAAACTGCCAAAATAAATGAAATAGATTGCACCCATATTTTTATCTCCCATGGTCATGGCGATCATCTAGGTGATGCAATAGCGATTGCCAAACGCACAGGCGCGCTTGTGATCACCACCGCGGAAATCGCTCATAAATGCACTGACGAAGGCTGTAAGGCTCATCCCATGCATATCGGCGGCACTCGCACCTTTGATTTTGGTAAAGTTCGAATTACACCAGCTTTTCATGGTTCTGGAATTCCTGGCGGACATGCAGCTGGTTTTATTGTAACATTCGGCGGCACAACCGTCTATTATTCCGGCGATACAGGCCTATTTGGCGATATGGCTCTCTTAGGTCGTCTGCAAGCAATTGATTGGGCCATTCTACCAATCGGTGATAATTATACCATGGGCATTGATGATGCAGTAGAAGCAGTAAAGCTTTTAAACCCGCGCAAAGTTGTCCCTATCCATTATAACACTTGGCCGGTCATTGCCCAATCACCCGAAGAATTTAAAGAAAAAGTAGAACAAGCAACGCCATCACTTGTTAGCATCGTAAATCCAGGACAAGAAATTATACTTGATTAACAAGAAGCCTGCACTTTCATTAAGTGCAGGCTTCTTGTATCTATCCTTTCAATCTTTTACTCAGCACTTGGACAAAAATACCGATGCAAACAATAAGGACAATTTTGCTGCCGACAAGAATACTTTGCTTCTTCACGATGACGAAGCAGAAAAGTACAATCCTCACGCAGTTTTTCCTCAAACTCATTCACTGAGATGGGATCAACTTGTACTACAGTGTCTGTTTGCAAAAAGTAAAGTGAAGCGCTTGCGACGTTTTTGCAGCGTAGCTTTGCTGCTGCCCAACTATAAAGTTGCAGTTGAAATTGATAATGTTCGTTCCAAGGAGTGATCCGTGTATCACCGCAAGCATCCGTTTTAAAATCGACAATTTCCAAAGCCGTTTCTGTTTCAACTAGTCGATCAATGGCACCACGAAAATAATAAGGCGGTGAACCAGGAAGCGCCGTAGTAAAGTGCCATTCATTGTGATACGTTCTTGCCAAATCCACCCTAGCAAAAGAGCTTTTGCAGTAAGCCTCACAGAGGGGGAGAGCGGCCTCAAATAAAGCTTCATGCAACTCTTCTGGCGCTGTAAACTCTACGGCATTTTTTAAAGAAGCTGCTAGTGGCCCTTGACGATATAGTTCGATAAACTTATGAACACAGCTTCCCAGCAACGCCGCTGGTACTGCTAGTTTCGCTGTCTCTCCCCCTAGGGAAATATTGAAAGCTTCGCTAACCAGGAATTCTCGTTGATCAGGAATCTTTGCAATATAAGAGTAATAGTAAGCCCGCGGACAAAATTGATACTGGCCTAACATTGCAGCCGAGAAAAACGGCTCAATGCCTGCTTTGTCACTGTGCAGCGGCTGAAGATTTTGTTCGACCCAGGCTAAATCTACTGTTTTATCAGACAAAACGGAACTAGCTTCCGCCTCTATAGTCATTTCCTCTGGTTCATAAAAATGCAGATATAGCAGTTCATCGGCAAGTGAAATCACTTTATTATCTACCGAAATTACCGCAAGATTCAAAGCTTTTAACAGCCATTGATGCCAGCTATTCAATTCACTATAATTTTTTTCACTAATATCTTTTATACCTTTTTCATCATGAACTGAAGATAAAATAAAATAATCTTTGGCCCGTGTTTGCGCCACGTAAAATAGCCGTTTTAGCTCCCATTTTTCCTGTAAGCTGATCTTTTCTTGCAAAGTAAGATATAAGCTATTCATCCCCCAAGAACTCTTCGCAGCAACAGCGAATTGTTCATCTGCTGTAAACAACAGCTTAGAAGCCGAATTTGTAAAGCGTCGCTGCAAATCAGGCAGTATTACAATCGGATACTCCAACCCCTTGGATTTATGAATTGTTAAAAGCTTTACCGTATTGCCTGACTCGCTTTCGATCTGGGCCTCGGCTTCCTGTGTTTCCTGCCGCAGCAAGTCATCAATATACAGCAAGAAGTCTGATAAACAAGCGCCTTTCGCCGCCTGAGTCGCCACTAAGGAACAAAACTTATCGACATTGGCGGCTTTTTGTTGTCCCATAAATTGACTAAATAAGAATTCACGATAATGAGTTGCTGCAAGAGCCTGCTCTAACAGTTCCGGTACAGGCAAAAAACCACGAGAATTTTTCAGCTTCACTAATAACGCTTTGGCTGCTTCACAAACACGTTTTTCTTCGTCTGGCAAGTCGAAAAGCTCCTCAAAATGAAGCAGCCCTTGCCACAAAGATGAATGGTTCTTTCGTAAGGCAAGCAATGTCATATCTTGTACACAAAAAAATGGGGAACGCAGCAAACCAATAAACGCCTGTTCGTCATAGCTATTTTGCAATACACGCAAAAGATGAATGAGGTCAATTACTTCCTGTTTCGCAAAAAAGCCGCGTCCCCCCACTACGTAATAAGGAATCTTGGCCTGTCGCAAGGCCTCTTCATATAAAGCAATATCCGTAAATGCCCGCAGCAAAATCGCCATATCACCATATTTAGCGGCTCTAAAACATTGCGCCGCTTCATCATACACTCTTTTTTCACTAGTCAATTCTTTGAGACGCTTGGCAATCATAGCCGCCTCTAGCTGCCGGTCGGAAAGCTCTCCCTCTTCTGTTGGCTTAAAAGCAATCAGCCATTCGACGAAATTCTCCTGGCCATCACAAGTTTTATGCCCCTTTGTGGGCTGAAAAGAAACGACGGTATCACCAGCAAACAGGCGATCAAAAAGCTGATTTCCGAAAGCAACTAAGCGGCTTTGTGAGCGAAAATTCGTATCCAAAGCCAGCGAGACACCACCACTCGCTTCGATTTCTTTTCGTACTTTTTCAAAAACCTGTACGTCAGCGCCACGAAACCGATAAATCGACTGTTTTGGGTCCCCCACAATAAACAGTTTATGGCCGTAAAGTATTTTAGAATCTCCGCCAGCCAATAAATAAACAAATTCTCGCTGCCGATCATTGGTATCTTGAAATTCATCGACCATCAAATAACGATATTTTTGACAATACTTTTGGCAAATATCAGGATACTCTTTCAAAAGCTGTAAAGTTTTCAACTCCAAATCAGCAAAATTAAGAGATTGCTGCACCGTTTTCGCCTGATTCCATACATTATGAAGCTCTTGATAGAAAGCGGCCAGCGACGGAATTAATATTAAAGCAGTTTGACAAGCCATCGTTGCCGCCAGAAGCCCTAGCGCCTCTTCCATTTCTTCTTTTGCCGCCTTGGCGTCGCCGCTTAAACGAATGTTTTTTAACGTTTCCTTCACTTCGCTTTGCCAAAAAGACAAAAAATCAGCGTCAAGCAGCTCCAATTTTTGTGCAATCATTGCAAGCTTCTCGCCAAGACATTCCAGCTTGCCGCGCCCGGCTGATCCAGCTTTTAACTCCCCGGCATAGCCAACCAAAGCAGTAACGCTTTGCAATAGTGCTATTTTTCTAGCTGCCATTTGTGCAATTTCTGCTTCATAAGGTGCCGCTAACTGTGTTGACAGCTCTTCATTCAACCAACCTGCCGCCTGCAATTCTTCACATAAAGGCGGCAGTTCTTTATATAAAGTTCGCAAAGAAAACTCTTGCAGTAAACTAGCTAACCAAGGTGATTTTCGATCAGCCGCCGCTAAAATGACTGTTTCAACCGTCTTTTGTAACAGGACTTTATTTTCGCTATCTTCCATAACGGAAAAATTGGGATCAAGACAAGCTTCTACGGGGTTTTCCCGTAAAATTCGGCCGCAAAGACTATGAAAAGTAGAAATAGGCGCATATTCCAGACGACTCTTTTGAGTATTCCAATAGGCTCGTTCATCCCAAGCACTGGCAGCCAATTCTTCTATTAACGAAACGCGCAAACGCTCGCGCATTTCCTTGGCCGCTTTTTTCGTAAAAGTAATGGCAATAATTTCTTCACAGGAAGCTTTTTTTTGCCTAAGAATATTCATATACCGTTCGACAAGCACCCTCGTTTTACCAGCGCCAGCGCCAGCGCTTACCGCCACATTTCGATCTAGTGTCAAGATCGCTAACTGTTGTTCCGGCGTAAACTGCTTCATAAGGCACCTCCTTGTCGGCAAATTCCTTGTCCTAAGCAATAATTAGAACATTGCTGCGGCATGGCGGGGAAAAAGCCAGCGTCAATCTGTTCCGTAATTTTAAACAGCTGCGCCGTAAATTCTTCGTAAAAATTATGCCAATCGTCTTCTGACAACAAACATTGACTGGAAATTTTTATGGAACCGAACTGATTTTTACACTCAGACCGCCACAATCCATCTTTAATCAGAGCACCTTCAATGGAATAATAAGCGCCGCCTATAACACCTTGTGTCCTAGCTGTAAGCAGCTCGCTTACAGCTAAAATATAAAGTGGTAATTGCAAGTCCGTCTTCGCTTTAAACGTATCTTTGGCCGCAGGAACCGACGACTTCTTATAGTCATAAACAGCATAACGCTCTCCCGTCGTATCAATCCGGTCCACCTTACCACATAAAGCTAGCTCATCATTCTCTCGCTTTAAAATAAGCGGCATTTCTAGCGAGGCAGCATCAGAAGCAGGCTGCAACTTGAGACCAAAGCTCCATTCTAAATAAGCAGGACGAAGCGCCAAATCAGATTCGCTCTGTTTTGCTACTTCATAGGCCAACCATTTCTTCAAAGCATCCGCCATCGCATTAGCCTCATAAGGCCATAATTTGCCGCCAGAAAACCGACCTTCCTGCTCACTAAGGTTACGCATCTGCGCAAAATCTGCTAATAGTTCTTGTTCATACTTGTCTATCTCAGTTGCCACGAGCTTTTGCTGACGATATCGCCCCATAAACTGTGCTAAAGTACGATGATATAGTTCGCCTGCGGCTGTAGCTTCTGTCGTTTCCCCAGCCTCCTCGATCCGTTCCGGCTGAAGTAAATATGTCAAGAAATAGGCAAAGGGACATCTAACATACGTTTCAAGCTGCGAAACGCTCCAAATCTTTGACCGGATTGCCTCTTGTTGCCACTTATGCCAGTTTGGTACAAAACCGCCAAATAAACTTTCTTGGTCATGTCGACGACTTTCTGCCGCCCCTTCATTCCTAATTACACTCGGTAAAGGAAACCGTAGGAGTAACGCTTCGCCAATTAGTCGTTCGTCTTCTGACAACAGCTCGCTGCGTCTTTGCCACAAAGCCTTGCGTTGTAGTTGCCTCATGCTATAAATTTCGCGGTAATCGTCAGGGAAAATTTCATCAATGGCAACAGCACGCTTGTTTTTGGGTGGAATCTCTGTTAAACGATCGATTTCAGCCAAAAAAGGTGAAGGAAGGGTTTCTTGATTTTCAATGCCGCTCACATATAGACGTTCTTTCGCCAAAGCAACGGCTACCGTAAAATAAAACTTCTCCTCTTCCCGCCGTTTTGCCGCTGTGGGCAAGCTGACGCCCAGTTCATTCCAAAGACGTCTTTCGTGATCATTGTACAGCCAATTCTCCGGCACGGCTTTGGGAAAATGGCCTTCGGTCAGTCCTAGCAGACATACCGTAGAGAAGGTAACGCCTCTTGCTTCAGCCGGACTGAGTACTTGAATTCCACCGTAAAACGGCTCTTCCAGCGTAATGTTCTGCAAGCTGAAAAACTGGCTTAATAGCTTACTATATTCAGCCAAAGTCAAGCTTGATTCCCCTTGCCCCACAGCAACTAATTCTTCCGATAAAGTATCTAGACCACTAATAATTGCCTTGTAAGACAAAACAGCCGCTTTAAATCGTTCTAGCGGTAAACCCTCGCGATAGAGTCGGCCTAGGCTAGTAAAAGGTACAAGCTCTATCATTAACGTGCTCAAAGTCGCGCCGAACTCTTTAACTCGAGCCCTTTGAGGCATCGTTTTTATGATTTCATAAAGTGTTAGAAATCCTTGTCTTTCTTTGGGATAAGCTTGAAGCCATTTAAGCCAATCCTGCCATTGATAAAGACGTACTCCTGCCGCTTTTTGCAGCAGTTCTTCCCTGTCCCAGCCATATCGATTGGCTATAAAGGCAGAGTCTAGTAAAGTTTTTACGCTTTGTTTCGACCCACCGTCCATATGAGCCGCAATAATATCAAAGAGCAGTTTTAGCAGCGGTTGGTTCATAAGCGGCTCATCGCGTCGACGGTCTAAGGGAAGGGAAAGTTCCTTACATAAGGCAAACAGCCCAGGATATTTTTCGTCACTGCGAATCAAGATAGCAATTTCATCAGGTCGTTTACCGTTAATCAGCTGCTTTTTTATATAGCTGCCGACAAGTTCCAGTTCCTTGGCTTCATGGGGCGCTGTCACGAGTTCAATACAAGGAGCCGCGACTTTTTCTATAGACTGTTCCGTAAACAAAGTTTGTATAAGCGAGTTAAGACAGTCACTGCGGTTTTGCTCCGATGATAAATCGACCCATTCCACGGCAAAACCAGCCCCAACTAAAAAAGTATAGGTTCTTTCTACAGGACCATAAATTTCGGGCCGATTCTTCTCATAGGCAAGGGCAATCTTTAGTTCACATTGCTGTCTTAATACATCAAGAAGTTCTTGCTGCAAGGGAGTAAAAATATAAAATTCACTAAAGTACAAAATCTCATAAGTAAACAGTTCGGGCTGATCACGTAACGCTTGACTTGCTAAAAAATAGGATTCTTCTAAATCAAGCAGCTTATATTCGTCTAGTTTCTGTTGATATTTTTGGTAAATAATCGTCAGTTCAAAATCTTTTATGTGAGTTTCTGGACTGCCTTCTTTCGCGGTTATCGCAGCCAGCCACTCCGCAGGGCTGGTAGCGCTTCGCTTAATCTCGCCAATCAGACTAGTAATTGTACGAATAAAGCCAGGGAACGACCTCATTTCCTGGAAATAATGCAGTTGTCCTTCGCCGATCAGATCGTCAATAATCTGCTTTACCAAACACTCCTGAGCCATGCGACTCATTGCCCGTCGCTCAATAGCGGCCTTAGCAAGAATCTCCTGTACGAGAGTGTCAAAAGCTAGAATTCGCACTCGTTCCAAACAAGCTGGATCTTTTGCAAGCACTTCACGCGATGCTTGTTCAAATAAAGTGGAATTAGGCAGAATAAACAACTTATTTCTAGTTTCATTGCCATAATCGCACCCCTCTGCCAACAGCTCTTGCAACATACGCTGGCGGTAGGATTGCCCGATAGGCAGACAGTATAAGGTATGCACAAAGCCCAGCTCCTCTCGCGAAAAAAACCTGCCTTGTTGCTGGCAGGATTTTTCGTTTGTTTATGCTTCGTATTTCATTTTATTCTAATGGTAAAACCATAGCAACTTCATCACAGTTAGGAAATTTAGGACAGTTGATACAGTCCTTCCAAACCTTATGGGAAAGACTTTCTTTCGTCACCTCGGTAAAACCAAGTTTACCGAAAAATCCCGGTTGATAGGTTAAAGTAAATACTGTTTTTACGCCATACTCTCTGGCCTCTGCTACTAAACGCTGAACAATTTCGCGACCAATTCCCTGTTTTTTCACATCAGGCGATACAGCTAAGGCTCTTACTTCTGCTAAGGCATCCCAAACCATGAGCAATGCCCCCACGCCAACAACTTGACCGTTCTCCTCTGCTACAATAAAATCACGCAGTGTTTCATAGAGAACATTGCGGCTTCGTCCTAACATAAGACCCTGTTCGGCATACTCATTAATCAACTTATGCATTTGTTCCACATCACCAAAAGCGGCTTTGCGATACAACATGGAAACTCCCCCTTTATAGCGGCAAAGTGATTTGCCTTTCTCATTTTAACGTATACTACTCGGACATAAATCTGTTAAGGGACAAGCCGCACATAGTGGTTGACGAGCCTTACAAACCTTACGGCCATGCCAAATCAACCAGTGATGCGCATCGCCCCATTTCTCCTTAGGAATTGCTTTCATAAGACCTTGTTCGACAACTAGTGGCGTATCTCCTACAGCTAGTTTTAAGCGATTTGCCACACGAAACACATGGGTATCTACAGCAATTGCCGCTTTACCAAAAGCGACACTCAGCATCACATTCGCCGTTTTTCGGCCAACGCCGGGTAAAGCAAGCAGTTCGTCAAACTGATCTGGCACCTGACCTTGATGCTTCTGACATAAGAGCTGACAAGCAGCTAAGATGTTTTTTGCTTTACTATGAAAGAGACCGCAGTCGCGAATTTTTTCTTCCAACTCGCTTTGTGTTAAACTTAAGATTTTTTCCGGTGAGCTATAAGCGGGAAATAGTCGTTTTGTAATCATATTGACGCGCACATCGGTACACTGTGCTGATAAGATAACAGCAATAAGCAGCTCAAATGGCGTGGAATATTCTAAAGCCGTTTCAGTATGGCCATAAACATTCTCAAGCCGCTCTAAAATTTCACTGCGAATCTTTTTATTCATTTTCCCACTGCCTTTCTCCTTTATCTGATGTCAACTACAGAAATAAAAACTGCTCCACCTCGAGAGGGAAGCAGTTTTTACCACAGCTGGTTAGTTCGTCAGACTCCGTACAGGTGCCGGTATGCGGCCGCCTCTCGCAATAAATTCATCGCTCTTAAAGGTATTCACTTTTAAGATCGGACTATGGCCAAGCAGACCGCCAAATTCCACATGATCGCCTACCCCCTTGCCAGGAACAGGAATCAACCGGACAGCCGTTGTTTTATTATTAATCATGCCAATCGCAGCTTCATCGGCAATAATCGCCGATATAGTCGCTGCCGTCGTATCACCAGGAACAGCAATCATATCAAGACCGACCGAACAAACACAAGTCATAGCCTCTAGCTTTTCTAGCGATAAACTGCCTTTTTCTACGGCGTCAATCATACCGGCGTCTTCACTAACCGGAATGAAAGCGCCACTCAAACCGCCAACATAAGAAGATGCCATCAAGCCACCTTTTTTTACAGCATCATTTAATAAGGCCAAAGCTGCTGTCGTACCAGGAGCGCCACAACTCTCCAAGCCCATTTCTTCGAGAATATGCGCTACGCTGTCCCCTACCGCTGGCGTCGGCGCTAAGGACAAGTCAATAATTCCAAAGGGAACGCCGAGACGACGTGAGGCTTCCTGCGCCACAAGCTGTCCCACACGAGTAATTTTAAAAGCTGTCTTTTTAACAGTTTCCGCGACAACGCCGAAATCACAGCCTTTAACTTCCTCCAAAGCTCGTTTCACAACGCCAGGACCGCTAACCCCTACGCTGACTACCATATCTGGCTCGGACACGCCATGGAAGGCTCCGGCCATAAAGGGATTATCTTCTACAGCATTCGAGAAGACCACAAGCTTAGCACAGCCAAGAGCGTCACGGTCTTTTGTTCTTTCAGCTGTTTCTTTAATAATTTCTCCCATTTGCTTCACGCAGTCCATATTAATACCGGCTTTCGTCGAAGCAAGATTTACGGAAGAACAAACACGATCCGTAATACTTAAGGCTTCGGGAATTGAAGCAATCAGCTTGCGATCCCCCGGCGTATAGCCTTTATCAACAAGGGCCGAAAAACCGCCGATAAAATTAACGCCGACTTCTTTCGCCGCCCGGTCAAGAGCCTGTGCCACAGCGACATAGGAATCGGCTTTGCAGCCTTCAGCCACAATCGCAATCGGCGTAACAGAAATACGCTTATTAATAATTGGTACGCCATATTCCGCTTCAATCGCTTCACCCGTTTTGACTAAATGCTCCGCCCGGGTCGTAATTTTATCATAAATATTTTGACAAAAAACCTTTAAATCACTGGAACAGCAGTCACGCAGACTAATGCCCATAGTAATCGTTCTTACATCAAGATTATTTTCTTGAATCATACGATTCGTTTCTAAAATTTTCTGTATGGTAAGCACAATAGCACCTCTTATCTCTCGCCTTAAATAGTATGCATGCTTTTAAAAATATCCTCATGCTGCGTCCGAATATCAAGGGACATAGCCTTGCCTTCCGCCGCTAGGATATCTCTTAATTCCACTAGACTGCCAACCATTTCTGTTACATCGACAATCATAACCATATTAAAAAAGCCTTCCACAATGTTTTGATTGATATTTAAGATATTAGCTTTTTTTTCGGCGAGTATGGTACTCACTTTGGCAATAATACCGACACGGTCTTGACCTACAATTGTAATTACGGCTTTCATCTAATTCCCTCCAAAATGCCTTTCGTAATTGCGCTTTCCGCAGACAAATGTGTTATTTTAAAACGATGACTTTATTATTATACTTGCTTTTCAGCAAAAACCATAGACTTTTTTGTATACTTATTTTATTTTTTTCTTGAATGTTTACCTTGGGGCCATTCCGCCTATAGATATGACTTGCTTAAAGTACAGTCATTTGATAGTATTTGTAAGAAAGAACTTGTAAAAAAGAGGTGATCGAATGATAACTCCGGAAATCATTCAGCGAATTAATGAATTAGCAAAAAAGCAGAAAGAATCTGGTTTAACGCCAGAAGAAAAAAACGAACAAACGGCCTTACGCCGCCTTTACCTTGATTCCATTAAGGGACGGCTTAAAGAAGAGCTGGCCGCAAGAAATATTAAACCAAAACAAGCGCATCATGTTCACGGTCCTCACTGCACCTGTCATCATCACTAAGGAAGGGGCATTCTATGCAAACGCAATCTCGCTCGATTTATCTCCCCTTATTGACGGCAGGTCATTTTCTAAGTGATTTTTACGCGAACTTTCTGCCAGCATTATTACCGCTTGTCATTGCTTCGCTGCACTTATCGTTAACATCTAGTGGTGTTCTCGTCATGGTTTTTTCCGCAGCCTCTAATATTCTACAGCCTATTTGCGGATTTTATCTTGATAAAACGGGGAAAACTACGTTTATTCTACTCACTCTTCCCTTAAGCGCTTTTTTTATTTGTACAGTAAACTATATTTCTTCTTATAGCATGCTGCTTTTGGCCTTACTTTTTTCGGGCGTAGCGTCTTCTTTTTTTCATCCGCTTGCGTCACTTTTGTTAAGTAAAGTAACAAAAGAAAAAAGTAAAAATCTATCCATGTCGATTTTTATTGCCGGCGGTAATTTCGGCTTTGCCTTCGCACCGGCAATTATTATTTACTTTCTCCTCGTTTTTGGTTTTTCCTCTCTTCCGTGGCTGATGGTTCCTGGTTTTCTCTTAACAGCCTTGTATCTTAGCTGCGGCGTCCATAAAATTGATATCAAAACACATCAGACACCGCTAGCCACAGCAACCAAAAAACGACCTTGGTATACTTCGCCGGATCTGTTAAAACTGAATCTAGCCATGGGACTTAGAGCTTGGCCGCAAGTAGCCATTCCGACCTTTCTGCCAATCTTTTTAGCCCAAAAGGGACTTACTTCAACGGATTCCGGTCATCTATTAACCGTTTTCTTAGTAGGCGGCGCTGTTGGCGGCCTCATTGGCGGTTATATGGGCGATCGCTTTGGTCGCAAAATCAGCACAGTAGCAGCCCTGGCCCTATGCCTGCCCGCCTCTTATTTTTTTATTACTGCCTCTGAAATAACGGCTTTGACCTGGATCTGTCTGGCTATAAGCGGCGCCACACTGCAAAGTCCGCTCCCCTCTTCCATCACCTGGGCGCAGGAACTTTTGCCAGAAAACGGCGCTATGGCCTCAGGTATGATGCTAGGACTGGCTTTCGGCCTTGGCGGTCTCGGTGCCGCTTTGACTGGTTATCTTGCCGATCTGACCAGCTTAAAACAAGCTTTTACGTTAACGCTATTTGCTTTACCAAGCGCGATAGCCTGCACCATGCTCATTCATAACAAACCAAGAAACTAAAAAAATCCTTCCGCCTTAGAGGCTGGAAGGATTTTTTTCTAATGTTTCGCTTCAAAGGTTTCACAATCTGTATCTTGTGTCTTACCGGCATTGCGTCCGGCAACTTGAATTTCCCGCGCTTCACAGATATTTTCTCGCGCCCAATGGCGACAATTATTCACAAAACATTCCACATTGGGAGTAATCTGTGTTTCATCCATAAAGGCCGCTGATACAGTCCCGGCAATGTTTGCATTATGAAGTGCGCCAACGGTATCACCAATTGTTTTACGACTATGAAAGGATTTGCACTGCGTATCCTGGCAATTCTCAGACTGGGGCTTCTCCTCATCATTATAAATACTAATACGGGAAGCCATACATTGATCGCCAGGCATAAAATGGGTGCATTGATCTACAGTACAGGTCACTAACGGATTCGCCATGCTATCACCCTTTCTTTTTTTCTTAGTGTCTGTCCTTTCCTGTTACTTTATTCAGCAAGTGACAGAGAACTTAAATTTTTTAAGGGAATAGCGATCCGCTGATCATTGCGACAGTAAGGACAGTAAAAAAGATGCACACAACTTCCTTCACTATCCTGCGACGTATAGGGACTGTAGGGTCCGTAATAATCGACAAGCCGCCCTTGATTTACCATAATCTGACCACAATAATCGCAAGTAACGAGCTTAGATTCTATGCCATTGCAAAGAGAACAAAAGGTTTCCATTATGCCGCCTCCTGCTCTCTAGACTATCCAAAAAACAACCTTTTATCCATCGTGCTAAAACTTATGCGTTGTCACGCCGTTTCAGCCAAAAATAAACAGGAATTCCCAGACAAGTTACGCCGATAGAATACAAACAATCGGTGGTGCTGCTCACCAAAGTACTGCCCACAATATAGATAGACCCCAAAATAGCAATCAGGGGAACAATTGGATATAAGGGAACACGATAGGTCAAATGAGAACTTCCTTTTCGGCAGCGAAGAATAATGACTGCTAAAAAGGCCAAAATATAAAACAGCCAAATTGCAAACATCGCTAAATCAGTTAACCGATCGGGATCACCGGCCATAACGAAACCAACTGCCATGATTAGCTGAAAACAGCCAGCGTTGACCGGGCTGCCCCACTTAGGATGCACTTTTTTCAAAACAGAAGCACCAGGTAATTGATTCTGCTGCGCCATAGCAAAGGGTACTCGGGCATTCGTCATAATATAGCCATTCAACGCACCAAAAACAGACACTAAAATTCCTAGATTAATGAGCAGACCGCCGTAGTTGCCAAACAGCACTATAGCCGCCTGCCCAGCAGCCTTCGTACCGAAAGCAACAATATCAGCAGCTGAGAATAATTTGAGTAAAGCTAGATTCACAAATAAATAAGCAGCAATCACAATGCCTAAACCAAGAAAAATTGCTTTGGGCAATTCTCTAGCGGGATTTTTCATTTCCCCGGCTACATAAGTTACGCCAATCCAGCCGTCATAAGCCCAGAGAGTGGCAAGTACAGCCGTACCCATACCGCTGGCAGACGACAAACCGCTCGGCATAGCCAAAACATTACCTGTTCCCGTCAAAATACCACAAAGCGCAATGAGTACAATAGGTACCAGTTTGCCGATTGTCGCCGCGGTTTGAATCGCGCCGCCATATTTAGAACCTAACGCATTCATGGCCGTCAAAAAAATAAGTACAGCTGCCGTAAGCGGCGTCTTGTAAAATTCCGGCAGATCTAAAAAGGGAATACACAAGGAAGAAAAATAAAGACCTAAGGCAGCAATCGTAGCCGGGCCATAAACAATCGTCTGCATCCAGCCAAACAAATAGCCAATGACCTTACCATAAACTTCTCTTAAATAAGTATAAAGACCGCCCGTTTTGGGAATTTGCGCGCCAAGCTCTGCAATGGTAAGACCTGCGGCTAAAGTAATCAAACCGCCTAATCCCCAGGCAATGAGCGCCTGAGTCGAGTCACCTGCTGCTGCAATAACTTTGCCTGGCTTCATGAAAATACCAGATCCAATTACCATACCAATCACAAGCATAATCGCGGAAAAAAAGCCTAATTCTTTCTTGAGTTGATTTTCTGTCGTTTGCTTTTCTAGCACAAACACACCACCAATTTATATCGTTTTTTAGTAGACCTTATTTACAATAACAAAATTACTTTTATTACGCAACAGGAAAACCGATGAAACGAAGAGTATTTTATAAGAAGCAAAACTAATCTACCGCAACTGTGGTATAAAAAGAGGTGCTTTATGTCAACAAATCCAACGTCCTTAACACTTCGCCCCCATATTCTCTATCAAGTCGCCAAAGCGGCTTGGGAGGGCACTTTGTACCAAAAAAGCGATGAATTAACCGCCTTATTGCAAGATGAATATAAAGACAAATACACAAGAAAGCAAGTAGCCAATCAAATTCGCAGTGCTATGGGTCTGCCGCCTCATGACAGTGATCAAATTACCGGCCCGAACGATGAAGAAGCTCTTATGGGAATCAACTATGACCCAGTTTGGATCACTGATGCCGACGCCTGTTCCCACTGTGATCCTGATGATCGGGCCTGTATTGCCGCTTGCGCCACAAAAGCCATTACGACGGATGAACAAGGGCGTATTCAAATTGATCAAGATAAGTGTATCGGCGACGGTTTATGTGTTACCTCTTGCTCTTTTGGCGCATTAGCAGAAAACTCTCAATTTGTGCCGCTCATTAAACTACTAAGAGAAAGCCAAGCGCCAGTATACGCGTCTGTAGCACCAGCCTTTGCCGGTCAGTTTGGTCCGGAAGTCACGGCAGGAAAATTACGTTCGGCTCTTAAAAAAATCGGGTTTACTGATGTCGTTGAAACAGCGCTCTACGCCGATTTACTAACCATGAAAGAAGCATTAGAGTTTCACGAGCATGTTAAAGAAAAAAATGATTTTCTCATTACTAGCTGTTGCTGTCCGGTCTGGATTAAACTCATTGAAAATAAATTTCCTGAACTGATTGATAAAATTTCTCCTTCCGTTTCGCCAATGATCGCATCAGGTCGTGTTATTAAAGAGTTTACGCCTGAAGCCAAAGTAGTATTCATTGGACCTTGCATTGCGAAGAAGCAGGAAATCCTCATCCCTGAGCTGCAAGGCGCCATCGACTTTGTATTGACTTTCCAAGAGCTTAAAGCAATCTTTGATGCCGCTGAAGTAGATCCTGCCAAAGAAGAAGATCATGAGAATCCACAAGCTTCCTGGGGCGGTCGCGTCTACGGCCGGACCGGCGGCGTAAGTGAAGCCGTAGCCACAACGGTGGAACGGCTCGTACCGCAGCGAGCACAAAAACTGCAGTCCTTAAAAGTAGATGGGATTCCTGAAATTCAAAAATTATTAGAAGCGCTTAAAACCTCTGGCGCTCCGGAAGCAAATTTTATTGAAGGCATGGCTTGTAAAGGCGGCTGTGTTGGCGGGCCAGCGCGGATCATTCCGCCTGATGCTGGCACTGAGTATGTAAATGACTACGGAAACGCTTCTCATGCTAAAACACCCGTAGAAAATACCCAGGTCTATGCAATTCTTAGCCGCTTTGGCTTACAAGAAGGCACCGTACCCGATTTAACAACAGGCGAAAGCGCTATGTCAAAACTGCTTAGCCGCACCTTATCACCGAAGAAATAACTAATTTCAATAAATTCTTATAGAAAAGGGATGTCTCGCTACGAGACACCCCTTTTTTTTGCTTGTTATACTCTGAATATATTTTTAGGACTTGCCAAAAAAACAGGAACCGCCGATAAATTCTCGTAAAATCGAATTCGGTGGAACTGCGTCTTCATCTATTCCCACGAAATAAGATAAAAAGTTAAGTAATCGCCGCGCCTCCGTATATTCAGCAGCCTCGGAAGAAATTTCTTCCAATAAGGGAACGGCATATTTCTTTAGTATGGCCAATTCATAAATCAGCGAAGAATTAAACATTACATCAGCTCGTTCTTGAAACGGGAAAATATTTTTTTCTTCGCCACGCCGCACGGAAGACCACATCTGTAATGATCGGAGTGCATTGTGGCCGCGAAATTCATTATCCCGCACGATTCGCCTAAGCAGCCTGGCATCGGTTGTCGCCACACGGTGATGCCTGTCAATTGATAACTGTGTTAAAGCACTTACATAGATTTTAATTTTATGTTGTCTAGCTACCGATTGTGTGAGCCGCTCATTCAGACCGTGAATGCCTTCAATAATCAAAGGTTGATCTGGCTCAATCTGTAAAATTCGTCCATTATATTCGCGAAGTCCTGTGAAGAAATTAAAAGTTGGTACTGCTACCGCTTTTCCCGCTAGCAACTCAGCTAAATCTTTATTAAATAAAGCAAGGTCAATTGCCTCGAGGCTTTCAAAATCGACCACACCCATTTCATCAACTGGCGTTAAATCGCGCTCAACAAAATAATCATCAAGCGAAATCGGCACAGGTCTAAGACCATTTACCCTTAGCTGCACACCGAGACGTTGGGCAAAAGTCGTCTTACCTGACGAAGAAGGCCCAGCAATTAAAATGACCTTGACTTGATGAGCATGGGCGGAAATAAAGTCGGCAATCTGAGCTATTTTCTTTTCATGGAGCGCTTCTGCTACATGGATTAAATCTTGTGCCTGCCCCTCTAGCACTTGTTCATTTAAGGAAACGACATAGCTACAGTGCATAATCCGGCCCCACTCTTCAGCTTCTAAAAAAACTTCTGACAATTTTGGCTGAGGAACAAAACGCGGTAATGTATCAGGCGCCTTCGCTAAAGGGTGTCGAATAATCAGACCTGGCTGCCAAAACTGCAGTGCGAAGAGCTTCAAATAACCGGTGCTAGGCACAAAAGCGCTTGAGTCATACTCCATAACATCGCCACAGGAAAAAATCTGTACGAAGGGAGCATTTTTTTGCTTCATCAATTTTACTTGTTCTTGTTGCCCTTTTGCTGTGAAAAAGGCAATTGCTTCAGCAAGTGGGACTTGGCTTCGCAAAATCGGTCTATCTGCCGCAACAATTTCTTGCATTTTTTCTTCCAGTACGGCCACATCTTCCGCCGTCAATTCCTCGGCCTTATGAATTTCACAATATAGGCCATTACTGATTGCATGCTCAATTGTGACATGAGCGTCAGGAAAGATTTCCGAAACAGCTACAACCAACACGAAAGCCAAGCTGCGCTGATAAACGGCAATCCCCGCTTCCTGGGTCATATCGATAAAAGAAATCTCCTTACTCTCTACAATGTCTTGTTGCAAAGCAACTAGTGTATGATCTACAGAAGCAGCGACAATCTGTGCTGCATAACCAGCTTGTTTTTTTCGGCTTAATTCTAATAAATTGAGCGGACAGGTATATTCTTCTTGTTCGTTACCATGTCTAAAAATAATGTGCTTCATTTTCTTCTCCCCCATCGCATCAAAGCTAATTTCTTTAAGATCCTAAAGAAAAAAGATGAACCCTTGACAGGGTTCATCTTTTTACCAGGACCGTAACAGCCTCAAAAGACGATACGCGATAATTGCCAGAGGCATGCGCCGCATGGCAAACCGCATGCCCAGCCACACTAAAAATAGCGATCCGACAACATGAAGCAGCCAAAAACCACTCTTCGGAAATTCAAATATCGTATCGTCTACAATATTATCATTATAATATCCCATAGGAAGCCTCCTCACCTAAAATCAGATTGCAATTTTAGTATATCCGGACAGCCGATTCTTACCTATGGATAAAACTTCTATTCAGACGCTTTCACAGCTTTAGCAATCTTAGCAGCCATTCCGACCATTTTTCCTTTAGGGACGGCGCAAACAGCAATACGAATGCCTTTTGCCATAGGAACACCAAAAATATAATCATTTTTCAGTAATTCACAAGCCTGTTGCGCATCTTTTGCTGGAATCGTCAAAAAGAAGCCAGCGCGATAAGGCAGCATATATAATCCAGCCGCTTTCGCTTCAGCCATAAAGAGATCCGCTCTATCTCGAATCATATGATACAAGGCGGATCTTTCGGTTTCAACTTGCGCTAACAGACTTTTATCATTATAAATATTCGCAAGCATCTGCATGGCACTGCGGTTAATATTAGACCAAGTGGCCCGCGAAGTATATTGATTTACATCAACAAATTCTTGAATCACGCCTTTATCAGAAGAAAGACCGATCATCGCGCCTACACGCTGTCCATACATGGTATAACCTTTCGACATGCTAAAGCCAAAGACAGTTAGGATATTCTTCGGCAGTCCGCCAAATAGACTCATAAAAGAGCGGGTTTCATTCTTTTCACCAGCATAATCAATATAGGCAATATCAACAAGTAAAATAATATTTTTATCAGGATCTTTCGCCATTTCTTTCAGGCACGTAAGAACATTCTGCCACTCGTCATTTGTCAGACTATAGCCAGTCGGATTATGAGCCGGACTATTAATAATAATAATTAAATTTTTCTGCTTTGCCAGCACTTCTTTTACTTTTGTCTCAAATGCGGCAAGGTTAAACTGCAGTTTGTCATCAAATAAAGTGAAGGTATCTAGTTTCCGCAGCATATCTTTACAAAGCACATTATAAGGTCCCCAGTACCAGTCTGATGTTAAAACAGTATCTCCCATTTCGGAGTAATTCCAAATTGTATGATGAATGACGCCAGAGCCGCCTGAAGTAGCAATTGCGTCCATATAGCCGTCTGGTTTATGATCTTCAAAAGTAAGAGCTGTCGCGGCTTCCAAATAACTTGGTAAACCAGCGATCGGTGCATAAGGCACCACATCTTTCATGGTTAACGCACGATAAGCTGTTTCCACTGCTGGCAGACAAGCGAGTTGCTCCTGATCATTTAAAATTGCCCCAATTGTAGCATTGGCTACTTTCTCTTTCCCCACCTCAGAAACCGCTTTTACTGCTGCAGCATTCGCACCAAAAATATTATCTGTTGCACATTTGCCTTTTGCATGATTCGCGGCAATACTATATGTCACACTAAATCCCCCGCTTTACTAAAATTCCGTTATTTTTTTAATTATAGCGATTTTTCAAAATATTGTCAATGAACACGATTACAGTCTTATTCTTTGAAAAAAGCTTGGTGAATCGCATTGACTGCTTCTGCTGCCATATCCTTTTCCACAAGACAGGAAATACTAATTTCGGACGTACTAATAACACCAATGTTAATTCCCGCCTTGGCCAAAGCGCCAAACATCGTAGCAGCAATCCCAGGAGATCCAAGCATTCCCGCACCAACAGCCGATACTTTCGCCACATTTTCATCAATCGTTACGCCAAGGGCGCCCATTTCTTTCGCCACACTTTCTACTAGAGTGCGACAGGCGTGCACATCCGTAGCAGCCACAGTAAAGAGCATATCAATAATGCTTTTATCAGAATTACGTACACTCTGTACAATCATATCAACATCAATATGGTGATTGGCTAATTCCGAAAATAATTTATAGGCAACGCCAGGCTGATCTGGTACACCAAGAACAGCAACCTTTGCTACGCTTGTATCGTGGGCTACGCCACGAATAATAAACTCTTTTTCTTCCATTGTATATCCCTCCCTGATAATGGTTCCTTCCTCTGTCGTAAAGGTAGATCGTACATGAATCGGAATTTGATACTGCATTCCCATCTCCACTGATCTAGCCTGCATAACGCCAGCACCAAGCCGCGCCATTTCCAGCATTTCATTATAAGTAATCTCTTTCATTTTTCGGGCACTTTTTACGACGCGCGGATCAGCAGAATATACACCATCCACATCAGTAAAGATTTCACATACATCAGCTTGCAAGGCTCCTGCCAGAGCAACCGCCGTTGTGTCAGAACCCCCGCGGCCTAACGTCGTCAAATCGCCTGCTGGATTCAAACCTTGGAAACCAGCCACAACTACAATTTGATCTTTGGCCAGTTCTGCCATAACCCGCTCAGTATCAATCCGCAAAATTTTCCCCTTGCTATAAGCATCACTTGTATGAATTCCCGCTTGCGCTCCTGTTAAGGAGATTGCTTTATGTCCTAACGTGTGCAGCGCCATAGCTAAAATGGAGATGGAGACTTGCTCGCCTGTAGTTAACAGCATATCCATCTCCCGCAGCGAAGGTTGATCCGTAATCGCCTTAGCCAAATCAATGAGTTCATCTGTTGTATCTCCCATAGCTGAAACGACAACAACAATGCGGTCGTCAGGCTTCTTCTCTGATACAACGCGGCGCGCAACAGCCAGCATTTTTTCTGGTGTGGCAACGGAACTTCCGCCGAATTTTTTTACAATAAGAGCCATTTCGTACCTCCTAAAACCGGAATTGCATATCACAAAGAATTAATATTCTCTCTAAAAGTACAAACTCCTCCTTGTAGTGGATATATTCAAGTAAAGCCTAAAAAAATAGCCCCGGCTAAGCCGAGGCTATCAAAATGACTGGTACCTTATGCTTCTACTGTAATTTCCTGCGAGCTTTCCCACAGTCCATGAATATTACAGTAAGAAGAAGCTAATAGCGTCCCTGAAGTAGTTAATTTCACAACAACTTCTGAAGTTGGTTCCGTATATGCTGGCCCTTGATTTGCACCTGCTACAGCCTCACCATGGGCATTAAAGTCAAAAGTTCCTAATTCATAAACAAACTTTCCATCTGCTGGTTTGAAAAATAGCTTAATCCAACGGATATGATGTTCCGTCGTATTCGGATGGGCAATTTCTTTGCCTACAGAAAGAGTAATTTTTACTTTTTCACCAGCTTTAACGCTGGAAGGAGCTTCAATGACCGGAACGTGTTTTTCAGCTTTCCATTCACCACTTTGTACTACATCTGCCAATTTCATAAGTCTAAACCCTCCTTAAAAGTAACTATCTGATATTTCTGTTTTACCTATTATAGGTATTCCCTAAAAAAAACAATTCTCCTCTAATTTTTTAGTGTATTTTTATAATAATTTTTATTAAAAAACAATCACTAATAATTTTTTTGCTTTTAATGTTAAATTTTCTGGACAAAACTGCTGTTTTATGATAAATTATATAAAAATAGTAGCCTTTAAATTAGTCCAGAGAGACTGATAAGGTACACATGAGTTGGCTTCGGCCAGTGCGTGTAACTACCAGCCTCTTACATCAGTAAGAGGCTTTATTGTGTGCCAAAAGGATGTTAGGAGGAAACAATATGAACAAAAGAGTCATTGATACCCAGGAAAAACTTCCCCTTTTAACGACTCTTCCCCTCAGCTTACAGCATTTATTCGCCATGTTTGGTGCAACGGTCTTAGTCCCAATTTTATTTAAAGTTAATCCCGCAACGGTTCTCTTATTTAATGGGATTGGCACACTTTTGTATTTATTTATTTGTCAACGTAAAATTCCCGCCTATCTTGGATCAAGCTTTGCTTTTATCTCGCCTGTCTTCGCTGTTTTGCCTAATTACGGCTACGAAGCCTGCCTCGGTGGTTTCATCGTAGCTGGTCTGGTCTTTACTGTTGTCGCCTTAAGCTTAAAGGTCATTGGTACAAAGTGGATTGATGTGGTTTTTCCACCTGCCGCTATGGGCGCCATCGTAGCTGTTATTGGCTTAGAACTTGCGCCTGTCGCCGCTGACATGGCTGGACTCACGGCAAAAACATTAGATCCCAAAGTAATCATAGTATCAATCTTTACACTGCTTTTAACCATTTTCGGTTCTGTCTTATTCCGTGGGTTCTTTGCAATCATCCCTATTCTAATCGGTGTAATCGGCGGCTATATCCTTGCCGCTTTCGTCGGACTTGTTGATCTCTCGCCAGTAGCTAGTGCGACCTGGTTTGCTCTACCAACATTTTATACTCCGACCTTTAACTTTAATGCCATCGCCATTATCTTGCCTGCTGCTCTCGTAGTCATTGCTGAACACATTGGCCATCTCATCGTAACAGGAAATATCGTCGGCCGTGATCTAACGAAGGATCCTGGCTTGGACCGTTCGCTTCTTGGCAATGGCTTATCAACCATGATTTCAGGCTTCTTCGGTTCTACACCAAATACCACCTATGGTGAAAACATCGGTGTTATGGCCATCACCAAAGTATACAGCACCTATGTCATCGCTGGCGCCGCAATTCTGGCAATTCTCTTGTCCTTTGTCGGTAAACTAGCTGCCATCATCCAAAGTATCCCAGCGCCAGTCATGGGCGGGGTATCGCTCTTACTCTTTGGTGTAATTGCCGCTTCTGGTATTCGCATGCTCGTAGAAACAAAAGTAGATTACAGTAAAGCAAGGAACTTAATTTTAACAGCCGTTGTTTTAATTATCGGCGTAAGCGGTGCAGCAATTACGATTGGTACCATTACCTTAAAAGGCATGTCTTTAGCTACACTCGTCGCCATTATCTTAAGCCTTAGCTTCCGCCTTCTTGATTCCCTTGGCTTAACGAATGAGCCCTAAAAATAAAGAATAAATAGAACGTTTACATGAGTTCTCAGATAAGAAAAGGCAGTTGACCTTGTTTTAGGTCAACTGCCTTTTTGCTGCTCATTTTTTTTATTACGATCTGAAGTTAACAAACTGCAAATCAATATCAAAATCCTGCTGCTTTAACATGGCAATGACATTCTGAAGATCATCTTTATTTTTACCAGAAACACGGATCTGGTCTTCCATAATCTGCGCCTGTACTTTGAGCTTACTATTTTTGATCGACTGAATTACATCTTTAGCCTTTTCTTTACTGATCCCCTTTTTTAAGGTAATCACCTGACGCACACAGCCCTGTGATGCTGGCTCTACTTTCCCATAATCAAAAACTTTCAAAGAAACATTTCTTTTTACTGCTTTGCTCTGAAGTATATCGATAATATTTTTTAGCTTCATGTCATCATCAGCTACAATTTTTATGGTTTCCTTTTCCAACGCAATTGTTGATTTACTGCCGCGAAAATCAAAGCGTTGACCGATTTCCTTCACCGTCTGATTTACAAAATTATCAACTTCCTGCATATCAATATCAGACACAACATCAAAAGAACAATCTTTTGCCATCAATCAATTCCTCCTGAAAGCACTTTTATTTTTTACTAGTAATTCGTATAGTCGTACGAGCGAGTACATAAGAGAAAGCAAAAACCCCGCCGACAGTAAAAAAGAAGGCCGTCGGTTTAATGAATAGCAGGTCAGAGCTTGCCAGCAAGCTAAATAGCAACGCTGCCGTATACGCTAAAAATAACTCACCATAACGGGGATTGGTCATGCGAGGCGCCATAAGCAACCAAACAAAAAAACCGATTAAAATAATGTTACTATTTTTTATAAAATCCATGAAAAACTCTCCCTATCCGCCTATCTTTCACTCAAAAGTTATTCGCAACAACGAGGGCAAAATCCTGCTGAATCGGCAAAAAGTCACGAACGTTATGTAATAAATGTTCATAGAATACACCAAGTAATGAGCTAAATCACTTCATTTTTGCCTAAGAAATAAAGGAGGCTATAAATTATGGAAGGAAAGTATCCCCATTGGTATCATGACCATGATATGGGGCATATGGACGATTGCTGCGAATATGAGGAAAAAGATATGATGTGTGAATATCCGATGCCGCTTCCCATGCCCAAAGTAGCAAAAATGTCTTGCCGCGAAACTTTTAAAGACCGCCTGAATTGCCTGCTTGGCGATGAAATTCTCTTTTCTGTTTGCGGGCCTGTAGGAATTTGCAAAAGTCGTGCGGCCTACTGTGGAACTTTATGTTATATTGGTGCCGATTTTATTATTGTAAATGTAAATTATCGCCGTCGTGCTGTTTCTATGCATATTCCCATCTGTATGCTTACATTTATTGCACCTTACAAAACCTGCTGCTAAATCCCTTCGCAAAATTCCACCATGCACACAACCTTCGACGCCGCATAAGATATAGCAATTGCAGAAGAAGGGGTGTTTGGGAATGAAATTTCGTGAAAAAAGGCCTGTTACGCTTGATCTTGACCATATGAAACTCTTGCACTCAGAAGCAGCCGAACAGCTAGAACTCATGCAAACCGCTTTGCAATCAGCCCAAGTCACAGCGGGAACGATGCGTGATGCTTTAGATCAGATTGCAGTCAATCACTGGCATTCCTATCTTGACATTTTACACATGGTTAGTCTGCATGATGAATCTTTTGCTGCCATTCTTCAAAAGGCGAATCTGATTTTCCGACAAGATGAAACGCGCGATGAACCAGAAGAAAATTTAGGCGATTTTAGAGAACCGCTTTCTCTGCTACTTTTATCCCTGATCCGTCGGCACCGCCGCTTTGACCGTGTTTATGCATTCCGTAATAATCCAATGGGCGACTACTTAAAAGAATCTTTAAAAACGGAACGACAGCACGTTGCTGAACTAATCGAGATGGTGCAGACGCTTCTCTAAATTCGCCAAACTGCCTAATGGCAGTTTTTTTATATCTTATAAGGCTAGAACAGGATATTTCGGCAAATAACTCGAATCCTATAATCATGCTAAAATTTATCGTAAATTATTCCTTAAATGAAAAACCCTTAACAGTGAAAGACTATGTTCGATATCATTTAAAATTTTCCCTAACAGCCTGGCGCAAACTCAAAGCGTCAGGCTCTATCACGCTAAACGGAGAGACCGCTTCACCAATAAGTTTCGTATTCCCTCAGGATATACTCCTTCTCAATATGCCCACGCAAAATACACTCTTACCAATAGCTGGTCCCTTAGCAATCTGCTATGAAGACGAATACTTGCTCGCTGTAAATAAACCGAGCGGACTATTAGTCCATCCGACTTCTACCTTACATGAAACTACGCTGGCTAACCTTGTACTGTACTATTATCAACAGCAAGGTCTCCTGAGCGATTTTCATCCAATTCATCGTCTGGACCGTAACACATCAGGTCTACTGCTTATTGCCAAGCACGCTTACATTCAGCAGTTGTTAGCAACAAGCTCTTTAAAATCAATCGCGCGACAGTACTTAGCTCTAGTTACAGGTGAATTAGATTGCTCTGGTGAAATTAATGCTCCCATTGCGCGAAAACCTGGTAGTATTATTGAGCGAACCGTTTCTCCTAATGGGCAAGAAGCTCTGACCCATTACGAAGTAGTACAAACCTATCGCAATGCAACCTTACTTCGCCTAATCCTGGCAACAGGGAGAACGCATCAAATCCGCGTCCATCTTTCCCATTTAGGCTATCCGCTCTTAGGTGATGATTTATATGGTGGTCAGCGTACTATTATACAGCGTCAGGCGCTCCATTCCGCCTCATTAACCTTCCCCCATCCTATAACAAATGAAATAATACGACTATTCTGCCCTATTCCACCGGACATGCTGCAAGCAATTCAAAAATTGCAGCGGAAATAGGCGTCGCCAGCACATGCCAAATTGTGCTATAATAAAACAAGTATTGAAAATTAGGAGGGATATTATGCCATTAGTTACCACAAAAGAAATGTTTGCTAAAGCTTACGAAGGTCAATATGCAGTTGGTGCCTTTAATGTAAACAATATGGAAATTATCCAGGGAATTGTCGATGCGGCCAAAGAAGAACAAGCTCCGCTTATTCTTCAAGTATCTGCTGGCGCCCGGAAATATGCCAAACATATCTATTTAATAAAATTAGTTGAAGCTGCACTAGAAGATTCCCAGCTCCCAATTGCTTTACACCTTGATCACGGCGAAGACTTTGAAATTTGTAAATCCTGCATCGATGGCGGCTTCTCTTCCGTTATGATCGATGGTTCAAAACATCCTTTTGAAGAAAATATTGCACTTACTAAAAAAGTAGTAGAGTATGCTCATGCGCACGGCGTCGTTGTTGAAGCGGAACTCGGTCGTTTGGCCGGTGTAGAAGATGCTGTAAAGGTTAATACCAAAGATGCTACTTATACCGATCCAGACCAAGCTAAAGAATTTGTAGAACGAACTGGTGTAGATTCTCTAGCCATTGCAATCGGTACAAGTCATGGCGCTTATAAATTTAAGGGTGAACCAAGCCTTGATTTCGAACGTTTAGATATCATTTCAAAATTACTGCCGAACTTCCCGCTCGTCCTTCACGGGGCTTCAACAGTTCTGCCTGAATTCGTAAAAAAATGCAATGACTTTGGCGGCAATATTCCCGGAGCACAGGGAGTTCCCGAAGATATGCTACTCAGAGCTAGTAAATCAGGCGTATGCAAAATCAACATTGATACTGATCTACGTTTAGCCATGACGGCTTCCATTCGTGAACACTTCATTAACAATCCAAGCGACTTCGATCCGCGCCAATACTTAAAACCAGCGCGCGAAGCAATTAAACAAATGGTAAAACATAAAATGAAGAATGTATTGAATTGCAGTAACCGCCTGTAATTCAATATATAAAGGAACGATCTGCTTACAATATAAATTGTAGGTAGATCGTTTTATTATTTTACCACTAAAACTACTTCTTGCTTTTGATGTGCTGTTATATGATAATACAAAAAACCACTTCGTAAAGAAGTGGTTTTTTGAAATCAGCAACTATCTATCCTCCCAGGCCGTCGCCAGCCAAGTACTTTCGACGTATATGGGCTTAACTTCTGTGTTCGGGATGGGAACAGGTGGAACCCCATAGCTATCGT
>NZ_JBVXUT010000007.1:0-234736 GCF_055901755.1 Pelorhabdus sp. sgz311001
CTCTAATTACAAAATAAAGAAATTATTTAAGTTGGTTTCTTACGAAACCCGCACATCTGGCTTGTTGTTACTTATCCATCGTTTAGTTTTCAGAGAGCCGCTACCGAAGCAGCTTAGATAGTTTATCATCTTTCGAACCAGTTTGTCAAGCACTTTTTTCAAAGTTTCTTTTTTAACCGTTTCGCCTTCTTTTCAGAAGCGATGATTCTTTTCTGTTTTCGTGCCGCCCATCGGCGACTTGTTTATAATAACATAGGGGTAAACTTATGTCAACACTTTTTGTGAAACTTTTTATCTTTATTGACTTTGGAGACTCTTGGCGTATTTACAATAATCGTTCTTATAAAAAAAACATGCTCTACTCTTAGAAAATCAATTGACACTTTTTCTATTTCGCATCTATAATAATCATAAACAATCATATTCAATCATATTCAATCAATTAAACTCATTATTTTGAAATAAATCGACCAAAAACACGCAACTATTCCATTTTTAAGGAGGTATCTTATGTTTGCCGAAGAGCGCAAAGCGGAAATCTTACAACTTATGAAAATTGGACAGACAGTAAAAGTAATTGAACTGTGCCAACACTTTGATGTATCTGAGTCAACGATTCGCCGCGACCTACAGGAGATGGAAGATGAAGGGTTATTGCAAAGAACCCACGGCGGCGCCATATTGGCGCAATCGGGTTACGAGTTCAGTTTCCACGAAAAAGAAGTACGTCATTTAAATGAAAAACAACAGATTGCAAAATATGCTGCATCGCTCGTCAAAGATGGAGAAACAATTTTGCTTGATGCCGGAACAACGACTTTAGAAATTGCTCACTTCTTACAAAATAGATCTATTACGGTTGGTACAAATAGTATGGATATTGCCCAAAAGTTTGCCGATGACGCTACCGTCGAAGTTCTGCTAATCGGCGGAACCTTTCGTAAGTCCCCTAGATCGCTTGTCGGCTATCTCGCCAATGAATCACTGAAACGTCTACACTTCGATAAGGTTTTCTTAGCTGCTAACGGAGTGGACTTACTAAAAGGCGTAACAACTCCTAACGCAACGGAGGCTGAAACAAAACGCTATATGATGCTAGCCGCAGAAGAGCGGATTTTAGCGGTTGACCATAGTAAGCTGAATCAAAAGAGCTTATGCAAGATTTGCGACTTAGCTGAACTCAGCTTTATGATTACAGATCAAACGGTAAAAGCAGAAGTACTAAAACAATATGAAGGAAAAGTCAAAATTCATCTAGCTAAAGAGGCCTAACAGTAAACCCTGCGCAATAAAGGCTCCTCACCCTTATTACTTTCTATAGAAAGGAGGCTTCTCTAATGGTAGAAACAGCGAATATCATCACGGTCACCTTAAACCCAGCCTTAGATCATTCGATTTATCTCCCTTGTTTTCAAATAGGTAAAGTAAACCGTGTTCAGGAAGAACGCCTGGATCCCGGCGGCAAAGGAATTAATGTTGCGAATGTTATTCGTTCACTCGGCGAAAAGGTAACTGTCACTGGCTTTTTAGGACAAGACAACGTCAAAAAGTTTCAAGATTTCTTCTTAATGAAAGATATTGAAGATCATTTTATTACTTTACAAGGCGCCACGCGTAGCAATATGAAGCTCATTGATCAAACAAGCTGCACTGTCACAGAAGTAAATTTTCCTGGCCTAGCTTTTCAAGCAACTGATTATAAGCGCTTAGAAGAAAAAATCGCCTTTCTGGCCTCACCGAATTCGACATTTATCTTATCAGGCAGCCTGCCGCCGAATGCCCCCTCAAATATTTACGCTCAATTGATTGCTCAAATTAAAACAGCTGGGGGTCGCGCTTTCCTTGATACAAGCGGCGAAGCTTTACAACAAGCCCTGACAGCCAAACCGTATGCCATCAAACCGAACGTAGAAGAACTTAGTCAACTCTACGATCTAGACTTAACAAATCCTAGCAACTTACGAAAGATTATTGATGAACTCCTCCATAGTGGAATCGAACTTGTTGTAGTATCGCTCGGCGCTGATGGCGCAATCTTTGCTAAAGGGAAAGAAAAGCTTTTAGTCAAATCACCTACCATTTCGGTAAATTCTACAGTCGGCGCAGGCGATGCCATGGTAGGCGGAATTGCAGTCGCAACGTTACGAAACTTCTCCTTACAAAATCTAGCACGCTTGGCGACAGCCTCTGCGGCTGCCGCAGTTGCCACAGAAGGAACACAGTCTGGTTCCTTGACGGAAGTCCAAAACTTAGAGCCCCTTGTTCAAATCACAAACTGGGAGGAATCATAAATGAAAATCACAGAATTATTGAACGAAAGCTCCATTCTACTGGATATAAACGCTGTCACAAAAGAAGCTGTTTGGGAACAACTAGCCGATACTTTTCATGCAGCAAATGTCATAACAGATAAAACAGCTTACTTACAAGCTGTAGCCAAACGAGAAGAACTTGGTACAACCGGCGTTGGCTTCGGGGTTGCTATCCCTCACGCTAAATCAGACGCTGTCGCCAAACCGGCGATCGGCTTTGCCCGCATAAACGAGGGAATTGACGTAGCTTCCCTTGACGAAACAAAGGCGGATCTGTTCTTTCTCATCGCCGCACCACAGGCTGGTGACGATATTCACTTGCAAGCTCTATCCCGCTTAGCCAGGATGCTAATGCACGAATCCTTCCTTGCCGAACTCCGCTCCGCTCAAAACAAAGCAGACATCTTTGCTGCAATTCGTTCCCGCGAGGCCTGATCATTTTACCGAAATAAAAATTGAACGATAAGAAGGAGGAATTACCATGAGCAAACTGATTGCTGTTACATCCTGCCCGACCGGAATCGCCCATACCTATATGGCTGCTGAATCGCTTAGCAAGGCAGCTGGAGAAATGGGCCACACGATCAAAGTGGAAACACGCGGTTCCGTAGGAATCGAAAATGCGTTAACGCCGGAAGATATTGCCCAGGCTGACGCTGTCATTATTGCTGCTGATACAGCCATTGACACCACGCCTTTCGCTGGCAAACGTCTATATAAAATAGGCGTAGGCGCCGCCATAAAAAGTGGCAAAGATGTTATCAATGCCGCTTTAGCCTTAGAGACTCCTACAGTGGCTGCTACAAAAGATCAAGATTTTCTCAGCAAAGTGGCTGATGGCAAACAAGAAAAGTCTGCTGCTCGCACCGGCCCTTACAAGCATCTCATGACCGGCGTATCTTATATGATTCCGATGGTAGTCGCTGGCGGTCTTCTCATTGCTCTTTCTTTCGTATTCGGTATTGAAGCGTTCAAAGAAAAAGGAACTCTAGCTGCAGCCCTTATGGATATTGGCGGCGGTGCAGCCTTCGCCCTTATGGTGCCCGTCTTAGCTGGCTTCATCGCTTTTTCCATTGCCGACCGTCCCGGCCTGACACCGGGTCTCATTGGCGGTATGCTTGCTGCCAAAATTGGCGCCGGATTTCTCGGCGGAATCATTGCCGGATTTTTGGCAGGCTATACAGCTCATTGGCTCAAAGAATCGATCCGCCTCCCCAAAGCCTTAGAAGGCCTAAAACCCGTTCTTATCATTCCGCTTTTCGCTAGTGCAATTGTCGGCCTTCTCATGGTTTATGTAATCGGCACTCCTGTAAAAACCATTATGGACCTTATGACCGAAACGCTAAAAAGCATGTCTTCAGCCAACGCCGGAGTCCTGGGACTTCTACTTGGCGCCATGATGGCCTTTGATATGGGCGGCCCCGTTAACAAAGCCGCTTATGCTTTCAGTGTAGGCCTTTTAAGCAGTAACATTTTTGAACCAATGGCTGCAGTCATGGCTGCTGGTATGACGCCGCCCTTAGGCATTGCCTTAGCCACCTACCTTAGCAAGAATAAATTTACGCCCGACGAACGGGAAGCAGGTAAAGCCGCCGCTGTCCTCGGAATCTCCTTCATTACAGAAGGTGCCATTCCCTTTGCCGCCGCTGACCCCTTCCGTGTCATACCCTCCATCATGGCTGGCTCTGCCGTTACAGGCGCTCTCTCCATGATCTTCGGCTGCACGCTTCGCGCCCCCCACGGCGGCATCTTCGTCCTTCCCATTCCCCATGCGGTTGGCAATCTGGGCATGTATATTGCAGCCATTCTTGCCGGAACAATTATCACCGCTCTCTTGCTTCACATTACCAAACCGGACCTCAGCAAAAAAACGAGCTAAATAGCTGCCTAAATAGTAAAGCCGCTAAGAAAAAAAGCCTGCAATGACTAAGCAGAAATTGCTCAGTCTTGCAGGCTTAAATTTTATCGATTCAATTCACCTATTTACTTTAGCTATCTGATTCGGTTTTCTTCTCGACAGCTGCTAAGGCAATCACTTTATCGTCTTCGCCAGTCTTCATCAGTTTCACGCCTTGCGTGTTGCGACTGATTAAAGAAATGTCTTCAATATCGATTCGAATGACAACGCCATCAATCGTAATGAGCATTAATTCCTGGCCAGGACGAACCACTTTAAGACCCACAACTTCACCAGTCTTATCAGTTACTTTAAAGTTAATGATCCCTTTGCCGCCACGAGTCTGCAAGCGGTAATCTTCAATATCAGTACGCTTGCCATAGCCGTCGGCTGTAACAGTAAGAACTTCACCATTTTTATGCGCCGTATCCATACCGACTACTTCATCATCGGTATTGAGCGAAATGCCTTTTACACCGTGAGCAGTCCGGCCCATCATGCGCACATTGCTTTCAGAAAAATGAATGGCCATGCCGCTACGTGTACCCATAATCATATTTTGCTCACCATTTGTCAGCTTCACGCCGATCAGATCATCGTCTTCATCAAGATTAATGGCGATGAGTCCACCCTTACGGGTTGTATCAAATTCAGTAAGCTCCGTCTTTTTCACGATACCATGCTTCGTTGCCATAAACAAAAAGCGATTTGGCGAGAATTCTCTGAGCGGAATAACTGCCGTAATCTTTTCATTTTGCTCAAGCTGCAGCAAATTAATAATCGCTGTACCTTTCGCCTGACGCGAAGCTTCGGGAATTTCGTAGCCTTTCAGGCGATACACCTTCCCGCGCGAAGTAAAGAACAATAGATTATGATGAGTTGACGTCACGAATAGATGTTCTACGAAATCGGATTCTTTCGTATTCATACCATTCACACCGCGGCCGCCGCGTTTTTGACTGCGGTAGGTGTCAACTGGAAGCCGTTTGATATAGCCGAAATGCGTCAAGGTGATCACAATATCTTCTTCAGCGATCAAGTCGGCAATATCGAGTTTCGACACATCGCTCGTAATCACGGTGCGGCGGTCATCGCCAAAACGACGTTTTACTTCCGTCAGCTCTTCTTTTACGATCTGGTAAACTTTCGCTTCATCAGCCAGTACACTTTCTAAGTAAGCAATCGTTTCCAAAATATCTTTGTATTCCTGTTCGATTTTCTCACGTTCTAAGCCTGTTAAGCGTTGAAGGCGCATTTCCAAGATAGCCTGCGCTTGCTTTTCGCTTAGGGAGAAACCTTCCATCAATGCTTTTTTGGCAATATCGACAGTCTGCGATTGACGAATTGTAGTAATAACAGCATCTAAATGATCTAAGGCTATTTTCAAGCCTTCCAAAATATGAGCCCGCGCCTTCGCTTTCTTCAGTTCAAACTGCGTCCGGCGAATAATGACTTCCTTCTGATGCTCTAAATAATGCCATAAGGCCTGTTGCAAATTAAGCACTCGCGGCCGCCCATTCACAAGAGCCAGCATATTGACACCGAAGGTTTCCTGCATCTGCGTATGTTTATAAAGCTGATTTAAAATAACGTCAGGATTCACGTCACGGCGCAGTTCAATAACAATCCGCATACCGCTGCGATCACTTTCGTCTCGTAAATCGGTAATACCCTCAATGGCTTTATCGCGCACTAAGTTGGCAATGTTTTCAATCAATCGCGCCTTATTTACCTGATAAGGAATTTCCGTAACTAAAATACGTTGTTTGCCGTTGGCCATATTTTCAACACGAGCCTGCGCTCGCATTTTCACACTGCCTCGGCCAGTGAAATAAGCCTGACGAATTCCTTCACGGCCTAAAATTAAGCCCGCCGTAGGAAAATCAGGGCCTTTTATGGCTGTCATGAGTTCTTCAATCGTCACATTCGGATTCTCAATCATCATGACAAGACCGTCAACGACTTCCCGTAAATTATGAGGCGGAATATTCGTTGCCATACCTACAGCAATCCCGGAAGACCCATTAACCAACAGATTAGGAATCTTAGCAGGAAGCACCGTAGGCTCTTGCAAGGACTCATCATAGTTCGGCGTATAGTCGACTGTATCTTTTTCGATATCTGCCAGCATTTCTTCGGCTATGCGCGACATTCTTACTTCTGTATAACGCATAGCTGCCGCCGAATCGCCGTCAACCGATCCGAAGTTACCATGACCGTCTACCAAAAGATAGCGTGTGGAGAAATCCTGCGCCAAACGAACCGTTGCATCATAAACGGAACTATCACCATGCGGATGATACTTACCGAGCACTTCGCCGACGATACGAGCCGATTTCTTGTATGGCTTGTTCGGCGTCATCCCCGCTTCATGCATTGCGTACAAAATCCGCCGATGCACTGGTTTAAGACCATCTCTAACATCTGGCAAGGCGCGCATGACAATAACGCTCATTGCATAGTCAATATAGGAGTTCTTCATTTCCTCTTCGAGACGAACAGGCAATACCTTACCTATACCTAAATCCACATTCTCACCTCAAAAAACATAAAATCTCGAATTATATACTTTCCCGATCCATGCAAAAAATTCCTGCTTGTCTTTCAAAGAAAAGCAATTTATATGCCAAAACGTCCCGTATGATGGAACGTGCAGACATTTTCCTGCCCCTCTTCAATCGGCTCACCATGAATTCCTAATAAAATCCGACTAATATAATCTACCTCTTGCTTACTAAATACAGGTTCCTTGCCGCCAGTAAAATCAAGGGCTGCCAAAGTTTCTAGTTTTTTCACCGGAACCCCATCGACAAAGAGTGGTAGCTTCAGTTCAATGCCTTCATCCGAAAAAAGCACTACCGAACGAATCGGAATGTATTTATCAAGATGAAAAAGACTAATGACTGATTTAATCGCCGCCTCATGCCCTCTAGCCTGCAGCGTTGGACTATAAAACTGTTTTGTATCATAGCGTTTTTCTTGCGCCCAATATTGTTTATTATCGGTTAGGGAAATACGGCCCTTCACATTTTTCGTTTCAATTAACACAATGCCATAAGGTCCCACAAGCAAATGATCAATCTGGGCTGTCTTTTGATTTGATTGAACTTCCAAGTCATTTAAAATAACCCAATCATTCGATAACTCTTTTACTAAAAAGGCGGAAACGCGCCGTTCTCCCTCGGCTCCCGACATACAGGCGCCATAATGCTGCAGAGCCAACCGATTTAAGAGAATACCAATACCAATACCGACTAAGGAGCCATATTTGAGGATAGCAGGAAGATCCCCGTGCATTAGAGTGATGAAATGACAAATTACAAATACTAAGGAAAGCGCAATCCCGCCATTCATTAGGCGCTTTCCTTTCATAGCCTCTTTTTCCAAGAGAGAGTCTGCTTTTAATAAATACGCCATATATTACTCCTTTACTTTACAGCAAGCTTACGTTCTGACCGTTCATTGCGACGCTGTTCATAGAGTTCTAACAATTTTGCTGTATTCTCTGAAGCAAACATGTAAGAGGTATACTCCGGCGCCTCACGGCATTTTTCTATAGCTGCCTTTAAATCATAAAATACGTTCCATTTTGCTGTCACCAAGGGCTTCCCGGACAATCGCAGTAAATAAGCGGGATGAAACGTGGGAATCGCCCAAATTCCTGCTTCTGTTTGAAACCATTTTCCCCGTTCTTTCGTAATCTTTTTATCAGCTCCGTAAAGATATCGCAAAGCCACGCTCCCTAAAGCCACGATCGCCTGCGGCTTTACTAAAGCGATCTCTTTGGCGAGCCACAAGTCCGCACAAAAACAGCCCTCTTCTATCGTCGGCGTTCGATTTCCCTGAGGTCGGCATTTGACTACATTGGTCGTGTATACCCGGTCCCTAGTCACGCCCACACTCCATAAAGCTTTATCAAGCAATTGACCTGACGGCCCCACCAGCGGCACGCCATACTCATCCTCGACGCCGCCTGGCCCCTCGCCGATAATCATTAAGGGGCTTTTAGCCGTACCAGTATAACTTGTCGGTCCACGATTCGTCGTATTGCACAAGTCACAGCTGCGACATGTTAATAAGCCCGCTTCTAATTCTTCTATTGTTGCATAGTTTTCCACTGTAGCCACCTGCCACAACTTAAGCATTCGCACTTAAGCTTTTCCTTTTATTGTGACATAATTTAAAATAAATGTACAGATTCTTTCATAGCGACACGACTTGTGGATAAACCTTGTGTTTTTTGTGGATAATAGCGCTTTTTCGTGGATAAGTTGTGGAAAATTGCAATAGTCTATTTCCTTATATTGCAGTTTTGTGCACAGCTCTGTGTATAAACTGTTGATAACTCTGTTTATAACTGCGTTTTTTTGTGTATAACACTGTAGATAAGAGAAACTTCGGACATCAGAACTTTTGACTTCCTTGGAATAGTTGTGGACTGGCCCATTAATAAATCTACTGCTAGGAGTTGACAGGGCAAAGAGAGTATGGTTTTATGTACAAAAGACACTTTCTAAAATGACTGAAAGGAGCTTTCTTATGCCAAAACGCTTGCTATTGCTCTTTTTCGCAGCCTTCTTACTCCTAGGAACCCATCCGGTCTTTGCCGCCATCTATATAGATAAGGACAATGCGTTTCAAATGACAACACCGCCGAACTGGACTGTCATGGAGCAATATACAGTAACAGGTAAAACGATCGTGCTCACGCCTTCTGGTTTTGGCACAACGGCAATCATTGCCAGTGTTGCTCCCGTTGACCCGTTGGATGATTCCCATAAAAGCTTTGCCGACTATAACGAGGCTGAACTCACGGAGCTTATTGATGGAATCAAGCAAGAAATTTTTCATACGATTCCCTCTGTCACTTTTGAAAAATCGCAAATCCGCCTGTTTGGAAACAACAAAGCTCTACTGCTGAATTACCGCGATAAAGAAAAAAAATATTGTTTAGCCGAATTTTTGCAACAAGATCGACTCTATATGTTCATTTTTTCGGCACCGCCGCAGGAATACCAAGAAACAGTGCCGCCTTTCTTCCAAATGCTTACAAGTATCCAATTTCTTGCCGAAGCTGGGCTTAACCAGCCTTCCCAAGACATTCCGTTAATTTAAAAGAAGCCTCATAATGCGTTGCGTTTTCCTACTGTTTCTTGTTTTCTTTCTTGCCTCGCCCCCCGTCTTTGCCAACTCTTTAACTGGTACAACAAGCTACGAGTATACCAAGCAAGCCGGTCAATCAAAGCAGCTGACCCAGGATATTACAGCAAGTATGACGATCAATGCCACCCCCTCACTTTGGCTTGGCACTACCGTAGAGTCAAATCATACTAATGGACAAAATCCCGTGAATACAGTAAACGATTTTTATCTCCGCTTTCATCCCGCTGACAATGAATATACAATTGGTAAACAAAGCTGTATTTTAGGCAATGGCCTAATCGCCAGCATCAGTGGCGCTACTGGAATTCAAACTTATATTAAAACTGCCGACCACCAAACAATTTCTCTCTTCTATGGTAAAAAAAGTCGACCGTTTACAGCAATTGAAATTTCCCCTGACATAGCGCAATCTTTAACCGTAGAGTTAAGCTACTTTCGTGAACAAAACAGCTATGTGGGGCTTACGGCACAACAACAACTCTCTCCCCGACTATCCCTTACTGTAGATGTAGCCACAAATCTTACGCAAGGCTCCAAAGGCTATCTTATTACTCTTGCCCAAGGCGATTTACAAGTTCCTGGCAGCACCCTCTTGTCTGTGGAGTATCATAACATTGCCGCAGGCGCCGTATCAGCCTACTGTACTGATTCCACTTATGATAATTCTACTGGCCTGCATCTAGAATTAAATCGTAAAATAGGAGCAAACAGCATCCTAACAATATATCGCGATTTTTCTCGCTCCTTTACAGCTAGCCGCAACGCTAAAACCTATCTTGCTTTATCGAATGTCTTCTAGTTATAAAACGCCGTTGAATCACGCTAAGACAAAAATCCTCTAGAGATTTTGCCATTTGGCAGTATCTCTAGAGGATTTTTATTTTAGATTAATTTCCCGAAGAGGCAATGACAGCACCAATCAAAACAGCAGCTATAATCCGCATTTCTCGTTCATGCCGTTCTCTTTCCTGCTCCTGCCGCCTATGCCATTCTCGTTCGCTTTCATGAGGATGACGCCGCATTTCATGCTCATGTCGTTTCTGCTCTTCCCGCATTCTGCGATCATGTTCACGCTGTCTTTCTTCATGCTCGCGCTCTCGTTCCATGTGATGCCGATCGTCTAATTGAATCACTGAGCGATTCTCCTGAGTGAGCGGCGATGCCTCAAGTACTGAAACGCCCCAGCCGATCTGCATCATGCCAACAAGCGAATAAATCATTATTTTTTTCCCCACTCTTTTCATAAAGTAGCCTCCCCTAAAAATTCCTTGCTTATAAGATAACAGGAACGTATGACAAATTAATGACACCTTAATAGTCCCAAAAGAACCGTCCTTTCAGTAATTTTTCGCTTAAAAGATTCCATTCATCAGCAGGCAAAGTGGTTTTCATTTCAGTAAGCAGCGCCTGTTTATCAAAACGATCATGAACCATTGCAATATGAGCCCCAGATGCATCGGCGTCAAGTTCCAAGAAAGCGCCTTGCTGTTTATTTTTCGGCCACATTTCCCATTGTACGAATCCCGAACTATTAGGGTTGCCTGTATAAAGAAAATTCTTCACATACGCAGCCAAGGCTACACTTAGTTCATCTCTCCCTGGTTTATTGGCCTTGGTATAGTAGATACTCGGAAACAGCTTTTGAAAAGGAAACTCTTCATGCCCTGTATAAAAATCAATGTCAGCAGCATGGGCTGCGCCAAGCAGTTGATTCCACGGCGCAGCAATGGCAGCTTCATTTCTTCCCCAAGCAAAACGATAGACATATATAGGCGGTTGTTTAGCATTCCCCCTTAATAGATCGGCTGCTCGTTCCGACACAAACCCAGAGAACATTTTACCGCCAAATTCGACGCTAGCTTGATACAATTTAAACTTAGCTTCGTCCTGCAAAATACTGCGATCTTTTAGCGCTGCCGCAAAATAAGGCTCAACGACAGTATAGTAGGCAAACTCACGAGCCATGCTACCTAGCACTAGCGGAACTTGATTATAGTTGCCGCTTGTAATAACGGCGGCGCCGTCTTTAGGAATGACATAGCCATCGGCAAACAGATGGGGAAAAGGCGCCATGCGAATATTATCAGGCCTTGGTGGCGTTACTGACGCCATATCAAGACTACGCAGGTAGTTCGCAGTTTCCGTCGCCGAATGTGCAACAAGCCACTTTTCAGCCGCAGCTTCGTCAGCGGCTTCGCCTGTTTTCACTAGAATCTTTTTCACATAAGCCTGACTAAATGCCTCTCCCTGCTCCGGTTTAGCAAAGGTAAAGCCGCCGCTCAAGGCCATGGCTTTTTGAAATAACCCCTTCCCTAAAGGAGAAATCAGAGCCGCCATCACATCGCGCGCACCGGCAGACTGACCGGAAAGAGTTACATTATGGGGATTACCGCCGAAACTTTCAATCGATCCTTGTACCCATTCCAAGGACTTCAAGATATCTAGCAAACCGTAATTCCCCGAGTCATCTAGCGGATCTCCCGTCTTTAGGGCGCTGTAATTTAACCAGCCCAAAGCTCCCAACCGATAATTCACGGAAACAATAATACTATTTGTACGCGTCGCTAAAAGATCGCCTTTAAAGGTCTCACCTGATCCATTGAAATTCCCACCACCATGCACAAAAACAAGGACAGGTAGATTTTGCTCGTTCGTAGCTGGACGCCATATATTGAGATACAAACAATCTTCGCTACCAAGCAATTTTGCTCCCGCAAGCTGCGCACTAGCCTTTGAAAATTTCTTAGTCGACAAAACGCCGCTCCAAGCGTCCACAGTCTGCGGCGCCCGCCAGCGAAGCTCGTCAATTGGCGGTTTCGCATAGGGAACCCCCAGCCAGGCAAAGGTTTTCGTTGTTTGATCTTCGACGCCTTCCACGCTGCCATATTTCGTTGCTTGCAAAACTTTTCCCTGATAGGCCAAAGTACTAGGGCTTGTCTGACCCGCGCCGTAGGCAACCGTACCAAATAGAGCAATGGAAACCATGGTCATCAGCAAAGTGCGGATTTTTTTCATAAGGACCTCCTATTATCACCGAATCAGCAATCTTTTTTTCAGTATAAAATAAGGCTAGGAAATAAGCCACTATTTTTACCTTTTCCCGCCCCCATAAAGGAATTGACTAAAAAAAGCGGAAATAGTAGCAAGAAAGCAAATGGAACCCGTAAGGGAAAAGGAGATGGTGAAAGTATGTTTCGTGGAATTATTACACCAGTCATTACCCCATTAAAAGAAAATCGAGAGCTTGACTTTGCCGGCATGGAAGCCGTCATTGAACATCTAATTGGCGGCGGCATGAACGGCTTGTTATTTTTAGGAAGCCTTGGCGAATTCTTTGCTTTGACAAGCGCCGAGAAAAAAGAACTCATTCGCTTTGTTGTAGCGAAGGTGAATAACCGAATTCCCGTTCTTATCGGCACAGGCGGCACTGTTGTATCGGAAGTAATTGAACTCACCCAATTTGCTAAAGAAGCAGGCGCTGACGGCGCCGTGCTGATTTCTCCTTACTATTTCAGCCTCAACGAAGCAACGATTGCCGCTTATTATGAAGAAATTGCGAAAAACACGAGTTTACCTTTACTTATCTATAATTTTCCTGACCGAACCAGCGTGAATCTCAGCCCGCAGTTAATTGCTAATCTGGCCAAAAACTATCCTCAAATTGTGGGAATGAAGGACACGGTAGATAATATCAGCCATACGCGTGAACTAATTCAAACGGTTAAAACAGTTGCACCGGACTTCTCCATCTTGTCAGGCTTCGACGAATATTTACTTCCTAATCTTATGGCAGGCGGCGACGGTGTCATCTGCGGTCTGACTAATATCGTCCCTGAGCTGTTCAGCGCTCTGTTAATTAACTACCAGCAGGGGAACTTCGCCGCCATCGGCCATGGTCAAGAAAAAATCAATATTCTGATGAATCTTTATAAAGTTTCGCAGCCCTTCATCTCAGGAATCAAAGCAGCAACCGCCCTACGCGGAGTTCCCGTGACTTCTCTCTGCAAGGCGCCATCCTTGCCACTTACGACTGAGCAGGAAACAGAGGTCAAATTGTTGCTGAACAAAGCGCAAATTCTCTAAAGTGGAGGAAGTCTGTTTATGGAGACCACTATAAATGCCTTAATTGTCGATCCGAAAGACAGCGTAGCTGTGGCAGTGACACCCCTTATGGTCGGCGATCAAGCCTGTTTTCTCGTAAATAATAGCAAACAAGAGTTGCCGCTAGTAACGGCGGTTCCCATCTATCACAAATTCAGCCTCATATCCATTGCGAAAGGCGAAAAAATCTATAAATACGGCCAAGTCATTGGCCGAGCTACTTGCGATATTGCGCCAGGCACGCACGTCCACAGTCATAATCTGATGAGTATCAGAGAAACGCTTGCCTCTCAAGAAGGAGGGCAAACCAATTGAACTTTTTAGGTTATAAACGGCCCGATGGAAAAGTAGGCATCCGCAATCTCGTTTTACTTTTGCCTACCTCAGCCTGCTCCAGTGAGACTTGCCGCATGGCCGCCAGTCAAGTTCAGGGAGCGATCAGTATTGTCAACCAAAACGGTTGCGCACAGGTAGAAGGCGATCTAGCAATTACCAAAGAAGTCCTGTCAGGCCTTGCCGCCAATCCAAATGTATATGGAACCATCCTCATCGGCCTCGGCTGTGAAAATGCCCAACCTGATGATATGGAAAAACTGATTCAAAGTAAAACGAACAAACCCTTGCACAAACTTGTGATTCAGCAGGAAGGCGGCACAATTGCTACCATAAAAAAAGCAGTAGAACTTGCTCGGCAGCTTGCCACGGAAGCATCCTGCCTGCAGCGGGAGTCTTTCCCTTTATCAGAATTAATTGTCGGCACAAACTGCGGCGGCTCTGATCCAACGTCAGGGCTGGCAGCAAATCCGGTTGTGGGAAATTTAAGTGACCGCCTTGTTGACCTTGGCTCAACTTCGATTCTCTGTGAGACAACCGAGTTTATCGGCGCCGAACACATTTTAGCGAAACAGGCCGCTACGCCGGAAATCGCCGAGCAAATATATACCATTATCAAACGCTATGAACAACATTTAGCCAACGTAGGAGAAAGCTTGCACAATGGCAACCCTTCCCCAGGCAATAAGGCCGGAGGGATTACTACGTTAGAAGAAAAATCACTTGGCTGTATTCATAAGGGCGGACACCGCCCGATCAGAGAAGTTTTCGACTACGCCCAGCGCCCTACTAAAAAGGGCCTTGTCATTATGGACACGCCGGGCTATGACATCGCTTCAGTAACAGGCGTAGCGGCAGGCGGAGCACAAGTTATGGTCTTTACGACAGGCCGCGGCACGCCAACAGGCAATCCGATTATGCCAGTATTAAAACTCACAGGAAACAAGGATACCTATGAATGTATGAAAGACAACATAGACTTTGACGCCAGTCCAGTTTTTCAAGGCGTAGCAATTGAATCCCTGGGTGAAAAACTTTTGCACGAAGTACTAGCCGTCGCCAATGGAAAAATAGTAAAAGCAGAAGCCTTAGGATTTAATGATATTGCCATCAGCCGCCTCTGTAACTACGTGTAAAAAAAGAGCAAGAGCCGATTGGATTCGTTCCAGTTGACTCTTGCTTTTTCACCATTCCCGAGAAAAAACGACTCAGCTATTAAGAAATCCCTGAAAATAGTCGATATTTACTATATAAATATTATTTTAATTGGAGATGACGAATGAATGGACTTATCAGGAATTTCTTCGTTGACCGGATCTCAGTCGCTAGAAAATCAAATACAAAACAACTCATCGCAAGATGACAGCAGCAACGCTTCCGGCTGGAGATATGTAACGATTCAGGAAGGCAATAAGATTTGTACATATATTATGATTGGCAAAAACATGAAGATTCTCGTCGGCGAAACTGCTGCTAAAGACAAAGACGATGATCCACAGAAAGCAGCAAAAGATAAGCAACAGACCGAAAAAACGGCCGATCAGTCAAAATCCACAGAACAAGCAACTGCCACAAACCAGGCCAAAAGCAAAACAAAAAAAGCAGAAGAAGTAGTGCCTTTTCTTGCTGATACGAGAATGCTTGGCTTAACAGCGTTGCATCAACAACGAATGTGGGAAATAATGGCTAACCTGGGAAACCAGACCGACACTGACAAAGTAGCAAAAACAAGTGAGTCTGATACGAACAGTACCCTTAAATAATCAAGAACAGCCAGATAACGGGTGGAATTATCTTTTCCATCAGCCCCTATAAAGGGGCTTTTTTTTATGCTTTACGCGAACAAGGATCCAGTGTCGTTGCATGATCTTTCACTGTAGTTTTTCGGTCAAAAGACCAGCTTACTAAGGTGATCATTAGTCCCGCAAAAGTAACGGATGCTGCCGCCATTGGAATAGCATTTAGACCCAGGCTGCTATTGATAACAAGCCCACCGAGAAATGCCCCGCCGGCATTGCCAAGATTAAAAGAACTAATATTCAATGCTGCCGCAATACTTGGAGCTGTCTTTGCCACTGCTAATACTCGCATTTGCAATGCTGGCACGATAGCAAAGGCTGCAATTCCCCATAAGAATATGGTAAGAAGCGCCGCCCATTTTTCATGACTAGTAAAGGTGAACCCAGCTAATATGGCAGCTAGTAGTAGTAGCATCCCCGCCAGGGACGGCATCAATTTCCAATCCGATAATTTACCGCCAATCAGATTTCCGATTGTCATTCCCAATCCGAATAAAAGCAAAATGGGAGTAATAGCCGCTTCGCTAAAGCCAGTAATGTCGGTCAATAGGGGAGCGATATAGGTGAATGCGGTAAAGACTCCGCCAAAACCTAGCACGGTCATTAATAAAGCCAGGATTACCTGTTTATTATATAGAACCTGTAGTTCCTGACTCAGACTCGCTGGTTTATCCGGCTCTAAGTGGGGAATGAGCAGGGCAATGCCTCCTAACGAAATACCGCCTAACAAGCTCACAAAACCAAAGGTCATCCGCCAGCCCCAGTTGTGGCCAATATAAGTACCCAGTGGAACGCCTAAAATATTGGCTAACGTGAGGCCAGCAAACATCATTGCTACTGCCCGGGATTGCTGTTCTTGTTTGACTAACCGTGTGGCGACAACAGAACCTACACCGAAAAAGGTGCCGTGAGTAAAAGAAGCGACAATTCGAGCCGCCATAAGTACAGTATAGTTAGGAGCGACTACAGCTAATAAGTTTCCTGCAACAAAGACTAGCATCAATCGGAAAAGCAATTTTTTGCGTGGTAATTGCCTTGTTAAGGACGTAATCACCGGCCCGCCCAGCGCTACTCCAATGGCATAACCGCTAATTAAAAGACCCGCAGCACTAATAGATACTTGTAAATCGGTTGCAACATCTAACAATATCCCCATAATGACGAATTCAGTGGTTCCAATGGAAAAAGCACTGATAAGCAGAGCAACAATTGCCAACGGGATTTTGGGTCCACTTTTATTTTCAATCATAAGAATCTCTCCTTTATTGATGTATTGTTCGTTTGCCGCTATTATAAATCGATTTATTCTTTTTAGGAAGAAGTGATATTTTTTTCATATAATTTCCCGAAGGAAAGTTTAGCAATATTGTTAATAGAGAAACAACAATTTGATGAATTGAAAGGACCGCAGCAAAATAAATAAGCAAGGTCCTTATAACTATCTTTTCGGAAATCATGTGAATTTAAATACACTACTTCACAAAATGAAGTTAAACCATTACAATAACCTCAACAACCCTCAAGGGTATTTAAAGGAGGTTTTTCTAATGTTACAAAGTAAACGAGTTGTTATAATTGGCGGAAGTTCAGGAATTGGTTTAGCAGCAACAAAACTGACTCTAGAACAAGGCGCGGAAGTGGTTATAGCAAGCCGCTCTGCGGAAAAACTGGAAAAGGCAAAAGCAGAACTTGGCGGACAAATCAAAACTTATCGTCTAGATATTAGCAATGAAGATCAGGTGAAATCATTTTTTGAAATTGTCGGTACTATAGATCATCTAGTAGTTACGGCTGCCGAAACATCCGGTGGACCCTTTCTTTCTGCAGACACAACAAAGGATCATACGATGTTTGAAAACAAATTTTGGGGACAGTATTATGCAGCAAAGTATGGGGCCTCAGCAATTTCTCCCGGTGGGTCGATTACTTTGTTTTCAGGTATTGTAGCCTATAAAGCCATGGTTGGCTCAGCTACTCTTAGTGCAATTAATGCAGCGGTGACTGCGTTAGGAAAAACTCTTGCGTTGGAACTGGCCCCCATTCGCGTCAATGTGATTTCACCGGGCATTATTGATACTCCGTCTCGAAGCAAAATGCCGGAAGCAGCACGTAACCAGTTCTATACAGACCTAGCCGGTAAGCTGCCGCTAAAAAGAGTCGGATCAGCAGAAGATGTTGCAAAAGCAATTGTTTATTTGCTGAATAACGACTTTGTTACTGGCACGGTATTGCATGTAGATGGTGGCCATAGACTGATTTAAGATAGTGATCGGTCTACTATCTCAAGTGGTATTCACTGAAATATTGGCTATAAAAAAACGTTGGCGTGCTGCCAACGTTTTTTACTATTCCTCTAGTTATCTCGTTATTAAAGTTTGCACAAAATTTGAGATAGTTCCTGCACGTTCTTTGTTTTCAGCTTAAAAGCTATGACGAATTCCCATATTAATAAGCCATGGCGTTTTCGTTTTGTCGCCGGTAGCCTTCTCTATTTGGATATAGCTACTTGTTTCGCGATTGAATCGATTAGTAAATCCTATAATAAATTCTAACCAAGTTCCCTTAAGATTTTGTTCCAAAGTGACAGGCCTCAGTATCCCATTAGACATCGTAATTCTACTTCCCGCCTGAAACTCTCGCAACACCGATACCTTCCCATAAAAGCTGCTTTGCGCTGTTTGCCGCCCCAGGGCTAGCCCCAACCGACCTACTAAAGAATGCAGAACGCCATTTTGCACATTTGTCTGATCACTTGTCACATAACTCGCTCGGCCAATCCGTCCCAAAGTCCACTCTGTCTGCGGCTCTATATACCATTGATTCGGCAGTTTTTTGCGATAACCATATTCTACAGACAGACTGCTCGTCCAAGCTGCGCTACTGCCGCTTACCTTCGTATTTGCAAGGTTCTGTAAATAGCTATCATAGTTATTCCGCTCTTTCCCGCCCTTGACTATAATGTCGAGATAATGCCCTTTCCGTCCCAGCCAACTGCCATAAAGACTAAGGCTGCTATTGCTAGCCTTGCCGTTTCCTCGCGCCAGCGTTATATCGGAAGAAAGATATCCGACGGCATAACCGCTATACCAAGCGCCAGCTTTGACCGTACGCTTTGCATCATATCCCCCTTGAATGGCTGTGTAAGTTTGCGTCAAGGACCGTGCTTCATTATCTTTAAGTTCTTGCGCCCCGCGATAGATTCGAGTCCAAATCCCCTGCTTGCCCTGGCTACCGCGTAGTTCTCCCAGGCGTTTTTCCAAGCTGTTCGTTGCTGCTCGCCACAAAACCAGCGAACCAATTCCCATATCGCTAGCTGTATAGAGGGTTTCACTTGGCTTCACTGGTGTAGGCGTTGATGGTTGCCCTGAGCTATCTTGATTACTAACCAAGGCATTAATGCTCCAGGTTGTCCCAGCATTACTAACCGAGAGGCTTGGCGTATAGCGGTAAGCCCCTACATCGGTCGCCACTGCTGTAAATTTCGTTTGGCTGCTTGGCACATCGGCAAAGATAGCGCTCCCAGTAACCGTTTTTCCACTGGCAAAACCAGGATCATAGGCTACCTGGACTGTATTTACATTCGTCCCATTTGCGCTTTGAATCGTAATTCGATCAGACTGCCCCTTCGCTAGATTGGTATTAATAGTAAAAGCCGCATTCCCAGTCAGCTTGCCGATAGTCAGATGATTTCCCACCGTCTGGCCATGGGCTAACTGAATCAGACTGCCTTGATCTACCATAAGATCGTTTACAGTATATGTTCCCGCGCTTCCTGTTAACGCCAATTCTGCTTGCGTTAATGTCGTTGTGCCGCCAAGCACTGTCCCATCCGCTAAATAGATAACTCCACCGGAACTCACCCTAGTGCCGCTGGCTATGCCGCCGCTCGCCAAAGTCATCGTACCGCCTTCTAGCTTAGTGTTGATAGCCGATCCGCCCTGATTCACATTTTGATCGCCGCCACTCTGGACCTGCGTATTACTGGCTGTCCCGCCACTCGTAATAGTTTGTGTCCCCCCACTGACCACTGTCGCCGAATCAGCTTGGCCTGATATGATCTGCGTTCCCGAAATGATCGTGCCAGTAGCTTTGCCGCCAGATGACGCTGTCTGTGTGGCCCCGGAATTGATCGTGCTGCTTGTATCACTACCGCCAGGATCTACAGTCTGCGAACCAGCATTTTGAATTCCAGTAGTGCTACCACCGCTATCGACAGTTTGAACGCCGCAGGGATAAATCGTAATGCCCTCTGCACTGCCGCCGGAGTAAACATGCTGCGTTCCGCCAGCAGAAATCGTAGTGCTTACTGCCCTACCGCCGGAAGACACATTTTGCAAACCACTGCGGTTGATCGTCGTACTCGTTGCCGTGCCGCCCGATGAAATCGTTTGCGTACCGCCACTGTTAATGATCGTAGAAGTCACCTTGCCATCACTACCCACTTCTTGGTAGCCGCCCGCAAAAATCGCTGTACTCACCGCCTCCCCGCTAATATATACCTTTTGCCGCCCGCCAGCAGAAATCAGCGTATTTGTCGCAACGCCACAGCTATAGACAATCTGCTGACCACCACTTAGCAGGGTATTCAGCGCACTGCCACTCGTATAAACATACTGCTGACTACCGCTATGAATCGTGGTCCCCATTGCAATGCCATCGCCATATACAGACTGTTGCCCACCGCTCAACAGCGTCGTGTTGATGGCCTGACCACTACTATAAACCACCTGATTGCCATAAGAGATGGTCGTATTTTCGACTGCCCCACCCCTTACCTGCTGCTTACCATTACTGACTATCGTACTCTTTGCATTGCCACCACTACACACGATCTGAGTTCCGCCAAGATCCACTTCTGTACTTGTGGCTATCCCGCCACCAGAAATAACCTGTGTCCCGCCAGCAATAGTTGTACTTCTGGCACTACCGCAGTCATATATGGTCTGACTGCCACCATTATAAACCATCGTATCTATTGCCTGCCCGCCACTCTCTATCGCTTGATCCCCCCCTGCCGATACAGTATGACCGCTAAAGCTATAAACATTACCAATTACTGTGCCGCTGGCTTGACCGCCATTTGAAACAAGCTGCGTACCACCACGCAGCAGCGTGTCCTTTGTTGTGCCATGATCGACACTCTGCGTACCGCCACTTTGAACTGTCGTACTTGTCGCACTGCCGCCATCGTGAATCTTTTGCGTTCCACCATTCACCGTTTCTCCCGAAACCTGCGCCCCTAAACCGCTTACCTCTGCCGTAAAAGCAGCATGTACAGTGCTAAAAAACAAGCTATCGACCACCTCGCCGCCGCGTTCAACCAGATTCGCCATGATATAAGGCTCTTTCTCTGGCACGGCTCCTGCCAAGGGCAACAGAGTTGCTGCATTCACTTGCACACCGTTCACCATAGCTAAAACTATAGATAGGGCTTTTTGCTGCTGCAATGCGCTCTTTCTCTGCTGTTTACGCATTATCTTCGCCTCGATTTTTTGATTTCTTCCAATCTCCTTCTAGTTCATACCAGCAAATTTCTCAATCATATCGTCTGACTACGTTCTGCCCGCTTACCGTTTTGTATCAAGGCTTAGTAAAATAGCCGATCCAAGCATGCTGTCTCAGATTGGCTGGAGCCCCCCGCTAAATCAAACTGTAAGCCTGCGTCTAATAATTGGTCCAACATCGCTGGCGATATCGCCGTAAACGCCTCTACCATCACCTCCTCATTAGCAAACCTACGCATATTCTCCGATGCATCGACGTCGACTACAGAATGTTCCAATGCGACTAAAGGTTTCGCCATTCGCCCCAGTAAGCACTTCCTATCTTCTTATAGTGCAGACTTATTTCAAGCCTCAAATAAATTGTTAACATTTGCGACGATTATTCATCATGGAGAAGTAGGGCCTTCTGGACACTTTCTAGTAAAGAACCGTCTTCAAAGGGCTTAATAAGAAAATTGATTGCACCAGCTTTCAAGGCATCAAAAAAAAAGGCTTTCTGTCCCATAGCGCTAACTACAACTATTTTCGCCAAAGGGTCGCGCTCAATAATTTTTTTCGTAGCCGCAAGTCCGTTCATGGTAGGCATCGTAAAATCCATAAGAACTAGATCCGGTCGATATTGAAAATAAAGCCGAATCGCCGCTTCGCCATCGCCAGCTTCGCCAACAATTTGATACCTGCCGCTTTTCTCAAGAATATTCTTTTCATGCGTACGCACAAACAAAGAATCATCACAAAGTAAAATATGCTTCATGTATAACTCCTCTGCATCATCTTTTTAGCCCTTTACAGAAACTGCCCGTTAAAAACTGCGACGATTGCTTACTAGCGAATTGATACTCCAACTTGGCCCATCGCTACTGTACGATCATCAGCGATCTGCGTACCTCCATGATAGATCGTTGTACTCGTTGCACTGCCTCCATCAAAACGAGTTGCGTGCCGCCATTAACTGTCGTACTATTCGCTCTGCCGCCACCATATACAGACTGCCATCCGCCGCTATTGATCGTCGTACTCGTCGTACTGCCACTATCATGTACACCCTGCACCCCGCTAACTGTCTCTCCCGATACAATAGTCCCTGAACCGCCTACATCTCCCGTATAAGCAGCATGCACAGTGCTGAAAAACAAACTATCGGCCACTTCGCCGCCGGGTTCGACCAGAGTCGCCATGATATAGGGTTCTTTCTCTGGTACGGCTGCTGCCAAGGGGGCTAAAATCGGTGCATTGACCTGCACGCCATTTATCACCGCCAAGGCAATAGATAAAGCTTTTTGCTGCTTCAACGGCTTTTCCTTATGTTTCTTTTTCATAGTATTCATCTCTTTTCTTCTGACATTTTGCTACTTTTTCTATTTGCTTTTTCCCCATTATTCATTCATAATCCAAGCCATAATCACGTCGCAACTTTTCGATCGCACGAATCACCTGCTGAGACGTAATCAGGCGGGTACATTCAAATTGCTGTGATGTCTCTTGCCAACGGGGACACCAATCAAACTCCTGATTGCTAAACTCAATCTTGCTGTCATTGAAACAACTGTTGCAGACATGATAATTGATCACCCGATAGGGTGTATAAAATTCATTAATTGGCAAGGTAAACCCACTGATCATAACCACAGGCTTGCCGACTGACCAGGCCAACCAAGAGAGCCCGCTTGACAGGCCGACAAAAAAATCCGCATAGTACAAAAGATTAACTCTCTCGATCAAGGGACGATCTCCCGTAAAGTCTTCGGCGCCATAGGGGATCGTGTTCCAGCGGTTTCCTATGCCATGGCTGTTTTCTTTATCGATGCAAAGCACCCGATAGCCCTTAGATTTGAGATAGGCGACAGTTTCCAGCCACCCGGTCGGATTGTTCCAGTATTTCGCCTGACTTGTCGCCTGCGCGGCAATACAGACGTAGGGCTCTGCAATCAATCGTTTTATCGCCGTCGGCGCAATCTCAGTTCGTACTGGCGCGACGTTGAGACCAAGAATAGCGGCAATCGCCTGCTGCAATCCCACGACCCGCCAATCCACTGGATGATAAATACGCTCATTGCAGGGAAAAAAGTAGCCGATGTAATAAGTGGCATAAATTCCATTAGGTCGCTCATCCACGTCGATAAAGTGAATATCCGGATAGGTTGGCTGAAGCAGCGCCGCCAGCTTTCGATCCATAGCGCAGTAAACCTGACAATGATGTAGATATTGAAAAACCTGACCGTAAGCAAAGGCGGCCAAGGTATCGCCGATAATACTTCGCTTCGGATATTGCAGTAGGATTTTCCGTTTCATCGGATTAAAATTATGTTCTAACACGAGTCGGTCATCACGATATATTTCGAGCCGAAAGTTGACATAGTATTTTTTCGTACTTGTTACCATACTGTTATCTACTTTGTCATCATACAGTGTCAATTCGTCATCACGGTCAATGATTTTAACCCGCCAGCTTCCTGGCGGCACCTTAATTCTTGCCCCATGGTTAAAGTCAAATTTCAGACCGTCAATGTCGGTTTTACAAGTGAGCGGTCCATTGTAAAAGGTCATATAAGAATTCATTTCGCTTGCGTCACCGCCGCTTCGGCCAAGGCTTTAGCCTGTTCTGGCTGCAACTGATAGTCCGCCATGAGTTGATCAATGGCTTTTTGCACCTGCACCTCCGTAATAAAGCGCGTACATTCAAATTGCTGATCTGTATTCTTATGACGCGGACACCAGGCAAAATCATGATGTTCAAATTCAATGCTGCTATCGTTCCAACAGCCATTGCAAATATGATAATTAATCACGCGATAGGGCGTATAAAACTCGTTAAGTGGCAGCGTAAAACCGCTAATCATCACAACTGGTTTGCCTACCGCCCAAGCCAGCCAGGAAAGGCCGCTTGATAGCCCTACAAAAAAGTCAGCATGATAAAGAAGGTTGACTCGCTCGGCTAGCGGTCGATCTCCTGTAAAATCTTCGGCACCATAGGGAATGGTGTTCCAACGGCTACCAGAGCCATGGCTGATTTCCTTGTCAATACAAAGCACCCGATAACCTTTCTCTCTCAGATAAGCAATCGTTTTCAGCCACCCCATGGGATTATTCCAGTATTTCGCTTGACTTGTTGCCTGCGCGGCAATACAGACATAAGGCTCGGCGATCCTGCGACTCTGATCGGTTGGCCTAATTTCAGTCGGCACTTCCACTGGATCAAGACCCAAAATATAGGGAATATTCTTTTGCAAACCTACAATCCGAAAATCAACTGGCTGATGATGTCTATCATTACAAGGATAGAAAATCCCCATATAATAGCTGGCATAAAGGCCCTCGGGGCGCTCATCAGGACCGACAAAATGAATTTCAGGATAGCTAGCTTTAAATAGCTCTGCTAATTCTACCGCCATGGAGCAGTAGAGCTCACAGTCATGACGCGCTTGAAACAGCCGCGCATAGGGAAACCATGCGATAATATCGCCAAGCGTCCCCACTGGATATTTTATAAGTACTTTCTTCCCGCGAAGATCTAAATTATGTTCTAAAAAAAGCTTGTCATCTTTATATACTTCAATGCGAAAATTGACGTAGTACTTTTTCGTACTTGTGACAACGACGCCTGACGCTGGAGCTTCATATAAAATAATGTCCGCATCGCGATCCATGATTTTTACCCGCCAATTTCCTACCGGCACCTTAATTCTCGCTCCATAGTTAAAGTCAAATTCCAACTCAGCAACACCGGTTTTTCCCGTAATCGGCCCGGCATCAAACACCACAGGCGCTGCTTTCTTCCCACTAGCTTCTTGTGCCTTGCTTGGATGCACTTCGCCATTCGTTAGTTCCGTATTCGCTGCGTCATTCATTGGTTTCGCCCCATTCTATTTATTGTTTGCTAGCCCGTCCAGGCGATCCATTCACGATTTCATCGATTCTAATAGAATTTGGAGCAGTTGTTCCCCCGAAGTAATCGTTTGTTCCTGACAAGAAATCACTGTCGCTCGATCCCGCTCCGCTTCCAAACCAATCAACTTAATGGCGGGAAATTGCTGCATAATATTTGTAATCACCGTTTGGCTGGCCGATCTATTTTCAAATAAGATGATATGCGGCGATAACATTACAATCTCCCATAGTACTTCCTCTAAGGTATTGCCCAGCCAGCACACTCTGATTCCTTCCTGCTTCTTGAGTACGGCTTCAATTCCCAGTAAAAATACACTGCGGCCATAAACTCCGACCTCTAAATACGGCTTCAACACCCTCGCCTCGCTTTTATCCGACACTTTCGGTTGTATCTCTCTTCTAGACTACCAAAATTTTCTTGTCCTGACCCCTACCTTTGGGATAGTCAAAAAAATAAAAAATATAGCTGAGACTATACTTTCGGATAGTCTCAGCTATACTTTTGCTAAACTCATATTGTTTTATATTTTGTTAGAAACAGACGATGACTTTCGTTCCTTCACCCGGTTTCGTAGCAACAGTCAGTTCGCCGCCCACTTCTTGGGCGCGTTCCGCCATAATCTGCAGACCAAAACTTTTATCTTTTCGCTGAAGCACTGCTTGATCAAAACCGCAGCCGTCATCAGCAATGGTCACCGTAATTTGGCTGCCAGCTTTCTCAATGGCTACCTTGGCCTTGTGCGCTCTGGCATGCTTGCGAATATTCGTAAGGGCTTCTTGAATGATTCGCAAAAGCTGCAGTTTCACTAAATCACTAAACAAACTATCAAGCGATTCTTCCGGTAAAATCAGTTCTACGGCAATCCCGCGATGCTGTTCATACCAGCTTACATATTCACGAAGTTGCGTCATGAACTGACAACTCGCAGTATTCGTCTTTTTCAGCCCCACGATGGACTCGCGAATATCCGTATTGAGACCTTTGATGATGTCTCGCAGCCGATCCACCTTTGCCAGTGCCGCTTCGTCCTGACTTGTTGTCAGGAGGTGTCGCAGATTCTGTAGCTCCAGCCCCAGGAAATTACTAACCTGGGCCTTATCATCATGCAATTCTCGCCCGATCCGATCGCGCTCATTCAGAATTGATAAGGTCTTTTCTTGTTCTAACAGTTTTTTCTGCTGTTCCCTTTGTTCCGTAACATCTTTAAGTACAAGTACGCGCCCAAGCCACCGCTTACGACTTTGTAGCGGCGTCATTGTCAAACGATAATAGCGAAGTCCTTGCGGCTCATGGCGAAACAACTCCAAGGTTTTGACGGCGTTACCGGTGCAGACAGTAGCCAATTCCGGCCAGAGTGAGGTTAATCGCTCAAATTTACCGCCTATTTTTACCGGAACATCTCCGAGAAGGCCTTTCATGGCTGGATTCATATCGGCAATATAACCATACTCATCCACAACGACAAGCCCGTCGATCATATCCCGAACAACCACTTCCTGCCCTAAAGCTAGGACGGTGTAGGTATGCCACCGATAAAAGCCCCACGTAATAAGCAGCGCACTAATCAAAAAGCTTACGGGAAGTGGCGAAAAGGGCGCGCCCTTTGGGAATAACGCGACGATAGAACCGATTGCTGAAAATCCCCCCGCGATAGTAAACCAAAGCGCTTGCCGCCGCCGTAGCCCGCCGGTAATCACTACCCACCGGATACTAAAACCAAAAGCGAGCGTACATAACACATAGCTATTCAACCGCGACAACCAAACACCGGGTCCCAACAAAACCTGGAATCGTTCCCCCTGCAAAATCGCTTGCTGCCAAAATAGTCCATGCCATGAATTAGACACAATCGCCGCAACAATACAGCCCGTTAGGGCAATCAGACTATACTGCAGCGTCTGCGGTACCTTATCTTGCTGACGGCTAATTCTTATCACAAAACGAAACCAGAAATACGGCGCAATTGTACTGGCAACTTGTACTACCTGTGCCCAAAAAAGCTTATAAGATGCCCCAGTGCTCACAGTGATCATCACAAGCCCTGACAACCAAATGCCTTTGAAAATTTCGATGTAGACTTGTTCCTTCACGCCTGGAGCTTTGCGAAACTGCCAAGTGTACGTCGCCATAGCAATAAGAGAGCCTACAACTAATAAGTAGAACCAACTATTGGTAATTAGACGATATTCATGAACTGACACTACGAATCATCCCTCGAAAAATACTATAATTGCAGCACAAAACAATGTGAAATTATTAAAAAGATTCGCTGCAAAGAAAAAAGAAACCTTTATTTTCTGAGGGAAGTTCTACGTTGAAACAGCCAGGCTGCCAGCAAAGCGGTCAGCGGAATAGAACAAACCAGACCAATGCTGCCGGTTAAAGCCCGCACTATCTCTGTGGCGATCATATTAAAATTCATCAATTTTTCCATGCTCATATTTTTTTGTATAGAAATAAGTAAGAGCAGCGGTAAAGACGAACCGACATAGGCTAAAATCAATGTGTTGGCCATTGTGCCCATAATATCACGTCCCACATTCATTCCCGCGCGAAATAGCTGCCGAAATGAAGAATCAGGCAGACAGCTTTTAATTTCAGCAACAGCCGATGCGATCGAAATAGTCACATCCATAACCGCGCCTAAAGCTCCGAGCATCATGCCCGCGAAAAGGACGCCCTGAAAATCAACATTCGGCAAAGCTGTCGCTTTCAGCATCATCGCTTCTTCACTTTCAAGGCCCGTCAAATGCATCAAACTGATAGCTATGTGCGCCAAAATTCCGGCAATTGCTACGCCGCCAATAGCCCCTAAGATGGCCGACCGTGCTTTCACATTCCAGCCGCTAATAACGGTCTGCGTAAACAAGACAATGACACTGCACAGCAGAAAAACCAGTAAAATAAGGTGATCTTGCCAACTAACAAGCAAGCTTATAAAGACCTTTAAAATCAAGCCACAGGACAAAGCAATGACTAAAAGCGCCTTTAAGCCAATTTTCCCGCCAAACAAAATAAGGGAAAGAGCAAACAATGCCAACAGTCCATATAAATAGGGTTCTCGTTCGAAATCACTGATATGATAGACTGTCTCACCCGAATCCTGAGAAACAATAACAACCACCCTGTCGCCCACAGCCACATCAACCGCAGAAAAAACGGAATGCAATGGCAAATGATGCACCGTCGTAACGGTTTCGCCTTGGTGCGGACCTGTTTTCAACTCCAAAGTAACAAGTTCCAACTTTTCTGGGAAAGCTGCCTTTTTTTCCGTTTGCGGCAAAATCATCACTTGTTGTACCACCGCTTTTTCGTACTGCTCAGGTGCGGCTTCCACAGTTTGATAGCTCATTGTAAATAAAACCGCCAACAGCAGCAATATAGCAATTCCTAGTCGCATAAATAGCCCCGCCTTTTTATCATTTGCTAAGTTATGATTTACTAAAAAGCTTCACTGTTCTTTGATTTTGACGATCCACTTTTTCAGGATAAATATAGGCAATCGTCATCCCCGCTGGCATAGTATCTAATTGAAGCTGTTTTTTCTCCAGGTGATCCGCTTCACTCCAAAAACGATATTTCACCTGCTTAGCGTCAGCATTACAAACAACTCCCACTTCCATCACCTGCCCTTGTTGCTTCACTAAAATAATCGCACCCTGTTTTCCTTCGCGCGCCTGAGTTTTTTCAACCCAGCCTTGTCGTGCCGCCTCTAAAAACCACTCCTCCTTATCACCAGACCAATCCACGCCTGGTGCAGGCGCTGTCTTATCAAACTCCTGTGCTGCATAGGCCAGCGCTTTCGTCGCAAAGTGTTTATAATACGTGGCTCCTGCTTCATCACAATCACAAGCAAAACAAGTGAGCGGTGTCAAACAAAACAACCCTATCCATAAACAAACTAACCATTTCAATACTTTCTCCTCCTTACATACCTTCAAATTAACTTAAATCCAAGATTAATAATACAATTTGTAAATAGTAATATTATTATTTACGTGATGAGACAGGAAAACCCTGCTAAAAAGTTGAGTAAAAATAAAAGAAAAAGCTCTGCGGTAAAATCCCGCAAAGCTTTACCTATGAAAGCGTTATTAAGAATGAAATAAAGTATTCTCATTCTGTTGTCCCCATGCTAAAATCGGACGAATTACGTATTGCGCTATTAGAAAACATAAGATCAGCGAGCTAATTGACACGCTGCTATATTTTATCCAGATATTAATATCTAATTTTTGTACCATACAGCTGATTGGAATATAGATACAGGGATGAATGAAATAGATGATATAAGAGTTAGCAGCGAGTCTGCGCCACAAGGAATGATTCTTGTTAAAGTAACGTTGAAATATAGCAATGAGCGCAAAGGTTACAGTTAAGCAGAACGCAGCATGAGTCAGCGCATGACCAGCTTTGAAGAGTGTCGGCACATCTGGCACAAGTGTAAAGGCCACACGATAACTTAGAAAAACAAATAACATAACCATAGCAGCCGTAGCCCAGGGAATCAGACGAGGGTTATAGCCACCAGAGGTAAACCAAGCATGCTTCCAAGCATATACGCCTAGCCCAAAATAACAAAAGTGTAGAATCAACCGTACTGGTTGAACCATGAAGAGAAACTTCACATTAAGCCAAGTATCATTCCAAAAAAATAAATTACTACAAAAAAACGAGACTGCCGTAACTAAAACAAAGGCAACGAAAAAAGACGTCGACGGTGTAGTTTTTACCGTTGCTTTTGCAAGATATCCAGGATTGTTACGATGGAATATTGTGAGTATTAAGAAAAATAAAGCCAAAATTCCCAAGAACCAATAGGGACCTTGCTGGTAGTAAGGACCCCAAAAACCTTCCCGCCAAAATACAAAATAGTTAGGCGGGATCTCCATGCGACTAAAAAAAGTGCTATAGGCAATAAGCGGTGCAAGAAATAGCGTACCACCCAGCCAAGGAATCACGATGCGTCTTACTTTGGCCCGCCAAAAAACGGAGATTCCGTTCTTAATTAATACATGAGGCGCGAAATAGCCCGCAATCATGAACATAATTGGCATAATATATACGTCTGTTTCCAATACAAAATAATCAAAGAACGTACTTTTCTTAATGTCGTTTACGCACCACCATGCTAAGTCCCATGTGGTATAGCACATTCCAATATGAAACACAACTACAAGTAGAATAATAAAAGCCCGTAGATTATCAAAGAAATAGAATCGTTGCTTACCTAGGGGTTGCCCTTCCATGTATTCCACCTCCACTACCATTTTATGTCTTTCTTCACCATCGGTTGAAAAACACCTGCAATAGCTTGGTAAAATATGTATTGCTATTTTACGCAATAAAATTTTGCATTCCGGCATAGGGATGAAGTCTACGTTCAATTTACGAGACTCATTTTAATATCCCGCTTCCTGTACCACCTCAAACAAGCGCTGATTAAGATAAATGCGTTCTGTGCCTATTTTTTGCGATATAAGACAAACTGCTTTATATCTTCCCAAAACTTATTAAATAACAAGTCAATTTGATTATGTTTAAGCCATTCAACTTTTTCTCCTACCGTGAAATCTACTTTACCTAATTCACTACAATCTAATTCCAAGCGATTATGTGATAGATATATTGCAGCTTCAATAAATAGTTGATTCAACTTGCTAAATAATTGATAAGGCAATATCCTATTAAACTGATAATCATCAATCAATCCATCTGTTTTTAAGCGAGGCGTTCTTACTATAAGTTCATATTTACTTTCAAATTGCTGACTTATACACTCTTGAAAGTTTGATAACATTCATAGTTTCTCGCATTTCAATGTCATTTATTTCACGATAGCTCTGCTGCTATTTTTTGGTGCATCCTCCATTGCACGTTAAGTTTCCTAATTATGATCGACTATACACATTATGGTTTTATTTTGCGCAATCCTTGTTTCCAGGGAAAAATTTATCCTTGATAGCCTTATTCCGAGACTTAAACAATTCTTTATCTAATATATCCTTACCGATAATATGAACATGAAATGGAATATAATATGGTGTTTCAAATAAGGGACTTTTAATCCAATTAGCAAAACTAACTGATTGTTTTCTATTCGTCATAATTAATAGATGATCCGGTCTATGTTGCAATACCTTAACCATTTCTTTATAAATCTCATCTTTATTTAAATTAGAATAGTGCTCACTATATTTGCATTGAAGAATCCATTTTGTACTAAAAGATATTCCCGGCATTTTTGTTTCTCTAAGTTCAAACTCTGCATCCTTACCACTGTCAGGCCCTTTGCTCGTTCTTTTAAAGTTTTCAACTTCACACTGTTGTATTAGTGCGCAACATAAATCTTCAAAGGCATCTTCCTTTTCTTTTCCCGTAGCTCCCGGATACATTGCATTAATATTGCTCCAATTAATTGTAGGAACTGTATCTCCAAATCGCTGATAATCCACTTCATCGATAACAGCTATATCAATCTCGTATAAATTTACTGTTCCAATTAAACTTCTTGATCCATTTGAACCTGAATGTTCCCATTGCGCACTAAACTCAATTCGAAGATATTCTTCTTCCTTTGGATGTTGAACTGCTTGAATTTTAAATTCCGTCACTGCTGTCAATAGGTTTCCTGTAATGTTTTTTATTGTGACCTGAATTTCAGGCGTCATTTGCGATATCAAAAATCCTGCAGTTTTACTGCATGATTTATTTTTTAAATCGAAATCGAAAATAAAAATTCCTTTTCCTTGCAAGGTATCCTCGTTATCGTAAATATTACAATGTTCTCCCATAAAGGGTTTAATCTGGTCGATTGATATGACATTACTCATTTTCCGTGCCCCCATTAACTACTTCAGTATCAGGGTGCAGCGATACAATCCAGTCTACCACATCAGCTACCTCATCCTGCCCATCTTTACTCTCATCAAGAGCAAACCATATCGTTCGCAGTATCATCTTTGTAAACACTTGAAATCGTTCAAGGATACGTTCTTTTAATGCCAAATATTTATTTTTATGTGTCGCAATATCCATTAATTCTTGATAGTCTTCATAAAGCCAATGTCTAAGGTTCCCATACGTAGCAGAACCTTTATCAATATTGTTACCCGCTATAATGATCGAGCTCATAACAGAAGCATCTGCATGAAACAATATGTCTAATACTTCTTTTATTAAGGTAATCTTTATCTGAATGTCTTCACATCGAAAAAGTTTGATATATAAGGTTACTGCCTCACTAATTACTTCGTTCCATCTATTTTTCGATGTTAATTGTTTTTTTAGAAATTGAACCAATCCGTCTTGAATAATGACAATATCCTTTGGTCTGTTCCATCGATTAGAAGATAAATACTTAAGCGTCCCACTTTGCCGAGTATGATTATATATTACGCACTGCGAACGAATACTGTAATTTATTTCATCCTCTCTAGAAATAAAATGATAAAGCATACTTAAGAAGTTTTCTATCCTCTTTAGTCCTAAATCAACCGCCATTTCGACATCATCAATGCCAGCAACAACATCTACTGCTACCCATACTGCTTTCGCATTTTCCCCCCTGACAACAATATTTTGTTGAGAATCTTCGTACCACTTGGCCTGTTCGTTTTGAAAAGCTTGATCAGATAGAATAACAATGTTTCCAAATTCTATTTCTTTAACTTCCTCCAGAGATTTTAAATCATCTACACCAAAATATACAGTGTAGTGCGTTTGAACAAAAAAATCATTACAAATGCTATTTACTAATGAATTTTTCATAATAGAATTCATACTCTGATAGGTTGTTGAAAAAAATTCCGTCTCCCCTGCCGACGACAATAGCGTTCCTACTAAACGTATGCGAAGATGTTCTATAAACCATCTCGTTGCATAAATTGGCACTTTTTTTTCTAAACTTACATCAGTTTGACTTACGCAATCATTAAATAGTTGAATATATGTCCGAAACCATTCTTTTATCTTTGTTTCGTCATAATCTAAAAACAAATCCATATACGCTGATATTGTTTTTTCCTTCACTTTTTCTTGCACGCAACTATGGTCTAATTTTTCTCTAACTTGCTGAGCCGATTGATTTCCTTCTTCTTCTGTATGTCCAAGTCGATATTGCATCAAGTACTCGTCTAGTACCTCTTTTTCAATTATTGAGAAAATGTCCTGTAAATCATCATTTGAGATCTTAGTTGAATTATTAATTATGACCTGTTTATACAACAATATCTCAAATTCGTTTCGAAGTTTAGCCAATAAACTTTCCATTGCCTTAATAGAATACCTACGTTCATTAACCTCTCTCAACACGTTATTTCTCAGTCGATAAAGTAGAAAATATAAAGGCCGATGTGCATAAAAGGTATCTCGTTTATTAGTATGCTCATTTTGGAAATCTTTCTGGTATGATTCCAATATTCTATAGTTCCGCTTTTGTATATAATCAGCAAATGACACTTCAATTTTTTCAGGTTCCTTTTTCTCATGAGTGTCCTGCAACTCAAAAAGAGTTTTTTCATCTACCATTAAAAGTTCCATCTTTTCCGTAAGTAGTGCATCCAGAAGTTCAACTGTTTGGAAATGAGAAAAAGCAAAATTCCATTCTATTTCGGTGCTATGAAAAATAACTTTCATATAAGCATTCCGTATTTCCTTATCTTCCTTACTTTCCTGTCTTAATCCGGTAATTAAATAATGTTGAAATAATGCAAATTCAAATTCAAGTAAATACCTATCAACCAATGAATTAATAATATTCTGTATCTGAGGTTGAAAACTTAACGATTTACTAGTAAATCGACTTATTTTTTTATACACTTTTAACCCTCCAGAAAGTCAACCATTTATTTGATAAGGCAAGAAATTGAGTCGATGTATATATACTGCTCTGCCAGCAACACCAATAGATGAAAGCAGCGAGCATGACTCTTCAAAAAATTCAATTTCATAGACATCGCCTCCACGGCTCTATCAAATCGCCACTTTAAACAGTATTTAATTCCGTTAATAGTTATCTATTTTTATGTCTAGGTAATTTCTCAACAAAATTAACAATCTCCTCTACATTGCCTTTTGCATTCAACATACCATTTAAGTATTTTTGAAAAAACTCATCTGCTTCATGTGAATTTATCGGATTGAACATAGCACATATTATAAAGTTATATCTACTCAAGTATCTTTCTCTTAACTCAACATCGCCATCAAAGTTTACTATTGAATCATTAATATATGCCGCTCCATCATCGTACTCTTCTCTTGTTATAATTTTATCATCTTTATATATGGCGTACTCTTCTTTAGCATAACCACAGCTTTCTATCATTCTTTTAACGTAGTTTTTATCATGCTCATAAACGCCTATTGCGGACTCGGATTTTAACTCAATATATACGAAACTTCTGTCGTATCTTTGACTCCTGTAGACACACAGCTTATCAACTAAACATTCCATTTCGTTTATTAAAAATTTACTTTCACTAATAATTTTAAACTTTTCAATACACAGACAATAATAGCCCCTAAACCACCAAATAGGACTATTTATCGCCTTTAAAGGTTGTCGCAATAAGATTCCCAATCTATTACTTATTTCTTTGGGATTTGTAAACCAGCGTATCCCCCTAATACCAGGAAATGCTTGCGATATTCTATAGTCGAAAAACTTCGTAGGTGTATCCAAAAAATATTCATCAAGATTATCAACGGATTCTACGTTTAGTTCATTAGCCTCTTTATTATCGGCATTTAAACGAAATGGCTTTATTTGCTTTTCTGGTATGATTGGTTTAGCCTCAGATACTGGTGGCAACTTAATAATAGGTATATTACTAAGTTTAGAAAAAAGCTTTTCAAATCCGTTTTTTTCATCCATAGCTAAGTCAATAATTTCTCTGTCCATGAGGCCAAACGGGGTAATCTTTACCCTCTCCTCAGAATCTACTCCAGTAAAACTTACTAAGATATATTTATCTTGCTTCTCATTTATTTCTCCAAGAATATATCCATATTCAGCCGCGACACCGCCAATGTCGTTGTCAGCTTTATTCTTATACCCCTGACTTAAAACAATTATTACTTTATCCGCAGAACGGAAATTATGCGCCATCATCTTTCCAAAATGAGTAGAAGTTTTTTCTTGCATTATAACTCTGTCAATATTAGCATCGAAACCTTGTTCTCTTAGAAAAGCCACTAAAGATAATACTTGATCTTTATGCTCTTCACTGTCCCATGAATAACTAGCAAATACCTTTACCATAATACAATCTCCCTCAATTCAATTCAGTATAAGTCCAGATCTTAGCGAAGCGGAGTAAGTCTTTAAACAGACTTAACTCTAGGAATCAATCCGTTTAAATCTTCGATGTGCCCAACTTGGTTATTTTATTAAAAGGCTTGACTATCTATAAAGATCGCTCACGAAAATTTTCCCTTTATCTTCTAACTAACTTAATTCACTATGTCTATCACAATTTACTATTGGCTATTGTCCCTTGTTTACCTTCATCCTTGAATTATTGGATTTTAAACCGCATAACCCAACTGTAGTATTATTGTAGCCGAGACGAAAAAGGAGGCTGTCGCACCAAGAATTTTTCTACTATATGCTGTGGGTTTCGACGAAAACAACTTACAATATATAGTGAAATTTTTGCTTAGTGCAATAGCTCGCTTATAAATTCTAGTAGGGCATACTAGTTTCGAACCAGTGACCTCTTGAATATGAATCAAGCGGTCTCCCTCTGAGCTAATGCCCCTTAAGAAACTTACATGCCTTATTATATAACTATCAATTTGCGATTCCTTCTTAAATAGAGGATATGTGGAGTCCTAAAGGTTTACAGCTTCAGTGTAAATAGGGTATACTTTAATGTAAATAGTAATTTATTTCAATATACTAGCAATTCCAGTTTAATTGACACACATTTGTCATATATTTGCTGTATACTGAGAAAAAGCTACTAAAATCCCATTCAAGGAGGCGGTCTTATTGATTTTACTGTGTTTCCTCGTTGCAATTCTGTTACTAGATTTTCGCTTTGTCTATAAATAAACTAAACTTCCCAGTATACTGCTAGGATTGCTTCTATAGATTTACTTATGGGTTCAACCAGTTATAAATTGTTGAAAATATAAGTTCGTCTATATGCCCTAAACAATACGGCAAGAGTACGGACAAAGTCATGACAGCAAAAAAGGGCTGTCGCACTAACAGCAGATTTCCTTCTCTATTGTGCTTGCGTAATACGCAAACTTCACAGTAAAGAACCGAAAAATGCCTAAGTGCGACAGCCCTTTTTGCTATATATTATTTTACGAGAGAGAGAGAATCATTGCCATTCTCTTACTAATACTCTCAGATCTCAATCAATTCGTACTGCTGTGTACCAAGCCCCAGCTTTTCTGCATGTTCCAGGCAGCCTTGCCAGTTGGTCGTCGGATGCGCATGCGTGAAATGATCGCCAGATTGCAGCTTTTTCAAATCGTCAGCAAGCTTTTCGCCTAAGAAGCTTTCCGCGATGACCGGAGCGGCCATGGCTTTATCGGCGCAGGCCATATCCAGCGCTACGGGGTCAAACGAAGCAAACATGCCTACATCAGGAATAATCGCCACATCATTTTCAGCGTGACAGTCACAGAAAGGCGCCACATCAATCACCAAGCTAATATGGAAATGCGGCCGTCCATTTAAAACAGCCCAAGCGTATTCCGCCATTTTCTTGTTCAAAATATCATTGGAAGCATCCCAAGCAGCGCCAATCGCATTGAAATGGCAAGTGCCAATGCAGCGACCGCAACCCACGCATTTGCTATGGTCAATCGAAGCTTTTTTATCGGTTAGCGTAATAGCGCCATGAGCGCAAATCTTCGCACAGCTGCCGCAACCAACACAATCTTTTGCTCTTACACGCGGCTTGCCATCACTGTGCATTTCCATCTTGCCAGCGCGAGAGCCACAGCCCATACCCACATTTTTCAAAGCGCCGCCAAAGCCAGTAAGCTCATGTCCTTTAAAATGAGTTAAACTGATAACAATATCGGCGTCCATAATAGCTCGGCCAATCTTAGCTTCTTTCACATGCTCGCCAGCCGGAACGGGAACATAAGCTTCATCAGTTCCCTTCAGCCCGTCGCCAATAATAACCTGACAGCCTGTCGTAAAGGGATTATAACCGTTTTCATAAGCAGCCTCCATATGTTCGATCGCGTCTTTGCGACGTCCCACATAGAGGGTATTACAGTCTGTCAAAAATACTTTGCCGCCAAGACTTTTTACTACATCAGCAACGACTTTGGAATAGTTTGGCCGAAGATACGCTAGATTACCAGGTTCACCAAAGTGAATTTTAATCGCCGTAATCTTCTTATTAAAATCAATGTTTTCAATGCCCGCCTTGCGAATCAACTTTTCGAGTTTCTGCAACAGATTCATATTCTGCGTTGCCCGCAAGTTCGTAAAATAGACTTTCGACTTTTCCATGTAGAACCTCCTCAATAATATGTGTTGTCATAAAAACAAGAGTGCTTTCCTCAAAATAGCATTCTTCCCTAAGACAGTGTTAACAAGCAATTAATGCTGATTTGTCCATCCATTCTTTGCACCAAGCTTACAGCAAATACCGTTAGAGCTTCCCGCAACCACTTCATCATAATAAGCTAATTTTTGTTTAATGCGGATCAAGCAAGTATTCATGTGAGAAATTTTTTCTTCTACAGCTTCTTTATGATCCACAATAATTTGACGCCGTACTTCTGTTGTTGCGTCCCCTTGGCGATACAGCTCGACATACCGCTTAATTTCCTGCACAGGCATTCCCGTGCTGCGTAAACAGCGAATCAGCGTAAGCCATTCCAGATCTTTTTCGGTAAAAACACGATTGCCCTGGGCGTTTCGATGGAGATCAGGCAAGAGCCCTGCTTTTTCATAATACCGGAGCGTGTAGGCTGTAAGCTCCAATTTTTCTGCAGCCTCTTTAATTGTATAAGGCACTTTTTCATCACCTGCTCACTTTGTAACACTTTGCTCCATCATACACCCTAGAGTAAACTCTAAGGCAAGTCTTTCATCAAATTCTTCAAAAATCACTTATGGTTTTATGGTAAAACAAGATTGTCCTGTTTCTCTACTATAGGGAAATTCAAAAGTTAGAATTCCGAGCGCCCCAGCGCCAAGGCTGTATTTTTGAAAAATAATCCCCACCTTGTTATCGCCAGTAAGATAAAAATCAGGTTGATCGGCTACGCCTTTATAGGGAGTAAAAATATAAAGTTTGCGCGCTTGCACCTGCTCTAGTACTTTTTGGCTAAGCGCTTGTTTCGCCGCATCATTCCAACAAAAAAGATCACCAAAAGCAAGCTTCTGCCCTGTTGTTAAATCAAAGGTATAGCCAGAGGAATAAGGCGAACCATGAGCCCCACCGGCAAACACGTAAGTATTCAAGGTAAGGCTAAGCAGATTTCCTTCATTACGATACACCTGGTACTGCATCGTTGCTGAAAATGAAAGGCCGCGCGCCAAAGCCTCTTGATTTTGATCAAAGGTATTTTGGGTTTCCGCAATAAACTCGTCTACTTTTGCTTCAATTTGCTGATTGATTTTCGCTTGAACTGCTTGATTTTCCAGCCCGTCAATATGGGGATACTTTAAAGAAAACCAGCCGTCCTTATAATCGTATTGATCCACGATGACGGCTGGCGCCGCCTCAACTTGAGACAAACTCGGCGAAAAACTCCAAAGCGCGCCTAATAGCAAGAAAAACCAGACCATAACCATTTTTCTAAGCAAGAAACTCCCTCCCCTTCTATCCGCAAAATGATCTTGTCTATCTTTACTATATACGGAGTTTTTTCGAAAGAAAAGAGTTTTCGCCTATTCTTTAGCTAATTTTTCGGTCGAATTAATAGCGTAAAAAATCCGCCGACAAAACAAAGCAAAGCCATCGTAAAAAACACATCTTGAAAGGAAAGAATCGATGACTGTCGTGTTACCATCTGACTTAGCATTGCTTTAAGCAAGGTGTACTGCTGCGGTAAAAGTCCGCTGCCTGTCATCCAGCCATGAGTTGCTTTCGCAATCTCGCCGCTTGTCATGCCCTGATCTCCCCATAAAACCTGTAAGATGCGAAAAATATCCTGCGGGGCGCTCACTGCCGCATTTAAATATTCTTTCAGAACAGCCGTATGGTAAATTTCCCGCCGGGTAAGTAAGGTTTCGGCAAAAACAACGCCCATACTGCCGCCGATAATTTTAGACAAATTAAAAATCCCGGCGCCAACGCCAATCTTGTCACGCGGCAACGATGAAACGGCACAGTTACTCAACGGCGACATGGTAAGACCCAGCCCAACGCCGAAAACCATGAGTCGCACAAAAAAATCATTTGTCGCAAAGTTTTCGTTAATCGAGTCAAGCCAGTATAAGGAAAAAGCTACAAGCATAACGCCAATAAAGGCGGGAATCTTTGAGCCAAGTCGATCAGCCAACCGTCCGCCGAGCGGCGAAAAGACCACCATCGTCGCTGTCAACGGAAGCAATACAATCCCTGCTGTAATGGAATTATAATTCAAGATCGATTTAAGAAAAAAGGGCAGCAGAAACATGCCGCCATAAAGCGTCACAAAAGTAACAAACCCTACGATATTGGCTGCAACAAAATTGATATCGCGAAACAATTCTACTTGAATCATGGGCTTTTCAACACGAAGTTCCACCACAATAAATAGTACTAACATGGCGAATGCTGCATAGAAGAGCGTAGAGATATAGAGAGAATCCCACCCTTCTTTCTGGCCCTGATTTAGGGCGACAAGCAGACAGCTAATACTGGCAATCATAAAACCAGCGCCAATATAATCGACGCTAGCCCCTTTTCTTTGCTGTGAAGCCGGAATGACAACAAGTCCTAAAATAAGGCTTACAATACAGGCAGGCTCCACTGAAAAAAAGACAGATCGCCAATCAAACTTTTCCAGTAAAAGTCCGCCAAGTGTCGGCCCCATAGCACTGCCGGCTGCAGCCATGGCGCTCCAAATTCCCAAAGCCGCACCACGTTCCGCTACAGGAAAGGTTTCAGCTACTATAGTCATGGCATTCGGCAGTACCATCCCCGCACCGATGCCTTGCAAAATGCGAAAACAAATCATCATGGATTTACTTGCCGCTATCCCGCAAAGCAACGACGCTGCCGTAAATAAAACGATTCCGAAAAGATAGATTCTTTTCGCGCCAAACCGATCACCTAGTTTACCGGTCAATGGTAGTGTCGAACCATAAGGCAACATATAAGACAGAGATACCCACACAATGGAATCCATATTAAAGTTCAGCGCCGCCATAATATTAGGCAATGCAATATTGACGCAACTGCTTACGTAGGCAGTCAACACAGTTCCCAGGCAAACTGTGCATAATACAGCGTATTTATTCATAAAAGCCCCTTCTGACTACATTCATTCTTAGCGTACCTTGATCGTGATCAGCGCCGACATGCCTGGTTTCAACACGCTATCACTGGCATCTGCTTTGATTTTAATGGGCAAACGCTGCGTCACTTTCGTGAAATTAGCTGAACTGTTTTCCGTTGGCAGTAAAGCAAACTGCGAACCCGCAGCTGGTCCTACTTCGCTTACATGACCGGTAAATTCCTTACCAGGATACGCATCGATGGTAAAATCAACAGCTTGACCGACTTGAACTTTTCCGATATAGGTTTCTTCGATATTGGCCCCAATCCAGACATCAGCAAGATCACTGATGCTAAAAAGCTGCTGACCATAAACGATAATTTCACCGTCTTCCACAGATTTCAGCCCAACGACACCGTCAACAGGAGCTTTAATCTGCGTATCTGCTAACTGAATCTGAGCATTTTTGAGCGCTGCCTGGGCTTGCTTTACTTGTGCTTGCGCCAGCATAATATCTTCTTTTCGCGCGCCTTCGGCGCTTAAGCTATATTGCTCGTTGGCTGCACTATGCTGCGCCTTAGCGACTTCATAAGCGGTTTTGCTAGCGTCGCGCTGTTGCACTGAAATGGCCCCTTGCGCATATAGCGCTTCATCACGCTCACTATTCTTGCGATAATTTTCCAGACTAGCCAGTGTCTGAAGGACATTAGCATTGGCCTGAGCTACCTCTTGCGGCCGATTTCCGGCTTGCATCGCTGCAAGTTTCGCCTGTGCCATAGCTAGATTGGCTTCGGCCTGCTCGACTTGCATTTCGAATTCCGCTGTTTCTAAGGAAGCAATTGTTTGCCCAGCTTTCACCGGATCGCCTTCTTTCACAAGCACTTTCGCAATCCGACCATTTACTTTTGCACTGACTGCCACAATCGTTCCTTTCACGCGAGCATCGTCAGTTGCTACAATGCGACTGGACCGCACCCACCACCAAGCGCCGCCAATCAATGCAATGACAATAAGCAGACTGGCAACAAAGGCCATCTGCCGATTATTTAGTTTCGTTTTTCCCTCACCCATAAAAATACCTCGTCCTCTACGTAATCATTATTTTGGTTGATTCTCATAGCTACTTTTTATAATTCATCCTTAAGCCCAAGTAAATCTTCCCGTAACAAAGCGATTTTTACCTCAATTTGCTTTAACCGTTCAGCCAGCATCGCTTCAAGCTCTGGGAGTCGTTTTATCCCATCGGCAGTAATCTCATAAATCCGCTTGCTTCTCGTATTGGGATTTTGCCAGTGTCCTGTAACATAGCCCTTCTCTTCCATACTTCGCAGCAACGGGTAAAGAGCATTCGTATTCGGACGATAGGCCCCGCCAGTGCGAATCACAATTTGTTCAGCTAACTGGTTGCCATGCATTTTTTCCTGCTCCAATATTTTCAAAATATACAATCCTAAGACTAGTTTCATATAACTGACATACGCTTGATCTGGCATCAATGATTCCTCGCTTTCCACTTTATAAATGAACGTTCCTAACCATATATTTATCATAAGTATATGTACTACGCTTTTTATATTATAGTTATTATTATTAATAATATCAACTTTTACTTTTGTTTTTTATTCTTTGAATTGCCTGCTTTGAAAAAGCAGGCCTACTTACCCTCTGTTTTTTCAAAGGTTCCCCTTTGTAAAATTTCTCCCTGCGCAATCATTTGCTGACCGCGCGCCCATACTTGTTCAATGGTTAAGTCAGGCGTAACGACTAAAAAATCAGCGTCAGAACCCACTTGAATTTCCCCTTTTTGCGGCCACAGTTTTAAAACTTTTGCTATATTGCTTGTCGCCACCGCTAAGGCCATTGCTAACGGAAGTCCTTCGTTCTGCCATAAATCACGGATCTCTTCCCACAGAGTTTGCGGTGTTGCCACTGCCAAGCTGATGGGAGCGCCTGCTTCATCAAAAACGGGCAAACTGCCATTTCCGTCAGAACTCATGGTAATTCTGTCTAAGGGGACTTTTGCAGCAAGCGCTCGCATGATCGCCTGGCTCGCCCGTAGTGCTTCCCAACAGCCTTCCGACGGATATACGCCTGAAGTCATGTCAATTACCCCGCCAAGTCGGCCCCAACGAAAAGCTTCCTGCAATAAGTAGGGATTACGATTCACATGAGTGGGCACCAGTTGCGTAATTGGAATTTCGCCGCCTTTAATGATCGCAAAAAGTGGCTTGAGCGCTTCATGGCCATCGCCAATATGGCAATGAACAATTCCTGCCTTGCCGCTAAGCAGGCCGCCATTTCTTGCTTCTGCCGCTAATTTCAAAAGCTCCGTTACGGTTGGCTGTGAAGACCGATGATCGGAAATAGCTACTTCGCCAGCACCAAGAACCTTATCGATAAAGAGTAAGTCAGAGCGCACCGAGCCAGTAAGCGTCGGTCCCGGCACTTCATAGGCGCCAGTATACAGATATGCCGATAAGCCCTCTATTTCTAAGGCTCGAACCTTAGCTAACAGCGAACTCATATGACGCATCGTTCCATCTGTGCCAAGACAACCTACGACCGTCGTAATGCCAGCTCGTGTAAGATCAGAGAGAACAACTTCCGGCGTCCGCGTGTGATATCCGCCTTCGCCGCCACCGCCAATCAAATGAATATGACCATCAATTAATCCGGGAACCAGCCACTTGCCTGTTGCATCAATTCGCCGACAATACTTTTCTGGTAAAAAGTTAAGATTTTGTCCAATTGCCGCCACTTTTTCCCCAGCGAGCAACAAATCTTGCCTGCCTAGCTCTTGGGGTGAAAAAATCCGAGCGCCTTGCAGTAACGTGAAAAAGAAAGTTTCCTCTGGCAAAGTGATGCACTCCCTTACCGTTTTTTCTTAGCATGCGCCAAATTGAGTTTTTTATCGATCACATTAAATCTTGTAATGCAGAGTAAACCTGGCTCGCACGCCAGAACGAACGGGGAGACAAATTGCCACCTATCCTGGGAAACAGTATAATAGAGTTAAGTATAATAGAGTTAAATCTACAAGAAAGCAGAGGTGCTAATATGAACTACTTGCCCAAAAGAATTTTTCTCTCTGTGTTGCTCTGTCTATCACTTATCCTTTTCGCGATTCCAGCTCTTGCCCATGAAGGACGAGAAGGCCACGGCGAGGGCTTAAGTTGGGAAACTACGAACGTCCATTTTCGCGGTGATCGCTTAGTTGTCGAAGGCTATTTTCAAAATAATACGGACAGAGAAATTATCGATAATATCAATGAATTCTATGTCAAAGTAAAACTGAAACATCGTGGCGAATGGCGTCAGCATATGTCTGTCCGCTATGACAATATTAACGTCTTTATCCGTCCTGGTGAAAGTCATCCCTTCCGCTTTGTTATTGAAGGTGTAGAACCTCACCGCATTGACGACTATCGCGTCTGGACCACAGGCAGCTATCACTATCATAACCATCATGGTTGGGAATATCACCGCCACGAAATCGATTAAACCCTTCTATAAATGAAACAGCGGCTGCAGGGAAATCCTGTAGCCGCTGTTTCATTTATAAGTTACTCTATGTAATTTTTTCCTGATCGAAAATAGCCCTCTTTATTCGGCTTCCATCGCCTTTAATCGTTTCAAAAGTTGATCATATCGTGTTAAAACGTCAGCCTCTTCTACCTTTACTTTAGAATGATAATATTCAATCTTGCCGCTGCCGTCGCCAACTTTTCCCGTGGCCTGAAGTGTGCGAGCCAAATTTTCCGCAGTCCCGATCCCCCCATCTAAAATGGCCACGTCAGGCGGCAGAACGCTTGCAATGATATCACGAAACAAGGGAAAATGGGTACAGCCAAGCACCAGCGCGCCATACTGACTTAGATCATAGGGAGCTAGCTGCTCTCTCACATAGGGCGCCACCACTTCCGGGCGAAACTCAAAGCGTTCGGCAAACTCAACTAACCCAGGCATTGGCAGTCCGTCTACCATGTGACATTCATCAAGATTTTCTACTAAATGATGATATTTTTCTTCGCGTAGCGTCAAAGCCGTCGCAAAAACCATAACTCGCTTGCTGCAAGGTACACTCTGCAAAATAGCTGGCTTTACCGCCGGTTCAATCCCGATAATAGGAAAATCATACCGTTCACGCAGTTCTTTCGCCGCAGCGCTTGTCGCTGAATTGCAGGCAAGTACAATGGCCTTAACGCCCCGCTTGGCAATAAAATCTATGGCGGAAAAAACAAGCTCACGCACTTCCTCTGTTGACTTTTCGCCATAGGGTACGTGAAGCGTATCAGCAAAATACACATAATCTTCCTTAGGCAGCAAGTTTAATGCCCGATATAATACGGTCAATCCGCCAATACCAGAATCAAATACACCGATTTTCATATTCTGTCCCTACCTTTTCTCGATGGTCAATCATGATTTTTATCATACACCTATCTTTTCCCCCTGCCAAGACAAAAAAATTCCCCTTAGACGTTACGTCAAGGGAAATTTACTTTCTTTTATAAGATGAAATAATTTCTCAAATCAGCATTAATTCCTTCAATGTATCAACGCCTCGTTCAGTAACATGAGCTAGGCTAATATTGGCCCACACAGGTCCTAGACCGTAAGGACCATCCTGTACTAAAGCCCCTTTGATGAGGCACTCGCGTTTTAAATGATCTACTTCCAAAGCGTAGCTTTTTGCATCGCGGCTAAAATCAAAGGCGTCGACATCAGCTAATAACTGCTCGGGATTTTGATCAGCTTTGTACACCTCTAGTAAGATAGCCGTGCTTAATTCGTTTAGCAAGATCCCCATCTCCCTTTTGCCATTTTTAAAATTTTTTCGGCAAAGTGAACAGTTTTCCTGCTAAAAAAGCCCCTTCCTAGCGCAAGTATACAATATATTCAAAATTATCGTTAAAACGATCCTCGTTAAAGAGCTGTAGCAACTGTCGACTGATCCGCATCGCCGCTAGGAAAACGTACGGTAAAGATCGTTCCCTTCCGATTTGTCTGTACTTCAATTTTAGCCTGATGATGTTCTGCAATCCGATAGCAGACCACAAGGCCAAGACCCGTACCAGTCTCTTTTGTTGTTACAAAAGGTGTCCCAAGCTTTTTCAGTACAGCCGGATCAATCCCCTTGCCTTGGTCAGCAACGATAAGGAGTACCTCATCTGCTGCTTGCTTCAACCGAATCGTTACAATTCCGCCAGACTCCATGGCTTCGAGACTATTGCGGACAAAATTTAAAATGAGTTGGCGAATTTCATTTTTATCAAGTAACAGCGGTGTCGCTTCGTCTAATTCAAGCGAGATCACTTTTCCCTGACGAAGAGCATCAGCTTGCAGGAGCGGCAAAAGGGTCCTAATGATCTCCTGTAGGGGCATTCGTACAAAATCAAGGCGCTTATTTTTAGCAAGTGACAGAAATTCCGTAATAATCCCATTGGCTCGATCAAGTTCTTCAATCATCAAGCCAAGCTGTTCTCTTTGCTTCGTATATTCAGACTTATGCTGAAATAATTGCAAATACCCTCGCACCGTTGTTAAGGGATTGCGTACTTCATGACCAATACTTGCCGCCATTTCCCCGATCAAACTTAATCGATCCAAGCGGGCCATTTCCATTTCTACTTTTTGCTGTTCCATTTGGGATAAACAATGTCGCACTTTTTCATGTTCGATCGATAAAGCGTGCTCGGCTTTGTTCTGACGATAACGCAATAGTTCTACTAAAAGTCCAGCAACGATCAGTAACGAAAAAAAGGACCCCGCCCAAGTACGGTATAAGTTTTGTTTTTCTTTTATACCGTTTAAAATCATGGATTCCTCAATTGATACAAGGAGAAATGCCGGGTAATCGGCTAAGGCGGAAAAAGCTCCGACTCGATTCACCCCTTGAAAATCCACGGCTTTATAATTGCCGCTTTTTTCACCGTCTTTTATCGCTGCAAGCACTGGATGATGCTTAAAAAAATTCGCATGATCGAAATTCTGGATTTCTGGAACACGCGTAAGATAAGTGCCATCACTACGCAATAAGACAATAGAATTATTGGGGCCAAGGTCCATTTTGTAAAAAATCTGCCGAAAATAATTCTGATCAATTCCAATACTCACAATGCCATTAAACTTTCCTGTCGCATCATTGAGGCGTCGGCTAAGGAAAATGACTGAGTTTTGACTCACTTCCGTCAAACGCGGTGATGCTAGAAAAACCCCGCCGCTCTGTCCCTGTTTATGGACAAGAAAGTGCTCTCGGTTGGCAATATTAATAGGCCGCTGCAAGGGCACCGCGCTAAAAATCAAGTTTCCATCCCGGTCAGCTATGGCAATCTGATCGAAAACCCCTTTTTGCCGCATCATTTTCAAAAGATCTTCCTGCGACGGCGTAAGCCTGCCAGATTCTTCAATCGCTGCCTTCATAAAGAGTAAGGTACTGTCCGCTTCATCAAAGGTCCTGTTCACCGTAGTAGCCAGAGAATGAGCAATATTCTTATTTTGTGAGTACACCATTTCGTACCGCGCTTTTAAATCACGGTCAAAGAGAAAATCAGCACTGGCAAAAGCGCCATAAGAAAGACCAATTACAAGCACCCATAACCAAATTCGAGTCTTGTGACTCCAGTGGAAAAAATTCTGTCTATATTTGAATCTGTATTTCAACAAGGAACGCACCTGCCTTCTGGCTTTTCCCAAGGAAATTTAACCAGCACAGCAGTCCCCCACTCCCCTGTATCAACAATAAACTTCGCTCCGTGCCGTTCAGCAATACGAAAACAAACCGGAAGGCCGAGCCCAACACCATGCGCTTTGGTCGTCACAAAGGGCATCCCCAGTTTATCAATAATCGACTGGGCCATTCCCTTACCTGTATCAAGCACAGCTAAAATAACTTGCTCTTCCTCCTGATACGTTTTTACAGTGACAGTCCCGCCGCCTTCGGCGACGGCTTCAAAGCTATTACTCAATAAGTTGAACAAAAGTTGACGAATATCTTTCTGATCAAGCAGCAGTTCGGGCACAGGCTCCAGCTCAATCTGCAGCTTAGTTCCCTTTTCCAAGGTAGCGGCCTGCATTAAGGGCTGCAGACTTTCAATAATTTGATTTAACGAACATTTGGTCAGTTCTACCGACCGATTTTGCGCCAAAAACAGAAAATCACTAATAATATTATTTGCTCGATCCAACTCCTGAATCATCACCGAAAACTGTTCCTTCATCATAGCACAATCGTGTTTGCGGCTAAAATGCTGTAAATAACCGCGTACGGTTGTTAAGGGATTACGTACCTCGTGGCCGATGGCCACAGCCATTTCACCGACAAGGTTCATGAGACTGATCCGACTCATTTCCTGTTCATAATTTTTCTGCGTCGTAATATCACGACCTTCAGAAATAAGAAACAGCACGCGTCCCGCTTCATCAAAAACAGGTTTTAAGGAAAAATCCATATAGGAAATTCCCCCTTGCTGATTCTTTACCTTGGTCTCAAAACGAACAAAAACACCTTGCCCTGCTTTCATAATCGATTCGTGAAGCTGCTCCTTTACCCCCGCAACACCCTGCCAACAAGGAATTTCCCAAAACTTGCGCTTTAATGCCTGTTCGTAATCACAAGCCATATAGTCAAGGGCTGTTTTATTGCAGTCAACCAAGACTCCCTCGGGAGTCAATACACCGGTAAGCTGAAACATGGAGTCAAAGACGGAACGAAATTGCCGCTCTTTCGCAATCTCCTGTGACCGCTGCAACTGACGCAATTCCGTCACATCATGATTAATTTCAATAATTGTTGCTGGTCTGCCTAGCTCATCATAATTCAGTGTCCAATAACTCTCAACAATCATTTTCGCCCCATCGCGCTTTTGATGCACTAAATCCCCATGCCAATAGCCATGTTCATAAAGAAACGCCTGAATTTCGCAATAATTTTCCGTCGATTTTGTCAAAAGCACCTCATGAAGCTTCTTATGACGAACTTCTTCAAAGGTCCAGCCGTAGCCGCGCTCCGCGCCACCGTTCCAAAACAAAATACGACTGTCAATATCCTTAACAATAATAAATTCCCGTACTGAATGGAGCAAATTCTCGCGCTGCACCACTTCGCTGGCAATAAAAGCCATATCTTCTTCGGCATGTTTAAGTTCCTGCTCGACTTGCACTCGTTCCATAATATCGGCAACTTGGCTTACAAGTAAGTCAAAAAAGTAAAATGTAACCTCATCAGGATGATAAATCTCCTGATGAAAAGTAGATAAAATACCAATAATCCGTCCCGACCGACTTACTAAGGGCGTGGCTTGTCCAGCTTGTATTCCTTCTGCCAAAACAAGCTGTAGCAATCCCGGCGTATCGTTTACAAATCGGCTTTTTCTAAAATCACTAATAATCAGTCGTTTCCCTTGCTTAATGGCTGAACCTGATAAAATTTTACCAATTTCCACATCATAGAATGTTTTTGTAAATTCTTTCGAAAAGCCATATTGCGCCAAAATTTCAAGTCGCTGCGTCTGTGGATTAAGCAGCCGCAAAACCGCCTTATCGCCTCCGGTTATGACCATAGCTGCATCTAGAATGCATTCATAAATCTCGTTGATATTCTCTTTGTTAATAAACCTCACGCTAATATCATGGAGACAACGAATGGCAAGCATATCAACCGATACACTTTTTTGAGGTCCTTTCTTTCGCCCGCTTTTACTCTTTAGCATGTGTTTCGCTCCTTCATCGCCAAAAGCCAGCCAGCCATTTTTATAAAATCTCTTTACCGTAACCATAAAACCTATCTTAGTTAACATTCCCATAAAAGCTAAAAAATCCTGCCCTTTTTCCAATAAGATTGAAATTTTTACTTTTTTTGAAAACTACGCTAAAAGTGCCTCCTCCTAAAAAAAGCCAGCAAAATATCTTGTATACTATATTCCAGAGAACGAATAAATATGGTATACTAATTAGGCTTAAATGTATTCTATTAAAAATGCTAGCGTGAATAGCATATATTATTTGTTAAAGAGGGGATCATCGATGGTAACAAAAATAGGTATTAACGGATTTGGCCGTATTGGCAGAATGTGTTTAAGAGCCGCCTTAGAAAATGAAAATATAGAAGTCGTGGCAATCAATAGTACATCAACCCCCGATGCGTCAGCGCACTTACTCGAGTATGATTCTGTGCACGGACGGTTAAATAAAAAAATCGAAGCGACGGAAGATGGCTTGATCGTGAACGGACATTTCATCAAAATTATTTCCGACCGCAATCCAGCCAATCTCCCATGGGGTAAACTGGGCGTCGACGTCGTTCTGGAAGCGACAGGCAAATTCAACTCTGGCAAAGACTGCGAAGTTCACCTTAAAAATGGCGCTAAAAAAGTCATTATTACAGCTCCCGCCAAAGACAACATTCCGACAATCGTATTAGGCGTAAATGAAAATATCTATAATCCAGCGAAGCATCATGTCGTATCGAATGCATCCTGCACGACGAATTGTCTTGCTCCGGTTGTAAAAGTTCTCCAGGAAAAATTCGGCATTGTCAGTGGTTTAATGTCTACAGTCCATGCCTTCACTACGGATCAAAGAAGTCTCGACAACAGCCATAAAGATCCGCGTCGTTCGAGAGGTTGTACGCAATCTATCGTTCCTACCTCGACTGGCGCCGCCAAAGCAATTGGCCTTGTTATTCCTGAACTTAAGGGAAAACTGAACGGTGTCTCCTTACGCGTGCCTGTTCCCAATGTTTCCCTCGTTGATCTTGTCGTTGAGCTAAACCAAGATGTTACCGTAGAAGCAGTAAACGCAGCGTTGCAAGAAGCCGCCGCCGGTCCTATGGCGCACGTTCTTGCCTACTCGGAAAAGCCGCTTGTTTCCATTGACTATTTAGGCGACAGTCATTCCTCCATTGTAGATGGTTTATCCACGTTAGCAATTAATAACCGTACAGTAAAGGTTTTAGCCTGGTATGACAATGAATGGGGCTATTCCTGCCGTGTCGTCGATCTAGCTGCTTATGTAGGAAATAGCTTAAGCGCGAGTGACGAAGTCATAGCAACAGTAAGAGAAAAAGCCGCCGTATAAGTGGCGGACTAGAAGCTATAGATAGATAAAAAAACAAGACTGTTTCCTCCTAACGTGAAGACGCTCTAAGCGCTTTCGCAAGTGAGGTGACAGTCTTGTTTTTTTATAGTCTAGCGTAATAAACTGAGCGAACCAGTCAATTTATTAATCTTTTTCGTAGGTCCATAGACGCAGACGCCAAGATAATATAAATCAGAACTGGCCTGCGCTGCCAAAAGTTTTGTATAGTGATCATAATCTAAACATTTTTGCGCAACTTCGCTGAAATCAATAACCGTAACATCACTATAAGCGCTATCATAAATCTTATCGCGCAACGCTTTAAGCTGTTCGCGCGCCGCACTTAAAACAGGAATCGCCTGCGACGTAATGCCACGATGAATCTGTCCGCTGCCATCGGTTATATCAGGGCCAATAATCGTCTCCTTACACAATTGACTTAAACTCATTCCCAACACCGCCGCCGTATTGGCGATTAAACCTAACGGAATTTCCCGTGAAATGACCATAGCTACTTTCAACCGAATACCCACCTTCCTAAAACTTTGTTCTGTCTTAGCATAGCAAAGAAGGGATAAGCTGTATTGTAAAAAATTGACCTTGAAAGCTAGTTATACTTAGGAAAGCGAAAAATGCTGATACTGTTCTGGCGTAAGTCCTGTATAGCTTTTAAAAGTTTTAGTAAAATGACTCTGATCATAAAAACCCGCGCGTAGCGCTGTTTCAGGCAAAGATTCCCCTCTCGCCAATTCCTTCTGGGCAAAATTAATTCGCAGCAAGGTTTGATAGGCATGGGGCGGAAGTTTAAACTGCTGTTTAAACAAACGGATTAAGAAAAATTTATTAATGCCCGAAGCAGCGGAAAGTTCGTCTAACGTAACCTTTTCCGAAAAGTACTCTTGTAAGTACTCACGGATAATCCCTACTTTCGCCGATTCATCTGGTGTTTCGACCCGTTTCTCATCTCCAGCCAAAACCAATTCCAACAGGAAAATTAAAGAGCTTTCTTTTTCCAGCGGTGTAGAGACGCTTTGCAAGCTATGTATTTCAGCAAAAATGCGTCCAATCACGGGTAAAGAAAGTACTGCATTCACTCGCGGCTGCTGCAGAGAGCCGCCACCACGGCTGGCTTGAAACGCACGAATCCAAGCGGCAGAAAGAAACAACATTTCATATTCCCAGCCCTCACACTTCAGTGGATTACAGGCGTGAAGCAACTCTGGCGGCAAAAAAACCATGCTGCGAGGCGTCACCGTTTCGGTACGGCCTTCATACCAAAAGCGACTGGTTCCACGGCGAATCAAGCCAAGCGAATAGTCTTCATGGGTATGTTTTCGGTAAGAGAAAGCGCTAGTACTACAATGTTTGAGCGTAAAAAAGGGCACATGTTCATCGCGATATAACGTAACAGGCTGACGTTTTGCCATTTTACCTTTCATCCGGTCATCCCCCCAATTACAGCCGCCACTAGTAAGATAAGATTTGCCGATACTTTTCTGGTAATCGCTAAATACAAGCTGATTAAAGCAACAGAAATCATTAAGGTACCCACTTGATTGTGAAAAAAAAGATCTGTTAAAACAACAATATTAAAACTAACGATCACGAGAACAACCCCATCGAGAAAGCCCTCAGTGGCACTCTTGCCAGCAATCCGAGTATAGCAACGTTGCACAATGAGAATGAGTAGCGGCGGCAGTAGTAAAGCGATCGCAGCAAGTACCGCTCCCGGCACGCCAGCTACTAAGTAGGCAAGACTGACAACCCATAAACCGTTCGGTCCTGGCGTTACCTGCCCAATCGCCAGAGCTTCGGTAAATTGCTTCTCTGTAGCCCAACCATTGGCAATAAAATCAGTATGTAAACTAGGCAGCGGCCCAAAACCGCCCGTAGAAAACAACACAGCTTTTACGATCACAACAAAGAATAGGAGCCAGTCCATAGTTATTTTTCCGCTCCCTTCGTCCCAACATGGGAATATACCAAAGAAGCTGCCAGCGCTCCCGTAAGATATAAAACAAAGACAGGCGGCTGCCAAACATAATAGGCGATAGCACTGCCGCTTAAAATCATGCCAGAAAGAATCAGACGGCTCTGGCTTGTCCGATAATTTTTCCGCAAAATGGGTTTTACATTACGCCAATTTGTCGCTAAGGCAATTCCGAAAATAGCGGCAAAAACGGTTCGTAACATGGCCTGTACGCGCGGATACTCGCTCATTCCCAGGTAGACCGCTGAAAGCAGAACCGTAATAGCTGCACTTGGTAAAATAAGCCCCAATAGAGAAAGCGCGATTCCGAATCTGCCACCTAGTTTCTTGCCAATCAAAATAGTATAAGCAATAATATTCATCCCCGGTGTTATTTGACACATTGCCACAATGATGGCATATTCCTCTTCCGTAACCCAATGATGCTTATAAATAAAGTGCTCTTGAATTAAATACTGCGTAACGGCGCCGCCGCCAAAAGAAGTAAAGCCAATTTGAACCCATACGCAAAAAAGCTGAAGAAGCGTTGGGCTAGCTGGTTTTGCTGGATGCTCCATTTTGAATCTCCTTTTTCTACTCCTAATTCTAAATAAATGACTAAATACACTGATGTAAATCTACATCTACGTCAGCTTATTAGCTCTCCTGTTCCCTTTTTCCTGTTACTACTGCTGTTTTTCCTCTTTCAATTCTACTTTAAATCTTCCTAAAATAAAAAGCTTGACAAAAACTCTTGCGCCTGAGAAAATGTTAACACTGTTACACAATTTTCTGCAGAGATTGTTGAACGATTGAATTTGATATAGAAAAAAATAAGGACTGAGATCAAGCAAAAAAATGCTCGCTTCAGAGAGCCGATGGCAGGTGTAAATCGGTGCAGCTTTTTTGGCGAACTCCCTCAGGAATTCTTTGGCTGAACAATTCAGTAAGCCAAAGCGCCCTCAGCGTTATCGATGTGAGTACAATTTAGGGTGGTACCGCGATTATTCGCCCCTATTGGCATAAGCCAATAGGGGCTTTTTATTTTGAGGAGGAATAGATTATGGGATTTGATAAAAGCTCTTCCTGGGGCGCGTCTTTCGCCATGGCGGCAGTCTGGTTCGCCACGCACTGCGGCGGCGGTTTTGCGACAGGAAATCAAGAAGTAAATTACTTTGTAAAATATGGCTGGTATGCCGTAATTATGCCGATCCTAGCTATGCTGATCCTGGGCTGGGCCCACCGCAACGCACTCGTACTTGCCAAAGACTATAAGACCTACGATTATAAAAGCTATGGGAAAGCCTTATTTCACCCTTACGAAAAATATTTCTACCCCTTCTTTGAAATCGGCTTTGTACTGCTTATTGCCTGCGGCGTCAGCACTTCAATTGCCGGGTCTGGTTCTCTGCTCAAGAGTACCTTAGGAATCCCCTATGAAATCGCCATTGTTGGCGTCGGTATAGTGCTGCTAGCGCTGACAATCTTCGGCAGCAAGCTGATTATCAAAGTCCTCAGCTTCAAAACATACTTTCTGATCATCACGTTAATGCTACTCTGCATCTTAGGGCTGCAAGCAGGCGCCTTTCAATTTCAACATGTTTGGGCAACGCAAGAAACTTTTGGCCAAAACTTTGGTGATGCCCTTTGGTTCGCCCTAATTTATATAGGCTTTCAGTCTTTTACAGTCCTTCCGATCATTTCCGTATCGCAAGGCATTAAAACAACGAAAGACTGCAACCGTTTTATGGTTTTTGGCACTGTTTTAAACGGTGCTTTCCTCGCCGTTGTCTGCATCATGCTGCTTGGCTTTACGCCTGATGTACTCAACCAAACTCTGCCAGTCTACTTCGTTTGCGCCCAACTTGATCTTCCCTGGCTCAAAATTCTCTATAGCGTAATTTTGTTGATTGCCCTTCTAGGTACTGCCGTTTCGCTTGTTTTCTCTACGGTAGCCCGCTTCGAACCGATTTTCCCCAGAACAGGCTTACTGGAAAATTTACGAGTTCGGCGCTTTGCCATCTCCCTGCTTACTGTCATTATCTGTACTGGTATTTCTGTATTTGGCCTTACCAATATCGTAATTAAAGGCTACGGCTCTGTCGGCTATATCGGCCTGATCTTTGTTCTCCTTCCTGCCCTCACGATCGGAACAGTAAAGATTCGAAACAATGCGAAACGGCGCCGCGACCAAGGCACCGAAGAGCAGTAATCATAATAATTTCATAAACTAAGTAAAAGCTGGCGCCCAACTTTCGGCGCCAGCTTTTACTTAGTTTATGAAATTATAGTCTTATGACGTTATGAAGCGGCAAAAACAAAGTTAATGCCCTTCGACAGGCTTCACCGGATGAGCCACCTGATTCTTCTGCGAAATTTTCTCTTTAAAATAGTTTATCACGCCAGAAACAGCCATAATCGATAGCAGCGAATAAAGCCCCTTCTCTGTTCCAATAACCGAGCAGCCAAACAGAACGATCATAAAATCACAAATAAAGGTAAGTTTTCCTGGATTCCAACCAAAGCGCCGATTTAAATATAGGACTAGAATATTGACACCGCCTAAAGAAGCGCCGTTCCAAAACAAATAGGAAAGCCCTAATCCAGCAAAACCGCCGCCCAAAATCGCCCCGACTAGATTGGGCACAACAAAATCAGTAAGACTACGGTCAACTTCGGTCATAACCGAAAGCAGACAAGCCGCCAACAGTGTCGATAACGTAAAATTCCAACCCATACGAAAAACAGACAAAATGTAAAAAGGCAGATTCGCCAAAATAAACGCTACAGAAAAGGGCATTCCCACCAAATATGAAATACTCAGGGCAAAGCCCGGCGCTCCGCCTGTAACAAGATGCGAATGTTTCAATAGTAAAATTCCCACTGTACTAATCATACAACCAATAAAAATATGAATGATTTTTTGCACATCCATCACCTTACCATTCTCAAGTACTTCTTTCCCATGCATCAAGAAAAACGTTATTTTTATGATAAAGTATCTAGTTGCTAGAGAGTCAAGTCTTATCTTGCAAGGGAATTTGAATTTCTGTCAAATAAAGCGATGGATCATGGGTAATTGATTCATCAATGAGCATTCTTTCGATGGCATCCCCGCTAATCTCGTAAGGCAGTGTAGCGATAAATTGCAATAAAAGATCATAGTAAGCTGCTGCATCTTGGCGACGACCGCGAAAAGCAATACAGGCATAAAGCCCAGCTTTCAAATAGTCAGCCTGCTTCGACTGTTCTGCTGCTTGATCATCGGCGTCGGCGATAATAAAGACAGACCGATACTCGCCATAGTGGCCCTTGATAAAATTATCTTTCGCAACAGCAAAGCCGACTTTGCCAATAAATAAAGACGGATGATCGCCAATCGACTGTTCCAGCTTTCTCAGTGAAAATTCCCAATCCTCGGCGGACCGACTTTCTTCTTCCATACGTAAAATCAAGCGTTGCGGCAATTTACGCAAGAAGGGTACAGCGATCTTTTTATAGTGAAGGGCTGTTTCAATCTCGCTAATCCGGCTAGTGAAGAGATTGTGAACCGACTGGAGGTTGGCAATCATTTTTTCGGTTTCTGCTTGCCGCGCCTTTAATAGCGCTAAAAACTTTTCAATATCCCGGCCTGCTAGATGACGGCGAATCTCCTCAAGCGACAAGCCGAGAAACTTGAGATATTTAATCGTGTGAAGCTGTTCAAACTGCGCAATGGAATAATACCGGTAACCGCTGTCTGCTGCAACAAAGGCTGGCTTAAACAAATCAATCGCGTCATAGTAGCGAAGCGTCCGAATTGGCACACCATGAATTTTGGCCATTTCACCAATAGAATACATATGTTTCATCGTTTGATCACCTGTCTGCTTTCACTAGATGAAGCTTAAAAAAGAAGATTTCCCGCGAATCGCTGAGAAATCTTATCGAAATTAAAGCATGCTATTTAAAAAATCTTGAGTACGTTCTTTTTGGGGATTGCTGAAAATCTCTTCGGGTCTGCCCTGTTCCACAATCTGGCCTTGATCCATAAAAATGACATGATGGGCTATTTCCCGGGCAAAGGCCATTTCATGGGTCACAACAAGCATTGTCATATGTTCATCCGCCAATTGACGCATGGCCTTTAGTACCTCGCCAGTAAGTTCCGGATCTAGCGCTGATGTAGGCTCGTCAAACAGCATGATATCAGGCTTCATTGCTAGCGCTCGCGCAATCGCTACTCGCTGCTTTTGCCCGCCGGACAGGCGCGAGGGGTAATTGTGGCGCTTATCAAATAAGCCGACTTTCCGCAAAAGTTCCTCGGCAATGGGAACAATCTCTTCTTTTTTCATTTTTTTCACAGTGATCGGCGCTTCAATCAAATTATCAAGGACGGTCATATGGGGGAATAAGTTAAACTGCTGAAAGACCATTCCCATTTTGTGACAAATGCGGCGCGCCGCTTCTTCCGGCACATATTGACTGCGCCCGCCTGCGTCCTCTGTCGCTAACATATCGCCTTCAATTTCAATAGAACCGCCGTCAATTGTCTCTAACCGATTCAAACAACGTAGTAGCGTACTTTTCCCCGAACCAGACGGACCGATAATCGCGACAACCTCACCTTGGTTCACTTCTAAATCGATGCCTTTCAATACTTCCTGACCGTTAAAGCTCTTGCGAATATTCTTCATGGCAATCATTTTCATAGCAAGACACCTCTATTCATCATAAGCAGCGTAACGCTGTTCTAATTTTTTAAAGATCCACGTAAGAACTAAAGTCATTGCTAAATAGAACACAGCCGCAACAAAAAAGGGCGTCATATCAAAATCGCGTTGGACAATGGCTCGTGCCGTGCGTAGTAAATCATTCATGGCTAAGATGTAAATGAGTGAAGTATCTTTTACCAGCGTAATCGTTTCATTACTTACCGGCGGCAATACCCGCTGAATCATCTGGGGCAGAACAATTCGTTTCATTGTTTGTACATAATTCATACCGAGGGCCTTACTTGCTTCGTATTGCCCACGATCAATTGACTGAATACCAGCGCGGAAAATTTCCGCAAAGTAAGCCGCGTAATTAAAAACAAAGGCAACAAGCGCCGCCGGAAAATCAGGTAGGCGAATCCCTACATAAGGAATCAGCGGCAAAGCATAGTAGACAAAGAGGAGCTGCAGCATGAGCGGCGTACCGCGCATGAGCCAAATATAAATTTCTACAAGAAAGCTAAGCGGCCGATATTTTGAAATACGGGCAAGCGCTACCAGCAATCCCAAAGGAATTGATAGCACTAAAGTGATAAAAAACATTTGCAGTGTCAGGCCGGCGCCTTCCATCATGGGTTTAATCATGGCAATAAGTGATTCCATTTTTCGTCTCCTTTGTGGAAAATCGGGGAATTTTGAATGAGTTTAAAAGGCAAACAAGAGGCTAATGGTATTATACCATCAGCCTCAACGTGCTTGCCATACACTGTACTTATTTTACGATATCAGCGCCGAACCATTTTTTCGAGATTGTTGCCGACGTACCGTCTTTCTTCATTTCATTCAGTACGGCCTGAACTTTATCGCGCAATTCTTGATCTTCTTTTCTAAAGCCAACGCCATAAGTTCCAATTTCTCCGAGCGGCTGTTCAATCGCGATATATTTGCCGGGTTCTTTCGACATATAATATCTGCCAAGGATTTCATCAGTTACTACTGCATCAAGACGGCCTGTTTTGAGGTCCATGAAAGCAGCGATACAATCAGAATAGGTTTTGAAGTCTTTTAAAGAGCTTTTCAGTTTCTGGTCTTTCGTAACAGCTTCTTCACCGATGCTGGACTGCTGTACGCCAACAACTTTTCCAGCTAAATCAGCCGCACTTTTGATTGGAGAACCTGCCATAACAAAGATCAGCTGTTTGCTATCCATATATGGATCGCTAAATAACATATTCTTCTTTCTTTCTTCGGTAATATTCATACCGTTCCAAAGAGCGTCAATGCGTTTGCCGTTAAGTTCCGCTTCTTTACTGCTCCAGTCAATCGGCTTAAATTCAACTTCAATTCCGAGACGTTTTGCCGCTTCTTTCGCCATATCCACATCGAAACCAACGATATTATTCTTTTCGTCCTTGAAGCCCATTGGCGGAAAACTATCATCCAAACCAATTACAATTTTCTTTAGAGGCGCTTTGGCTGGCGCACCGCCGCAACCAGCGATGAGCAGGCCTGCCATCATAACCGTGAGTACCAGTGCAACTACTTTTTTCATTTAAAATCCCCACCCTGCTATTATCTTTACTTTCTAAGCGTTGATCTTATTTTACTTTAACTCGCTAAAATAAGAAAGTGATAAATTGCAGTAACAGGAGACTTTTTCCCTGAGTTTCCTCTAGTTAGCTCACAAATACTCATTTTTTTGCACTTTTTAAATGACTCAGCGCAACAGCGTCCCGGCAATAACCATTTTTTGAACCTCTGAGGTTCCTTCATAGATTTCCGTAATTTTAGCATCACGGTAAAAGCGCTCCACTTTGTTACCTTTTACATAGCCATAGCCACCTTGAATCTGCACGGCTTTCGCAGCGCATTTTACGGCCGTTTCGGAAGCAAACAGCTTAGCCACGGCTGCTTCTTGCGAAAATGGCTTCCCACTGTCTTTTAGCGCCGCCGCCTGATAAACAAGCAATCTCGCTGCCATAACATCTTTGCCCATATCGGCAATCATCCACTGAATCGCCTGATTAGCCGCTAAAGGACGTCCGAATTGCTGACGTTCTTTCGCATAACGAATCGATTCATCAAGACACCCCTGGGCAATGCCTAGCGCCTGCGCGCCAATGGCAATCCGTCCGCCATCAAGCGTTGCCATAGCAATTTTAAAGCCTTCGCCGATTTTTCCTAACAAGTTTTCTTTGGGTACGCGGCAATTCTGAAATAACAGTTCCGTCGTATGGGAACCGCGAATTCCCATTTTGTCCTCATGCTTACCTACAGCAAAGGGCGATACGGCTTTTTCCACAATGAAGGCGCTAATTCCTTTCGTTCCGGCGCCAGGCCCGGTTTTCGCCATAACAATGACAAGTCCAGCTTTATCACCATTTGTGATGAATGTCTTAGCACCATTAAGAACATAGAAGTCGCCGTCCAGTTCGGCCGTCGTCGTCACAGCCCCGGCATCAGTCCCTGCGCCAGCTTCGGTCAAAGCAAAGGCGCCCAAAGTTTGATACTCGGTCAGAAGCGGTAAAAACTTTTGTTTTTGCGCTTCTGTGCCAAACAGCACAATCGGGGAAGCCGCTAGAGTATGTACCGCTAAAATCACTGCCGTCGAGGCACATTCACGGGAGATTTCCTCGATGGTTAACGCATAACTTACATAGTCGGCGCCGCTGCCGCCATAGGCGCTGTCATAAGGAATCCCCGTCATCTCGAGTTTCGCCAATTTATCCATGGTTTCACTGGGAAAACGGCCATCGCGATCGAGTTCTTCCGCCAAAGGCGCCACTTCCGCTAACGTGAACTCCCGTACAGTACTCTGTAATAATTTGTGCTCTTCTGTAAGCATGAAATCCATATTTTCGCCTCCTATTTTAACATGCCGCTCTGCTACTACACACCTCTGCATCTATGCCATTTCGTAACTATATTGCCGCTACACTGATCATCCGTTCGCTGTCCCTCACTACAGCCACGCCTATTATATATAGCCTTTTTCTTTCAACGCCTGAATCTGTTCCGGCGTATAATGGAGGATTTTTGTTAAAACGGTTTCCGTATCTTGTCCCAACGAAGGCGCACCCCGCCACACTTTACCAGGTGTTTCGCTCAGCTTCGGTATAATACCTAATGCTTTAATGTCTTTTTGCAACGTCTGATCTTTATAATTGATAAAATCGCCTCGATCTAACCAATGGGGATCATCCACAACGTCTTTCGCTGTATTTACTTTGCTGCAAGGAACCTTGTATTTAGCCATCTGCTCTACAACTTCCAGGGCCGTCCTTGCTGCCACCCATTCCGTCAGGTAAGCATCAAGCGCTTTTCCCTTGGGTGATGCTAACGCCTCTGGCGTGGCCGCACATTCTTCATATTTATATTCCTGCGGATCTACGCCAAGAGCTTGAATGAAACGCTTATATACCCCAGCGCCGAAAGCGCCGATCGCCACATAATCATGATTTTTATCTAAGAACAGACCATAAGGCTGAAAAGCTGCTGACTTAGAGCCAGTGCGAGTCCGCACAATATCCGCTTCTGTATAGGAGACAAAAGTATCCGCCATAATACGAGCCTGCGCCTCAAACTGAGCGACATCCACAACTTGTCCCTTGCCAGTTTTCAAGCGATTTACATAGGCAGCAAGCAACCCAAAAACGCAATGCAGACCGGAAATATAATCATTTAGCCACGGTTTGCTTAGCGCTGGCACCGACGGCTCAGCATCCCCGTTTAAATGCATAAAGCCACTATAAGCCTGTCCCATCATATCGTAAGAAGCACGGTCGCACACTTCCGGCAAACCGCCAAATTGAGGCCGACCAAAACCGCTTACATGAACAATAATCAAAGCGGGATTCACACTTAGCAGCTCTTCATCGTTAATTCCATACTTATCAAGCCAAACCATATTCTCCATAAACACGTCAGCTTCTTTAATCAAGCCAAGAAACATTTCTTTCACTTCAGGAATATTCAAGTTAAGTTCCACTGTCATACTCAGTCGGTTACGGGCATCCTGAGCCCAACTCGTACTGACTTGACGGCCTTCATAATTAGCGAAAGGCGGCATAAAACGCCAGGTATCGCCTACATTCGGGCGTTCAATGTGAATTACTTCTGCACCAAAATCAGCTAACAGATTGGCGGCATGAGGCATAGCCACCAGTGAACCAGAAGAAATAATGCGCATACCGGCAAAAGCGCCAAACTCAGGAACAATGTACTCACGTTTACTCATTTGTTAAACCTCCTCTACTTTACTCTCTATCTTTATTTATTCTGCAGCAAAATCAAAATGCCTGTAAGTATTTATAAGAATTTTCCGTCTTTTTAACAAGAAGGGCTACCACACTCATAGAAAAATCCCGCATACGTTGTGATTCCATTCGGCAAAACTCACAAGATATAGGAGCAGTTTTTCTTAATATGATAGCTCTTTATGTTCTGATTTGAAAGCAAATTTATCGGATTACTTCACGACTAATCATAAATTTATCAATGGCTGTTTCATTCACTGCATAGCGAATATCATTCGTTTCATCAGGCACAATCAAAGTACAGCGCGACGTAATATCTACAATAGGCGTTGTAATATCATCCGCAAAATACCGATTGCTTGCGGCAATATCATGAGCTAGAAAAGCAAAGTTTGGCAGACTGGCGAAGGAAATGTTTTGAACGCGGCCAATTCCGAGTTCCGTCATACCGCCCACCCAAATCGGAATGTTATGCTTCTGGCACAAATCATGAATCTTAATGGATTCATGGAGTCCGCCGCAACGGCTTGATTTAATATTAATGATTTTGCAACTGCCTAGTTGAATCGCTTTGCGGGCCGTTTCGACCGAAACAATACTTTCATCAAGGCAAATTGGCGTTTGAATCGCTTTTTGCAAGACAGCATGATCGACAATGTCATCTTCCCCTAAAGGTTGTTCAATATACTGCAAATTAAATTCATCCATAGCTTTAAACAGTTCTATATCATCTAATGTATAGTCTGAGTTTGCGTCCACAGTAAGCGTAATGTCCGGATAGTGACGACGAACTTCTCTAAGCACCTCAATATCCTTACCTGGCTTAATCTTGATCTTGGTCCGATGATAGCCTTCGGCAAGATATTTTTCAATCTTTTTCAGCAGCTCCGTTGTTGTCGCCTCAATGCCGAGACTAACGCCGACCTTGACTTCTGTCTGCGTACCGCCAAGTAGCGTTTTTAACGACTTTCCTTCACGCTGGGCGTAAATTTCCCAAAGCGCATTTTCGACGGCTGCTTTCGCTAAACGATTTCCCACAATAAAAGAGACCTTAGCCATAAAATCGGCTGGATCCACAATGTCTTTATGTAAAATCACTGGCGCAATCATATTTTTGATGATGTGAAAACAAGTTCCGTTATCTTCCGGATTATACAAGGGGCCATAAAAAGCCTTACATTCCCCATAGCCGATGAGATCTTCTGAGTAGATCTTGATGAGCAACGCATCTCTTTCTTCAAAGCGGGTAAAGCTCGTTTCAAAGGGATGAATAAAGGGAACTTTTACGCGAATTATATCAATACGGTCAATAATCATAACATGCAGCCTCTCCCTTAAATGAAATTTAATAAAGCTCGATCCATTTTTATGTTACTTTTTACAATTTTATTATATGATTAAAAAATTCGACTTAAAATAGACTCTATTTTGTCTCAAACCCGACAAAAATAAAAAACCCAGAAAACTCCTTTGAGTCTTCTGGATTTTTCACCCATTATAAATTGAAATACCCCATCACTTGATGTAATACGTTAACACCTAGCCGATTACTTTGCGGACCACATCAATGATGGTTCCATCACGATACTCTACCAGAGCTACTACTTCATCACTTGTAGCAATTTTTTTTGGCGTACCGGCAATTTCTTCGGCCAAGTCTTTAAGTTCTTCAATGGAATAAACGGGCAGCCCTTTTTCCAATAAAGCGGCTTTAATCTCTGGTCTACGAGGATTTACAGCAATACCTTGTTCCGTCACAAGTAAATCAACCGTTTCTCCCGGCGTCGTAACCGTCATAATTTGATCACGTACAATCGGTAACCGACTGCGCAGTAAATTAGCCACAATAACGGTCAAGCCAGCACCAGCTGCCGCGTCACTATGACCGCCAGAGCCCCCCATAATCATGCCATTCGATCCGGTTGTCACATTCACGTTAAAATGAACATCAATTTCTGTGGCCCCTAATACGACACAATCTAGTTGATTGACCACGCAGCCCTTAGTATGGGGATTCGCATAATAGCTCGCGCTAATCTCTCTATGGTGAGGATTTACTTTTAAAGAGTCAATCGCCCGTTGGTCAAAACATTGTACATCGTAAATTCGTTCGAACAGCCCAGCGTCCAAAAGATCCACTAAATAGCCTGTAATTCCGCCCATAATAAAACTGCCTCGCAGCGACAATCGCTCCATCTTTTGCCGCAAATAATGTGCTACAGCAAGCGAAGCGCCGCCGGCGCCAGTTTGAAAAGAAAAACCCGGTTGCAACACCCCAGCCGCCTCAATCGCATCAGCAGCCAAAGCAGCGATCCGCAATCCTACGGGATCGCGCGTAATCTTGGTCGTACCAGAAACAATGCCGCTAGGATTGCCAATTTCCTGAAGAACTAAAATATAATCAACCTGCGTCATGGGAATAGAAAAATCCGCTAACGGCATTTCTACCAAATGATCGGTTACAGCAACAACAGTATCAGCATATTCAGCGTCAACCATGGCATATCCGAGCGAACCACATGCCGCTAGTCCATCTTTGCCGGAAATATTACCAAACCGATCCACTAGGGGTGCGGCAATAAAGGCAATATCGATTTTTAGACTACCTTCTTCAATCGCCCGCGGACGACCGCCATGGCTCCGCATAATTACAGGCGTCGACAAGTAGCCGCGGCTTACCGCTTCCGCTACAGGCCCATTCATATAATTTGTATCAATTGCTGTAATTGTACCGTCTTTTATTAGCGCCACAAGTGGTTCATGACAGGGAAAAATACTACTAAGGGCAATCTTTAAATTTTTAAGACCCATTTTTTGAGCGGCAGCCATTATGGTATTCACTACATAATCGCCATTGCGAAAATGATGATGGAAGGAAAAAGTCATACCATCTTTTGCCTGCAATTTTTGCAATAAAGCCTCGGCTGATTCCACAAGTTTCTGCTGTTTTGGCGAAAAACTGACGAGTCGCCGCGTTGCACCTTGCAGCGTCTGATTCCATTTGACCCCTTGAAAAGCTGTAACAGGACCCCAACCTTCGATATAGTCAGGCAACTCTCTGCCATCTACTGTTTTCATAGAAACCTCCTCAAATAAGCCTAGCTGACTTGGCAATATCAAGTAATCGTGTTGCCCGTAGCATAATTGGCAAATCGATCATTTTATTATCTAGCGATACAGCACCTAGACCGCGGGCTTTTCCCGCCTCTAAAGCTTCGACGACTCGCTGCGCCCAAATAATTTCTTGCTGCGAAGGCGTAAATACTGCTTGGATTGCCGCAACCTGCCGTGGATTAATTGCCAGTTTCGCCGTAAATCCCATTTGCTTAGCTAACATAGTATCAGCAATTAAACCTGGTTCATCATTTACATCTGTAAAGGGAGTATCAATCGCCTGTACGCCAGCAGCATAGGCAGCCGTCACAAGTGCCGCACGGGCATAGGCAATTTCAGCGCCTGCTTTTGTCCTTGTTGCATTAATTCCCGCTGTAAAATCTTCCGCGCCCAGAGCTAACGCCTTTACCCGAGAATTTGCCTTGGCAATAGCAAGAGCATTGCTAAGGCCTAGTGGTGTTTCAATCAAGGCAAAGAGAGAAATTTCTTTGTTCAGTTGATGCTCTTGCTCCAAGCGAGAAAGTTCTTGGCTCACTAACTCAATATCGCGAGCTTCCTGCACTTTAGGCAATAAAATCGCGTCAGGTGCAGCTGGGACAATTACAGGAAGATCCTCTTTAGCGTACGTTTCCAAAGGATTAATGCGAACAACGACTTCCGTATGGCCGAATTTGACTCTTTTTAATGCATTGGCTGTTAAAAACCGAGCAGCATCTTTTTCCGTAGGCGCTACAGCATCTTCTAAATCTAAAATCACCGTATCACTGCCTAGAATCCCGGCATTTTGCAACATATTAGGGTTACTCCCCGGAATAAACAGCAACGTGCGTCTCAACATATTCTTCACTCCTTTGAAGCGCGAAACAGCGCTGTCTGCAAGCGGCTCTCTAGCACATAGTCCAGCGCGCCACGATCTTGAATAAACACCCTAATGTCAGTTACTTTTGCCTGCTGTAAAAACTTTTTCACGGTCGCTTCGATTTGATCGCCATATTGGGCCTGCACGATACTTTGAATTTCGATAATAGTACCACTATTAGGTGACTCAGGCTGAATTTGAACCATGACATCACTTGATTCCAACGTGCCCGCCTGGGCAGTTCTCAATAAATTCATAACGATCCTCCTACTGAATCATTTTCAAAAGAACACACGCGCCAATTACGGTACAACCGCCGCCTAACCGCGTCGATACTTGGGCAAAAGGCATAAGCGACATCCGATTGGCACTGGAAAGAATCGCTACGTCGCCAGTTCCTCCCAGACCGCTATGGCAGGCTGTTACAATCGCAGTTTCAATTGGGTACATATTCATCATTTTGCCAACGAAAAATCCAGAAGATACCATCGTAATCACAGTTGCCACAATCGTAATCACATAAGCTGGCGAAACAGCAGCCACAACATCTTGCCACGGCGTGTAAAGTACACCAACGCCCACTAAAAGCGCCCAGGTTAGCGAGGAAGCTACAAACCGATACAAATGATAGGCGCCTTGCTCCATCGAAGCAGGCATAATACCAATCGCTTTAATAATAGCAGCCGAGAAAATCATAACAATCGGCCCAGGAATATCAATAAACTTATTTACTAATCCGCCAAACACAAAGAAGGTAGTTGCTAAAAGCAGTCCTGCTCCCATTAAAGCAAAGTCAACAGGCTTTTCTTCGGACTGAGCCTTACGCAAAAACTCATCATTTCCTGTTTTAACAAGCATTCCTTCGCCGGAGAATTCCGGTCGTTTTTGGCTTAAACGCTTTAATAATCCCGCCAGAATAATTGCACAAAGGTTACCAAGCATTGCCGCAGGCATAAGCTGCGGAATCAGCTGTGTATTAGACACATTAAGTATCTCAGCATATCCCACGGACAGCGGCAACACACCTTCACCGACACCGCCAGCAAATACAGGAATAATAACAAAAAACAAGGCCTTATAGGCGCCAAGACCCGTAATCGTGCCAACGGCAACCCCAACAAGAGATGCACAAATGGTTCCCACCAACAGCGGTACAAACATCTTCAAAAAACCTTGAATCAAAACAACGCGAAGCATCCCAAGAATACTGCCTGTAACTAAGCAAGAAATATAGAAATACAAAAAGTTAGAACCTTTCATAAATGCTGTAATTGCTTTTAATGAGGCCGGATCAAGCAGTTTATAAAAAACCATAATACTAGGAACAAACACGGATAGAATAGCCGGTCCGCCAATATCGCGCAAAATTGGAACTTTTAACCCAATATCGCCAAGGAGCATTCCCATAACAACCATGACGGCAATCCCGCCAATCATATCGGCAGGCAATTTACCATAATGAGCCCCGGCAAAAATAATCGCTACGACCACCAGGTAGATTGGCAGCGGCATTGGCCCCACTTTATATTTTGTAAATACATTTACGTCCTTTTCGGACATAAAAATCACCTCCGTTTTTATCATAAACGGAGGCGGCCTTTTTCTGTCTATTTTGGAAATTTCGAATATAATTTAGTTCATATTGTTCACAGCTGCATATTTGCAGACAGGCCGTCCGACACTGCCATAAGAAAAGTCTTTTTGTACTTCGTCTCTACTTACGAGATACTCCAAATAGCGACGGGCAGTAATACGAGAAACGCCCAATAAGGCGCCTGCTTCCTCGGCCGTAAAAGGCTCTGTCAGCTGCCCCACCAGTTCTCGTACATGCTCTAAAGTAACTTTATCTAGTCCTTTGGGCATTTCCGGTTCGGTCGGACGATGCAAAAGATAGCGATCAATCGCTTTTTGATCCAGCTCTTCAGTTTTGATAATCCGCCGTCGGCTTTGGTATGTTTCAATTGCTTCACAAACACGAGTATACTCAAAAGGCTTCACTAAATAGTCAACCGCCCCTAACCGCAGCGCTTCTTGAATATGCAAGGAGTCACGGGAAGCGGTAACTACAATCACATCAGTCTTCGCATTATTTTTCCGTAATATCGATAAAAATTGCAATCCATTGGTATCAGGCATATAAATATCAAGCAAAATTAAATCAATCTTTTTACACTGAAGAACTTGCAACGCTTCTTTAACAGATGCCGCCAAAGTAATTGATAAAATCCCTCGCAACTTCATCAGATACCGACGGTTTAACTCTGCCACCATGGGATCATCTTCTACAATCAATACATGAATATCAGACATTATTTACCTCCCAAGTGGACTGTAAAAACACAGCCAAAATCCGTATTGGCAAATTCTAAAACGCCATTATACTTTTTTACAATCTCATCAACTAAAAAGAGGCCCACGCCGCGTTGTCCCCCCTTTGTAGAAAAACCCCAATCAAAAATCCGCTGAGAAACATCAGCTTCAATTCCCTGGCCCGAATCGCAGATTTCTAGCATAAATTCAGTCTCATCACCTTGCAAAAACAAATGAACTTCCCGCTTATCCTGAAACCGTACCGCTTCAATGGCGTTATCAAGCAAGTTTCCTAATATGGTAATTAACTCAGCGTTCACTAAGCAAGTTTTCTCCGCTAGCGTAGATTCTGGATCAATGCAAAGACTTGTTCCCGCCTCGCGCATCGTGGAAAACTTAGCAATGAGTAGTCCAGCAACAGCAGGATTTTTAATGCGAGATATAACAAATTCCGCTTCTGTTTCGGCATGTGATACGATCGAGCGAATATAATCAGTCGCTTCGCTATAACATTCTAGTTTTACCAACCCCCAAACCACATGAAGTTTATTCATAAATTCATGAGCCTGCGCCCGTAAAGCTTCCGTATAGGTGCGAATTCCCGTCAATTCATCAGCCAGTTCTTTCATTTCTGTTATATCGCGAAATGTAGCAACAGCGCCAACCACTTGCCCGCGAACAAGAATTGGAATCCGATTTGTAACAATTCGCTTGCCCTGTAAATCTTGTACTTGGTTATATTCAGGACACCCTGTCTTAATGACCTCATTAAGCCGTGTATTTGGTACAAGCTCTTCTACTGGTTTTCCTAAATAATCGCCTGCGCCTAATAGCTGCAGGCTAGCTTTATTAACTAGGGTAATCAAACCCTCGCGATTAATGGCAATAACGCCTTCCTTAATCCCTTGTAAAACAGCATTCCGTTCTTCTAGTATTTTGGCAATCTGCTCTGGCTCAAGGCCAAATAAGCCTTGTTTAATATTGCGTGCTAAAAAATAGGAACCGATCGCCCCAATCAACAGGCCAAAAATCATTACTGCAAAAACAAATTTACGACTTTGCCAAACTGCCGCTTGCAAATTTTCCATCAAGACACCAACAACGACTCCGCCAATAATCTGCCCATTTTGGCTATGAATGGGCGTAAACGCCCGCAAAGATTCGCCAAAAGTACCAACACTATGAGAAAAATATTCCTGCCCCTGCAAGGCCATACCTTCATCACCGCCTTGAATGGGTTGGCCAACTAATTCTGCCACAGGATGAGAAAACCGAAAGCCCTGCGTATCGAAAATAACAATATATGTCGATCCAGTTGTCGTACGAATCCGTTCTGCCATTTCCTGAACACTTTGCCGATCGCCTAGCTCCATCGCTTCGATAATTGCTTGATTGTTCGCAACCGAACGAGCCACGTTCATACTACTGTTCCCGAGATTTTCTTTAATTGTCCCTTCTATATAATTGGACATGCCAACAGCAGTCACAACTAAAGAAATCGCTACAACAAATGAAACTAGCAGAATAATTTTGGTGGTTAATCGCATGATAAGCTCCTTATACAGGTAGAATTACAGTGAAATTTAAGTCCAAAAAAGCTCTTACCGCCCCTTTAGGGGGACAATGAGAGCTTCTTACGATTGGACTTCCTGCGGTTGAAATTCTTCAAGATGCTCCGCGCCAAAGCGATGCATCATGGAAAGAATCGAAAGAAACTTCTCGCCTTCTTCCGTCAGGCTATATTCTACTTTTGGCGGAACAACAGGATATACTTTTCGATGAATCAAATGATCCTGCTCTAAGCTTTTTAGCTGCCTTGCCAGCACTTTTTGTGTAACTTGCGGTAATTTCCGCTGTAAATCGCTAAATCGCAAGGTACTATAGCCTAAGTACCATAAAATAAGAATCTTCCATTTTCCTGCCAACATATTCTGCACAATGATCATAGGACACTCATCATATTTGGCGCATTTATCGCGCATGAAACATTCTTCATGGCGGCTTTTTTCAGTCATCATCTAAAGCCCCTCGCTTTTCATAGTGACATTTTAGTCACTATATGACAATAAAGTGCGTTCTTGTGAAAACCCTTTTTCTCCCTTACTATAATAACATACTCATAAAAAATACGCACTTGTTACCAAAGAGCGTATGAATCGGCTTTATTATTTACTTTGAGGGGGCGTTTTACATGACTATGATTCAACCAGATAAACATTATGACCTTTTTATTGACGGACAATGGACCAAAGGCAGCGTTGGTAAAACCTTTACTTCGGTCAACCCTTCAAACGGCGAGCCACTAGCTACCTGTATCGACGCCACAAAAGAAGACGTAGATCAGGCTGTGACCGCCGCCTGGAAAGCTTTTAAAACTTGGAAAGATGTCAGCCCGCAAGACCGTTCCAGAATGCTATTAAAAATTGCTGATCTCATTGACGCCAATGCTGAACGGCTGGCGATCATTGAAACTCTCGATAACGGCAAACCGATTCGTGAAACCCAAAATGCCGATGTACCGCTTAGTTCCGATCACTTCCGGTATTTTGCCAGCGCCATTCGTACCGAAGAAGGCGAAGCTGTTCTGATTGATAAAAACAATCTCAGCCTAGTTCTGCGCGAGCCTATTGGTGTTGTCGGGCAGATTATCCCCTGGAATTTCCCCCTGCTTATGGCAGCATGGAAAATTGCTCCGGCCTTGGCGGCTGGAAACTGCATCGTTATCAAACCTTCCTCCAGTACTTCACTCAGTCTTCTGGAATTAACGAAACTACTGGCACAAGTATTGCCGCCAGGTGTTATAAATGTCATTACAGGTAAAGGCTCCGTGTCAGGCAATTATATTTTAGAGCATGAAGGCTTCAGCAAGCTGGCCTTTACTGGCTCTACTGAGGTAGGCTATACCGTATCAGAGGCAGCAGCTAAACGACTGATTCCTGCCACACTCGAATTAGGCGGAAAGTCAGCTAATATTTTCTTTGCCGACGCCCCTTGGGAAAAAGCGATTGAAGGCTTCCAGATGGGCATTCTCTTTAACCAAGGGCAGGTTTGCTGCGCTGGATCCCGCGCCTTTGTCCAGGAAGAAATCTACGATAAATTTGTCGCAGCGGCTATTGAAGCTTTCTCAAAAGTCAAAGTAGGCCTTCCTTGGGAAAAAGACACGCAAATGGGCGCTCTCGTAAATCCCGGACAGCTCAAAAAAGTTCTCGGCTACGTAGATATTGGCAAAGCCGAGGGTGCTAAAGTGGCGTTCGGCGGTGAAAAGATTACGAGCCCTGAACTGGAAAAGGGATCCTTTATTCAGCCAACCATTCTGACTGATGTGAATAATAGTATGCGCATCGCCCAAGAAGAAATCTTTGGCCCTGTCATCTCAATCATCAAATTTAAAGATGAAGCAGAAGTGATTCGCTTGGCCAATGACAGTGACTATGGCCTTGGCGGCGCTGTTTGGACCAAAGATATCAACCGGGCCTTCCGCGTTGCCCGTGCTGTAGAAACAGGCCGGATTTGGGTCAATACCTACAATAATCTGCCTGCCCATGCGCCGTTTGGCGGTTATAAAAAATCAGGCATTGGCCGTGAAACGCACAAAATGATGCTTGATCACTATAGCCAAAAGAAAAATATTTTCATCAACTTATCAGACAGCAAAATGGGCCTTTACTAAAAGACCTTAGCAAAGTCTATAAAAAGTAAACCGAAGCAGCGCTTCTCGCTATTGAGAAACGCTGCTTTTTTTATAAACAATTTTCTCGCTTTAACCAGCTTTGCAAGTGGTCAATAAATTTTTTAGCAGCTGTCGAAAGTCGCTTTGCTGAGAGAAACCAAAAACCTTACGAGCAGTTTTTGCTACAAAGTATGATCATCCTTTGCTCGGTACTGCTGATCAGCCGACAAGAAAAATTAACATAATAACAGTTTCGCATGTTAAAAACGCTAAAAAATTTACAAAATAGCAGGGATACAAGAAGAAATAGAGTATTAATGGATAGAAAACGTTTACAGAACAGGAGACGATAGAATGGTAAGCGCAATTACACGCCAAGAAGCACTTGATCTACTGAAGACTTATAATAAGGAACCGTTCCATCTTCTTCACGCACTCACAGTCGAAGGCGTCATGAAGTGGTACGCTGCGGAACTCGGCTATAGCGAAGAACTGGACTACTGGGGAACTGTAGGTCTGCTCCACGATATCGATTTTGAGGAGTATCCCGAGGAACACTGTAAAAAAGCACCTGAATTATTAAAACAAGGCCGCGTAAGTGACGAAATGATCTACTCAATCTGCAGTCATGGCTATGGTCTCTGCACAGATATTGAGCCAAAGCATCAAATGGAGAAAGTTCTATTTGCCGCCGATGAACTGACAGGTTTAATTGGCGCCGCCGCTAGAATGCGTCCATCGCAAAGCGTAATGGATATGGAACTTTCTAGCCTAAAGAAAAAGTTTAAGGATAAAAAATTTGCCGCCGGCTGTTCTCGTGATGTTATCAAACAAGGCGCCGAACGACTCGGCTGGAGCCTTGACGAATTGCTTGAAAAAACGATCTTAGCCATGCGGTCTTGCGAAGAAACAGTAAACAAAGAAATGGAAACTCTCTAAAAACCAGCTTATTGCAAAACAGGAGCAGAGTATTTTCTCTGCTCCTGTTGCTGTCTAACTCCGCTATATTCAATGATGTCCAAAGCGAATCAAGTTTCTGTTTTTATAAATTTCTTTTATTCTAAGTAGCTTTTTCCCAAAGTGTCAGCTGCCAACAAAGCATCATACAGCTGCTCAGGTGTTACATCGCCAAGCATATTATGGATCGATTCGCCCGGAAGGCAAGCTTTTTCAGCCGCAATTTTCACACGGCTAACATCGGAAACTCCCACTTCTGCCAATGTAACAGGCAAGCCGACAGAGAGGCAAAAACCAATAACTTCCGTAATTTCCTCCATTGGCGCATTTTCTAAAATAAGCTGCGCAATTGTGCCGAAAGCGACTAGATTTCCATGCATGGTTGCTTCGCATTCTTCTAAAGCAGTAAAACCATTATAGACAGAATGAGCCACAGCCAGTCCACCATTATCAGCGCCAACGCCGCTTAGATAGGTATTTGTTTCAATGATGCTTTCTACGGCTGGTGTAAGCAAGCCTTGTTCAACAGCCAGCTTGGCCTTATAACCATCAGCCAAAAGAGTTTCGTAGCATAATTTACACAAAGCCATTGCGGATTTTGTAATGCCGCCGTTTTCTAAGCTAGGTGAATTCGTCTTTACACAAGCTCTGGCCTCAAAATAAGTGCCAAGCGCATCGCCCATACCAGCTACCAGGAACTTCACTGGCGCTGCGGCAATAATCGAAGAATCAACAATAACCGTTTCCGGATTCTTCGGATAAAAAATATATTTGCAAAACGTGCCATCATCATTGTAAATTACCGAAAGACCTGTGCAAGGAGCATCAGTAGCCGCTACAGTCGGCATAATCACAACAGGCCGATTTTCATAATGAGCTGTCGCTTTCGCTGTATCAATGGCGCTACCGCCGCCAATGGCGCCAATCACTTCAATCTTATCATCCCGAACAATCTGACGCATCCGTTCTATTTCACCAGTAGAACTTATGCCATTAAATACTTCAAACCGTAATGTAGCCGCCGAGTCTTTAAAGCTCTGCTCAATTTTGGGCTTAGCTGTCTTATAACCACTGCGACTGCAAATAAACAAAAAAGATGATCCTAGTTCTTTGGTGTTTTCATATGTTTCTAATAATGCATCCTTTCCCTGAACATATTTTGCAGGCGCTCTCATTAATTTCAACATACACGTAACCCCCCTAGACTCTTTTTGTTAAAAAATTCACATAAACAAAAATTTACCTTTGTCTATGTATAATAAATCTTCTCTGACTTCTGTCAGAATCCTGCCATACAGAAAAATCACCTTTCGCTAAAGTTAAAGGGTAGGGCAATGAAGCTAAGAATCGCTCCGTTGACCTACCCTAACATTTACTCTTTGTGAAAGACTCTATATTAAAAGCTTGAGCCAAGGCTGAAAAAGATCCCGCGCAACTCAACGCGTTTTTTATCATCATCATTCTTCGCGGTTTGCAACCGTTCGGCACGATATCCAACCTTTAACCCCAACTGATTTCCCATCGGAACTTTCATTCCGAATTCATATTGCCAATTACCACCGTTCCCCAAAGTCACAGGCAATACTTCTGCAAAATAATTCACACCTCGCGCATTTACACTTTCCCAGCCCCAACCGATATTGAGACAATTCAAGGCATCATCAGATGTCCGATTCAAGGCGGCTGTCGTATCGGTTAAACGAGTCTTAATATTACCGTGGTTATACTGGTAAATTGTCGCGATTTTACCACTCTCTGTTACTTTTTCATTGCGAAAACCAAAATGCAGCACATTCACCTTCACTTCGCTATCCACATGATTGCCCTGACCAAAAACCCCGCCGCCATAAGTAAAGTTCTGCGAAAGCTGCTTTGATCCGTTATACTTTACATCTGTATTGCTAAGGAAAAAGCTCTGATGATCCTCATTGCTATACTTTAGGGTCAAACCAGCAAGGTTTTTTTTCTCGGAAAAGCCCAAATCATTTTTCAAATGAATCGTCGATCCCTTGCCTGATCGAATTGTGCTGTTATTCGTTATCGATGGTTGCCAAACATCGGCATCAACAGCAATCGCGTTGGCGCCAGCAACCCCCATCGAACTGCAAGATACAATTGCCGCCGAAAAAACGGCAGCAATCTGTTTTAATTGTTTGTCTCGTTTCATTCTTTTTGACTCCTTTGTCTGTTTTTTATGCTTCACTGTAATTACGACAAAGGAGGGACTTTGGTTCACGGTAACCAATCTTCCATGCGAAAAGCAAAGAAAGACAGAGAGAATGGCGCTTGTTTTTTAACCTGATCTTGATTGTCTAATTGTGCTGCAAGCGTTTGCTGACAACGAGTCAAAGTTAGCTTTTCCTCTGGACTCCAGGAAACTTGCGCCGTAGTTTTTGCCAAAGCCGTTGAAAACTGCGCCTCTGATAAAGTTCCTGTCTGGTCATAAACAACATAGAGTTCCTGTATAAACGCCTTAAACGCCCTGGAATCTTTTGTCTGCACTGCATCAAGAATCATAAAAACATTATTTGCTACAGGTCCGCTCAATAAAAAAGGCTCTACAAAATCGTCACGAGTCCCCTTGGGATAGGTCTTTTCTTGATGAAGGTTATATAAATAGGCCATAACAGCTTCAGGAATTGAACCACCACGCCACTGACTGCTCTCTGCCGTCATATCATTCTGCCACCAGCGCTGCAGCGCAGCGATAGTATACTTACTTTTTTGAATCTCACGCAAAAATTGGAAAGGCTTATAAATGCCATAGTCATTTTCGCCAATCACTGTTGTTTGATAAAGAGTAAGCTCCTTTATCGGTTGTCCAACGCTGTTGGAGCCAAAGGATTGCGGTACTTCAATGATGGTACTTGGCAACGCCGCCCCGTCCCCGCCTTTGGCAATCCAGCTGTCATAAAACCAAGATGGCTCAGCAAGTTCCTGCAATGCTTCATTTCTTCGCATCTGATCCCAGGAAAAGGTATACACAGTGACCGGTGTTGCTTGCCCAGGAATCTCAGCTTCAGATCGTACATAGGGACCGGCAATCACAAATAAATTACGTCCCTTGGGCGAGTAAAACCGATAGCTCGTTTGATTCGCTGCCGCTTTAGTCTCTTGACCAACCAAAGGAAGGTTCGTGGCAATAGTCAAATCACTGCGATCCATTGTCACGGTTAGCTGAAATGGCACGGCCTCATGGAAAGCAGGCTGCGCCCCAAGCGTCACCTCTTGCTGTTTCGTCCAGGGATTTTCATAAGTTCCCTGTTTATAAAGCACCTGCTGTCCCGGTATAGGATACCAAGCATAGGCGCTGCGCAGCAACGAAAAATCACTGCTGATTCGGTTAATAACGCCGCGTGGCTGCGCCAACCGATCATTAAAGGACTCATCCACTCTACCGCCATAAACGATGGAAAGCGTCAACTCACCAGTTCCCTTCACTGCAGGCGGTACCTCTATAAAAAGATAGGCTCCCTGCCGCTGCCACGGTAAATCTCTGCCATCACTTGTTTTAACAGTCTGTACTGTTAAATAGGGTCGCAAGGTAAATACAAGTTCTTGCGCTGTCATTTTCATTCGACCGTGCATCGTCGCAGTAGCTGCTAAATGGCCTGTCTTGGTGTCAAGATTAAGCGCTAAATCATAAGACTCTAGCTGTAAGACGGCCTGGTCTTCTGCCGTTACTTCCGTAGCGGCTACTGCCACGGCTTGTCGAAAAGCAGCTTCACTTCGCTCAATAGCCGACCGTGTTTCAAAGCTGCCATAAAGAGCCATGCAACAAATCAACAAAAAGAACCAGCTCAAAATTCTCTCCTGGCAAATTGACTCCTGACGCCGCAGCATAGCCGCCAAAACGACCAGCCAAAGCGACAGAAAAGCTGCTGCAATTTGAGTAACAGCAAGAGAAAATATTAACTGCCAATCTGTAAAAAAGAGGCTCAGCGCCGACGGCGCCGTAGGCAACATCAGGCCAAATCCCCACAAAGCAAACCGTATGCTATAAGGTAAATAGCTGAGATTGTCAGCAAGAACCGTTCCAATGACCCAATAAAAAATAGCCAGCAAATAAAGCCAACCGCTTCTGCCGCCGCAAAGCGACGACATAAAAAAAACAAACCCGATTGCACAAAAAACCATGATTGCATACTGGAAAGTGAGCAGCGCTAATGCCATGGTATGCTGCAGAAAAAACTCAGGTCCTAACGGCCATAGGCTAATAACAATAACCATACAGGGCCATAAACATAACAAAAACAAAAATAAGACGGCAACGCGAATCGCAATTAGCTGCCACACCTTATAACTGTAAGAGTTTAGTAGAAAGTTTACGCCCTTGCGACGGTCTTCTGTTACACTTTGAATCACGAGTAGCTGCAGTAATAAAATCTCCGTACTGGGAAATAAGATAGCTACTATGGCCAAAACAGCCAGCAAACAGATGAGGCGATTTCGAATCAGCCGTTTATACTCAAAACTAGCTAAATCCTTTAAATATGCCACTTTTTTGCCTCCTGCAAAACAGCTTCGTAGCCTTTTTCTAGCAGAAAAGTCCAATGTTCCCAGGAACCTCTTTGCTGTTTCATTCTTACCAAAGCCGTAAGTTCTCCCGCTTTGGCAGCCAATTCAACAACAGTCCCATCAAACCCAATTCGGCCCTCTTGCATTACAAGAACCCGATCTGACAAGAAAGCTGTCTGCACATCACTGTCAGCAATCAAAATAGCCTGCTGTTCCCCGCGCTTTACCAAAATTTTAGCCAATAAATTTCTTTCTTCCGGATCAAGACTCATAAACGGCGCATCGAGAAAAAGTAGTGGCTTACCAACGACTAACGCCTGCCCAACAGCAATTTTTTGGCGCATTCCCGGCGAAAAAGAGCTAAGCCGTTGCCCTTGCCTGCCGCTTATGCCCAATTCAGTTAACAACGCTGTAATGCGTTGCTTTCGTTCCTTGGCAGAAACAACGCCCTGTAAAAGAGCGCTATATTCAAGCATCTCTTCGGCTGAAAAAACATCATACAAGCCGTAATGTTGCGGCAAGTAAGCGCATAAATTCCGCCGTTCCGGTGCAGTTACCGCTTTTCCATCAAAAAAGATTTTTCCCTGCGTCGGCTCGCTTCCGCCTGCCAGTATCTGTAGCAAGCGACTCTTTCCAGCCCCAGGTGGTCCCAAGAGGAGCGTAACTCCTACATCAGCCCGTACCGTTATCGCCGCCTGCCCAACTTGCATCTGCACCTTCTCTAATCGAATTTTCATTACAAACGCGGCCTTTCTCTGCCTCGAATTTCTTGCAGCCAAAAAAAGTAGGCTTTTTCTAGCGACGGGTCAACAGCCTTTATACCTTCGATTGGTGGTTTCTCCCGACCAATAATCGTATATTGACAAATTTCACCGTAATACCGGACCAGACTTGTATCACCATAAACCGATTCCCAAAACAACCAATCTTCTTTTGGCATCGTTCCCGTCCAAACTGCGCCCTGCGCTTTGGCGCAAAAAAGATTGGCAGCGCCGATAAACTCTAAATTACCAGCTACCAAGAGCAAAATTCTGGCTATCGGCAATGCATCAAATACATGAGTACTTAAGATCACCAATCTAGTTTCAGCCAGCCGCAGCAAAAGTCCATGAATCTGCATTCTTTCCTGCTCATCTAGTCCAGCATAAGGCTCATCAAGAATCAGAACAGACGGATCATTGAGCAGAGCCTGAGCTAAACCAAGACGCTGGCGTAGCGGCTGCGTCCAAGCAGATACTTTCCGATCCAGCCAAGACTCAAGTGAAAAAAGCTCAGCTACCTCGTTCACTCGTTGCACTACCATAGCTGCGGCAAGACCTTTCAGTCTCGCAAAATAGCCTAAGAAGTCTCTTCCCGTCATATGCTCATACACACCAAATATCTGGGGTAAATAGCCCAGCTTTGCTCGATAGAAACGAGCTTGTTTTTCTAGTGAGCGACCATTCCACCAGATCCGCCCCTGCTGCGGTTGCAAAAGTCCGGCCAACAGCCGCAACAAAGTCGTTTTTCCGGCTCCATTTGGCCCTACTAATATATATAAGCCTCTCTCTAACTCAAAAGACAAATGATCAATACCAAAACCACTCTTAGAAAAACGAAGGCTTACCTGATCCATAACTAACTGCCCAGATAAATACTTAGAATCATTCATTGGCCTCACCTGGCCCCATCAAAAGATCGCTGCCGCGTCGTAAAGCAGCGACAGCTAAAACAATACCAATAATACACCCTAAGCAATCAGCCCACAAAGCAGCCTGCTGCGGTAATAACAGCCGCAACAAAAACTCGCCTTTCCCAGCCACTAACTGCCAGACCCAAAGCGCCATCGCTAAAAGCATACCGCCAGTAACGCCCCAGCGAAGCGAAGCTGCCAGATTGACTCCTAAAATAAAAAACAAGGGTCCTAGCCAGCTAAGTACCGCTTCCCCTACCATAACTCTTTCTCTGGTCGATATCATCGGCATCGCCAAACAACTAATGATAATGGTATACCCCAAAACAACCACAAGACGGGCTGTTGCAATTTGCGCCGGCGTATAAAGACATACAGCCTCCATTTCAGCCATTTTGTTTTGTCTGGCCCGAAACTCATAAAAAACTGTTAAAATCCCCAATAAAGGTGATCCATTCGTCAAAAAGACAAGTTGATTCCCCGACAAATGACCAGTAAGCCAAAAACACAAGAAGAACAAAACCATCGTGGCTAGCATAAAGGGCTTGCTAAGCAGAGCCGCCTGCGGTTGCAATAGACGAAATAGGTCATTGAGCCACTCATAAAACCCGCTTGAATTTACTTCAGATTGTTCCATCTGTTCAGCGGCAAATGTCGGCTTTAAAAAAGCAATTAAGTTCTTTGTATCGGCTTCAGATGGAGCGTGCAGCTTATACCGATCCAGTTGCTCCATCGTCTTGATTAATTCACGATCTAGCGGATCTTCATCTAATTCATGAAGAATTTGCTTCTTTTTATCGAATGGCTGCATCATGAAATATCGCCTCCTTTGCCAGTAGGTCTCTGACGCGATGCAACGCCGTCGACAACCGCGATTTGACGGTTCCCTGCGGTATATTCATCATTTGCGCAATTTCACTGAGTTTTAACTCTTGATAATAGCGTAGTACTAACACCTCTCGATGCATTGGGGCAAGAAAACCCAAGGCCTGTTCCACGATCTGTTTATCCTCCTGCGCTGCGACAAGGTCTTCTAGCTCTGGCTCATAATCAGGGATTGATTCTGCTTCATCAAACAATACGCTGTCGTGACGTACATAAGCCTTTTTCAAGTAATCTTTAAAGGTATTGGAGGCAATTGTATAAATCCAAGGTCGAAACAGTCGTTGCGTCTCATAAGTATCAAGATTGCGGAAAACCTTGAGAAACACGTCTTGTACCAAATCCTGCGCCCGATGAAAATCGCAGCCCATCCGTACAACATAACTGTGAATCGGCCCGTGATAGCGGCTTACGAGAACCTCAAACGCCGCTTCATCACCATTTCTAATTTTCTGCACTAAAATTTCATCTGATATCATAGATCATCACCCGTTCTACTTCTACTACGAGTTCCGATGAAAAAAGGTTCGGATAGGCATAAAAAAACCGCCTCTGCTACTACAAGCATAGTCGGTTTTTCCTTCATTGGCAATTTCTAGTACACTTTCGCTGACGGGGTACTTCCTGTTGTCATAAATCAGAAATTACTCGATTTATTATGATTTCTAAATGTGCAGCAAATCGTTGATCCTGTTCTTTCGTACGCTTACTAGGCCCTTTGGTCCGACCGCCACCACGCCGATATTTCGCTTTGATCTCTCGCTCTTCCAGTAAAAAATCAATGGTTTCCGCGCGATATTCTGTGCCGGTCGGACTAATACAAGCCGCCCCTTTCGCCAACACCATCGAAGCCAAGCCCCAGTCCTGAGTCACAATAATATCACCGGATTCCGTTAAATTAATGATTTTCAGATCGGCTTCCTGTGACATACTCCCCACCGTTATATGGTTAGGAGAAACAATATTATGATTAAAGCTCGCGACAGTCATTACATCAATCCTATGTTTTTTCCCCGCCGCGAGACAACACTCCAAAACAGGTCGCGGACAAGCATCGGCATCTATCACTATTTTCATGGATTTCCCACCATTCTCACTGCCTAGCGAAAGACAGCATATGTAATAATTCTATCATTTTAATAGTCTGCTATTCTACAAACAACCTTGCTATATTATACCTAAGTTTACACTTCTAGAATACTAATTGCCGGAAATTTACCAAAATAAAGAGACAGCAACGCAATATATTGCGTTGCTGCCTCCACTGTATTGATGATCAATTTAGAACCAGAATCCAACTGTGAGTCCATAGGTTGTATCGAGTTTATCGCTTCCCAATTTTGGCGTTAAGGAACGGTCTGTTACTTGCAACCGTTGATAAGTGAAATTAACAGTCAAATTCTTTACAGGCACAAACTCATAGGCAAGGAGCCAGCCTTTCACATTATCGGTTCCATGTAGATATACATTATAAGGCTGGGATGTATAGGAAACAGCCATTGTATCAAATCCGCCTAATCCTAGCGGCGTGGTGCCTGACTGAACATGCCGATAGTTCACAAGCCAGGCGCTATCGCCAGCCTTGGCGACATTGGTAATTGGCGAATTATTGAAGAACATCTTCGCAGAAGGCCCGGTACCATTACTTAACTGCACAGACCAACCTTTTGGATTGCCCTCCATATTTACAGGTCGTTTCAATGTAGTTCCGATGTATTCACCTAAGAGTGTCACATCATCGAATTTATAGGAACCAAACAAATCATAGCCATGGGAATTTGCATAGGAAGCGCCATTTGTTGCTAATAAAGTTTGTCCCGAAGCGCTCGGGTTACTCGTTCCAGGAATATTGGCCCAATAATACCCTACACCGATCTTTGCATTGCTATTAATTTGCCACGCCGCCTGCCCGACAGTGAATTGATTTGATTTGCCAACGTCTGTTCCACTGCCGCTGCCAGCGCTGCTGTCACTGTTAGGATTCCCAGTGAAAGCGCTGAACGTTACATCGCCGCTTTTTTTCTCCAGCCAAATCCCATCGACTGCCAAAGGCTTCCCAATGAGGCCATTGCCAGTAGCAAAATTATCCCGCCCTAATTTAATGCTATCTAACCCAATCACATGATTTCCTTTTACATTAAATACATCAAAATAAGCCGTCGAACCATAAGATGAGTCCGTATTGCCAAAACGGTTACTCCAATTCGTAACAATTCTGGCATTTGCCGTAAATTGATCATTGATCGGACCGGTAATCCGAATACGACCTCTCCAATCAAACTGATCAGAGCCTCTTAATCTAGCTGTTCCTGGTGTTTGAGGATTGTCAGTGTGGAAACGGAATCGCATATCTCCGCCTATTTTCCACTCATTCTTCTTGGCCTCTGGCATAGGCGCCGCAGCGCGAACGCCCATTTTATTCAGCTCCGATGCAAACTCAGCCGATAATTTATCAATTCGCGCCTTGTCAGGATCACTGGCTTTTTCATACTGATCAATCGCATTCGCCACAAGAATTGCCGCTTCATAGCGATTCAAAATTTTATTGGCGCGATAGGAATCAGTCGATAATATTCCGTCTTTTTGCAATTGGGAAAATTCCGGATAAATCCAGTTGCCAGCTGGAACTGTTGCCAGTGGCATGGCATAGGCGCTTGTCATAAAAGAAAGTCCAATAATCGTATTCGCAATGGCTCGTTTTGTGCATTTATTCATAATTTTCCAACTCTTTTAATGGTAATTCGGTATATTATGAGTCATCCTTTTAAGCCTTTCGCGGCATCCTGGCAAAAACAAGGGCAATAATTCCAATAAGCGCAATAAGCATATTCAAATAAAACGCCATTTCATAACTTTTAAATGTATCAAAAATTTTACCGCCAATCAGACCGGCTGGTGAACAGAACAGTGCCGATAGCATCATCGTGGTGCCATTGACCTTGGGAAAAGCCACCGGACCGTAAAAGTTCCCAATAATTGTGTTGAGACAAACAAATGTCCAACCAAAACCGATCCCATATAAGGCAGCAGCGATCAAGGCCCAGAAAAAGGTCTGTGAAGTGACTTCAATTGCTAGCAGCGATCCGCCAAAATAGCAGCAGATTCCCAGCATAAAAACGTAGCGAGCTGATAATTTATCCATAAGCCAACCGCCTACTAAGCGTCCGCCAATTCCCGCCATCGTAAAAATCCCCATAGCCCACGCAGCATCAGCCGGTGAAATACCAACCCCTTTTAAATGAAGAACCCAATGCGCTGTAAAGAAAAAGAAAGGAAATTGACAAGCTACAGACGCGATCACTACCATCCAATAACTTCTTGTTTTATACGCCTCGGACGGCGTCCAACTCTCGCTAGTTACTAACGAGTTCAACTTTGCCGCCGACCCCTGCCCGTCTTCCTCCATGCCGCCATCCACTTCTTGTCCCAGATCTTCTGGCTTCTCCTTGACAAAGACCATGGCAATCATTCCAGCCAAAATAGCGATCCCTGCTACAATCAGCCAAGCTTGACGCCAATTACCACCGTTCATTGTTAAAATTTGATTCATAACAGGAGCACCCACAAATCCCGCAAAACCAGAAGCAGTCATCGCTAAAGCCATCGCTCTACCGCGATACCGTTTAAACCAGCGTGTTACCGTTGTTGACAGAGGAACTATCGTGCCAAAACCAATTCCCGAACCAATAATAACACCAAACCCCACTAAAAATTGCCAAGCTTCTTTCACAACAAAAGCAAGCCACAAGCTGCCCGCCAAAATCAAGCCTGAGCCGATCGAAAATGCCCCGCGCGTACCCCATTTGGAAATGGCCATAGCAATAAAGACAGAAGGAACGCCAATAAAAAAGTTTAAGAGAGTAAAAGCCATGCCGAAAGTACTGCGACTCATTTCCACTTCTTTTAACATATACGTATTAATGATAGCGCCACCATAAAGCGGAAATCCCATATTCAGCAAATAGAGAAACCACAAAGCCCCTGCTAACTTCCAGCCATAAAAAGACTTGGCTTTTGTCATATCGATAACCCTCCTACCTATATTGATTTACTGGGATCGTTCGGTATGTAAACCGGAAGCGAAGCAACCCCGCTTCCGGTTCGTCCTAGATATCAGCCAACAAGCTTTTCCACAATACTTTTTTCCGGATAGTCTGCTAAACGATCCTGAATGATCGTTCCTTGTACATCCCGGTATAGTCTGGATACAAGCATATCCTCGCTGTAGCCATAGCCGCCTTCTACTTGAATGATATCAATCAAAGCCGTTTGACCAATTTTCCCTGCCGCCAGTTTAACCATAGCTGCCGCCAGACTAAAATCTTCGCCGGCATCGGCAAGGCGTCCGGCATAGTAAACAGCAAGGCGGGCCAAATGTATATTGGTAGCGGCCTCGGCTAACATCGTTTGAATGGCCGGAAAGGAACCGATTGGCCGCTTAAACTGTACACGTTGTTGCGAATAAGCTATCGCATCATCAACAGCCATTTGGGCAATTCCCACCATCTGCGCGCCTGCGGCGATAGCGGCAAAAGATGAAATCTCATCTAAAATTCCATAGCCCGCCCCTTCACTGCCTAAAAGGTTTTCCGCCGATACAACGACCCCGTTAAACGAGATTTCGGCCGACGGACAGCCGCGAAGTCCCATCTTTTCAATCTGACGCTCCACTTTCACACCTTCAGTTGTGGCGTCGACAAGGAACATACTAAAAGCGCCTTGTTTCTTCGCCGCGTTATCAGTCTGCGCTAGTACAAGATATACATCAGCAACGCCGCCGTTGGCGACAAAGGTCTTTGTTCCCGATAAAATATAATGATTTTCATTTTTTACGGCAGTCACTTTCTTATCACTGTCTCCCGATGCGCCCCCCACCTCGCTGACAGCAAGTGCTCCGATTTTTTCTCCAACGCTTAATGCCGTTAAATAGCTTTCTTTTTGCTTCTCACTGCCAAATTTATATAGCCCGTAAGCCGCCTTAGCGCTATGCTCAATGACAATAGATGCAACTGAGCCGCTATAACGAGCCAACTGCTCCACAACAAGTAAGAAACTTACGACTCCCGCTTCTGCTCCGCCCGCTTTTTCCGGCAGATATAAACCCAAAAAACCCTGTTCTGCAATATTTTGAATTAAATCTGCCGGATATTTAGCTGAGCGATCTATTTCATTTGCCACACTTTCAATATACTGCTGAGCAAACTCGCCGGCTGTCTGCTGAATCAATTCCTGCTCTTCTGTAAATGAATGGCCCATTATATACCCTCCTAAAACGTTTGTTTACTTCAATAAAATTCCGGAAATGACAATACGCTGTACTTGATTCGTCCCTTCATAAATTTGAGTCACTTTGGCATCACGCATTAATTTTTCGACTACTGAATCTTTCGAATAGCCTTCCTGCCCCATCATATCAACAGCACTCGCCGCCACTTTCATAAACGTATCGGTACAAAAAGTTTTTGCAATCGCCGCTTCTTTCGTAAACGGTAGTCCCATGCCTTTCAGTCGCAGCGCATTTCTCACAACCTGCCGCGCCGCTTCTACCTGAATCTGCATATCAGCCAGCTTAAACTGAATCGCCTGATTTGCCGCTAAGGGCTTTCCGCCGTCAATATGCGTTTTGGCATACTTTACCGCCTCGTCAAGGGCGCGCTGTGCTCCGCCGACAGCCATGGATGCCACTATGGGACGAGCCATATCAAGCGTCATCATGGCAATTTTCATGCCTTCGCCTTCTTTACCAAGAAGATGGCTTGCCGGAATTCTCACGTCTTTTAAAATGAGTTCAATCGTGTTGGAACTGCGGATTCCCATTTTGTGCTCAACACCGCCGATAATCATACCTGCCCGCTCTTTTTCCACAATGAAAGCACTAAGACCCTTTACGCCTTTAGACGGATCGGTCGAAGCAAACACGACAAAAATAGCAGCATAACTGCCCGTAGTACAAAAGCACTTTGTCCCATTCAATACATATTCATCGCCATCGCGTTTCGCAAGAGTCGCCACGGATCCGGCATCTGATCCGGCATTGGGCTCAGTCAGAGCAAAGGCTCCCATGCCGCCTTCTACAAGACGGCTGAAATACAACTTTTTCTGTTCATCCGTTCCCGCAAGCAATAGCGGGTAAGCGCTAAGACCATTTCCGCCAAGAGTTGTGGCTACACCAGTACAACCATAGCCCCACTGCTCGACCACAACAGATTGTGTCAAAGAATCATAACCAGGACCGCCATATTCTCGCGGTACAGCCATGCAGTTTAAACCGACCTTTTTGTTTTCTTCTAAAATTTCAAGTGGAAAGTCACCGGTACGGTCATACTCACTGGCAACAGGAATAATATGCTTTGCCGTAAAATCCTCGGCTAGCTGCTGTAATCGCTGTTGTTGTTCCGTAAGTGATTTATCAATCATCGCTTCATCAACCTTTCTGTTTTGCTGCTATAATTTGACCTAACTCTCCCCAAGATTCCTGGAAAATCCCCCGCGGCATTTCTCGTAACGGTTCGGCAATTTCAGGTTTAAAATCCATCTGATCCAAAATATCACGTTTTAAATCCACTCCGGGAGCAATTTCAATGAGAGTCACCTTGCCATCAATTAATTCAAATACAGCCCGTTCTGTGACGTACGTAACCGCTTGACCGACTTTCGCCGCATATTTACCGCTAAAAGTAACCTGCTCCACATGATCAATAAATTTATGGCCTTTGCCTTCCTGCTCAATTACAAGCTGCCCTTCCTTCGCTGCAACGGCAAGTCCGCCAGCAGTAAAAGTACCACAATACACTACCTTTTTAGAGTTTTGCGTAATATTAATAAAGCCGCCGCATCCCATAGCACGTCCCTTGAATTTGCTTACATTGACATTTCCCCAAATATCAGTTTGCGCCAAACCGAGAAAAGCCGTATCGACGCCACCGCCGTCATAGAAATCAAACTGCGAATGATGATCGACTGTAGCCTCCCCGTTATAAGATTGTCCGAAATGAGGCAGGCTTGCTGGAACGCCGCCGATACCGCCCGCTTCTGTCGTCAAGGTCATTAAGTGATCAATTTTTTCTTCGGCTGCTACAGCAGCCACATCGCTAGGAATGCCGACGCCAAGATTTACAACTGTATTTGGCAAAAGTTCCATAGCCGCCCGGCGAGCAATAATTTTTCTTTCACTCAATGCCAACGGCGGAATTTTGTCTAAAGACACTTTTAAATCGCCAGAAAAAGCCGGATTGTAATAGGTGCCTTCTGTCTGCCAGCAAGATTCCTGCTTTTTAGCTACTACAATATGATCAACAAGAATGCCCGGAACTTTTACTGCCTTCGGATGCAGCGATCCGGTTTTGGCTAAATACTCAACTTGCGCAATCACAATGCCACCGGAATTATGCACCGCTTGCGCCAGTGGCAAAAGCTCCAAAGAAACGCCCTCATTGCCAATCGTTAAGTTTCCTTTTTCATCTGCCGTAGTCGCACGAATTAGCGCAACCTGAATCGGAAAACTTTTATAAAAAAGCCACTCTTCCCCTTCAAAATCCACAACTTTCACAAGGTCTTCCGTTGTTTTACTATTCATTTTTGCCCCGTCAAGACGCGGATCGACAAATGTTCCTAACCCAACCTTTGTAATGAGGCCAGGACGCTTTGCCGCAATTTCACGATAGAGTTGAATAATAACCCCTTGCGGTAAACAATACCCTTCGATTTTCCCTTCGCCAACCAATTTTGACATATTCGCCGAAGAGCCGATGTGAGCGCCAATCCAACGCTTAACGAGACCTTCTTTGCCCAGTCGCGTTGTGCCTCGCTCTTTCCAATCACCAATCGCCGATCCGTGAATCAACGTAATATCTTTCGGCTGTGATGATTCTAAAAAGCGCTGCTCGATTGCCTGAGCAATTTCTTCCGGCCAACCAGCCAAACCAAATCCAGTAGCTCCAACTGTTGCTCCATCAGGAATTAATGCTGCGGCCTCAGCGGCCGTAATGACTTTTGACATCTCTTCGCCTCCTGAATGATTCTTTTTCATGCGCTTTACTTATTTTGCAAAAGTTATGCCAATATGTAGCCGCGCCTTACGAAGCCAATAGACAAGCGATTTCTTCTTTGCTGACCGCAAAAAGTTGCGAAAAAAATGTATCATTTTATTCTCTATTTTCAGAATAAAAAAAGCTTTCTGACATTCAACGTACTGTTTAAGGTACATTGTGCCAAAAAGCACTTACTTGCAATAAGGATTCTTTATTCCGCGGTATTCTGCCGCAATTCTTTTAACTTTCGATATAAAACAGTTCGATAAATCCCTAGCTTGTCCGCTGTTTTACCAATTTTACCGTCACAAGATGCCAGAACATATTGGATATACTGTTCTTCGATTTGTTTCATCACATCTTTTAACGGCCCATTTAAGCCCATCAATTTAAAAATATCGATTTTGGCCACTTCGTAGGATTGAGTTGCTAAAGCAACACGATCATCAGAAAAATCATGAAGATCACTTACGACAATTCGTTCAACCTCATTACGCAGTTCTCGTACATTTCCTGGCCAGCGATACGCCAAAAGCGCCGACACGGTTTCTGGTTTCAGTTCAACATCCAAATGATACTTCTGATTAAATCCGGCTAAAAACTTTGCCGAAAGGGCAATAATATCTTCTGGCCTTTCCCGTAATGGCGCTATCTCTAAAGTAAAAACATTCAGCCGATAATACAAGTCCTCGCGAAACAGCCTTTCCTCAACCAGAGCTGCTAAATCACGATGAGATGCCGCAATCAAGCGTATGTCCACTTTGTGATAAGAAGTGCTTCCCAACCGTCGAAGCTCGCCTGTCTCCAGCACACGAAGCAACTTAGCCTGCATCGGCAAAGACAATTCTGCAACTTCATCTAAAAATAACGTACCGCCTTTAGCCGCTTCAAACAGGCCAAGTTTTCCATCTGTACTAGCTCCAGTGAAAGCACCCTTTTCATAGCCAAAGAGTTCCGATTCCGCCAAAGTATCCGGTAAGGCAGCACAATTTATCGCAATAAACGATTCGTTTGATCGCTTACTATGTCTATGAATATATTTTGCCAAAACCTCTTTACCAGTACCCGATTCCCCTTGCAAAACGATAGTACTATCTGTCTGAGCCAGACGATGAGCTTTTAGTAAGACTTGCCGCATAGCTGTACTTTCCGCCACTATTTCATCTGTTTCTAGCACGCGACTACGTAAATATTCAATCTCTCGTTTATATTGAGATACTTTTTCCCGTTCCTCTGGCGTGGAGCTCTTTTCCAGTTCGCGTAAGGATTTCCCCACAGTAATAACAGCAATCACTTCACCTGTTTCATTAAGAATAGGCGTACTTGTCGACATCATTGTGAAGTTAAGTTTTGTTTGAATGATGCCTTTTACCACACATTTTTTTCTTCCGGCCTGTACGGCATAAGATTCATTATAATAACCAAGCTTGACGACATCATTTAGATTTGATTTCAAAAGCTGATCAAGTGACATGTCCAAAGTCATTGCCGTCGAAGAATTCGACAATAAAACATTTCCATCTTTATCTGTAACAAAAATCGGATCAGGAAAACTATCAACAATTTTTTCTAGCGCACGCTTATTCATTTTAGCCTGGTTTTTGCCGATCGTCATATAACTTCACCTTCTTCTAAGAATCAAACAGATGTAAATTCGAAGCTATAAAAAAACCATTTTGAATAAATTTGAAATTTTCTTGAAACATCTTGTACATCCCCTATATTATATTCATCATGAAATGAATTCTGTCAAGTTTTTTCAAGACTCCGCTCTAGTTATTACCGATTTGTCTGTTTGGCTTTGAGTTATAGAAGATTTTTGATCAAAGTCTCTATGTATAAGACAATTGTTAAAACTATGTTAAGATTCTGTTAAAACAGTCAATTGCCAGCAGGGATTTGTTTAACCTTGTCTAATTATACCTCTCACCACATTTTTAACTAATTAAATCTATTAAAAGAGAGGTGTTATTCATGAAAGAGAGCTGGCAACGACTCACTAATGAAAGAAAGAAATTCCTCATACAGTTTTCTATCGGTATTCTAATTTTATATTCCTTTGTTACTTTCTTTAGTGCGCAAACCATGTACCAAAATAAACACCGCTCTGATATGAATCATGCTGCCAGAATGAATCCGACTGGCGCCGAACCGGGAAAAACACCGTCTGATCCGTTGCCAGAAAGCAACAATTATGTAAATGTTACTGTTGGCACCTACATTGAAGATGTTGACAGCTTCTCCATTAAGGACTCCTTCTGGAGCACAAACTTCTACATTTGGTTCCGGTGGAATGGCGATAAGGCTTTAGACCCTGGCGGTAAATTCGTCCTTGTCGACGGAATGATTAATAAAAAAGAGCTCATTGAAGAATACCATGGTCCTGATGGAGTAAACTACCAGCGCTATCGTATTTCCGGGAAAATCATCAAATTCTTTGATACTTCCCGTGTCCCCATCGAAGATCATATGCTAAACATCTATGTGGAAGACGGTGCTCGCGATGGTGGCAAAATTCGCTACATAGCTGATGAAACTTCCAACATCAGTTCAAGATTGAATATCCCAGGATACAAAATTACTAAGTCCAGCAATATAGTAAAAACTCATAGTTATCGCTCTTCGTACGGTGATCCGAGACTTGACCCCAACACGAAAAAGACGTTCTCACAATATATTGCTGCCGTACAAATCAGCCGAAATGACTATGGTTTTTACATAAAAATTTTCTTGTCACTCTTCGCTGCCATCCTCCTGACACTCTCCAGCTTTTTTATCAAACCCTCTGATATTGGACCACGCTTCTCGCTGCCAACTGGCGCTTATTTCGGCGCTGTGGCCAATTCTTACGTGGCCAATTCCATTTTGCCGCCATCTGGCGCGTTCGGGATTGCTGACCATATTGCCGGCATTGGCCTATTTACCATTGGGTTATCCATCATCTTATCTTTATGTTCCCATTACTACTATGTGCGCAAGGACGAAAAAGACCTCTCTATCGTAATGGATCGCCTAATGTTCTTGATTGTTGGCGGTAGCTGCCTGATCGCAAACATCCTGATTCCCTTGTGCGCTCGCGGTTAATCGTAAATACCACACACCTGTCTGGTATAAAAAGCAGCCCTTGGTTCTTCCGCAAAGAAGAATCAAGGGCTTGCTTTCTGTCTCCATACTATAAAGTCTCAGCGTAATAATTGATTAAGCAGCCTGCCAAAAGAATCTTTCGCTCTTCCTCTGACAATTCGCCTAAACGTAGATGTAGCGGCATCTTTCCGCCAGCTTGAATCTGCACTGCTGTAATTTCTGTTTTGCCACTAGCAATACACTCTCTAATATTGGGAAGATAAATATAATCATCTAGCTGCAACTTATGACAGTCCTGTTCATCAATCAAGAATGGCAGCATCCCCCAATTAATCAAATTGCTCCGATACCGTTTCGTTGCATAGTCTATTGCTAAATTGGCGGCGCCGCCTAACACGCGCTGTGAGGAAGCGGCTTGCTCTCTAGCCGAACCATCACCCGGTTTTCTGGCAAAAATCACACTACCTAAGGCAATTTGACTTAGCTCTTTAGGGGCGTCAATTTGCGCCAAAACAGGAGCTAACTCCAGGTGAAATTTATCAGGATAGTCCTGCCGCAGCTGTTCCAAACCTTGCAACTCTTTCGCTCTGGCAACATACTTAGGATCACGCCGCATTAAAGTAAATTCAGCTAATTTCAATGGATTGGACCGGAAAGAAGAAGCTTCTCCCGAAGGAATCAGTTCATCAGTTGTAGTAACAGGGTCATAAATTAAAGCTGACACTTTTAGCAGTAAGTGGTTGGTAAGTGGTGCAATCGTTGGCCATGGCGTAATATTGGGGCCAAAAACAATCTCTTTTTCGGCCTTACTGCAGCCAAAGCCTTGATACACGCACCGCTGGTAGATCGCTGCATCAAAGCAATACTCCTCTTGCTTATTGCTGACAGCAATCTCGGTGGCAGCTGTTAAGCGTCCGCCATTACGCACCGTAGCGGCAATCGACCGAGCATCCATGAGCGCCACAAAGGCACTCTGTCCCTCGCTAGGAATCGATCCTTCGCGGCTGGGAAAATTCCGTGTCGTATGACGGATACTGAGACCGTTGTTTGCTGGCACATCGCCAGCGCCAAAGCAGGGACCGCAAAAAGCCGTTCGCAAAATTGCCCCTGAGGTAATAAACGACTCTAGTTTATTCTGGCGAAGCAATTCCAAATGAATCGGCTGACTCGCCGGATACACGCTGAACGAAGTATTGTGGTTTTGTAAAAAAGGCTCTGCCAGAATATCGGCCATAGCCGCAATGTTTTCAAAGGTTCCGCCAGCACAGCCTGCCACAACAGCTTGATCAACTTGGAGCCGCCCCTCAATCAATTTATCTACTAAAGAATCATTGCTAGTTTCTCGCAGAATCTCAGCGCCATAGCGATTTAGCTCAGCAATCGTCCAGACATTACTTGGATGGAATGGCAGCGCGATCATGGGAGAAATATCATGGAGCAGCACTTTGACGGCGCCATCATAATAAGCAAGCGACCCTGGCTCTAATTTCGTATACGCTTCCGGGCGACCATGAGTTTGATAATATTTTGCCACCGTTTCATCCGTACGCCAAATCGTTGACAAGCAAGCAGTCTCCGTCATCATGACATCAATGCCATTGCGATAATCTACTGAAAGATTTTTGATTCCAGGACCGACAAATTCTAAAATTTTATTTTTAACAAAGCCCTTTTTAAATACAGCGCCAATGATCGTTAGGGCAACATCTTGCGGCCCCACGCCTGGCAAAGGATCTCCCTCCAAATAAACGGCAATGACTTCTGGATAGGCAATATCATAGGTCTGCTTAAATAACTGCTTTACCAGTTCTGGCCCGCCTTCGCCAAAAGCCATCGTTCCTAACGCGCCATAGCGGGTATGACTGTCAGAGCCGAGGATCATTTTGCCGCAGCCTGCCATCATTTCTCGCATGTATTGATGAATAACCGCTTGATGGGGCGGCACAAAAATCCCGCCTAATTTTTGAGCAGCACTAAGGCCGTAACGATGGTCATCTTCATTAATCGTTCCCCCTACAGCACAAAGACTGTTGTGACAGTTCGTCAGTACGTAAGGCAGGGGAAATTCCGTTAGCCCCCCGGCAAGAGCAGTCTGAATAATTCCAACATAAGTAATATCATGGGAAGCTAGCGAATCCATCCGCAGTTTCAAATGCTGTTCATCACCGGAAACATTGTGACTCATTAACAGCTGATAAGCGATGGTGTTGCGCCGAGCAATTTCTTTAGCCGCCGAGTCGGTTTCCTCGCAAGTATACTGCTGCAAAGCCTGCTTTGTTTCCAGCAGTTTTTCTCCTTGCACTACATATACGCCATCCTGGATGAGTTCAATCATACGTCCCATTGCTCCTATCCTTTCAACTTGCTAATAATAGCATTTGTAAATTCTAGTGTGGTGGCTTTGCCGCCTAAATCGGCTGTCTTAGTGATTCCCTCTTGCAAAACGCTTTCCAAGGCTTTACGAATTTCTTGGGCCTTATCACTTTCCCCGAGATGATCAAGCAGCATCGTAGCCGATAACAGCATGGCCGTCGGATTCGCCAGTCCCTTGCCGGCAATATCCGGCGCCGTACCGTGAACGGCTTCAAAAATTGCACAGTTCTCACCGATATTAGCGCCAGGCACTACGCCTAAACCGCCAACTAGGGCCGCACAGAGATCGGAAATAATATCGCCGTACAGATTCGGCGCTACCAGAACATCATATTTCTGCGGATTCAGTACAAGCTGCATACAGAGATTATCAATAATCACTTCTTGATAAGCAATATCAGGATAGTCTGCAGCTACCGCTCTAACACATTCCAAAAAGAGGCCATCCGTACATTTCATGATATTGGCTTTATGAACCGCTGTGACGGTTTTTCGGCCATGAGCCGCCGCATAGGCGAAAGCCGCTTTCGCAATCCGCAGCGAAGCATCGGCAGTAATGGTTTTTAAGGCTACAGCAGCACTTTTTCCTAGTTTCTGCTCGGTTCCGGCATAGAGGTCTTCCGTATTTTCGCGAAAGATAACAATATTGACGCCTTCGGGATAGCGAGTAGCAATACCAGGCAGTGTTTTAACCGGACGTAAATTACAGTATAAATCAAAGGTTTGCCGCAGCGTCACATTGAGACTACGATAGCCAGCGCCAATCTGCGTCGTTAGCGGCCCCTTCAGTGCAAGCTTATTCGTGCGAATACTGGCAAGTGTGGCTTCTGGCAGCGCGGTTTCATTGGCTGCAAGCGCCGCTTGACCAGCTAAGCAGGTCTCCCAAGTAATCGGGGCTTTCGCCGCAGCAAAGATCTTTTGTACGGCTTCTGCAATTTCGCTACCGATGCCGTCACCGGGAATTAATGTTACTTTATGCATAGTATAATCGCTCCTTCAATTCGTAACTTCTACTGGCTATTTTATTGTAAAGATTCCTACTCAGCGATCTTCTAGGTCAAGCCAGGCAATTTCTGACTTACCTTGATAAAAAGCTCGGGGCCGAATCAATTGATTGTCGTCATGCTGCTCTAAAATGTGAGCAAGCCAGCCACTAGTGCGGCTGATTGCAAAAATGAGTGTAAATAAATCACTAGGAATATGTAAATAGGTATATACAGAAGCAGCATAAAAGTCTACATTCGGCAATAAACCAATTTTTTTATGAACAGTTGCTTCAATTTCCGTAGACACTTCATACCAATAGGGCTCTTGACGCCATTCAGCCAGCTGTTTGGCTAAATTGCGCAAAATAGCGGCGCGCGGATCGCCTGTTTTATAAACCCGATGGCCAAACCCCATAATGCGTTCTTTTCGTTTTACTTTTTCTTCAATATAAGCTTCTACACGATCCTTACTGCCAATTTCCTGCAGCATATTAGCCACTTGTTCATTGGCATTGCCGTGTAACGGGCCTTTCAGCGTACCAATCGCTGACACAATGCCCGAATAAAGATCTGACATAGTTGATGCAGTGACACGAGCAGCAAAAGCAGATGCATTCAATTCATGTTCCGCATGGAGAATCAAACACTGATCAAGCGCTTTGACTACGAGCGGAACCGGTTTTTCACCTGTTAACTGCCATAAAAAAGCTTCGGATAAAGAGTCATAAGCCTGCACATCCAGTTCAACGGGCTCCAAGCCCTTACGGATTCGCTCAATTGCTGCAACAATGGCCGGTATCCGGGCCATAATCCGAATCGCCTTACGATGGTCTGCCGCAAAGGAACTATCTGTTACTTCATCATCAAAATGAGTTAAAAACGATACGCATGTGCGAAGCTTCGCCATGGGATTTCCCCATGGTGCATATAAATGCAGTAAATCATAAATTTTCTGCGGGAGTTTAGCCTGCTCTGCCAAGTCTTGTTTCAAAGCTTTCAACTCTGTTTTATTAGGCAAACGGCCATACCATAAAAGATAAATCGTCTCTTCAAAAGTTGCCTTTTCTGCTAAATCCTCAATAGAGTACCCACAATAGCGCAAGACGCCTTGATCGATAGAAGATATTGAGGTCTTACACGCAAAGTTCTGTACTGCTGCCATCTTCCATTCCTGCTCCTCTCTACCCGCGCCATTTTAAAATACATTAATACATGTATACGTGGGTTATGAAATGCATTATAACATTATTTTTTGCCTAGTGCAACGGATGATAAAATATGCAGAATTTTTGTATTTTATCATCACGAACTGGAAGCAAATAGGGAGAACCGTTGCGGAGTCACCCAATTACAAAAAATAAGAAGATCTCTCAATAAAATGAGAAATCTTCTTATTTTTGCGTATATTTTATGATGCACAAAAGTCGAAATTTAAAGTCCAAGTCTTGATTTTCTTATGTCTAAGTAGTTCACTAGGAATTACAACATTTTAGAAGCATGCCACTCTCACACTGAAAAATCTAATTGCTGCACGGTATGTGTGGCCGTACTTCCATCGCCTAATAGAATTTATTATTTAGCAAAAAAGTTTTACAATAGCACAATAATCTTCATACAAAATTGTAAAATTGAGGTATATAGTTATTTTTAAGCGGCTGGCATGGAATAACTTGTAAAATATACCAAAGGATGGCGATTTTTCTTGGAAAACACTTCTAAAGAATTATTCCCCGAAGTAGTATATTTAGATAGAACCGGACATCATGTTGACCCCAAAATAGCGTATCAAAAAGTCACGCGGCTATTCAATCGACATCGTGAGATCCTGAAGGTTTATCTACATATTCGTTTTTCCCTAGATACCGAGTGGTAATATCCTAGTTCTAAAATAAGGGATTCCATGCTACGCTACATAATGCACCAAATTGCCTATGGTTGCAACAATGTTGTTATAGATTCTTTTTGCTCCTCTATATTTCTACAAGGTCTGTGCTGCTCCGTACCTTGTTCTTCTAAATAAAATACTACTTTCTATACGCACTATTGGTAATGGACACCTCCGCCTTTTTGCCGCCAAGACTATTAGGGTTTTCTGTAGACTTGGCATTTTTATTGTCTACTCCAGTTTTTCCGCTTTACTAATTTGCTCTTTTCCATGTAAATATCACGTAAAATTTGTAGTATTTTAATGAAAAGTGGCAATTTTTTATGAATAATTGAAAGGCAACAACCTACATGTTAAACTGTTAAAGAGCTGCATTGGAAAACATTACGGCATTAATCGAAGAAAGGGATAACACATGACCATCAAAACAAAACTACTTCTAGGATACTTAGTAACTTCACTACTTATCGTCGTCATATCCGCTATTACAATGTATGGATTTACGACAACCCAAACACAATATGACACCATATTATCAAGAAATACTCCTGTCACTGTAGCGCTAAGAGAAATACAGTATTACTTTACCGGACAAGCTAATGATGAACGCGGATTTTTATTAACTGGAGGAGGCGAGTTTAAAAACGAAATAACTCAAAAATCTGACCAGATAAAAATGCGACTCCAGCTCATTCAAGGACTAGTTACTACCGATAATGAGAAACAACTTTTACAGGAAATAGCCAGCTCGCATGAACGATTTACCCAGATGAATTATAAGGTGATTTCTTTATACAACGAGGGAAAAATAGATGAGGCTAAAGCCCTTTCATTCGGAGAAGGGCGAAAAATCCGAAAAGAACTAGAAACCAGTTTCAACAATTTTGTAAAGATCAATCAGACCAATTCTGAAAACACAGAAGCCAATCTTCGATTATTACTCCAGAAAATGAAAGGGATTATTATCGGCGTAAGTGGAATTGCAATAATTTTTGGAATATGTATCGGGATTTTTATGTCAATCTATATTACTAAACCAATCAAAAAAGTTACTTCGCATATTGCAAAAGGTGATTTAAATATTCAAGAAAATATCGGTAACTCTCAAGATGAAATCGGGCAACTTGTGACCGCATTCATGAAAATGGTAATTGATTTGAAAAAGATGGTGCTGACCATTAAAACCAATGCTGAACATATTTCAAACTCATCGAAAGAATTATCCGTTAATGCCGATCAATCCGCTCAGGCAGCAAATCAGGTTGCTCAATCCATTGCTGAAGTAGCCACAAATGCTGAACAACAGCTTAGTGTAACTAATGCAACCTCTGTTGTAGTAGAACAGATGTCGTCCAGCATTCATCAGATTTCTGCCAATGCCAACCAAGTAGCTACTCAATCGACTCAAGCAGCAAATAAGGCAAATGAAGGTAATAAGTTGACTGAAAAAGCAGTCATTCAGATGACTAATATCGAAAAAGCAGTGAGTACTTCAGCACAATTTATTGGTAAATTAGGAGATCGCTCAAAAGAAATTGGTCAAATTGTAGATATAATCTCCAGTATTGCTGGTCAAACCAATCTATTAGCTCTCAATGCGGCCATTGAGGCAGCTCGTGCAGGTGAGCAAGGACGAGGGTTTTCTGTAGTAGCAGAAGAAGTCCGTAAACTGGCAGAGCAGTCACAAGATGCAGCTAAACAGATCGCAATATTGATTAGTGAAATTCAAGGAGATACAGAGAAAGCTGTATTAGCTATGAATAATGGAACGTCAGAAGTAAAACTTGGCGCCAATATCGTCAATGCTTCTGGACAAGCCTTCCAAGAAATTACGACAATGGTAAGCTTGGGTTCTGAGCAAATGATACAAATCTCTGTTGCTGTCGAGCAAATGGCTATCGGCAGCCAAAAGATCGTTAGCTCCGTAAAGCAGATAGAGGAACTGAGCAAAAAGTCATCTGGAGAGGCTCAAACAGTCTCAGCTGCTACAGAACAACAATCAGCTTCAACGGAAGAAATCGCCTCATCCAGCCAAACGCTAGCTCATTTAGTGACAGATCTTAATGCGGCCGTTAGTAAGTTTCAAGTCTAATTTAAACGTATGACAATATACTCCACAGCGGACGTTCGAACGTCCGCTTTTTTAAGTCAAGCTATTCGTGCCCCTCGCACTACCCACCATATTTCAGTCGCAGTAGCTCCACATTGCCCTTGCAAAAAACGCTATGCCCAATTACAAGCTAAAAAGCTCGCCGGAAATACTCGCATAAAAGTACACAATCTCGGCAAAAGCATTAATGAAAAAACTAACTGAAGATAAAAAAGAAAGCCCCTCAACTGAATGAGAGGCTTTCTTTTTCGGGAAGGTTTCACCACTATTGCACCATCAATGATAAGCAGTTATGATTGCACCGCCCCGGAACTGTTGATTTTACTGGTGCGCCCGAGTGGATTCGAACCACCGGCACGCAGTTTAGGAAACTGCTGCTCTATCCACCTGAGCTACGGGCGCATGATCTATTTTCAACGTTAATAAGTATATCATTTCGCCTTTCGAGTGTCAATTCAGCGGCAGAGAGGAAGCGACGCTAAACCCGCTTATTTTCTGGCTTCCTGCTTTGCCTCGAGATACAAAATCTGAACAAATTTCTTCATATTAATCTTAGAATCAGAAATCGAAGACTTCTGATTTTTTTGCAGGCACAGCATGATCTTTCGGACTTCCGTAAAATCAAAAAACTTCGGTGCGTAATTTTCAAAAGACGGGTTCGTATAATCAATAATTCCGAGCGAAGCTAAATGCGTCAATCCCTGAAAAATGGCTCGACGCACTCGCTGCTCTAACGCCTTTGCCTCTTTTTTTACGGCCGCTGCTTCAGCCTCAGTAGCGGCCACATGCTTCATGGCCACGTTTGTAAAAATATCCTTTAGCGAAGGAAAAGCGGCTTTTTCCGGCTGTTCCTGCTCATAGGCCTGCACATATTCAAGCATATCAAGCAGATCCTTACAGCCGCTTTCGCCGATCATGCCAAGTTCACTCAGTAGAAATTGGCCCGAAGTTAACAGAGCCACTGATTCATTTTTCAGTTTAGGACCCGCAGCGGCTTTTCCCCCTACCAATCCGTGTAAATTCTTTTCAATATTCTGGATGACATTTTGCAGCTGAATATGCTCCATTACATTTTGAATAATACTAATGACTTCAAGGCGATTAATTGGTTTTGTAATATAATTATTGACTCCTAAACCGTAGGCATTGCCGATCGTCTCCTTATCTTCCACCTGCGATAGCATAATGATTCTCCCCGTAAAAGCCGCTCTTAAATCTTTCACAGTTTGTATTCCATCTTTAATCGGCATTAGAAGATCAATAATCAGAATATCGACCGCTTTAGCGGCAAGCAGCATGGCATTGACTTTAGACCCATTTTCAGCCTCGCCAACCACTTCGCCAAGCTCGCAATCTTCAATAATTTCAGCAACCATGGACCGGATAACTTCATCATCGTCTACAATAAAAAAACGCATTGTCTTATCCTCCCTGTGTCAAATTCCGTAGCGGCAGCGTAATAATAAAAGCTTTTTCGCCCCTATCCCGCAGATCTTTTAAAAGGATATCGCCTTGTAGCTGATTGGTCAGATACTTTACGTACGGAAGTCCCATCCCAGTAGACGGATTCCCCGCTTGATCAAATTTCGTCGTATAGCCAGGCTGAAAGATCAGCTTTTGTTTACGCGCCGTAATTCCTGGCCCATTATCAGTAATTTGTATCTTTAGAGTACCTTCTACCTGCTCAAAGTTTATACGAACAACCCCTGCCGTTTCGATGGCCTCTACAGCATTTGAGACAAGATTATTGACAAGCGATAAGATCGTATATACATGAAGCTGCGGCAGAGAAGGCGTCACTTGCAACTCAAATTGTATTTCTTTGTTCAAAGAACGACTGTATTTTATATGAGACTGAATGATCATATCCGCTAGGTCAGGAGCGGCCATATACTCTTTCACTTCCCCATCGGCAATCAAGCGGGTCAAGCTCGCATAAATCCGCTGATTGTCTTTTTTTATGTCATGAACCTGACCGGCTATCTCCAGTAATTTTTGGGCCAACGCACTTGGGTTAAGCGAATTCTGGTTATTCTCCAGACTCTGATACAGTTGATAGCAGTCTTTAGTAACCAATTCGGCATTCTGCTGGGACTTAGTCAGATGAATCAGCTCTTTGTAAAGACTGGCTACGAGTAAAAGCATGTGCTCATTCTGTTCCTTTTGCTGCTCTGCCATAAACTCAGCTTGATGAAGTTTCATTATAAAGAAAAAGCTGAGCACAAAAAAACTACGGATCACGGCAATCAATAAAATCTTGCCGACTACAGGCCAGGTAATTGCGACCTGCGAGATGGGATAGTGCAACGTAAATAACAGTTCAACAATACTAGCCGTCATTTCCGCAGCAATGGCAACACAACCAATCCAGACTGGACGATTGTAAAAATGCTTGATTCTTATGCCGTAAAAAACGGCTGAATACGTTACATAATAGAAAAAAGCAGGAAAGTGAATCATAAAAGTCTGTGACAAACCAGCGCCGCTTACTAGCCAATCTAAAGTAATACGAAAAACTAATACGGCGGCGCCAGCGGTAAAGCCTGCTAAAAAATAAGCCTGACGCTGCGTCCATAGTAAAAAGAATAAAAAGGCCGGCGATCCTAAACAAACTCGAAACGTGCCGAATACACCGTCAAAAGGATGGAACTGCAATTCCCCCGCTAGCGGTACAACAAGAATCATCAGGAACAGCCACAACCACTTTTTCCCCAAAAAAATCACATCCTCCGCTGCAGAAATCATTTCTGATCATATCCTTATCCATTGTACAGAATAGCATAAAGATTTTTGATATTCCATAGATCTTGTCTACTGATCTATTTATTTTTTGTTCTTTTTGGGGAGACTTATAAAGTTTATGTAGATTTATATTGGATTTTATAGATTGCATGATACATTTTTAATAGAATTTACTGAAAAAAGCGACAACAGAAATTTTTACAAAATTTTGTGCGAAAGGGATGATTTTATGAAGAAACTACGTCTCGGTTTGGGAACTCAAATCTTAATTGGCCTTATTTTAGGCATTACCGTTGGCGGCGCCTTTTACGGCAATCCCGCTGTAGCAAGTTACCTCAACCCTATTGGCGATACCTTTATCCGTTTAATTAAAATGATTGTAGCTCCTATCGTACTCTCTTGTCTCGTTGTTGGAATCGCTGGCGTCGGCGATACAAAAAAACTGGGAAAAATCGGCGGCAAAACAATTTTCTTCTTTGAAGTTGTTACCACTATTGCAATCTTCTTAGGTCTTCTCGTTGCTAATCTGGTGAAACCAGGAGTGGGAATCGACAATAGCGGCGCTCTGGCCAAAACTAATATTTCTTCTTATCTAAATACAGCCGAATCAGTTGGTCATCACAGTCTGGCGGACACCTTTGTCAATATTGTTCCAAGCAATATTTTCGAGTCTTTAGCAAAAGGCGATCTCCTCGCCATTATTTTCTTCTCTGTTGTGTTCGGGTTAGGCGTTGCCGCAATTGGCGAAAAAGGCAAGCCTGTACTGCGATTCTGTGAGGGCGTAGCAGAGACCATGTTCTGGGTTACAGGACTTGTTATGAAATTTGCCCCCTTTGGCGTTTTCGCCTTAATCGGTGTAACTGTCTCTAAATTCGGCTTGCAATCGCTCATTCCCCTTGGCAAACTTGTATTAACTGTCTATGGCGCCATGGCTCTGTTCATCTTTGTTGTCTTTGGCCCGATTGCCAAAGCTAGCGGAATTAGCATCATTGCCTTAATGAAATTTATTAAAGATGAACTAATTCTGGCCTATACTACAGCTAGCTCCGAAGCAGTTCTGCCCAATATTATGAGTAAAATGGAACGACTGGGGTGTCCCAAAGCGATTACTTCATTTGTAATTCCTACAGGTTATACCTTTAATTTGACAGGCTCCACTCTTTACGAAGCAATTGCCGCTATTTTCCTAGCTCAGTTTTACGGCATTGATATTTCCCTGAGTGATCAGATCTATTTAATGTTTGTCTTGATGATTACCTCCAAGGGAATTGCCGGCGTTCCGGGAGCCTCTTTTGTCGTCCTCTTAGCCACTTTAGGCTCTGTAGGAATCCCCGTCGAAGGTCTTGCTTTTATTGCTGGCATTGACCGTTTCTTGGATATGTCCCGTACGGTCGTAAACGTTATCGGCAATGCTCTTGCGGCTATTGTCATTGCCAAATGGGAAGATCAGTACGATGAAGAAAAAGAACAAGAAACCATTGCACAAATGGCCTATGAATCTCATTAATAAACATCAGCTGAAAATGAAAAAGCAAAGACCTCAGGGTCTTTGCTTTTTTTGAAATTTTGCCCATAGAATGCCAGGAGCATGATATCTTCGCATATAGCGAGTATGGCACAAGTAGGAAAATAGCTTCCTTATCGGCTTATACCGCATAGCTTGATGCAATAGCCAATAGGCGACTGCAACAGCTAAAAAAGCATAGCCCATCTGGAGCACCATACCAAGATAAGACGGTATATAGCCCCCAACCAGATAATGGCTTACGTAGGTAATTAGCGGCACTGTTAATAAATAGTAAAAAACAATTACAAATAACGGACTGACTTCTATCGCCTGACTCGGACAGTAATTCATACAAGCCATGCAGCTATCACAAGAGAAACGCCAATAAGGGCGTTTTTCTTGTTTTCCTCGCATCATAATAGCTTGCTTAGGACAAAACTGCGCGCAGAGCCCACAGCCGCTGCATTTTTCTGAGCTAAAGAAAAGCTTTGCCAAGAAAAACTGTCCAAGCAAAAGATAAAGCAACGAAACCGGAACTAACATTAAGCCCATCACGAGCGGAATGATGCCTTGAAACGAAGCCTTGCCCGCAACAATGAAACGTACAAATTTTTTCACCTTTGCTTCGGCCCTATTGATCAGACTACTAACGTTTTCTTCACTCATGCCCCAGTGCAGCGCCGTCCAATTACTGGGCATGTCGATGCCTTTCACACCACGAACTCGATAGCCTTTTAAGGACAAAAGCAAAGCAACTAAATAGCCCGCTGTCCCTTCCATTCCCGGCAAAGCAACTCCCTGTACTCTCGTGCCAGCCCGTGACGGCAATACTACAGCCCTAGCATGATTGCCGCGAGGCAACCGCCAAATCGCCCGAATAACCTGCCACGGCGCCGTAAAGCCATGGGTAGGAAAGGCAAATACACATAAATCCGCTGCGTTAAGGGGTTCACCAGCTTGAGTTGCTGCGAAACCCTTGGAATCAAACAAACTATAAACCGTCGCAGACAGCCCTAATGATTCACCTAACTGCGCGCACCATAACGCCACTGTATAGGAATTCCCTGTTCCGGTCATATAAAATATAGCGAGTTTTTTGATCATAAAAAACCACCAACACTTTATCGGAATTGCCAAAGGCAAGAAAAGCTATATATCATATTCCATGCGTTTCGCTGTGTGCTGCCTAGCCTCTTCCCCTAGCAGCCGTTTTACAATATGAAGCGACATGACAATGCCTGCCGCAATACCGCCAGAAGTAATAATCTGGCCCTCATCGACGAATTTACTGTTTCGTTCTACCTTGATACGGGGAAAGTCCATCGCTAGCTGCTCCAAATCCATCCAGTGGGTTGTCGCCCTTTTCCCATCAAGCAGTCCTGCTTTCGCCAGTAAAAATGCGCCAGTACAGACAGAGGCAGTAATTTCCCCTAATATATGCTGATTTTGAATCCAAGCAATCAGATTTTTATTATTGATCTCAATTTCTTCAGCACCATAGCCGCCAGGAATAATCAAAATATCCAGCTTCGGCGCTGTGGCAAACGAAAATCCTGGTTGTACTAGTAGCCCGTTTCTTGCCTTAATCATTTTTCCCTGCTCGGAAATCGTATGTACAGAAAAAGGTTGAAACTCACTCTTAGGCTGTCGTGCCAAGGAAAATACTTCAAAGGGACCGGCAAAATCAAGCACTTCTACTTCATCAAACAGCAAAATTCCAACTTGACGTGTTGTATGCTCCACATTCTCTCCCCCAACCTTATGGCGTTCACTTCGCTCATCTTCTACTACGACACTCCCGCAGGAAATCCTCCCCTTTCCCTTCTCATCTCGACTGAACAGGACGCTTATTTGACTTTCAGTCGTGCTTTCGTTACAATGAGTTTGTTTTAACATTTTTTTCATGAAGAAATATTGTAAGGAGAATCACAATGACAACTTATTTAGCCTTATTGATTTCGGTAATTGTAATTTATTATAGCTGTGAACTCTTTGTAAACGGCATTGAGTGGGTCGGCAAAAAACTCAATATCTCACAGTGTGCTGTCGGCACGATTCTCGCAGCGCTTGGCACAGCTCTGCCGGAAAGTGTCGTTACCTTAGTCGCTGTAGCTTTTCAGGGTAGCAGCGAACAAAAAGACATTGGCGTCGGTGCGGCTCTGGGCGGACCGCTGGTACTTGGCACGCTAGCCTACGCCGTTGTGGGCCTCTGTATTATCTTGTTTCGGAAAAAACGCGATGCTGGTCTTGAAATTGACATTGACGGCCACAAATTATCGCGAGATCAGCTATGGTTTGTATCTATTTTTATCTTTAAAGTACTGCTTGGTCTCGTTCTTTTCGCCTATAAACCGCTCATGGGATTTGTGTTTCTGGGCCTCTATGCTTTCTATTTTTACCGGGAATTACGCGCCGAATGTCTTGAGGAATGTCTGCTGCCAGAGCCGCTAAAATTCCAACCTAAGCGGCAAGAGCCAACTATGACAGCGACATTTTTCCAGACGGGACTAGCCCTTGTGCTGATTTTTGCCAGCTCTCATGTCTTTGTAACGGAACTGGAAGTACTCGGTCGCTCTTTAGATGTCTCACCTTTAATCATTTCCTTATTATGCAGCCCGATCGCTACAGAACTACCGGAAATTTTAAATGCTGTGATTTGGGTGCGGCAAGGCAAGGAAACGCTGGCCCTTGGCAATATCAGCGGCGCCATGATGATTCAGGCAACGGTCCCCAGCGCCTTTGGACTCTTCTTTACCCCCTGGCTCTTCGATCTCCACCTGCTCTGGTCAGGCATCGTAACCTTACTTTCCGTAATGTATCTGCTCATTACGCTGAAAGAACACAAACTATCGCCCCATCGGCTGCTTTACGCAGCGATCTTTTATTTGCTCTTTGCCGCCATTTTTTTCTTCCCAGTAACCAATTTTTATAGCTTATAATGACTTATCCACATAAAATAAGGAATAAATTGTCACTCATCCACATAAAAGCTCATGTGAAAAATCCCGCAAATGCCGAAATTCAGCGACTTTGCGGGATTACTTTTTTGCACTTATGCACAATATCAACAGGTTTGTGAATAACTCTGTGGATAACTTGACTTATTCGATCACAGGATGACTCCAATCCACCAAAACCTGTGTATGATTATAAAGACGCGTCAAAACTTGTTTGAAAAAAGCAAGGCTTTCTGTTGGCAGACCTGTCTGATCAGCAAAATCACGAATTGTGGCGCCACTGGCAATATGAATGGTTTGTTCTGTCGATAAATACGTCTCAATTTCGCGGCGTTTTGCTTCATTAGCAAGCTTTACGCAAAAACTTTTATCCGCTTCGTTATAACGGATGGAACCATAGTCATTTTCATAGTGAATACAAACTACAAAATCTGTGTTCATTCTGTCACCTCAACGTTCTTTTTCATTACTTGAGAGCTATTCCTTACGATACAACGGTTTTAACCGATGCTCTAAAGGAACTTGCGGCAACTCGGCCGCCTTTTTCGCAAGTTTACAAAGCTCTTCTTGGCTTTTTACGACCTTCCCGCGTTTTGCCACGCGGCGATAAGTACCGTCGCTGCACATGCTGTGCGCCTTCTGATTGTCAGCAAGCATAAGCTGTAAAATCTGCTTAATCCGTTCGATATGTTGTTCGGCTTCCACCGGAAAAAGCAACTCAACTCGCTCATTCAGGTTTCGTGGCATCCAGTCTGCACTAGATAGAAAAACTTTTTCATCATCATCATTGGCAATATAGAGGATGCGATGATGCTCTAAAAACCGGCCAATAATACTGCGAACTTTAATGGTTTCACTAACTCCAGCTATTCCGGGCCGTAAGACGCAAATACCACGAACAATCAAATCTATTTTAACACCATATCCAGATGCTTCATATAGTTTTTTTATAATATCCTTATCTAACAGCGAATTCATCTTCGCCGCAATATAGCTGCGTTTCCCCGTTTTAGCGACTTCAATCTGTTCATCAATTAACGCCACAAGCTTTTGGCGCAAACCTAGCGGCGCCACTGTGATCTTATTCCAAACTGGCGGATCAGAGTAGCCGGAAAGCACATTGAAAAAGGCTGAAGCATCTGCGCCAAATTGATCATTGGCGGTAAAAATGCCCATATCAGTATAAAGCTTTGCCGTCGAATCATTATAATTTCCGGTTCCCATATGAACATAGCGCTGAATCCCGCGCGCTTCCCGCCGTACCACGAGAATCATTTTGGCATGAGTCTTTAAACCGCGCAGGCCATATATAACATGACACCCTGCTTCCTCTAACCGTTTGGCCCATAAGATATTGTTTTCTTCATCAAAACGCGCTTTCAGTTCCACTAAAACCGTAACCTGTTTGCCATTTTCCGCTGCCTGCGCTAACGCGCGAACAATCGGCGAGTTACCGCTCACCCGATATAAGGTCTGCTTAATGGCCAAAACAGCCGGATCCACAGCGGCCTGCTGAACAAACTGTACGACAGGTTCAAAGGATTCATAGGGATGGTGCAATAATACATCACTTTCGCGAATTCTGGCAAACAGATCGGTGCAACCGACTAAGTCCTTGGGAAGCTGCGGCGAAATCGGGGGAAGTTTTAGTTCCTCCAAGCCAGGCAACCCGATAAATTTAAAGAAACAAGTTAAATCAAGCGGTCCGTTAATATCATATACCTCTCGGTCTAGAACATGCAAGGAACTGACAAGAAGGTCTTTTAAGGCAGGCGCCGCCCCTTTGCCGATCTCCAATCGCACAGCCTGACCGCGTTTTCTCTGGCGCAGCGACTTTTCTACTTCTTCTAATAGGTCCTTGGCATCTTCCTCATCAATAAATAGGTCCGCATTACGAGTAATCCGAAACGGGATAACGTCTTCGACTTGATACCCATAAAATAATTCTTCACAGTAAGCTTCAATGATCTTTTCTAAAAAAACAAAGCGCCGTTTTCCTCCTTCAGGCGGAATTTCTACAATACGAGACAACACGGCAGGCACTTGAATGACGGCGAGTTTTTTTTCGTCTTTGCCTTTACGGCTAATTTGCAGCGCCAAATTGAGACTGCGGTTTGATAAAAAGGGAAATGGATGGCTGGCATCGACAGCAACGGGTGTAATAACTGGGTAGATGGTACTGCGAAAATACTCATAACACCATTCTTTATCAGAATCACTTAACTTATCCATAGCGGCGAAAAAAATCTTTTCTTCTTCCAAATGATACAAGACATTTTTTAAGATGCGATATTGGAGATTTACAAGCCCGTGAACTTCAACAGCAATATCAATCAACTGCTCTTCTACGGTCCGACCTGAAATATCGAGTTTATGGACGCCGCTATCGAACTGATGCTTAAGACCGGCCACACGAATCATAAAGAACTCATCAAGGTTCGAGCTGGTAATCGCTAAAAAATTAAGTCGATCTCCTTGCGGTCTATTCTGACTACCGGCTTCCTGTAGCACCCGTTCATTAAACTTAATCCAGCTTAGTTCGCGATTCAGAAAATACTCGCTACTTTCAAACATATATCTTTTCCACCCTTTCCAAATTGGCGCGAATCCCGAAAACATCTTCAAAAAAATCGGCTTTATCGGCAAAAGTCCATTCTTCCAAGGAATAATCTTCATTCACTTTCACTTGTATGTTTAACTCATTATTCTTGAAAACAGCGGCAGCCGCAATGGCCTTTTGCCGATGGCTCCGGTCCATAGCATCAGCCAAGCGCAGTATGGCCGAAAGCTTCGCGACAGTAACCTGGCTCTTTTTCGTAAGAATGGAATAGTTGTAATGATGATTGTCAGGAATCCCTTGCGAATGATAGTAGGCCACATTAGCCATTACCGCTTTTTCCTTCTCTGACAGTCCCAAAATATCAGAAGAACAAATCAGTCGATAGGAATAATAGGGGTGGGAACGAAGGCTCACGAACTTCCCAATATCATGCAGAATAGCCGCCCCTTGCAATAAAAGCCGTTCACGATTTCCTAGGCCATGAATCCTGGCCATGCGGTCAAAAATCAACAAGGAAAACTGTTCTACCGCCTGTGAATGCCGTTTATCGTACTGATAGCGCTTCCCAAGGGTTCGAATTAAACTAAAGACCTGATCTTCCATTGTTTGCAGCCACGGGTCTTGGTGTTTTCCTGCCAAATACAACAGCGTAATTCCATCCATAAATTGATCACAAGGAATGACAATCTGCTCAATCGTCGTTAACGATAAAATCTGATGGTATAAAACAAGCGTAGGTAAAACCATCGCTGCGTCATCTGGCGAAAGCGAGAAAATTTGCTGAAGTTGCGATAAGTTCAATCGCTTAATTTTTTCATATAAAGCCCTAAATTCGCTCAAACTGACAGGACAAGCTTCGACTTCTCCCCAGGTCTTGCCCAGCATTTTGAGCAGCAGTTCCGTTTCCCGGCCTGATAGACATAAATAATCAATGTCAACATGACCTAGATAGGCTTTTACTGGTTCAATGGCGGCATAGATAAACTCTTCTAACGCTTGATGAAAATATAGGGAATCGCGCTGCGCCGCCGAAAAGCTTTCTTTAATCCGTAGCGCCCCCATTTTTAAATTTTGCTGATATTTAATAGCGCCGTCCTGCCATAAGGTCATGCCGAGTCCGCCGGAAGAAATATCGACAAACAGCACGGCTTTCTTAGCTTCGAGAAAACCCTGTTCTGCTAGTTTTTTATAAGATGAAACGTATTTGTAAAAGATCTCCTGCGGTACATCCACTACTTTCACATCAAGACCTGTTTTTACTTTAATCTGATCAATAATATATTTCTGGTTTTCCGCTTCCCGTACTGCCGTTGTTGCAATGAGACGATAATCACGGACGCCATATTCAGCAAGCATCCGACGATAGCCTTTTAAAAGCTCACAAACCTCATTTAACGTACCAAAACTAATTTTATTGGTCTGAAAAGCCTCCTCACCTAAATCAACGGCGCGGCTGGCTCGGTCTATAACCTTCATATTTTGAAGTGAAGTATATTCGACAATCTGCATACTCACTTGCTCAGAACCTAAGTGAATCGCGGCAAAATAGTCTGGCATTTTATCTGCCACAACGTCGCCTCCTCTATCATATCTGCTCTATCTGCTCTACCTGCTCTATCTGCTCTATCTGCTCTATCTGCTCTATCTTATCTATCTTATCTTTCTTATCTTTCTTATAATTCGTGTTACTTTCATTTATTTTCCTGCTTAAATAATCCTCTTTATGTTAAGTAATTATTACAAAATTGTTATTTTTTTATGTTTTACTATAACCGTCAATGCCCGAATTTACTGGATTCTTGCCTTTTAGTATTTTTCTATAATTTTTCTTTGAGACATAAAACCGTCCCAAAAAACGTCCCAAAATTACAGTCCAAAATACGCAGTTACGGCCTGAGTAACAGACTCTTTATCGCCTGGAAGTAAATGACCGTATGTATCAAGTGTCATACTTATATTTGCGTGTCCTAAAACCTCTGATACAGCTTTTATATTCATTCCCTCACTTATTGCGACACTGGCGAAGGTATGCCTAAGTTGATGAATTGAATGATGTTTTATTCCTGCCTTTTTTACAGCAGTGCTAAAGCGATTCGCTAAAGTAGTCGGTGACATAATGTTTCCATCAGTCTCACTAAAGACTAAGCCTAAATCACTGTAAGACTCGCCAAACTCCTTTTTTAGCTTGTTTTGCTTTCTCTTATGCCACTTTAAAGACTCAATAAGCCTATCGCCTATAGGAACGATTCTATCTGATTTCGTTGTTTTTAAAGAACCCAAAAACCACCTATTTCCATCATCACGGTCTAGCTTTGCCTGTTGCTTTACATGAATCTCTTTTTTCTTCCAGTCAATATCAACCCATTTTAGACCACAAATTTCACCCCTTCTCAGGCCAGTTGTAACACCTAAGAGGATTATAATATACATATCGTTTTGATTTCCCACATCGCTAAGTAATTCCTGTATTTCGTCAGCCGTAAAAGGATTAATTTTCTTTCTCTGCACTTTTGGCAGGCTAATTCTTACCATTGGCGTTTTCAACAAAATGGAATCTGCAACAGCAGAATTAAAACAATCTGCTAAGATTGACCGAATCAGAGAAAGAGTTGCAGGAGAATAATCTTCTGCTAGCTCATTGAAATATGTCTGAATATCCGTTCGTTTTATGTTCTTTAAGGCAATTTGAGCTAACTTGCTTTTGTAAATATAAAGTTTAGCTATATTCCTGTAATGATTATAGCTAGTCACACCTACACCGTTTTTCTTTTCCGCTTCTATCCAAAGTTTCAACCAATCGCCTAAAGATTCTTTCCCTGCATTAGCCTTTAAACCCTCTGCAACGGCTTTTCTTAATGCCTTTTCTTTCTCTTGGACTTCTGTCTTTGTCCCGCCTCTGACAGTCGTCCGCTTAGACCGCCCTGTCTCAGTATCAATATATGTGATTTTCTTCCAGTAACGCCCGCTCTCGTCCTGATAGATCTTACTTCCTTCGCCATTATCGCGCCTTGTCATGATCTCAACACCTCCACATATTTTTCTCGATCTATGTAAAATCGCCTATAACGTCGCATAGGCTTAAATAAAATAACTCAGGGATAAATCCAGTAGTGGTATTTTTCACCACTACAACGCCCCACCTTGTATGCGCCTAGATAAAACAATGGCGACAGATAGACATATCAACCTATTGTCGCCACCCGTCCCTCTCATACTCATGAGCAGGCCTTTTGTTTTATTTCATGCTTCTGTTTCATTTTCCGAAACCTCGACTTTAAACTCTTCACTTTTAGCAGGTTTCATTTTACCCAGGAATTTCATAATGTCAGTTTCTGTAATACGCCATACTCGCCCAAGCTTCGACGCTTCAAGGCTACCGTTTGCAATATAATCGCGTACTGCCTGCTCGGTAATTTTCAACCGCTCTGAGGCTTCTCTTACAGTAAATATCTCGTCGATACTATCACCCCCTATAAACAAAATAAATGTTTTAGTATATATTTGTCAAGTTCTAATATATCTCCAAACTGTTTTACTTCCGATAACCATACATTATCGGAACTGATAATAAATGAGAATAACAGGGGTTTTTGCTACTCAAAAGAAGGTAGTTTCAACCGACACCGTTAAGATAAATTCACCTTGAAATAAAAGTTAATGGTTCAAATTTCGTCGGTTAACTCAGTATCGCAAGAAGTTGCGACAAGACGTTAGCCTTTAAGGCGAAGGTATATATGTTGATTCAAAGAATAGATTGGCACAATTTTGTGCCGATGTCACATAGAAAAGTTAGTGGACGATTTTCGGCTACTAATCCTCGTGCGCACAAGTGTGTACGACTCCCATTCACCATGAATGGTGAGAACAAAATTTTCCGTTTTATAAATTTCACCAATTTATTCCATTTCATTCAAGTGCTTCTTTTCCTGTAAATCCCATAGCCAAAAGAGTGAACCCATCCCTGTTCGTTAGATACTCAGGGTATTGTTTACCGCGATTTTCATAGGTTGACTCATAAAATAAATTGGTTCCTGAAATTTCAGGAACCAGATTTTTAATGTCAGCAAGTACATTATCATGCCTTTTCCCAAAATTTCCCGCTACCTGTCTACTTGAAACTACCGCTTGACCAGTCAAAAAACACCAATCTAAAAATAAACATATCGTACCATTATCAAAACACGATCTACCCACACCACTCAACAGCATTAATTCCGTCCTAATATCGCCAAAATTAAACTTTTACATATCACTGAATGTTTTTTACACACCAAGCAAGCAAAATGCCTTAAAACGGAAAATAGAGGTTGTATAAGAAAGAGTACTAATGTTTTCAAGGGTCTGTATTAAACACATACCCTCTTGACGAACAAAGAGACCGAACGTATTGCCAGCCTCTCCGTCTCGCCATTATTGAAGAATCGTCAAATCACCCCTGCTTGTCTGGCCTTTACATACTCTTCCATTGACATATCCTCGACGTCAATCTTATCATCTTGGGCTTTTTTGTTATTCGCGATAAACTCCGAATTTGTTTTCAGAAATTGATGAACGCCATCTTCGACAGGAAGCAGGTTCCCCCACATATCGCGGTACGCAACTTGCTGTCCGTCAATCACCTCCACGTCTTGAAAAAGAGCTTCTGCTAGCATCTCAGGCTTAATAGCTCCCGCCTGTGACAACGCCTGCCCTAAAGCCATCTGCTTCACAGTAACTGTCAACTTTTTATTTTCTGCTGTCAGCCTATCAACCTCGGCCTGTAACTGGTTTAGGTTTTTCATTTCATCACCTCCTGCGGTACGTTGTTTACGATTGTTGGCAACTTCTCGCCTTTCTCCAGAATTCCTCGCACCTTGCGAATGATTTTTGCCTTTTCTCGCGCGATTTCGAGTTTCGCTCTGTCGCATCGTTTCGCTTTGCCCCATCTCGCAGGGAACTTGTGTTCTAAAAGCCAAGCCAATGCACGCCAATCCTTTTGCCCTGCTTCGTTTATTTCAACCAAAGCTTTCACCTCGAACTCGGCCTGTGCCTTTCGAATAGCTTCGTAAAACTCCGCATATTCGGGCATTCTAGCCTGTCCTTTTTTGAGCCATGTGTAAAAAGTCGCTCTGCCAATCCCTGCAAAAATACAAGCCAGCTCAACAGCGGAACCGTTCTTCAAGTGCTTACAAATTGTTTTTGTTACGTCATCAGATAATTTGGGGGCTTTGGGCCCCGTTTTCGATCTAGCCAATCAACAAAACCTCTCTTTTTTATAATGTCCAATCGTCATGTAACCATCGTCACAATGACGAACCTCTTCCCACGATGTTGGGAAATCCACCTCATCTTATCGCAACTTCCTGCGATGTTTTGGAATCCAAAATTTCCAAAAGCGGTACTCTCACCTTCCGCACGCCTCGCTGTCCCGCATTTTATCAGAAATTTACATCTTCATTGCCCCATTTTGGGGACTCGTTATAATTCCGCTCAATATTTTTCCGATTGATTTGACTCCCCGAATCAGACAAAACCTCGTCCAACCACCGTTTTTCGCTCAGCCATCGGGCAGGGTTGGGCACGTACCGCCCACCATCTTCACGCCACGCGCTAGACTGCTTTTGTATTTCGACAGCGCGAAAAATTCTTTCAGCGAGAGATTGGTCGATGCCCAGTTTTTGCCACTCTCTTCGTGCTGTCGCCAGTTCTCTTTTCTTTGGATAAATCCTCCAAAATTGATCAAAACCTGTGCAAGTATCGGCGGGCGCTGTGTCTTTTTCTTTATAAGTGATATTTTTTCTTGAAAAAACTGGTTCTTTTTCCAGTGCATCCTGTGCACCATTACCGCGTGCACCCTGTGCACCCTGCTCGAACCTCGAAAAATCGACTGAATAGTGATTCACGCCCTGTCGCCCTTTGATGTTTTTTGCAACCGTCTTATGAATTAACCCCTTTGACACTAAGGACTCGATCGTACCAACAGCTTTCCGTCGACTCATGCCCGTTTTTGATGCAATTGTGTCATAACTCGGAAAGCCTGTTTTCCCCCCATTACAGCACCGTAACAGGTATGCATAGACGGAAAAATCGTAAGGGTTCAGTTCCATATCAAAAACATCGTTTGGCACTTGAAAGTATGGGAAACGCATGGTGATTCACCACCTCTACGCTTGCAAAAATTCATCAATCGCATCGCTGGGAATCAACCAACGACGGCCAGCGCGTACTGCTCGGATTGTCCCATCATTTAACAGCTTCATGATGTTGCTCCGCGATATGCCTAGAATCTCCCGCGCCTCGTCAGCGGAAAAGGCCTTCTTTTTTTGTGCAATGCCTTCGCTTTTTTGCAAGTCTGCCACGTTAACCTCCACCAATTTTCCATCTTCGATTTTGTAAATTTTGTCTTGGTTTTTCATTATTTTTACATCTCCTTACGCGTCCAAATTTTACTTCGCTCTATATATTATGCAAAATCAATACGTGTTACCGCGTTTTTAAAAATTTTTTTTATTTTTTTTGATTCTGTAGTTTTTGATAATAACTTTATATGTTTATATAAAGTCTTATGCAAAATAAATAGAACAAAAGCAGAAGCATTAAAATAGCTCTGAGTATTAATTTCATGACTTTATTACTCAACCTAATTAAAAAACCTCATAACTTTTATTTCTTATGACTTTATATAGTTTTTTACATAGAAAAAGGCCTCATTTTAGCAAAACCGTCCCAAAAAACGTCCCAGACAAGAAAACACACCATACTCTAAACAAGCTAGAAATACAGCATTTATAAGGTTCTATGGCATATCATAGAGCCCGTTGGTATGTTAAGTAATTATTAAATTTTACGGAGCTTCGACTGAGAAAGGGACTATCAGCTCATTAAAAGTTAACCTTTCATATTTTTTAGGTTTACATTGGCTGTAAAGTATTTTAGAATAGAGACAGAATTGATTAACAAAGGAGATTGTAATCCATGAAACTTCCTGTACGTGATATGATCCTCATTGCTTTATTTGCTGCCTTTACAGCGGTCGGCGCTTTTACTAAAATTCCAACTCCCATTGTCCCCTATACGCTGCAATTCTTATTCTGTGCCTATGCCGGTTTGTTGCTTGGTTCAAGAAACGGCGCTTATTCACAGCTTCTCTATGTAGCGCTCGGCCTAATCGGAATTCCCGTTTTTGTAAATGGCGGTGGCCCTGCTTATGTATTGCAACCGACCTTCGGCTATCTAGTCGGATTTATACTCTGCGCTTTCATCATTGGTAAATCAACCGAAGGATTCACAGGCAGACCCTCTTTTTTGCGTCTCTTTAGCGGTATTTTACTAGGGCTCGCTTGTCTGTATCTCATCGGCGTCACCTATCTTTACGGCATTGTAAATTTATATCTCCACAAAGAAATGGCTGTATTAAAAGCAATTGCTGTAGGGTTCACACCATATATTTTGCCGGATCTTCTTCTTAGTATCATCATTGCTTACAGTGGTACTAAAATTATACCGATCTTAAACAGTCTGGGGCTTCGTCGCTAGATCCTACCATAAATTACTGTCGATTCAAAACAGAAAGGGGAATGGAAAAATAATCCATTCCCCTTTCTGTGGTGTTCAGCCGACAAAGAGCGTGATAAAATAAGGGAAGTAAGATTTCTTCAGGAGGCAGTATATGACAGAAAGTGTAGCAGTTATCGATCTTGGCTCCAACTCAGCGCGTCTTGTCATTTCGAATATTTACCATAATGGCGCCTACAATCTTGTATACAATCAAAAAGAATCGGTCCGGCTCAGCGAAGGCATGGAAAAAGACAATTGCCTGCAGCCTGCAGCAATAGAGCGAGCGATTCGCACCTTAAACGCCTTTGCCCACATGTGTCAAATTCACAAAGCGGACAAGATTATTGCCGTAACTACGGCAGCAGTACGCAATGCCCATAATGGACAAGAATTTATCCAGCTCGTAAAAGACAAAACAAACATTGATTTAGAAATTATCAGCGGCGAAAAAGAAGCCAAAATCGGTAGTATTGCCGTGACCAATACAATTGATATTCGCGATGCGTTGCTCTTTGATCTTGGCGGCGGTAGTACGGAACTTACTCTGATCCGCGATCATAAGGTAGTCGAATTAATCAGCATTCCTTTTGGCGCCATTACTTTGACGGAAAAATTCAAAACCCAAGACAAAGTATCAAACGAAAACCTTACGGCCTTAACGGAATACATCAAAAAGACCTTTGCCGCCATCCCTTGGCTGCAAAATCTGAAACTCCCCCTTGTGGGCATTGGCGGCACAGCTCGTAATATTGCCAAAATGGACCAGAGACAAAAAAACTATCCCTTCCCGAAAATCCACAATTACCGCATGGGAATGATTTCTTTTGAAAATCTCTGGCAAACGTTAATTCGTACAAACCTCAATCAGCGACGCAAGCTGCCGGGTCTCAGCAGTGAACGGGCTGATATTATTATTGCTGGCATCAATATTGTAAAGACCTTGTTTGAGGTTGCTGCGGGAACGCAATTTATTGTCAGCGGCAGCGGTCTGCGCGAAGGATTGTTCATGCACTACTATCTGCAACGGGAAAATCAACCCGACGTTCTGCCTGACATTCTAATGCACAGCACTCGCAATATGTTGCTCTTTTATAAAGGGAATACCCTCCATGCCTACCACGTCTCTTATCTAGCTTTGAGCCTCTTTGACGGCTGGAAGGATCTCTTGCAGCTTACTGGGCGGGAACGCACGCTGTTAAAGGTCGCCGCGTTTCTCCATGATATCGGCATAACGATTAATTATTATGACCATACCCGCCACACAGCCTACCTCGTAGAAAACGCCCGTCTATTTGGCCTGACCCACCGCGAACAAATGCTTGTTGCCGTTGTAGCTGGCTGGCATCACGGCATGAGCGGCAAAGCCGTTCGCCGCAATTATTATGAATTTCTTGATGAAGCGGATTGGAGCACAGCTCGCAAGCTCGCTTTACTGCTCTCTCTGGCGGAAAGCCTTGACGAAACGCAAATGCATCGCATCCAAAGTGTCAGCGCCACTATAGAGAACGATAAAGCCAAACTCACGCTTAAGACGTTTGAAGAAGATGCGCTGATTGAACGACAATCCGCGGAGAAACACACCAAGTGGTTCCGTAAAGAGATGCAAATTCCACTGGTTATTGAATAACGCCTCAGACTCCTACCCATTCGCCTAAACCGGCGAAACGGTAGGAGTCTTTTTATGGTCGCTAAGCATAAATACAAAATATTCCTGGATATACTGATAACAAGAGCCGCTCTTGACTCACATACACACACAACTACTTATAAAAACGAAAGTGGACAGCGGATTCGCCATGAACTAAAGGAGCGTATGCACTATGACCTCTTGTTTAAGCAACTGGCCCCTGCTCTTACGCCTAATCGGGCGGAATTTCCCCCTCGTCAAACAAAAATTAACCGTTTGGCAAAAAAGCGCCTGTGAGCAGTTAGAACCCCGCTTGCGCCACGAAGCGCTTATCAGTTTACGGCAAAAACAATTTCATTGTCTTGGCGGCAGTGTCTTCAGTCTTTATCCTGGTGTAAAGCGCCAAGAGCTTACCGAATTTATTGTGGCTTTTCAAACCATCAGCGACTACCTTGATAACTTATGCGACCGTCTTGGACCCATGGAAGCAAAATGCTTTGCCCAGCTCCATGAAGCCATGTTACGAGCCGTCACGCCAAAAGCGCCACAGATAGATTACTACGCTTTCTATCCCATTACATGCGACCGAGGCTATCTCTATGACCTTGTGTCAGCCTGTCAAAAAGTTTTGTCGAACCTGCCTGCCTACGATCAGGTTCAACAAGATGTCTATGAGTTTACCAAATTGTATGTCGAACTACAGACCTATAAACATTTAACCGTGGGGAAACGGGAACCCGTGCTGACTGCCTGGAATGAGCAGCACAGCAGCACTTATCCTGAATTGATTGGCTATGAATTTGCCGCAGCGGCTGGTTCTACATTAGCGATTTTTTATCTTTGCGCCTTAGCATCACAGCCCGCCTTACCGCGAGAAAAAAGCACAGCCGCTAAAACACTCTATTTCCCCACCATTTGTGCACTCCATATTTTACTAGACTATTATATTGATAGAGAAGAAGACCGCTTGCATAATGACTTTAACTTTTTCAGCGCCTATGATTCACTTCTCCAGGGCGAAAAACGACTTCACTTTTTCGTAACCGAAGCGTACCGCCAAACAGAATCGCTCCAGACAATGATGACTCTAACCCCGTCATCATTGACCGTCCCACTATCCCGTAAAGAAATCTTATTTACGAGAACAGTAATCAGCGGCTTGCTAGCTCTCTATTTGTCGGATGAAAAAATCAGCACAAAACAAGAAAAAGCGCTGCGCAGCAAGCTGCTCAGCGCCTCTTCCGAAGCTAAATTCTTTTATTATCTTTGTTTAATACTGCGTCGCTGCCATAAACTTTAGCCTGCGCCCGACTAACGATCGCTGAGCCAAAGCGTTCCTTTAAGGAATCGGTTACAGCAGCGATTTTTTCCTGTCGCTGATTGGTCTGAAACAAATCAAAAGGCCGACTTCCCGTAAGATGCGATACGGTAACACCTAATAAGCGCACAGGCTGTAATATCTTTAATTTATTTAGTAATTCAACTGCCGTCTGATAAATCTCTTCATCCAGCGAAAAAGGCTCGATCGTTTTGCTGCGCGTCACCGTCTCGAAGGACGGATAGCGAACTTTAATCGTTACTGTCCGGGCAAACAGGCGTTCCTGCCGCAGCTGCCAACCTACATCTTCCGCTAACGCCAAAAGATAGCTAAACAATTCGTCTGGCCCGGTTATATCCTCAGAAAAAGTAATTTCCCGACCAATAGAGGCCGCTTCCCGGTGCGGCTCTACTGGCCGATCATCAATGCCCTGCGCCAAGGTAATCAGCTTAGTCGAAAAATCGCCAAGTTCTGCCGCAAGTAATGCGGCATCGGCTTTCGCCACATCATCAATCGTGTGAAAACCATAGCGATGCAAAATATCTGCGGTTCTTTTCCCAACGCCCCAGATTCGCTCCAAAGGAAGAGCGGCAATGCTCGCCGCTTCTTCCCCCGGATAAATAACCTTAAGTCCATCAGGTTTATTCATATCAGAGGCGACTTTGGCAAGAAATTTATTGGGAGCAAGGCCCACTGACGCGACAAGTTGCACTTCTTTCGCTATAGCTGCTTTAATTTCCTGGGCAATTGCCACTGGATCATCGTACAGAAGCTCCATGCCCGAAACCTCCAAAAAGGCTTCATCTAAGGAAAGTGGTTCAACAATAGGTGAAAAGCAAGCAAAAATTTTCCGTATCTGATGAGATGCCGCTTCATAGCGCGCAAAGTCCGGTCGAAGATAAATTCCCTGAGGACAGCGGCGACGCGCCTCTGTCATAGCCATAGCCGAGTGAACGCCAAACCGTCTTGCTTCATAGGAAGCTGTCGCCACAACACCGCGGGCGCTTAAGCCGCCTACAATAACGGGTTTACCCTGATATTCAGGATGATCTCGCTGCTCAATCGCAGCAAAGAAGGCGTCCATATCGACATGCATAATCCAGCGGCTCATAGGTGGAATTTCTGAATGGTCTCTTGCAAGTCCTGCGCTAGCAGCGCTAGGCTTTGACTACTTGCAGCAATTTCTTCCATAGAGGCGGATTGTTCCTCAGTCGAAGCGGAAATCATTTGCGCTTGTTCCATAATATTACGGCTCATCTTTTCTACATCATGAACATATTGGTCAATTTTAACTGTACCCTTGCCCATTTCCTGGCGCATTTGAATGGACTCCTGATTAAGCGTTACTACCTGACGCACAAGCGTGCTGATATTTTCAAAGGCGCTGCCAGTCTGCTTGATCACTTCCGATCCCTGCTTCGCTTCCTGCGTGCCTTCTTTCATAACAATGACAGCCTGCTGTGTATCGGCTTGAACGGATCGTATGAGATCCGCAATTTGTTTCGCTGCCTCCTGAGACTGTTCTGCTAGCTTTCTTACTTCCTCAGCCACCACGGCAAAGCCTTTTCCTTGTTCACCGGCTCGTGCGGCTTCAATCGCGGCATTGAGCGCTAAAAGATTCGTCTGACCGGCAATGCCGGCAATCGTATCAACAATATTACCGATTTCCTGGGACCGTTCGCCCAGCTTTTCAACCACACCAGCTGAATGATTTACGGAGGATTCAATGCGTCCCATCTGATCCACCGCGGTTTCTACCAGACGATTGCCTTCTTCTGATGCCGCCGCCGTTTCCTCTGATACTTTCGTAATCGTTACAGCCTTCTCACCGACGGCTTTACGCATTTCACCTGTTTCTACAATAAGTCTTAACGTTTCTTCTACTTTGTCAGCCTGCTGCTGGGCCGCCGCAGCGGTTTCCGAAGTCGAACCAGCAACTTGGGTCACTACATCAGCGGACTGCTGAGCTCCTGCGGTTAGCTCTTCCGAAGAAGCAGCAACTTGCTGGGCCGAGTGAGAAGCCATGCGAATCAGCTCCCGCAGATTTTTCAGCATAACATTGACAGCCACGGCCACTTGGCCTGATTCATCGCGCGACTGAATGGCAAGATCAGAAACACTTAAATCTCCTTTGGCCACAGCTTCAACAACGGTGACAACTTGCTGCAGCGGTTTTACAATCAAACTGCGAATCAGCCAGCCTACAGCGACAATGAGGATAAAGGACAAGATATTTAATGCGACCATCAAGAAGGTGGCTGTTTTCTCTTGCTGAGAATTTCGTTCCGCTGCCTCTGCCGCCTTCTTTTCGGTATAATGCGCTAGTCCCTCAAGTTTTTCACTAAAAGCATGAGCATGAATCTGAACCTTACTTGTGTATAAAACGTAAGCTTCTTGATTTTTATTCTGCATAGCTAGGTCAATGACCGGTCCCCGGCCATCACGATAATTTTGCAGACTTTGTTTCACATCTTGCAAGGCGGCCTTTTCTTTTGCATCTAAGGGAAGTTTCTCGTAATTTGCTAACGTTTCATTAAACCCTTTTACCTGGGCATCAATATCACTTTTCAATCGCTTATTTTCTGCATCATCGGTCGTAACCATCAGCGCAAAAAGATCACTTTCAATCTGTTTGGCAGCCGTCCGGCCCGTATTCAGCCAATCAATCGCCAAAAGCTGCTCTTTATACATACTGTCAATAGCCCGATTGGACTGGGACAAGTAATAATAGCCGGTCAACCCGACCAGAAAGACAAAAACAACGGCAATACTAATTAGAAAAGATATTTTCTGGCCAATTTTTAGATCGCGAAAAAACTGCATACACTTCTCTCCTGTCTCTCTCAATATTGCGGCAAACTGCCGCAGCCTTTACGTCAGCAAAATTCTTCCTATTATCTTACTGTTCATCATAACATAGCTCGATAACCGACAACAACAAAAAAGCGTCTGATTCTTTAAAATACTACAAAAAGTCCTATAAAAGCTTCAAAATTTCAAATGTCCCATATAGTCAATAAAAACTTGTGCGGCCTTTGATAGGAAACGATCTTTTTTCCAGGCCAAGCCAATTTCAATTTTCATGCTTTCTGCCAAAGACACCGATTGGATTTTATGATCTTGTTGAGCAATGGCATCAAGCAAAAAAGAAATCCCCACACCTTTGCCCACAAGGCCTCGTACGGTTTCAATCTGACTGGAAGATAAGACAATATTCGGTTCAAAGCCATGCTTGCGACACTCTTCCAACACGACTTGACGATGATAAGCATCTTCTTTAAGCAAAATAAAAGGTTCTTGCTTGAGATCATCAAAAGACACAGCGGTCCGTTCCGCCAAGGGATGCAATGGTGATACGCATAAAACAATTTCCCCTGTCGTAATTGGCTGCGTTTTTAATAAGGAAGATGTGAGCGAAGTAATGACCATACCTAAATCAAGTTCATCCTTTTCAATCAGTTCCCGCACAGCAAGAGATCCTTCTTCGATAACAACAAGATTCAAGTCAGGATATAGTTTTTGAAAACCGGCAAAAATATGGGGGAAAAGATAGGACCCAATCATGGGCGGCACGCCAAGCTTGATTCGTCCGCGCCGCAGCTCTTTATACTCGTTCATTTCCAAAACAGCATCTTGGGAGCGCTGCAAAATATCCTCAGCCCGTTCTAAAAAGACCCGGCCTTCCACGGTTAAGGTAAACTGCTTCTGACTGCGCTCAAAGAGCCGCACGCCGAGCTCTTCCTCCAGTTTTTGAATCGCCACGGAAATGGCTGGCTGCGCTACATGCAGCCGTTCTGCCGCCCGTGTCATATTATTAAGCCGACAAACCATCTGAAAGTACTCTAACTGCCGTAAATCCATCAAAGAATCACCTCGCTATGGCTTAAAGTTTTCCATACATTAAAATTATTATAACATAAAGAAAGTCTATTTCCCTTTTTTCGTCAATTCTCTTACACTAAAAGTAATCGAATTATCCCAAAACATTTACAAATAGGAGTGATGTTCTGTGAATACAAAAGTTACCCGCCTCTTAGGCATCCAATTTCCTCTCATTCAGGGCGCGATGGCCTGGATTTCTGAAAGAAAATTAACCTCCGCTGTCTCTAACGCTGGCGGTGCTGGCGTGATTGCGGCAGGCGGTCGCTCTGCCGACTGGGTCAGAGAAGAAATCCGCGCCACAAAAAAACTGACTGACAAGCCCTTTGGCGTAAACGTCATGCTGATGGCTCCCAATAAAGACGAAATCGTAAAGGTCATCTGCGAAGAAAAAGTCGCTTTTGTTACTCTCGGCGCTGGCAACCCCGTTCCCTTTATTGAAACATTTCACCAAGCTGGTATTAAAGCAATTCCTGTCGTCCCTAGCGTAAAATTAGCTAAACGTATCGAAGCAGCTGGCGCTGACGCCATCGTCATTGAAGGTATGGAGGCAGGCGGTCATATTGGTACGCAAACGACCATGGCGCTCCTCAGCAATGTCATCCCTGAAGTAAGTCTGCCAGTGATCGCCGCAGGCGGTATTTCTGACGGTCGGGCCATGGCAGCAGCTCTGCTCATGGGCGCTGATGGCGTTCAGATGGGTTCACGCTTTTTATTAACAGAAGAATGCACAGTTCATGACAAAGCCAAAGAAAAAATTATTGCTGCCACCGATACTGATTCGGCTGTTACAGGCTTCTCCCGCGGCCATGGTGTACGCGGTTTAAAAAATCAGTTTACTGACCGCTTCCTCGATCGGGAACGGAGCGGCGCTCCCCAAGAAGAATTGAATGATATGGCTACAGGCACGAATAAGCTAGCAGCGATTGACGGCGATGTCGAAAACGGCCTCGTACAAGTCGGTCAAAGCTTAAATCGTTTGACTAAAATCCAGCCAGTCCGAGAAGTTGTCACCGAGTTGATCGCTGAAGCTCTAGCTACGCTAAAATTAGCGCCGGAAAAAGCGAAATAATTGCTAAAGGAGTGATCCCCATGAGTGTATATGAACGGTCTCTCGCACTCCATAAACAGGCGCGGGGAAAAATCGGGATTGTCAGTAAACTTCCCTTAAATAACCTTACAGATCTGAGCCTAGCTTACAGTCCTGGCGTAGCCGAGCCTTGCCGCCGCATCGCGGCAAACGAAGCAGAGGTCTATGACTATACTTCAAAGGGCAATATGGTAGCCGTCGTTTCTGACGGCTCCGCCGTGCTCGGCCTTGGCAATATTGGCCCCAAAGCAGCCATTCCTGTCATGGAGGGCAAAGCCATTCTCTTTAAAAATCTCGCCAACGTTGATGCGATCCCGATCTGCCTAGACACACAAGATACGGAAGAAATTATTAAAACCGTAAAATTTCTCGCACCGACCTTTGGCGCCATTAATTTAGAAGATATTGCGGCGCCGCGCTGCTTTGAAATTGAAGCGCGTCTTAAGGCGGAGCTTGATATTCCCGTTTTTCATGATGATCAACATGGTACCGCTATTTGCGTCTTAGCCGGTCTGATTAATGCTCATAAGGTTGTCGGCAAAGATTTGACAGAGAGTGAAGTCGTCATTAACGGCGCCGGCGCTGCTGGTATCGCCATTGCCCGGCTGCTTCTCGCCTACGGCGTCAATCGTCTTATCCTTGTCGACCGCGAAGGCATTTTACATAAAGATATACCGCAAACACTGTTAAATGAAGGCCACCAGGCCATTGCACCGCTGACGAATCCTCAGGGAAAACAAGGAACCCTGGCTGATGCCCTCCAAGGAGCCGATGTCTTTGTCGGCGTATCGCGGCCCAAACTGGTTACTAAAGAAATGGTCGCTTCCATGAACAGTCAGCCTATTATCTTCGCCATGGCCAATCCCGAACCGGAAATTATGCCTGAAGAAGCAAAAGCAGGCGGTGCTGCGATCATTGGTACCGGTCGAGCTGATTTCCCGAACATGATTAACAACGTAGTTGCTTTCCCTGGCATTTTGAAAGGCGCTCTATCAGTAAGAGCTAGCGATATTAATCAGCATATGTGTCTTGCCGCTGCTGTCGCCATTGCCAACTGTGTAAATGCCTGCGACCTAAACGCCGAAAATATTTTCCCGGATCCGCTCAACGCAAAAATTTCTTGTCTCGTTGCCAAAGCAGTTGCTAAGGCGGCGAAGCAATCCGGTGTCGCTAGGATCGAATAATTACAAATAAACAAGGACTGCCAGCAATCCCCTAACAAGGACTGCTGGCAGTTTTTATTGTCGCTCAATAATATCTATTCTATTTTAAGCTAGTTTAGCCAAGGAAAAACCGCATATAGTTTACGAAAAACACCCAGAAGCCAAGCATCACCGTATAGATGAGGCAGTAGCCCACAGTGGAGCGAAGAATATCGCCTTCAATACCGATTTGATTCGTTGCGGAAGTGGCAATGGCAATACTTTGCGGTGAAATCATTTTTCCCGCTGTAGCGCCCGATGTATTGGAAGCAGTAATCCAGGTCGGATCGGCGCCAATCTGCAGAGCCGTCTGCTTCTGCAATGACCCAAAAAGCACATTAGCATTCGTGTCACTGCCTGTTACAAAAGTTCCCAGTGTCCCAATAATAGGGGCAATGAAGGGATAGGCGCCGCCTGTTGTCATAGCTAGCGCATAGGCGATATCTGAAATCATACCAGAATAACTCATAATTTTAGCCATAGCTACAATCGTAATGACGGTCAGTGAAGTTTTCTGCAATTGCTTTAAGGTTTTACCAGTTACGTCACAAAGATCCTGCCAAGATGCTTTTTGCAGTCTGGCTGAAAGCAATGACCCCAGCAAAATCAGCGTTCCTGGCGTAAGAATCCATTCAATGGAAATCGGATTGCCACCGGGACCGGAATAAATATGAACTGTTGTACTAAGATTCCGTAAGGCTTCATTCAAAGCGGGGAAAATGACTTCATTCGTCCCCAGAATAAAGATAAGCAAGAAAAAGTAGGGCGACCAAGCAATCATCTGCTCCTTAAGATTCGTCTGAAAAGCAGCGTCACTTTCTAACCCAGCCGCAGTTTCATCAGGAAAACGCCAAACTTTTTTGGGCGGTGAAATTTTATTAATCACTACAATTGCCAGCATCGACATAATCGAACCGACGATAGAAGTCAGTTCTGGTCCAATATAAGCTGCAATAAAGAGCTGTGGTACGGCAAAAAAAGCGCCAGCAGCGACAGACATCAGGAAAACGCCGCGAAAACCAGAAGCTTTTTTGGTAATTAGCCAAATCAAAGCCAGCGGAATCACCAGGATAAACGGCGTAAGCTGAATCGCGCAATCCAAGGTTAAACGAAGCACATCGACATCGGCCACTTTCGCTAAAGTGATAACAGGCAAGCCTACGCCTCCGAAGGCAACCGGAACGGTATTGGCAATAAGACATACCACCGAAGCAAAAAAGGGCGGAAAACCTAAACTGATTAAAATAGCGGCCGGAATGGCTACAGCCGTACCAAAACCAGCTGCCGATTCTAAAAAAGCGCCAAATCCCCAGGCAATTAATAAGGCCTGAACCCGCCGATCTTGAGAAAAGCTGGCCATTAAGCCTTTGATTTTATCCATAGCGCCAGTTTGTACAGTCATATTATAGGTAAAAATAGCAGAAAAAATAACGAGAATGATCGGCCATAAGGCCAAAACCACGCCGTCGGCAATTCCGAGAAAAACAAGATTTCCCGGCATCTGCCAAACAAATAAAGCCAAGACGGCGCTGAGGATGAGAGCCACGAAACAAGTTTTATGTGCCGCTAATTTCCAGACACAGAGTCCTAACAGAAGCCAAGTAAGGGGAATCAACGCCAGAAGTGCTGATACTTCAATTCCGAGGGGATGAGGAACGATTTGCCACATGTAGATCATCTCCATTCTCATAGTACAAAAAGTAAAGATTAATACGTCAAATCTTAATATTTTGAAAATTTTTCGCATTATTATTGCTATAACGTTGTTCCTGCTGCCATAACTGGCTCATATAGCTGAAAGTCGCACGGGAATGGCCCAGCGCATGGACAGCAATGCTAGCACGGACTATATGAATCGCCGCTATAGCGATTTTACAGCCATCGCCTTCTTCTCCCAGGCGCGCCGTTTCTTCCACAGAGCAATGATTCATGATCATAGTGGTTTGCATTGGCTTTGCCTGATCATATTCTATCTCGTCGCATTCAAAGGAGAGGCCCCGCTTTCCCTTGTCGACGATAAAAGCACTTACGCCGAGGAATTTTTGCGTACGATCCGTTGCTGCAAAGACAATTGCCTGATCGGCACTCGAAAAGCTCTGATAAAGCACTTTCCGCCCGTTCAGAATATAGCGTTTGCCATCTTTAATCGCCGTACATCCCTCTTTATACAAGTCTTGCGTCATGGAGCTTTCCGCTAAGGCAAATGAAACGATCTTTCTCCCTGACAGTAAATCAACAAGATATTTCTGTTTTTGTTCCTCCGTACCAAACTGAAAAATAGGCCAACAGCCTAAGATAATGTGATTGGAAAAAGCCATGCCTAATGCGGCAGACAGCCGGAAGATTTCTTCGGCGACAATCGCAAAATCCGTGAAACTGCCATCGGCTCCGCCATATTTTGCAGGAAAGGCCAGGCCCAAAAGGCCGGCCTCTCCTAATATGGTAAAAGCCTTACGAAGCGGGAAAGACTGCGGAGACTTCTCTTCTAGCACGGGGACAATGCTTTTTTGTAAAAACGCTTTGATTTTCTCGCGCATGATTTCCACCTCGGTTTTTAAGCAAGCATTTCCACAAAACTTTGAATCCGTGTTTTTGCTTGTTCGAACGAGACGGTTTGCTGGTCGATTTCGAGCATTAAGCTTTTTACGCCCGCTTCTTCCATTTCACGATACATTACCGGATAGTCCCATTCTTCTGGATCACAGAATTTCATCATACAGACAATCACTGCATCAGCGCCATATTTATGGACCATGTCGATCAGCATAGAACCACGCGGCTTTTTCGTATTCACAGCGAGGGAACAGCCATCAAAATTCTGCCAGGCTTTCGCCAAGGCGTAGAGCGGATCACGATGTTTTGGCGTGTCGACTCTTACTTGACGACTTTCTTGCGCTAAATCATCAGCCACAACAGCAATATTAAATTCCTGAAGCAACGCCAAAAATTCATTCGGTTCGGCTGTTATGCCTGTTAGTATGACTCGTTTTCCCTGCCAAGGAGTGATAGGTAAAACAGTGATTGCTGCAATCAGTTGCTGCAATAAGGCCGTATGCTTGGCTTTGTCCATAAAGAGACGCGCTTTCATAACAGCATGACGGTCTATAGGATTAATCACTTGCGGATAAGCAGCAGCGATTTCTAAAAAGAGACGTGTGGCCTGTTTATTCGCATTATACACAGCAATCGCTTCCTGAATTGCTTCTGTCGAAATGGTAACGCCAAGAATCTTTTCCAGCTTGGCTTTCACAATTTTATATTCTTCCACGAGGAATTGATTGGCTGATTCCAATTTACGATTTTGCGGATGAGTAAAAACAATAACTGGCGCTGTTCCCTTCCATTTCTGACTGAGACATTTCAGTGTATCACAGGGAACCGACATGAGAATCGCGTCAAAAATATCGTAAACGCCTTCGAGTTCCATTTCCATGACAGACTGCATGATTGAACAAGCAAAGGCTGGTAGATAGGTAGGCGCTTTCTTGATCTGTTTCTGACCGCCCCAAATTCCTACAGGCAGATAGCCTGCGGCATAAATAAGTTCTTCCGGCGCATAGTAAGGGAGAACGCCTACAGCGCCTTTACCTGTTGCGGCTTTATGTTCCTGAATTGATTTTTGCGGCTGAGCGGCAAATTCAGTGAATTGCTGTAATAATGCCTTGATCTGTTCCATGATTAACAACCTCCCTTTTTGGCTTGCGCTTCCATCATTTCACCTAAAGCCTGCACACGAGTATCAAACTGGGCCGGTGAAAAATTATTCGGGTCTGCCTGGTCGCCGTCAAAGCTGACAAAAGGAAGGCCTGTTCTTTCTTTCAGCTGCTCTGCTGTTTCTACATTCAAAAAGCTCATAAGCTTACAGCTGCGGTTTAAATGATACACTACGCCGTCGGATTTACTCTTGGTGATAATGTCATAAAGTACATCCACTTTGTTCTCTAAACAGGTATTAATATAAACATTACTGTAAGATTCGCCCATGGACCCAAGGTCCCCCGGCGTATAACTAAGATCCCACAAACCGGGATAGGCTGAACCAGTCATAATTGTTCCCTGGTTTTTCAGCGATTTAAAAGTATGTCCCAAATAAGGCCATACGGCAATTCCTTCCCAAGTTACGCGGTCCTTTTCGGCTCCTTTAAAGGCATAAACTCCATTTTTTAGGTTTTCTTCCAATTCATCAGCAAACTTTTTGAAAGTTTTTTCCGCATAATCACGGCTGCGGGCGCAAACAATGAGAGCCATATAGTTAAATAAATCAAAACAGTTTAAGGGTGATGGTTTATGCGCCGAAAGGTCGGCAATCCGTTTCCATTGCGCTACAGAACGCTGCGTCTGTTCCTGAACCGCTAAAAATTTATCAGGATCCATTTTCCTGCCGCTCAGTTTTTCTACTTGAGCGATGCCAGCACGAATCTGATCAGCAATATAAGCTTTGGCATATTCGGGAATCGGCATGGTGTGATTAAAGGGAACATCAATGACGATACAAGGAATATTGAGCTCAGCCGCCAGGTTTTCATACCACTTTAACAAGGTATTGCAAATGTTGTTGCAAGTAATGACAAAGTCAGGCAGCGGAACCTTAGCCGCTGGCGAATTGGCTAGTTTTTCTGGTGTTTTTCCCGTAATCGCCTGTTCTTTCAGTAATTCCATATATCCCATATTGACTCGGCCATAGGAGCAGCAATCAATAGAATAGCCTTTATTCGCAGCGACTTCGAGCAGATCCTGCGAGCCTTTGCGAGCAGCAACTCCCGCAGCGTGGGTTTCCGGATAGACGAGGGCTACATCCATAGCCACGCAGAACTCACTTGGCGCAACCGATGCAGACCAAGCAACCAGTCTCCCTTCGGCTTTTGCCTGACGAGCTTCCTCATCAAGCTGTTCCTGATAGTAAGCAAGTAATTGTTTGGAGCTCATGTTTTCTGTTTCATTCATGCTAACGCCTTCTTTCTATTATTTTGCAATAAACCAAAGAGATCTTCATAGGCAAATAAGGCCGCGCCGAGCGCGCCGGCAAGCTGTGATTCCGGTAAAACGATGACTTCCTGGGACAATTCTTTGGCAATCGCGGCAACAACGCCGCTATTTTTTGCAACGCCGCCACTCATAACCACATCGCCATCGATAGAACAGCGACGAATTAAACCGCAGGCCTTTACAGCTACAGACTGATGAATTCCGGCAATAATATTTTCTTTGGGTGTTCCCTGAGCTAGTTGGGAAATCACCTCAGACTCAGCAAAAACAGTGCAAGTGCTACTAATCGCAGCTACCTCTTCAGCTCGACTGCCATATTCAGCCATTTGGCTAATATCGATTTCTAAGATGCGGGCCATAACTTCTAAAAAACGGCCCGTACCGGCAGCGCATTTATCGCTCATAAAGAATTGATCAACCATGCCGCTTTGACTGAGCTTAATTGCCTTTAAATCTTGACCGCCAATGTCAATAATGAGCCGCACACTGGGACAAAGATAGGCTACGCCTTTGGCATGACAGCTGATTTCACTGATTTGCTTGTCTGCATCTTCGATGCGAAACCGACCATAACCGGTAGCCGCAATCTTCTTGATGTCTTTGGTCTGTAAATTAGCTTGTTTCACCACTTCCTGCATGACCCGTTGCGGTCCGGTTGATCCTGTACCGGCAGAAACAACAGCCGCGCCGACCACCTTAAGATCAGGATTCAAAATGACCGCTTTGGATGAAGTAGATCCCACATCAATTCCTAATACATACATTGAAAAAACCTCCTTGCCTCGTGCCTAGCGTCCCTTGATCATTGCCTGCAGCCCCATAGTCTCCAACTGAAAGATAGCCGGATTCATTAAGGACAGTTCCTGACTGATCTTCGGCTGAAAATCCATTTGATCGAGAATATGAGTTTTGAGATCAACTCCTGGTGCAATCTCCGTAAGATAAAGACCATCGCTGCGCAGCTCAAATACGGCGCGTTCTGTTACATAGAGTACTTTTTGGTTATTTTGCGCGGCGTAAGCGCCGCTGAAGGTAACTTGGTCTACCGCAGTAATAAACTTATGCTCTTTGCCTTCCTGTTCAATCAACAGACTTCCCTGCTCTACCTTAGTTTTCAAACCATTGGCCGTAAAGGTACCGCAAAATATTACCTTTTTAGAGTTTTGCGTAATATCAATGGAGCCGCCACAGCCAGCGAGCCGCGAACCAAAGCGGCTTACATTGATATTGCCTTGTTGATCAGCCTGTGCCATACCAATACAAGCTAAATCAAGACCGCCGCCATCATAGAAATCGAATTGGATCCCCTGTTCGAGCAGACAGTCGGCATTGCGACTACCGCCAAAACGCACACCGCCTTGCGGATTCCCGCCGACAGCGCCGCCTTCTACAGTAAGGGTCATATAATCGCTGATGCCCTCTTCGCCAGCAATCGCAGCAACATATTCCGGCGCGCCAATACCAAGATTAACGACAACGTTTTCAGCAAGTTCCATGGCTGCTCGGCGACCAATAATTTTTTTAGCGGAAAGCGGCAAAGGTTCCAGCGTACATTCTTCTGCCAGTCGCGCTTCACCGCAGAGACTGGGATCAAAACAACAGCCAAGACTTTGCTGCTGCGTCGCTTCGGGACCAATCACAACAGCGTAAACATAAATTCCTGGAATTTTTACCAGTTTGGGATCTAATGTGCCGGCTTTTACAATTTTCTCGACTTGGACAATGACTTTACCGCCACAATTTTTTACGGCCTGCGCCATAGAGGTCGCATCAAAGGGCCCTAGTTCTTTTTCAAAAGAGATATTACCAGTTTCATCGGCGTAGGTGCCGCGAATAAAAGCTACATCAATCGGAAAGGTCTTGAAGAAGAGACGCTCTTTACCATTAATTTGAATGACTTCCACTAAATCTTCTTGGGCCCTTTCATTGATTTTGCCGCCACTGTTGCGGGGATCGACAAAAGTATGAAGACCCACGTGACTGATCATGCCTTCACGTTTGGCCGCAATATCGCGATAGAGACAAGATAAAATGCCTTGCGGCAGATTATAACCGGCAATTTTATTTTCTACAGCCAACTTGCTGAGCTTTGGCGCCAAATTCCAATGACCGGCAATAACCTTTCCTGTCATTTTTTCATGGGCAAAATGATCGGCGCCGCTGCCATCTTTATTGCCTTGCCCGCCGGAATAAAAGAGAGTAAGGTTTTCCGGCTTTCCCGTAGCCAAAAATCGTTTTTCTAAAGCTTCACTGAGAGCTTCCGGCAGAGAACTGCCAACAAAACCGCCTGTAGTAATGGTCTGACCATCCTGAACCAGTGCTGCAGCCTGCTCTGCTGTGAGAACTGGAATTTTTCGCATCACTTATTACCGCCCTTTCCTTGATGTACAGAACAAATTTAATTACGTCTATATCTCAATGCATAAAGGATGCCAAATAAAATTGTCATTATCTTTGGAAAAAGCGAATTTTTCAGCCCAAATAACGCAAAAGTAAGCAGATTTACCGCTCTATTTTGTGGTAAAAATCGAAATGATGCATTTTGCTTCGGCCTGATGCAAAAGTACAGCAAAAAAGATGCCTGTAAAATCAGAATTTTACAGGCATCTTACGAGTTTGATGTATTTTGCATCACTTATTCAATGGAAAATCCGTATTTCTTCATTTTTCTCAGTACCGTACTTTGATTAATTCCTGTTATTTTAGCAATCGCTCGGCTGCTATGACAAGATTGTAAGGCTTGCTGAAAAATCTTCCGTTCAATTTCGGCAACAGCATCAGGTATAGACAGCGAGTGCAGTGTAATTGGCTCGCCAGGCAGCGCCGCCGCTTTATTCAGCAGCGCTGAAGAAGTAATTTCATCAGACAGCCCTTCCAGTGTAATGATATCGTCCCGACTCATCACAACCATTCGTTCAATGACGTGACGCAATTGCCGCACATTGCCTGGCCAGTCATAGTGGATCAACAGCTCCAATACCGTCTCATCGAGCTTTTTATTCTGTCCGTACCGCTCATTACAGAGATTCAAAAAATAAATACATAAAGAGCGAATATCATCTTGCCGTTCCCGGAGCGCCGGAATCTGCAAATGAATTACATTTAAGCGATAATATAAATCTTCACGAAACTTTTGCTCACTCACCATTTGCTTGAGATTTTTATTGGTCGCTGCTAGAATCCGCACATCTACATCGAGTTCCTGACTATCACCAATTTTCGTAATTCGCCCAGTATCGAGGGCCCGTAGCAGTTTTACCTGCAAATTGAAAGGAAGATCGCCAATTTCATCTAAAAACAAAGTCCCGCCATGGGCTGTTTCAAACAAACCCTTTTTGCCGTTTTTTCTCGCCCCAGTAAAAGCGCCGTTAGTATAACCGAAGAATTCCGATTCCAATAGATTCTCCGGAATGGCGCCGCAGTTTACCGCCACAAAAGGGCCTTGGCTGCGTCGACTCTGATCGTGAATATAACGTGCTACGACTTCTTTACCTACGCCGGATTCGCCAGTAATCAGTACCGTTACGTCAACAGATGCTACTTTTTCAGCCGCAAACAACAGCTGCTTCATATTGGGACTAGCCGCGATCGGACCGGATACTTTATTGCGCTCATGCTCGAGGTCTTCACGCAGTTTGGCAAGCTCTGTCATATCACGGCAATTGCCGATGACAAAACTAATATTCCCGTCGTCGTCAAACACAGGATTCGCTGTAACCATAATGACCTTGCCTGGGGACATGTCATAATGAATCCGCGTCGTCGATTTTTTATGATCTAACGCTTCTAAAATCGCAGCGGAAAAAACTCGTTTGGACCAGACCTCGCGAAAATTCCTTTGAATAATGTCTTCTCGCTTAATATGGGTAGAGCGGCAATAAGCGTCATTGACTAATACTACAGTTGCCTGACTATCAATAACGAGGATTCCATCATAAGACTGCTCAATGATCACGGTGATTTGATTATAAGAGAGATATCCTTCTACCTGATGTATATTTTGAAAAGTTGGAGCCACAAGTTTTCCCTCCTGCTATTTGTTAGCGCAAACTTCTAAAAAAATTACATAATCCCTTGTAGATTTCTGTTTAGAAAATATTTTCCCTTCATGTCGCCAAGAAAAGATCTTTTAAGCAAAATAGAAAAACCTCTTTATAGCGCAAGAGAGCTAGAGAGTGAGCTGTCTTCAAGCGTCAAAGAGGTTTTTCTTTCTATTTGATCTAAATCCTACCATTACAAGTCTACTGCCAACTATGAATAATCTATTAAGTCTTCTCTATACTATCCCTCACTGATAAATCCTGCAACGAAAACCACATGCATCAGAAATAAAACTTACCGCAAAATAGCGCCAGAAACAACCATCCGCTGTACCTGATTTGTGCCTTCATAAATCTGACAGATCTTAGCATTTCTAAAGAGTCGTTCTACCGGATATTCTTTCGAATAGCCATAGCCGCCAAAAATCTGAATCGCATCGGTTGTTACGGCCATAGCCGCATCAGAGGCGAACATTTTAGCCATAGCGGCTTCTTTCGAAAAGGGTTTTCCCTGTCCCTTGAGGTAAGCGGCTTGATATACAAGCAGGCGTGAAGCTTCAATCTGCGTAGCCATATCAGCCATCATAAAGGCCAGTACTTGCTGCTTGGCAATGGCTTTGCCAAACTGTACCCGTTCTTTCGAATAGCGGATCGAATGATCAAGCGCCGCTTGGGCAATCCCCAGAGCTTGGGCGGCAACGCCAATACGACCGCCGTCGAGAGTTGCCATAGCGATTTTAAAGCCATCGCCTTCTTTTCCGAGACGATTCGCCGCCGGAACGCGTACATTCTGGAAAATCAGTTCCATCGTTTGGGAAGAACGAATCCCTAATTTGTCCTCTTTTTTGCCAAAAGTAAAACCAGGCATTCCTTTTTCTAAAATAAAACCGGTAATCCCTTTCGTACCCAAACTGCGATCCGTCATGGCAAATACCACGTAAACATCGGCCACTTCTGCATTCGTAATAAAAATTTTACTGCCATTAAGAATATAGTCATCGCCGTCTTTTACGGCAACAGACTGCTGCGCACTGGCATCGGTACCAGCATTCGCTTCAGTTAAGCCAAAAGCGCCAAGGGACGTGCCTTCTGCCAAGGGACGCAGATATTTTTGCTTTTGTTCTTCCGTACCGTATTTGTAAATAGGCCAAGCACAAAGCGATACGGTTACCGAAAAAGCGATCCCCATACCATCGTCCACACGTGACAGAGCTTCTACTGCCATAATATAGGTTAATTCATCGCCGCCGGCGCCGCCATACTGTTCGGGAAAACAAATTCCCGGCAAACCCAGTTCGGCTACCTTAGTGTAGAGACTCCGGTCGAATACATCTTTTTCATCACGTTCGGCAACACCTTCCGCGAGTTCGGCTACAGCAAATTCATTTACCATTTTTTGCATCAAGGCTTGATCTTCTGTTAACTCAAAGTTCATTTTTTTCACACCTTTACTCATTTTTAATTGCCTTACATCATGAAAAACTTCTCTCTGATTTCGTGTAGAATAGAATCATGATCGCAAGTTTTTATATTGCAAAATCTATACCAAAACAAATTGAAAAAAGTGACTGAATTTTGTTTTTTTTAGTCATAAAGCTTGTTGATCAAGCGTCTATTCTAGCTATTAAGAATACAAATCCCCCACAAGGATGCAAAATGCATCAGTCATGAATAAAAGTGCATCACTAAAAATTAATATAAACAGAGCGTTTTGCCTAAATATTTCGTGAAATGGTCGTTTCTTTTGATGCAAGATGCATCAAAAGAAGCGCTTTCGCTTAAAATAAGCCGAAGTAATTAAAAAACTTTCTTCAGGTACTAGCAATAAATTTTGCATTTTAACGGCTCAGGGTATAGGCTTTTCCTGCAATACCTGATACAATCAAGATGTAATATGTTGAAGGAGAGATTTGCGTGCGCTACAACCAATATCGTCAACAAGAAAAACAAATGCAGATGCAGATGCAGATGAACACCAAGCCTGCTATGAAAGCAGACAATAAGATATACCGAGTACAAAACCCTGTTCGGAGCGAAGTATCGCTAAGTATTTTCTTCTTTCTGAAACCTTTAATCAAAGCAGGTATTAAAAAAACAGCCTTAGCTCATCCACAAGCTAAAATTATTTATGACAGAGTAGGCGGTTCCTGGTGGAAACCAGAAATCCGAATCATTGTCGGTGGCAAAACGAAAAAAGTCGTAGAAGAAGCTGCTAAAGCACTTGAGCAGAATTTAAACGGAAAAAAGAAGAAAAAAGAATAAGTTATGTTATTTAAAAAGGCCTGCTCGTTATATCGAGCAGGCCTTCTTTATAGTGCAAGCTATAGCTTTGCGTTTTCTATGCTTTGAATTTCGCTACAGCGTCTTGCAAATCCATCGCCAGCTTCGCTAATGTTTGGCTAGCTGAAGCAATTTCCTCCATAGCCGCTGATTGCTGCTCCGTAGCAGCCGAGACCGATTCGCTTTCTGCCGCATTGGCCTTACTGACTTCGTCAATTTTACCAATGGCCTGCAGCATCGTAAAACTATTGGCAGCCATATCTTGAATGGCTTCAGAAATAAGAGCAATTTCCCGGGAAAGGTTTTCCACAGCCACTACGATCTGAGTAAAAGTCGCATCAGCCGATTGAACTGCGTCGATCCCTCGCAAGATCCGCCCAGATCCTTCCTGACTTGCTGTTACAGCGTCTCTCATGTCTGCCAAATTCCGTTTTACCAAATCACCAATTTTTTGCGAAGATTGATTCGATTCTTCCGCTAATTTCCGGACTTCTTCGGCCACAACAGCAAAGCCACGGCCTTGCTCGCCAGCCCGAGCTGCTTCAATCGCCGCATTTAAAGCCAAAAGATTGGTCTGTCCCGCAATATCTGAGATTAAATCAACAATATGGCCAATCTCCTGCGCTCCCTGATCTAATTTTGTAATAGCTGTTTGAATTTGGGCAGACCCTCGACTGATCTCTTGCATTTCGGTAACGGCCTGAGCAATAGCGCCACGCCCCAGTTCCGCTTTATCAGCCGCCCCCTGAGCAATTGTCACGACATTCTGCGTCTTGGCGGCCACAGCCTCTGATCGACTCGAAAAAGTCTGAGCCAAATGATTCACTGCCTTGGCTTCAGCCGACTGCCTGTCAATCCCTTGGGCAATCGCTGTAATAGAGTCAGCGACCTGAGATGCCGCATCAGCCGATTGTTGCGAACTTGCTGTCAATTCTTCACTGGCCGCCGCCACTTGCTGTGACTGATCTTGCACACTGCGGATCAAACGTCGCAAGGTTTGCCGCATTTCATGAAAGCCTTTTGCCAACTGGCCAATCTCATCTTGCGATACCACACTGACATGATCTTGCCGTAAATCACCGTCATTTAATACCATGCATTCATCACGAATTGCCTCGATCGGCTGTGAAAGTCGCTTGGCCATAAAAAAGATAACAAAAATAGCAAAACCAATAAAAAAGGTTGAAACCACTGTCATCACTTTAAACAATAGGTCAGCATCATCCTGTACCTCGGCACGCGGCGCTGTAACAGTAATGATCCAACGACGCCCTTCCAGCTCGATGGGCGTCATCACCGCAATTGCTTCAATCCCGCCAACGGTTTTGTACTCTGCCGAGGTCTGCTGACCAGACTGAGCCACCGCCTTAAAGCTGTTGATTAGTCGATCATCTAGCTCGCGTTCCTTCGTATTTAATTCAGGTGGAACCTTTTTTTCTGTCAAGTTAAACTTACCAGCCCATTCGGGTTTACCGCCAAAACCTAAGACAACGCCAGAACTATCAGCTAAATAACCATAGCCGCTTTTTTCAAATTTAACCTGTTCCATCATGTGAGAAATATTATCTAAACTAATTGTGCCGTAGACAAAACCAATCAAATTGCCCTCGCGTAAAATAGGCCGGGCAAGCACCGTAATCAATTTTCCTGTAGTCCCTGATACAAAAGCGCTAGAAACATAAGGCTTTTTTGTCTCTTGCATTTTCTTAATATATTCACTTTGACTACGATCCATCGTAATGCCTGTATCACTTAAAGCTGCCCCATTGGCGTTAGCGTAGGCAACCATATCAAACCCCGGGCTACGCTGTTTTACACCAGCCAAAAGCTTCACCCGTCCAGATTCATCGTTACTTACTAGCTCTGGCATAGCGGCTAGCTCATCAAGGCGAATCATTTTTTCAGCAATTTCTTTTTCAATCTTAACGGCAAACTTATCGCCTACTCCGCGGGCAATTTCATCGGCTCCCCCCAAAATGGCTCGATTTGCCACGTAATAACTAATTCCTGATAGAACGACAAAACTCACTAAAAATAAGGGGATGAACAGAAGCAAGAATTTGACACGAATCGAATGTAACCGTGCATTAGATATCATTCTAAAACACCTCCAGCGAAAGCTTATATTTCTTTTCCCCGCCTTACCGTGTATCATCCGATCCTTAGCTTCATCTGCTTCACCTCGCTACTGACTATCTTTTTGCTGATTCACGCGGCAACTTTCTTTGCTACATTATAGCATATTAAGTCGAATTTGATCGAACAAAAGTTTTTCGTCACACAAAAAAACTGCCTACTAAACAGTAGGCAGTACTTGTTTCTATATGGCGGAGTGGCAGGGATTTGAACCCTGGCAGGCCTCACGACCTCTAACGATTTAGCAAACCGTCCTCTTCAGCCACTTGAGTACCACTCCATATATGGCGGAGAGGGTGGGATTCGAACCCACGGTCCCTTGCAGGATCACTGGTTTTCAAGACCAGCTCCTTAAACCACTCGGACACCTCTCCAACTTTCAAACACATTAAACAGTATAACAAAATAAGAATCTCTTGTCAATCATAACCGATTGTAAAAAGCCACCAACGATAAACTCTGGCAATAGACGGAGAAAATTTAAACGAAAGCCCTAGAAAAGAGAACTTGTAGTAACAATTCTCTTTTCTAGACTAACTTCGCTACGTTTAACATCGCCCTGGCTTGTATCATTTCCTCGGCACAAAGCTTTTCCTATTCAAACATAATCTTATCTACTACGCCAATTAACTGTTCAATTTCTGGTTTCGTGATTTGAGCACAGGCGCCTAAAGCCTCACCTTTTTTGCGCATAGCATCATTGATTAATGAAGAAAATACAATGATTGGCAGTTCCTGCAAAGCTTTATCCTCCTTTACTTTTTTCATTAAGTGATGGCCATCCATTTGGGGCATTTCTATATCGGTAATAAGCATTTGGAGCTGCTGCGTAATTGATTCGTCGCTGGTTACTAAATTCTTCATCTTTTCCCACGCGACCTGACCATTTTCCGCGGAAATCGTATTATAACCGGCAGTAGTTAAGGTTTGCAGTAATAATTCTCTTAGCATATGTGAATCTTCGGCAATCAACACCGTCTTTTTCTTGCGCAAATTGATTAACTCTTCCGTTGAAACAGGCACAGCAGTTAGTTTCCTAACGATTTCAGGATTTACTTCTGATAATATTTTTTCAAAATCCAATAGAAGAACTAAACGGTTTTCTAGCTTTACAACACCAATAATCTGCGCCGAGTCAGATACATTGGGAGCAGGTTCCATTTGACTCCATGAAATGCGATGAATTCTAGACACATCATCTACTTTAAAACCTACAAAGTACCCATTCATTTCAGCAACAATGATTTTCGGATTAGCAGCTTGGTCATCCCCATGTAAGGATCTCGCCAAATTTAATAAAGGCATAATTTTACCGCGCAAAGTAAAAATGCCATCAACAAGGGAATGGACCTGGGGCAACTCCGTAACAGGGACGATATTAATAATTTCTCTTACTTTTGCTACATTGATACCATAGGAACGATTACCAATAGAAAACTCAATAATTTCAAACTCATTTGTACCCGATTCTAATAAAATCCCTTTTTGATTGTCCATAAAGCCCTCCACTTTCTTAATCATTTACTGCTTTCATTATTTTCAGGCACTAGTAACTATATTATCGGCCCAAATAACAGCCGCTTTATACGCCTCTATTACATCATGTTCAGCCATACCCATTTTTCCAATACAATAAAAGCAGGTCTCCCAATCCCCTTTTTCATAGCTTATCACTAAATTATATAATAATGAGAATTCATTATTATGATTAGGAGTCTCTAGTAAAGCCTGTTTGAGTTCTTCCGCTAAATGAAGCTCATTCAATATTTCCGGCAAAGGCCGTTCCAGCAGCACATCAAGGTAAGAAAACATTCCCATGAGAAAGGTATGTTCTGCAAAGGCTTTGGGTAGTTTACGCAAGGCTAATCGCTTACAGAATTCCGCTCTAATCAGTGATTGTACGATGAGTTCATTCGGCTTATCAGTCGCAATATTTTTTAAAGCAATCAGTGATATCCATTTTTTCAGCTCTTGTTCACCCAATAGCACCAAGGCTTGCTGTAAAGAACAAATTCGTAGCCCAAAACCAAAAATAGGCGAATTAATAAATTTTAATAATTTATAAGATAACGAAAGATCCTTTTGTATAATTTTCCCAATTTGATTTAAATTCAATTCAGGCTGATTTAGTTCTTGCAGAATTCGCAGATAGTTCCCTTTATATTCAGGAATTTCCTTATGAGATGCAATCACAGGTTTACCAAAAAAATAGCCTTGAAAGTAAGAGTAACCCCGCTGCAACGCCCATTGAAACGCCTCTTGTGATTCAACCTTCTCTGCCAAAAACTTGACGGGATAATTTTTTAATCGCTGAACAATGGCAACTCTTTCCTGTTCAGTCGTATTACAAAAATCCACTTTAATAATATCAATCAACGGGATCAACGGTGCGAACTTATCTAAAAGAACAAAATCATCTAATACTAATAAATAGCCATCTTTTTTTAGTTGTCTACAGACTTTAATGATTGCTTCGTCAGGAAAGACATCTTCTAGAATCTCTACGGCAATTAATTCTTTCGGCAACATCCCAGGAGTATTATTTTTTATCGAATTAGCAGTAAAATTAATAAAAGCCTTTTTCCCTTTTGTTAATCGTTCAATGCCCATCAGTAAAAAAGAATTTACAATCACACTATTTGTCGAACAATCCCCATCCAAGCCATCGTACTGATCAACAAATTTATGCCGAAATAACAATTCATAGCCAACAACATTTAATTTGACATCAAATATTGGCTGCCGTGCTACATAAGCATCTGCCAAAACAAAGCTACCCCTTTCAGCTAATAAACGGCTAATACCATGAGACTACCGATTAGATTTTATAATTTAAAATACACAACAGCGGTTTGCAGCTCTTGGGCTAGATCCGCTAAGACCTGGCTCGCTGAGGCGATCTCCTCCATGGAAGCAGACTGCTCTTCTGTGGCTGCCGAAACATTCTGGGTTTCACTTGATGAATGTTTACTCAATATATCAATTTGTTCTACAGAAACAACTATTTTCCTACTTCCGCCAGCCAGATATTCCATAGAAGACGAAATCTCTTGAACCTGTTTTGAGACATTAGCCACAAGCGCGGCGATATCGGCAAAAGCCTCGCCTGATTCATTCACGGCAACGGCGCCAGCGCGTACTTCGCTACTCCCTTGCTGCATGGCAATAACAGCCTGGTCTGTATCACTTTGTATTTCCTGAATCAAGCTACTAATCTTTTTAGAAGCTTCTTGCGATTGTTCTGCTAGCTTTCTAACTTCTTCTGCGACAACAGCAAAGCCTTTGCCTTGTTCACCGGCTCTAGCCGCTTCAATCGCCGCATTAAGCGCTAAGAGATTCGTCTGGCCCGCTAAAGTAGAAATTGTATCAACGATTTGCCCAATGTCTTTAGACCGCTCGCCGAGTTTGGTAACTAGCTGCTCTGACATACCTACAGTCGCTTCAATTCGCTTAATTTGATCAACCGTCTTTAAGGCCTGCTCATTCCCTCGCTGCGCCTTAACAGCAACATCGGCTGCCGCACCGGAAGCGTGATTGACATTGCCAGAAATCTGCTCCATACCTGCCGACATATTTTGTACGACAGAAGTTGTCTCATGAGCCGCCGTCAGCTGTTTCGCTGCCCCATCAGCCACATTCGTAATGGCTACTGCCACTTGTGTTGCTGCCTGGGCTGACTGATTTGAACTTGCCGTCAACTCTTCGGAAGAAGCAGCTACCTGCTGTGCCGATTGACTAATTTTTTGTAAAAGCTGACGGACTTGCGCACGCATATCAGCTAACGCATTGGCCATCTCGCCAAGCTCGTCGCGCCGCGTTACTTTACGAGGCTTATCGCGAAAATCCCCTGCTGCTAACTCCTTGCTAAAAGCAACTACAGCTAAAATAGGCTGCACGATATTATGAGCAGCATAAAGGCCTACGAGTATGGCTAAAACAAGAGTAAAGGCCGCACAGATCAAAGCAACATATTTTGTATGTTCCGCTTCACTCACATCTTTTTCCATTACGCTGACAATCTGCTTACTCCGATAGTCTTGCGACTCCTTGATCTTGGCAAATAGCGCAGCCGCGCGCGGCGCCAAATCTGTTGCCATAAGCTGAGTCAGCTCTTCTTTCTTGCCTTGTTGTATCAAGACAAGAGCTTTATCAGCAGCCACAGAGTATTGATTATCAAGTGTTTTGATCTCTGTCGCCATTTTTTTGCCTTCCGGAGTAGTAGACATTGCAATTAATTCATCTTCTAAGACATCATTTTCTTTGGCTAATCGCCGATAGTCTTCTAATACGCCTTGATTATTAGTTAATGCATAACCTCGTAACTGCGCCACCATCTTTATCGCGTTTTGCGCCACTTCCTGATTCTTCATTTGACGAGGAATATCGCGTTCCTTCAATAATACAATGCTATCGGCTGTTGCCGCCACGTTCCAAATTGTATAGGCAAAACCGAGTGTCGCCACAAGCGCAACAAATAGAAAAAAAGCAGTAATTTTTGTTTTTAGTTTCATGTCTCTCTGGGTTCTTAGTCGAACCCTCTCCCTCCTCTAAATCCTTTTTAAATTGTATATATGTAAACAAAAAAACGCCCGCAACAATCTAAGTTGCAAGCGTCTCACTAAACAGCTTCAGCTATACCACACTGTTTAACTTTGCTCCCAAGGACCGGATCAAAATGGCCGCGATAAGAAACCAAAATACACTGCAAGGTAAAAGTCTACACCACAGACCACCCAATTTTATTTGCCAGTCCCACGGCTTATAAACTATACGTTGAACGTATCTAAAAAGAGTCTCCTGTTAAAACCGATAAAGCTTGATCGCGTATCGTTAAATCTCTGTCATTTATATTAGCAAATTTTAGTATATTATACTATTTAATAGTCTATTTTTCAACATTTACCCGGTCACTTTGACACATAAGCTTAGTACCTTCCCTGATATTATATCCAAAAAGCTCTAAACTAAGCTTATTTTGTAAGATATGATCAGCTCCTGTTGAATCTTTTTTAGCAAAACATTATTTAAAACAAAAAGCGTCTAGAATCCTTAAAAACAAAGGACTCTAGACGCTTTTATTATTTTAACCAAACATTTTAACCAAGAATCGCTTTTAAATCTTCTTCTGGCGTCGTAATCGCCATCAAGTTGAAGTTGTCTTGCAGCACTTGCAGCACAGCCGGTGTTACAAAAGCTGGGAGACTTGGGCCAAGACGAATATTCTTGATACCTAGGTGAAGCAGTGTCAGTAAAATTGCTACAGCTTTCTGTTCATACCAAGACAGGATCAAGGAAAGCGGCAAACTGTTTACATCAGTTTTAAACGCTTCTGCCAAGGCAACTGCAATGCGAATTGCGGAATAAGCATCATTGCACTGACCAATGTCTAAGAGACGCGGCAAGCCTTCGATCGTACCAAAATCCAGTTTATTAAAGCGATATTTACCACAGGCTAAGGTTAAAATCAAGCAGTCATCAGGAATTGCCGTAGCAAGATCCGTATAGTAGTTACGTCCGCTCTTGGCGCCATCACAACCGCCTACGAGGAAGAAGTGACGAATTTTGCCTTGCTGAACAAGCTCAATGACTTTGTCAGCGGCGCCAAGCACACTGTTATGACCAAAACCAACAAGAATTGTTTTTTCATCCTGATCAACAGCAAAGCCTTCTGCAGCCTGTGCAGCGGCAATAACTGGCGCAAAATTGCGGTCAGAAATATGGACAACATCAGGCCAAGCCACGAGACCACAGGTAAAGATGCGGCTCTTATAGCTATCAGCCGGTTTTTGAATGCAGTTTGTCGTCATCAGAATTGCGCCAGGGAATGCGTCAAATTCTTTTTGCTGATCCTGCCATGCTCCGCCATAATTTCCAACAAGATGAGCATATTTTTTCAATCCGGGATAACCATGAGCTGGCAACATTTCGCCATGAGTATAAATGTTAATTCCCGTACCTTCCGTCTGTTTCAACAATTCTTCCAGGTCTTTGAGATCATGACCTGATACAAGAATCGCTTTGCCTTTTACTGGAGTTACCCGTACAGCTGTCGGTACTGGATCGCCATAAGCGCCGGTATTAGCAGCATCTAACAGAGCCATTACTGTTAAATTCACTTCGCCGACTTTAAAGGCCATAGCCACAAGCTCGTCAACAGTAAAGGTATCTTTCGCTAAAAAGCTTAAGGCTTCGTGAAAGAAGCCATATACAGTTTCATCTTCCTGGCCTAATACCTGAGCATGATCGGCATAAGCCGCCACGCCTTTAAGGCCGGAGAAAATCATTTCCATGAGACCAGAAACATCGGCGCCAAAATTTTTCGTGCGATCCGCAATATAAGCAACGGTATCGCCGGCTAAAGTACTGTCATAAGTAAAATTAGCTGCAGCAGCCAATTTGTCTTGATTTACACCCGCTTTGGCACAAGCATCTTCATAAAGAGCCTTTGCCTTCTCTTTTAAACGATAGGCTTCTTGCAGCAGTCCTTGCAAACGAAGCGGATCAAAATTCACATTCGTTACAGTCGTAAATAAAGCATGAACAACAAAAAGATCTATTTCATGATCAACAACGCCTAATTTTCTAGCGGCATGAGCGTACACGGCAATGGCTTGAGCACCGTAAAGGAGCACATCCTGCAGACCAGCTGTTTCAGGGTTCTTACCACAGACACCGAAGGATTCACAGCCTTTCCCCTGGGCCGTCTGTTCACATTGATAACAAAACATAAATTCATTCCTCCTATAGCGGTTTCTTATCTGTCACTGCCTTAAGTATACAAATAAAAAAGGCAGGGCACTGTGATAGATATCACAGTGCCCTGCCTTTTTTTATTATTCTTCGTTCGTCTGTTTCTTCGTTACTAAGCTTAAGCCGACAAGAGCGATAAAGCTTACAATTAAGCCTGGATAAAGCGGATCAATTCCCTTTGGATACATCATAAACCAAATAATATTAGCCAAAGGCCCTAGTATTGCAGCAACAACGCCGGCCGTAGGAGAAACAAATCGCGGCAACAGCATCGCGCCAAGTAGCGGAAACAAAGCAGCGCAACCGCGCAGGCCTTGCGATAAGTAGGTCCAGCCTAAAATGAGCGATCCCGCATTCCCGTTGGCAATGATAGCCGTAATTACACAAACAACTACAATCAAAAGACGCTGTACCAGCAACGTTTCTTTGCCGCTGGCATTGATCCGGAAGAACTTTTGGTAGATGTCACGAGTAAACATCGTCGTAACACCTAAGGTCAAACCAGCCCAAGTACCGACAACCGTAATAAGTAGCGTACCTAAGATAATGCCGGCAGCCAAAGGTGGCAGATAATGCATAATAAAAGCAGGAAATACTTCAGCCGAAGGTGTATTCGGGAAATTTGCTTTCATAAATAAGCCGACTAAAATACCTCCAATACCGATAGGCGGCGCCAAAATAGCAGCCATAATCGCGCCCTTTTGCGATTCTCGCAAATTCTTCGCTGATACTACAGCCTGCATATAGGTCTGAGTCGATAAAATCCCGACAATAACCGAAAAGATAGCTGCGGTATCTTTTTCGATGCCACGACCAAAGAAGGAAAACCAAGGATATGCCGGAAACGCATTTGCATAGCCACTAACGCCGCCCATAAAAAAGTAGGCGGCAATCCCGCACATAATCATAGAAGCATATACGAGAAACAGTTTGGCCAAACCAGCGTAGCCAGTTCCCCAGATCCCGCCAAAAAGTACATAAGCCAAAGCAATGACTACACCGATACTTGACGATATGACGGGATTCATATGAAACATCGCACCCATTAATGCTACAAAAGATAAAACTTGAGCCACCAAGTTAAAAAAGATGCCTACAGACGTAAAAATACTGGAAATCGGGCCAATCTTATCACCATATGTTTTAACAAGATACTGTGGAATCGTTTCAGCGGAACTGGCATAAAACTTCTTAGTTAAGCCAAGTCCCAAAATAACCAAGCCAATGCCGCCGCCAATCGTATACCACCAAGCGGAAAAGCCATACTGAAAGGCCAACTGCGCTGTCCCAATTGTCGATGCGCCGCCGACAAACGTACCTAATAACGTCCCAGTTACAAGCGACCAGCCTGCTTTGCGGCCGCCTGTAGAAAAATCAGCCGTTGATTTTACTTTACTACCAGCATAAAGACCGGCTCCGGCTATAAGTACAAACGCGATCACAATTCCAATAATATGTGCTGAAGAAAGATCCATAATTTATGCCCCCTCACCAAAATAAAAGAATCCATCAAATAGTCTCTCTCTAAACTCTGCGGCCGCCTCACCCTCTTCTGCAACATTTGACCTCATATAATAAGGTAAAACTTTACACTTTTTATTCAAGTATACATGTACCCATGTCTTTTTGCTACTTTTTTTTTACTAATGGGCCAAAAACAACTCCAAGCGGGTAAGAAAACAAAACCAGCCGCTTAGAAAAATATCCAATCAGCTGGTTTGCTAAAACTTCATTTTTATTATATAGCAGCCTTATCTATTTTAATGAATATAAAAGATCAGTGCAGAAGCCAGAACAATCCCTGAAAAAAAGCCGTAATCAATACGATGAAGCACAGGTCCTTTTTCCGTTTTTTTCGCGGCAAAACCGCGTAGTGCTAGCGCCATAGCCATATTTTCCGATCGACTGATTGCGCGCAGCACGAGTGGCCCAATTAAAGCGCCATAAGCAGCTAGACGAGCCAGAACGGAACTCTTTTCCTGATAACCCCGACAGGACTGAGCCTCCCGTACCTGTTTGCTTTCCTTGACAAAATCGGGAATAAACCGAAAAACCGAAGTGAGCATAAAAGCATATTCTGGCGCCAACCGAAAGGTTTCTGTAAACAGTTGATGAAATTCACTGCTTGTTGTTGTCTTTAATAAATAAACAAAGATAAAGGTCATCGCCAGCATACGCAGTCCTGACAACAAAGCTAATGCATAAGAAGCGCCGCACAGAAGCTGCAATGCGCCGAGAAATAACGCAAAGAGAACTAAAGAACCCAATACTTTCTTGCCATCACCGAATAACCCAACAGCAGCAAGCAGTACAAGCTCGGCCAAAACCAGTCCGCCTAAATAAAGAGGATCAGTTAACACAATCGCCCAAACTGTCATCGCCAAAGTCAGACAAAATTTTGTAATGATGCGTGGTTCCATCACGGATTCCCCCTTATCGCTCGTATACTTTGGGCTAGTTCTTCTAAGCTAGCCGTTCTTACTACGCCAAACTCTTGCAGTTTCTGTGATAACACAGCAGCTACCGGCAGTGTCAGCCCCCACTCTAAAGCTTGATTATGGCGGAACAGCTCTAGTGGCTCACCGTCAAAAACAAGACTGCCGCCTTGAATCACAATGACGCGATCGGCATACTTTTCCAAAACCATCCGGTCATGAGTTATGACGAGAACCGCTTTCCCCTGTCGGCAAAAGTTTTTAAGAAGCTCCATCAAGTGAGTACGAAATACCATATCTTGACCGCAAGTCGGTTCATCTAAAATCAATAAATCCGGCTGCAGCGCCACAGCGCAGGCGATAGCTAGGCGCTGTTTCTCACCCTTTGTCATCAGTTTGGGATTTTGCTGCTCTTTGCCAGTAAGTTCCAGGGCGGCAAAAGCGGCCTCTGTCACTGCTTTGACTTTATCAGGTGAAAACTTAAGCTGCCGCGGCCCATAGCTTACTTCATCCCAAGCCGTATTCTGATAGAAAATCAGATCAGGATTTTGAAATACATAACCAATATGGCGCGCCTTGTCAGCCGTTTTCGCGAAAGTAATATTTTTTCCTTGAAATAAGATTTCGCCGCCATCAGGCTTTTCCAGTGACATAATCAGTCGAGTTGTCGTCGTTTTGCCGCTGCCGTTTTTACCGGCAAGAACGGTGAACTGACCAGCTTCCAGCGAAAAGTTCAGCGGCCCTAGTTGAAAATCTATGCTTTTATAATGAAAGAGTAGATCGGCTACAGTCAGCACCGTTTTTCCCCCTTTACAGCTTGCAAATAGCAAAACAAATCCTTACTAGCTTCTTCCTCTGTCTGCCAGTAAGGCAGCGACGCATCGCCAATTCGACTTCTGAGCTGCCATAAATCAGGCAAAAACCGCTGATAAAGGCTATCGGTTTCTAAAGTCGGCGCCAAAGATCGCGGCGTTCCGGCAAAGCGAAGTTTGCCTGCTTCCAAGACTAAGAGCTGATCGGCCAGTAGCAATAAATCGCGTGGATCCTGTTCTGCCGCCACAACCGTCATCCCGTCGTCAGCTAAACGACGGAGCAGTTTATAAAGCTGTTTTTTCCCTTCGGGATCTAATGCCGCAGCTGGTTCATCAAATACAAAAAACTGCGGTTCCCGAATCAGCGCTGCCGCAATCGCCAGCCGTTGTTTCTGTCCCCCTGAGAGAGCGGCAATTTCTCGATGAGCGAAACCAGCAAGCCCCACAGCCGCTAAATAGGTTTCTACTTTTTCCTTGGCGGCAGCTAAGGGCAGTGTGTTATGAAAAGTCATTTCTTCCCAAACGGTTAGGCTAAAGAGCTGGCTTTCATAGTCTTCCAAGACAATCGCCACCTGCGGCGAAATTTCTTGTAGCGTACTTTTCACGATAGAAGTTTCATTTAAATAAATGTCGCCAGCCGCCCTACCACCGAAAAAGTGAGGAACTAAGCCGCAAAGACTGCGGCAAAACGTGCTTTTGCCACAGCCGCTCAAGCCTGTCACCACTGTCAATGTGCCGCTGGCAAGCTCAACCGCAATATCTTGCAGCGCCAAATTCTTCGGTCCATAGCCGTAGGAAAAATGTTCAAAACGGATCAAAGGGATTCCTCCTGACGATGAAAGAGCTTTTCAGCCGGATAATAGAGGAGCTGCGTAATCACAAGATTAATCGCGGCAACAGCGATAACGACAGGTAACATGCCATATAAATATACGGCCCAAGGAAGCGCTAACACGAACTTTAAAATTAAGGTAAAGATCGCACCGCTGGCGATCGTACTGATCCCGGCTGATACGCCTGGTAAAAAAGCAAACCGTTTTGTTCCGGCTGTTGTAAAGAGATGAACCAGTATGGCACAGCAAAGCGCGCCAGCAAGTTCACTCGGGATATTTGCAAAAGGAAACGCCGATTTGGAAGTGGGTATATTAATCAGACCTGCCACTAAACCAATGCCGCCAGATTGTAACAGCGTCGGCCTTGTCAAGTTAATGGCAATAGCATACATAGCGATCATAAAATTCGGCGAAATTCCCGCCACACTAGGAACAACGAAATGTAAAATAGCGCCAATGGCTAAGAGAAGCGCCGTCACAGCAATCCACCGGAAACGATTTCCTTCGCTTTGATCAAAATTCGTAAATATCGGTTCCTGTTTCAGCTCTTTTTCATTCATTTTCGTTCATCCTCCCTAAAAATGATAAATAAAAAACCCCACGTCTCCTAACAATAGGGACGAGAGGTTAACTCGCGGTGCCACCCTGATTGATGACATATAGTCATCCGGCTCTACCAAGTACGGGACAATGAAATCCGATACTGGCTTCTAGGTAACGGTAGAAGTTTCCGGCAGCGCCTACCTCACCAACAAGGTGACTCGGACTGCTTCTCACAGGCCCATTCGACAGACTGATCGGACGCCAAACTCTCACTACCATTGGCTCGCTGAACTCTTCTGGTCTTGTGTACTCTTCCTGTTCATCGAAATTTTTATTTCAATTGTTGTTATGAGTATATAAAAAAAACAGCTTTTTTGTCAAGACCTTATTGCAAAAAAATTCTTTCGTCTTTTCCTCAAGGACTAACTTCTTCATATTGTAAAAGATCACTAACTGTGACAAACTGATAACCTTCCCTACGCAGCGTATCAATGAGCGTTGGCAAAGCCGCCGGCGTCGAAAGCGGATATTGTCCGTCATGCAAGAGAACAATAGAACCAGGCTTTACCTTCGAAACGACTCGTTCCACTATATTTTCTGCTGGCGGACAACGCCAATCTTCGGGGTCAACCGACCAAGTGACCGTCGTATAGCCTCTTGCTTTAGCCGCAGCTAGCACCGCTTTATTGGCTACTCCGCCTGGCGGGCGGAATAATACAGGCTCAACGGCCGTTTCCTGTCTAACTACAGCAGCAGTTTGGTCAAGTTCTTCCCCAATCGCATCAGCCGAAAGTTTGCTTAAAAGGGTATGAGTAAATGCGTGATTTCCTAGCTCATGGCCATCGGCAATGGCTTGTTTCACTAACTCTGGCTGTTCCTTGGCATTAACCCCTAACAAAAACAACGTGGCGTGAACTCCTTTTTCCCGCAGGATTTTTAAAATTTCTGGCGTTACCTTGCGATTCGGACCATCATCAAAAGTCAGCGCAACGACTTGATGGGTTGTAGCAACACTGCGAACCATTTTTTGTTCTTCCTGCAGCTTGTCAGTCGCCGCGCCTAACGATACAATCACAGCAAAAACAAGGGCACTCCAAAAAGCAGTGCGGCGCGTTTTCCAAATACACCTTTTCACCCTTTCCACCCCCACCAAACTTTATGCAAGCAGGAGGTATCCTATGTATAAAAAGGTTTTATATTTTTGTCTGTTAGTATTCCTTTCATGGCTTTTGCTCTACCCAGCAGCTTCCTGCCAAGGAGCACCGCTCATCAAAGCAGAGGCCGCGATTTTACTAGACGGCCGAACCGGTCAGGTCTTATACGAAAAAAATAGTACGAAACGCCAAGCTCCGGCTAGTACGACAAAAATTCTAACAGCTCTACTCGCGATCGAAAGCGGGCGCCTTGACGAAGTTGTAACAGTAAGCCCCGCAGCAGCGGCTACGCCAGGCTCTACTATGCAGCTTTATGCCGGACAAAAAATTACCATGAGGGAACTTCTTACAGGCCTCTTACTTCGCTCAGGCAATGACGCGGCTGTCGCAATTGCCCAACACTTAGCAGGCTCTACGGAGGCCTTTGCGGCATTGATGAATCAACGGGCGCTAGAACTCGGCGCCGCCAGCAGTCATTTTATAAATCCCCACGGACTCTCTCACGCTGATCATTACGTATCGGCTTATGATTTAGCACGCATCACCCAGTATGCTTTAATGAATCAGACCTTTGCCGCCATTGTACGGTTAAAAGAAACGCAGATTGATTGGACGGACCGCCGCGGTCAAGAAGCAGACCGCAATCTACGCAATACGAATAAACTGCTGTGGATGCTGCCGGAAGCCGATGGCGTAAAAACAGGAACAACAGGACGGGCAGGCCCATGTCTTGTTGCCAGCGCTACGAAAGACAACCAGCAACTGATTGCCGTAGTACTCCACGACAGCGCCCGCTGGCATGATGCGGCGGCTTTATTAAATTATGGGTTCTCACAATTTTCCCTAATAGATGTGGCCGCTTCCGGTGATGTCATTGCGCCTGTTTTAATAGAAAAAGGACTGGACTCTGCCGTTGATGCACTGGCTGCCGAAGACGCCGCCCTCGTCATTGCCGCTAAAAACAAAAAGAACGCCACAGTCGAATACCATTTGCCGGAAATAGTAAAAGCCCCCGTATACCGGGGGCAAAAACTTGGTGAAATCGTGTTCTTTCAAGATCAGCAAGCCGTGAAAAGCGTGGACCTCATCGCGGCGAAAGATGTGCGGGAAGATTCACTGGAACAAGCCTTCCTGACACAGTTACTTAAAACGTATCGCCTGCTGTCAAACTGCGGCTTGTAACCCTAGCGTAGCTCGCATAAGCGTGGTTAGCTTCGTCATTATTTCGGAGTGTAACTCAAGGTTTCCGATAAAAGAACGGTAAGTAGTGCTGAAAACCGATATCGCGGAAGTTCAAAATGGCTTCCGTACCGCCAACAAATAGAACACCTTTTGATTTTAACGCCTCAAAGAAACGGCGATATAAACCATCTTTGGCTTCTTCTGTGAAATAAATGACCACATTGCGGCAAAGAATCAAGTCAAAGCCAGTATCAAAGCGATCAAGCAGCAGATTATGCTTTTTAAATTCGATGCGGTTTTTAATATCGTCATTGACAACGGCGCCGCCTTCCACAGGCTTGAAATACTTTTTCATCCGAGCTGGCGAAACATTTTTTAGTTCATTATTAACATATTGGCCCTGCTTCGCTTTGGCCAACATTTCCACGTCAAGATCTGTTGCCACAATACGATGACGCGTATTTGGCGTAAGTTCATCTAAAATCATGGCAATCGAATAAGGCTCAGCGCCAGTAGAACACCCTGCGCTCCAAATGCTCAGCTTCGGCGTAGAACGAAGCATTTCCGGGAAAACCGTCGATTCTAACTCAACAAACTTTTCAGGGGTCCGGAAGAATTCCGTAACGTTAATCGTCAAAAAGTCGATAAAATCCTTGTACATTTTCTCATCACGGTTAATGAGTTCAAAAAAGGCCATATAGCTTGTTACACCGTTTCGAGTCATGAGGTTACCGATCCGGCGCTGCATCTGCGCCGGCTTATAGTCATTTAAATTAATACTTGATTTTGCAAATAGTTTTTGTTTAAAACTTTCCCAATCTTGATCTCCACTCATAATATCCCTCCATCTTTCTGGCAAAACTGTGCTCTTTGCCTGGTCTTTCGCTTTTCGTATTCTACAATAATCTGATCAAGCAAATGGCTCATCTGCGTAACTTCTTCACAGCTTAACGCGAGGCTTCGCTCAGATTGAACCAGAACATGAAGTTCTCGCCGCAAACGCTCAATCTCGACTTCCAGTTCCCGCAGTCGCTCCATTTAACAAGACCTCGCCGTCCGTTTTTTCTGTACTTGATCCAAAAGCCACTGTCTCCAAGCGGCAAGACCATCGCCGCTCTGACAAGAAATCTCTAACAGACAAACGGTCGGATTTAAGGTGGTAATATCTTCTTTCGCTGCCGCAAGATCAAAGGGGAGATAAGGCAGTAAATCTGTTTTATTAATCAAAACCACAGCGGCTTCCTTAAAAATCAACGGATATTTCAGCGGCTTATCTTCCCCTTCGGTAACACTCAACAATGTTGCTTTCGCATCTTCACCAATAAAGAATTCCGCAGGACAGACAAGATTTCCTACATTTTCAATAATTAATAAATCAATGTCATCTAAGGGCAGTTTGGCAAGCGCTTTTTCGACCATAGCTGCATCGAGATGACAGCCGCCGCCTGTATTAATTTGGATGACTGGTATACCTAAAGCGCCAATGCGATCGGCATCCTTCGCCGTAAATAAATCGCCTTCAATAACAGCTACACGTAACTTATCTTTAAGCGAAGCTAACGTTTTTTCGAGAAGCGTTGTTTTGCCAGCACCAGGAGATCCTAGCAAATTTAGCGCAAAAACACCTTTTTCCGCAAAAATCTGCTGCAACGACCTAGCTATACGGTCATTTTTATCGAGAATGTTTTCCATAACCTTGACTTCCATGTCAATCCACCTCCAAATGATCTACCTTAAGCTCTCTCCCTGACAGAATCGTTACAGCTCTTGACTCGCAACTTGGACAAAGGAACTTATAGTTCTCTATAGGAAATTCTTTGCCGCACTCACAGCAAGAACCAATCAAAGGCGTCTTTTGAATAAATAATTTGGCGCCACTGCAAAAAGTCCCTGCCGTTACGGCTTCAAAACAGAAAAAAAGAGAATCAGCCTCCACACCAGCCATTTCGCCAACAAGCAAATGGACTTCACGAACAATCCGAAACTCGTATTTCGCCTGCATGTCTTTTACAAGATCTAAAATTCCTTCGGCGATGGCCATTTCATGCATAATATCCCTCTCTGATTTTACTGACATTTGTGCAACTATTTGACAAGCCACACCAAGCATAATTCAAGCGCCAAATCCCGATAATAGAAGTAGTAACACAAAAGGAGGTGAACTACAATGGCAAGAAGCAATAAACCGGTTACACCGTCGGCCGAAAATGCTCTGGACCGTATGAAAATGGAAGTGGCCACAGAACTTGGGATTGCCGATAATGTTAAAAACCAGGGCTGGGCTACCATGACCTCCGCTGACTGCGGCCGCGTCGGCGGCCATATGGTCAGAAGAATGATTGCACAGTACGAAGCCAGCATGGGCGGCTCGTCAGAGGCAAATACAGGTTCGCTTACCGCAAAGATGGATCCTAACAGCTAAAGCTAAAAGGGTCTAATCGCAAGGACGGCTGAGGCCGTCCTTTACTTATTCAAAGATAACAACAACTTCCGCCCCAGGCTCAACAACCCGATTCGGTGCTATGTTTTGATTGACGGCAGTGCCAGAGCCAACAGGAATAAAGCAAAGGCCGCTATTTGCCAAAATCTGACCGGCTTCACGAATGGTCTTACCGGCTACCGAAGGCACCAGAATCTTGCCTGGCGGTACTGGCGGCAAGGAACCTTGTGAATCTTTCGGCGCTGTCGCTGTTTGGGTCGGCGGTACTTGGGGCAGCACATTGCCGCCAATTGGTCTGATTTCCAAATAACGCATAAGCTGCGTCATAATGTCGCTAAAGACAGGAGCGGCAATTTGTCCGCCATAATAAGAGTCGCCCCCCGTATCATCAAGTACAACGAGAACCGATAGAGCGGGATCTTCTACTGGGCCAAAGCCAACAAAAGAAGAAATGTAATGGCCTTCTTCATAGCCGCCATTTTTTTCATTTAATCGCTGAGCCGTACCCGTCTTACCGGCAAAGTGATATCCTTTTACCTGGGCTTTCACCCCGCCGCCTTCAGACACCACTTTTTCCAAAAGAGATACCAACGTATGGGCTGTTTCTGGCGTAATGACCTGACGCGCCGGATCAGGCAATTTTGTTGCCACAGTCGAACCATCAGGGTTGTAAATCGCTTTAATAATATGAGGTTTTAACAGCAAACCGTCATTGGCAATAGCCGATACCGCAGTAATCAGTTGCAGCGGCGTGACAGCAATACTTTGCCCAATCGACATGGTAGCCAGATCTGACGGTCTCATGTCGGCCGGATTAAATAAAATACCCTGTTCTTCGCCTGGCAACTCAATTCCTGTGGGCTTGCCAAAACCAAAATTACGGGTATAGTCCATGAGTCGCGTAGCGCCAATACGCATACCCACTTTGACAAAGCCTGTATTTAGAGATTTTTTAATAATATCGGTAAAGGACGTATTATTTAATCGTTCTTCATCGGCATTTTGTATTTTCCGTCCTGACACCTCTACATAACCTTGATCGGTAAACCGTTCATCAGGATATACGAGCCCTTCTTGCAGCGCGGCGGCAGCTACCACCGATTTAAAGGTAGATCCCGGTTCATAGACAATAGATAACGCACGGTTTCGCCAAGCCGCAGCCGTAGCCTTATCAAAATGATTCGGATCAAAAGTCGGTCGACTGGCCATAGCTAAAATCTCGCCCGTTTTGGGATTCATAACGAGAACAGTAGCCGCTCTAGCGTTGGTCATAGCAATCCCACGATCAAGACATTGCTCCACAATAAACTGAATATTACTATCAATCGTTAGGGATACGTTCTTTACTTGTTTCGCTGGTGTAAAGGTAAAAACGGAGTTAAAAATAGGGATACCGTAGTTGTCCGTATCGACAAGCTGTTGCATATTTTTCCCTTTGATCGTACTGTCAAGGCTCATTTCAAGCCCATCAAGCCCAACGTCATCAGTGCCAACAAAACCGAGCACCTGCGCAGCCAAGCGATCATTAGGATAATAGCGCTTACTTTCATCAACAAAATAAAGCCCTTTCAGCTTATGCTGCTCAATATACGCTTTTACCTGCTTATATTGCTCTGGCTCTAATGTTCGATGTATATACACAAAGAATTTACCGGATTTTAAAACATCAACGATCTCTTCGGGTTTCTCATTGACGATTGGCGCCAGCTCCGCTGCGACCGTATCAGGATCACCGTTAAATTCACTAGGATTGGCATATAAGGATTTATTCAGACTGCTGACAGCAAGCTCTTTGCCATTGCGGTCAAAAATTGTGCCGCGCGGCGACTGCAGCTTTAAATTCTCCTGAAGTTGATTTTTCATTTTTTCACTGTATTGTTTACCATCAACAAACTGAATCCAGGCAATCCGGCCAATTAAGCCTGCAATCACAACTAAGAAAACAGTTACAGTCAGGGCAATACGCCCTTTAAGCGAGGCCGTCTGGATACGCATCAATTCACACTTCCCATGATTTCATAAAACTTTACTTACCTATTTTTATTCCACGAAATACAGGTATTTCCCTGCCGTTTTTATTCTTCAATGCGACGTCGTACCAACTTAAGCCGTGGTCGCTCTAAGGGGACAACTTCCGATAAACTAGGTCGTTCCGCGCCGCCATAGCGGCCAATGCTCATGAGCATACCGATAGCCGTCATATTCACTAGCAAGGATGTACCGCCATAGCTGATAAAGGGCAGCGGCACCCCAGTGACAGGAATGACACCGCAGACCATCGCAATATTAGCAACAGCCTGCCCAACAATGAGCGATGTTAAACCAAGTCCGAGTATCGTACCAAAGCCATCAGGCGCTTTAAGGGCAATCCGCACCCCATAAATCCCAATAACCAGAAGTAAAAAAATAACACAGACGGCGCCAACAAAGCCCATTTCTTGAGCAAGAATCGCAAAAGCAAAATCGGTATGAGCTTCTGGCAGATAGTAGAATTTACTTGAACCCATCCCAAAACCAGTACCAAAAAAGCCGCCTGACCCAATGGCTAGTAACGACTGTACCGTCTGATAGCCAATCCCCTGCTGATAGGCCCAAGGATCAAGCCACGCCGCAATTCGCTCGGCTCGATAGGCTGCGGCAAACACAAGATAGACACAAGCAACGCAAAAAGACACAAATAAGCCTAGTATCTGCTGGCGAGGAATTCCGGCTATAACATACAAAAACAGACTGATTCCCGCTATGACCACAGCTGTCCCCATGTCGGGCTGCTTTAATACCATAACCCCCATTAGCAAAGAAACATAAATGGGCTGAGAAAACAAGGTAATATGGCGATGACGATCAATGCGCGGCCCTAAATAGGCGGCTGATAAGAGCACCGCTGTCAGTTTCGCCACCTCGGAAGGCTGAAAATTAATGCCCGCTAGACGAATCCAACGTTTCGCCCCATTTGCGTCCAGCCCCATAATCGGCACAAGAATCAGTACGAGCAGCGTTCCTAGCATTAGATAATTAAGGGGACGCCCGCGCCACCGCCGATAGTCAATTTTAGCGCAAAAAATAAGACTAATCAAACCAATCCCTAAAACCATCAAATGACGCTTTACATAAAAATAACTATCATGAAATTGCTGCCCAGCCGCTACAAAACTGGCGCTAAAAACATTCACCATACCAAACAAAACAAGTAACATGGTAACAACAAGCAGCGCCTCCACGGGATTTCGCCAAAACTGCGGTATACTTCTCACAATCATAAACTCCTCTTGGTTTTTACTACACTTTCACTTCTACCTCTTCACTTCTACTTCTTCAGAAAATCTTCCTGCTCTAAACCGCTAGAGGAAAAAGTCCTGAGCTGCTTTTAGCCCAGGACTTTTTTACTGTTTTATTTTCTTCACTAAGGGGCGCGGCCATTGATGTGACCATTTCATCTTTGGCTTTGCTTCGTTTTTCTTCGGGTCTTCTGCAAGGTCTTCCCCTAAGGGTTCAATGGTATCTTCCGCTAATTCTTTGTGTAACTCTTGCGATAGTTCTGTGATAAGCACGGGAGCTGCTTCTGTCGCTTCATCCCGTTCGCTTGCCGCTGGCTCTGGTTCTTCTCGCGGCACAACTTCTTCCCATTCACCGCTATTTTGTTGGTACTGATGAGCCCATTTCGGTCGATTCGCTGTATCAAGTCCGCTATAACAGGGCATAGGTTCCTCATTCTCAGCAACAGCTTCTGCATCGCTTTCCGCCTGCAATCCGAGCAGCTCTGGCGACAAAGTCATTTCAGGCGTAAACGGATAAAGCTCCGGCTCAACCATTTGCTGTGAAGACAAACAAGCTTTCTCTAACATGGCCAGAACACTCAAATAATGCTCCGCTTCCCGTCGCAAATGATCCGCCAATTCTCGTGGCAAAATTCCCAGTAGTCGACACTGCGCAATAAGTTCTTCTGCCAATTTTTTAAAATCCCTGAGTCGCAGCGTCGCCCGTCGCGTATCAGCTAGATAACGCAAAAAAGCCGGAATATCTTGGTGCCGCCGATCCAGCATGGACACAAAATCGCGGCCCTGCAAATAAATTTCATCAAACTCCTTCGTAAAACTTCGCGCCGTATCAATCACATTGCGCTCTGACGGATCCACCAAAGCTCCCATAAACTGCGTATGATCCTCCATAATGCGAACCCAGAAAAGATTTTCTTGCGCTTTTGTCGCCTGTAGGAGCGGCCGATTGTCTCTGATCTTTTCAAATAGACCTACAGCATAAGCATTTTCCCGCAGCAAGTGATCGATTTGCAAGGGATACAAATGGCTTAAGAGTTCGCAGGTAATCATCCGGTTGAGAAGCTGCCGCTGAAACTGATAAAAATTCATCATTACAGGTAATGCCTGATCGACCACTTCAACCGGACGCCGCAATTCATCAGCACGACGGCGCAGAGCGCGAAGTTCCTGATAAAAAGCCTGCGCTTTTTCAGCCAAGGCGGACTGCACTCCCGCCAGACCGGCACGAATAAACAAAGCATGTTCTTCTAAAATGTGCAGCCAAAACCGTACCTGATCGCCTGTAGGCGGCGACAGCGGCACTGCCGTTTTGGCAAAAGGCGGACGCGGCATACTAACACTCCCCTATTGCAGTACTTTCAACTACTATAGGTTTATGCAAAAATAGCACAGAATGTTCAGGAAAAATAGACCTCACAGCGATAAATTGGCTGTCCCAAGGCACTAAATTTTGCTTCATACTCTGTTTCTACATTTTCATCCCATTCTTCCTTATGGAGATCGAGAGAAATATGCTTTAATTTTAAATTACAGTCGGCAAACTCATTTAAAGAAAAAGCAAAGAGATCGCGGTTGTCGGTCTTAAAACAGAGCGGCGCGCCCATTTGCAACAGGCCGCTGTAAACAGAAAAAAAACTGCGATGAGTCAACCGTCGTTTGCTATGGCGTTTTTTCGGCCAGGGATCGCAAAAATTAATAAAAAGTCCGGCTATGGATCCCGGTGCAAAGAGTTCTGTAAGTAATTTTCCATCCATTAATAAAAACCGCACATTTTTTAACCCTTTTTCTCTCGCTTTGCGAGCAGCAAAATAAATAATATCGTGCTGAGCTTCGACGCCCACATAGAGCTTATCAGGATGAAGCGCCGCCATTTCCGTAATAAAGCGGCCTTTCCCTGTACCCACTTCCACATAGATCTCACCAGATTTGCCGAAAATCTGATTCCAATTGTCGGCACTCACAGATTCATTCAAATTTACAATTAAGTCACTATATTCCTGAATTGCTTCGACAATCCAAGCTTGCTTTCTCAGGCGCAAATTATTCACCTCGTCTAAAAATTATCCTCTGAAAACTTCAGACTTCTATTTTACGATACTTTTTAGTCTTTTGGTATCTTTCCGGCGAAAAAAGGCGAAATTTAACAGGAAAACAAAAGCTTCCGGCGAATAGTATGCCAAAGAGAAATCTTTTCAATGCAGATCGGAGTGAGCAATATACATGAAAGCGACAGTAGTAAGTACTTGGATGGATACAGCAAAGAAACTATGGGGCAACGATCTGACGGGTCAAGCCATGGAATCCGTCGGCTGGCCGCGCGATAAAATTTTTCTCATGACTGAAGATATTCCTGATGATAAACCGGGAAAATTCGTAAATTTTATTGCGCAGCATGCGGGAAAAAGTGCTGATGATATTTGGCTTGAAATTGGCAAAGATAATATCAAAACGTTCTTTCGCTTCTACCCCGCCTTCTTCCAAAAAGAAAATCTATACTCTTTCCTTCGTTCTATTTACGACATTCATGTCGTCATTGTAAAACGGATTGCCGGCGCCCATCCACCGGAACTATTAATTAATCCTATCTCAGAGCGTGAAGCCATTATTAGTTATCGTTCGAAGCGAGCTATGTTCGGTTATTTCCGCGGCCTGTTAGCCGGATCAGCCGAGCATTTTAAAGAAAAAATTCAAATTGAAAAAGTGGAACAGACCAGTGATTCTTTAAAGCTAAAACTGACTTTTGATAAACCGATTTCCTATACTAAAAGCTATTTCTTTAACCAGCTTCTCGCCTTTGGTATCTTCAAATCGCTTGCGGCCAAAGCTGGCCTTGCTACAGGTTTTGTAACTCTCGTTCTTTGCGGTCTTTTATCACTGGCTGGTCTAAACGCTCCGCTGTGGCTTGCTCTCGTCAGCGGCTTCTCCGCCTTCGGCGCTTCCCAGTTACTGCTGGCGCCGTTATCGGCCATAAAACAAGACTTGCAAAACTTGCAGGAACGCAACTATATTCCCGAAGAAAAAATCAAGTCCTCTGATGAATTGGAAACTATTTTTGCCATGATTCGCCGCTATAAACAACTGCTAAAAGGCGACTTTGTAGGCTTTAAAGGCATTACTGATGAAATGGGCAAATTTGCCGATGATTTTAACGGTCTTGCCGACCGCATGAGCGATACCTCCCAAGGCATTACGAATGTAGTGCAAGATGTAGCTGCTGCGGCTTCCAGCCAAGCCCAAGAAACAGAAAGCGCTGTAGAAATCTTGACAGGCAATCTTGATACGCTAAAAGATGTCATGACTCAACAAACCTTGAATAAACAACGTCTGGAAACAGCCGTTGCTGAAATCAATAAAGGGTTCACTGATGTGCAAGCTTCCAGCGAAAAAATCGGCGCGAGCTTAGTCCATTTTGCCAAAGTAAAAAATGCCGCCGAAGACCTCCAGTCTCAGGCTACCAATATCTCGGCAATCACGAATATGGTCGCAGCAATTGCCGGACAAACAAATCTCTTGGCTCTCAATGCCGCCATTGAAGCAGCCCGGGCTGGTGAACAAGGCCGCGGCTTTGCTGTCGTCGCCGAAGAAGTGCGAAAATTAGCCGAACAATCCCACGAACACTCGGAACAAATCTCTAGCGATCTAAAAATATTAACAGGCACGATCGGCGAAGTCGTCCTCTCCATCGAAAAAGAATTCGATATTCTCGACACAGAAAGCAAACAGCTTGGCAATGTTGTAAATGTGAACAACAGCCATGTGGAAAATATTCATTTAGTTGCTAACAACATTGTCGATATGATTGATAAACTGGAAGCAGAAATGGAAGGCCTGAACCGTGTATCTGATAAAATCGAATCGCTCGCCGCGATTTCCGAAGAAAACTCGGCAGCCAGTCAGGAAATGAGTTCTGCTGTGCATATCTACGATGAAAAGTTACGCGACATGCTTGAAAAGATCACTGAGTTTAAAGCAGTCATTCGCAACTTTAGTGCCGATATGAAACATTATCGTACCTAATAATAAGAGTCCCCAATTAACGCATTGTTATGAAAACAAAGAGCATTTACGACTAAGCCTCAGGCCAAGCGTAAATGCTCTTTATATTTTATATTTAAGAAAGTCTTGATTTTTGCTCTCGCAAAAGTCGCATCCCATTCAGTGTAACTAAGAGCGAAGCGCCCATATCAGCGAAGATAGCCAGCCATAAATTGACGATGCCGAAAAAAGTTCCCACTACGAATAGTCCTTTAAGGCCAATCGAAAAGACAATGTTTTGTTTAATAATCGCCATAGTCTGGCGGCTGAGTCTGATTAAATACGGAAGTTTACTAAGATCATCAGAGAGTAAGGCAATATCAGCAACTTCGATCGCAGCATCAGATCCAGCAGCCCCCATAGCTACGCCGATTTGCGCCGTGGCTAAAGCAGGCGCATCATTGATCCCATCGCCGACCATCAGAATTTGCCCTTGCTGCGCGATAATACTATTTAACGCCGTAACTTTATCTTCGGGTAGTAACTCACTATAATACTGCTGAAGTCCTAGTGAATCAGCTACTGTTTTTGCGACTAACCTATTATCGCCCGTAAGCATCGTGATGGAATCAATCCCTAACGACTGCAGCGAAGCAACGGTGGCTTTGCTTTGCTCTCGCACTTGATCTGCTAAAGCAATTACGCCATAGAACTCTTTGTCTGAGCCAAAATAAACAACTGTTTTCCCCATTTCTTCTAAGGCGATAGCCGCCTCGCTTGCTAAGGTCAGCGGCAAGTTCCGTTCCATGAAGAGACGACGATTGCCACCGTATAAAAGGGTCCCGTCAGCCAGTTCGGCCCTAGCCCCTCGCCCAGGCAAAGCTTGAAAATCCTTCGCTTCTAGTGCCGTTTCTAAAGTATTGAGGCGCTTGGCTTCTACCATAATCGCCTTCGCGATGGGGTGCTCTGACCACCGCTCTAAAGCGGCAGCAACCTGTAATAATTCCGCTGTTTTCGTATTCTCAATGGGAAGTACATCAGTAACCGTAAGTTTTCCAGTTGTAAGTGTGCCCGTTTTATCAAAAGCAATCGATTTCACCATGCCAGCGGCCTCTAAATAATTCCCGCCTTTCACTAAAATACCATGCCGCGAGGCATTTCCTAAAGCAGCGACGATCGACACAGGCGTAGAAATTACGAGAGCGCAGGGACAGGAAATGACGAGCAGCACCAACGCCCGATAAAACCAGGGTTGAAACGGCTCGCTAAACACGAGCGGCGGCACTGTCATCATCAGGACAGCCCCGGCTATAACGACTGGCGTATAGTAAGCGGCAAAGCGATCCACAAGCTGCTGAATCGGCGCTTTTTGCGCCTGAGCCGCTTCAACGCGTTGCTGAATCTTAGCTACAGTCGACTCGGAAGCCAACTGAGTCACTGTCATGGTAAAAGCGCCCTCGCCATTGATCGTACCAGCATATACAGTATCACCAATGGTTTTATCGACAGGCAAAGACTCGCCAGTAATCGGCGCTTGATTCACCGATGTGGCGCTGCTTAAAATATGTCCATCTAAAGCAATTCGTTCCCCTGGTTTGACTAGCACACGATCACCAATCTCAATCACTTCGACAGGCAGACGAATTTCCTGCCCATCGCGCTGTACCAGCGCTTCCGCCGGCGTTAAATCTAAAAGCGCGTTCACAGAAGAACGAGTCTTATACAACGTATAGGCTTGCAGTAAATTCCCTAGCGAGAATAAAAAGACCACCGTAGCGCCTTCACTCCACTGACCAATCGCTACCGCGCCAATCGCTGCTAGCAGCATAAGAAAATTCGTATCAAGACTCCGCTGCTTTAGACTATAAAGCCCGCTTTTCGCCACAGGATAGCCGCCAATTACCATAGTCCCAAGATAAAAGGCCTCAGCCAAAGAAATCTGTCCTAGCCCTTCTAAGAGATTTGCCAGCAAAAGGGCTATGCCAGAAGCAGCAACGATAAAAAATTTACGATTTTTAAACCAGTTTGTTGTAGCTTTTTCGTTGGGCCTCGCGGTCTGGCTATCAATCATTTGATAGCCCATCGTACGAACCACTTTATCAATCGTCGCCACAGTGACTCTATTTTCATCATAAATCACTTGCAGCTTACTTGCCGTAAAATTCACTTTTGCTAAAGCGACACCAGGTATTTTTCCAACTAACTCGCCAAGATGAGCCGCGCAATCCGCACAATCAAGGCCTTCAATTACAAATGCCTTTTCCATAACCTTCCCCCTTATCACAAATGGTTGATATGATCGAGCCCCTGACATAAGAGCGCCATAACATGACCATCATCGAGGCTGTACCAAGCCTCTTTACCAGCCTTACGATATTTTACGACACGAGCGCCTCGCAGGATACGCAATTGATGCGATACAGCTGACTGCCCAAGTTGCAGCGTTGCCGCAATATCACACACACAGAGTTCCTGCTTTGATAAGAGATGGACAATCCGAATCCGCGTCGGATCGCCAAGAATCTTAAAGATTTCAGCAAGCTGCTGCACTTTGCCCTCAGCTAACAATTCCGCCCTAGCCAGGCAAATTGTTTCGGGGTGAAAACACAGCGTTTCACATAAGTCACCACTGCTACTATTTTGCAAGACGGGAGTCGCTTCTAACGACTCTTGTTCGATACTATGATCTTCTAATATACTTCTCATTGTTTCACCCTCCAACATATGAATATATGTTCATATGTATATCATATGGCATTACATCACTTGCTGTCAATAAGCAAAGAAAAAACCGCCAGATTCTCATCTGGCGGCACTTTCCTTTGCGCAACGATTCGACTAATTATTCACTGAACTATTATAAACCGATGCCAAAAAACAGGCCCGTCTGATAGACGATAAAGGCTACAAACCAAGCTAAGGCTGTAGAGTAGGCGGAGCCGAAAATAGCCCACTTCCACGAGTTCGTTTCCCGTTTAATTGTAGCAATGGCTGCCAGGCAAGGCGAATATACAAGGCAAAATACCATAAGAGTGTAAGCCACAAGCGGATTAAAGGCCGGGTCTTTGCTAAGAGCTTCCTGTAGCGGTACGGTCTTTTCAGCATCGCCGCCAACGCTATAAATTGTCCCTAGCGTACTTACAACAACCTCTTTCGCCGAAAACCCGGATACAAGGGCAATATTAATCTTCCAGTCAAAACCGATAGGCGCTGTAATCGGTTCTAAGAAATGACCGATCATACCAGCATAACTTTGACTGATTTTTTCCGAAGCCTTTTCTTCTTCTAGCTTGTCTTGCTCTTCTTTGAGATCATCTTTCAGTTCTACATAGTGAGAAGCATAAGTAAACAAGTCTGGATTCGCCGTTTCTAATTCAGCAAGCTGCGCATCTCGCTCAGTCGCAACTGCCGCATACTCAGCAGAATCTTCGTCTAAATCGGCTGTTTTCTCATCAAAATCATCATGAATCGCCGTAATTTTTTCAATAAGTTCGTTAAGAGCTTCGTTCTCTTCCAAATTAGCAATAGCCAGAGGCTGCTGAATTTCTTCTTCCACCTGCTGCGTAAACGCCGCTTCGGCCTGAGCAGACAGAGCTTCATAGTCTTTAGAGTAAGTTACATCATCAGGGAAATTCGTTAAAAACCACATCAAAATAGATGCTGCTAAAATAATCGTACCGGCTTTCTTCAAATAAAGGACGCTACGCTCCCACATATGGATCAAAACACCTTTGAAGGTGGGCATGTGATAAGGCGGTAATTCCATGATAAAGGGTTCTGTGGCGCCTTGAAATAAAACGGAACGAAAAATTCTCGCCATGATCAATGCCAAGACAATACCAAGTAAGTAAATTGAGAAAAGTACGTTTCCAGCTACCTCATTAGAAAAGAAAGCAGCAATTAAAACACTATAAATCGGCAAACGAGCACTGCAACTCATGAGCGGTGTGACGAGAATTGTCACAAGACGATCGCGAGGATTTTCCAAAGTTCTGGTCCCCATAATCGCCGGCACTGCACAGCCAAAACCAAGCAGCAGCGGAATAAAGGATTTGCCATGGAGCCCTACTAAATTCATAATCTTATCCATAACAAAAGCAGCCCGCGCCATATAGCCCGTATCTTCTAGTAAGGAGATCGCAAAAAACAAAATAAGGATCAGCGGAATAAACGAAATTACTGCACCAACGCCGCCAATAATCCCATCAACTAATAAAGATTTTAAATTACCATCAGGCAAAGACTGGCCAACAAATTTACCAAAATTACCGATTGCGTCTGTCAAAGCATCTTGCGGAATTGCGCCAAGCGTAAACACAAGATTAAAAACAACCCACATAAGACCGAGAAAAATGGGAATCCCAAAGAGTCGATTCGTAAGAATCTTATCAATTTTATCAGATGTCGTTTCCTGATGAGGATTATTGACCGTAGTCACTGCACCATAAACTTGTGAAATAAATTCATAGCGTTTCGCAGCAATGGCCATTTCCGGATCTTCACCCAATTCAGCGATAAGCTCCTGCCGCAATTGTTGACTTTGCGCTACAAGTTCTTTTCCGCCAGCGAGTGTAGTAATCTTTGCTTGTATATCCTTGTCATTTTCTAAGAGTTTTAAAGCCAGCCAGCGTGCGGGAAATTTAAGTTCCGTCTCATAAGCCCCGGTTTGCGACTGCAACTTTGACAGCGCCGCTTCGATTCCTTCACCATAAGAAATAGAAAAAGCAAGCGCCTGTTGCGGCGTAACCATAGCTTGTAAAAGTTCTTCCACACCCTTGCCATGGCTGCCCACGGTAGCTACAACAGGAATATTACCGAACTTCTCGGCTAAGGCGGCCGCATCAATCGTAATACCGCGTGACTTCGCTACATCCATCATATTCAACGCAAATATCATAGGTCGTCCTAATTCCAGCAGTTGCAGCGCCAAATATAAATTTCTTTCTAAGTTTGAAGCGTCAAGTACATTGACTACTAAATCAGGTTTTTCCTGTACAATAAAATTGCGTGCGACTAATTCTTCTGGCGAATACGTTGTCAAACTGTAGGTTCCTGGTAAATCAATAATTGACAGCTCACAGCCGCCAAAATTGCGGTAGCCTTCTTTTTTTTCGACAGTAACTCCCGAGTAATTCCCCACATGTTGTCTGGCGCCAGTAATTTGATTAAATAAAGTAGTCTTGCCTGAATTCGGGTTACCAGCAAGAGCAATTGTCACCTGTTTACGTTCCATGATTCTCTCCTTTTAACGAGTTAGCCTATCCTAACTTTTGGATTATAATAACTGAAATTTCTTTGAGCTATACTTTCTATTTCATTGAATTGATTCTAACTAGGTTCGTCTAGTGAAACCAGCTTTGCTATAAAAAATAAACTTCAATGAACATGAATATGGTGAGCAAACTGAAACGGCAGCATCAGGCGGGTTTCCCGCACCTTGACTACTAGAGAAGATGAATTTTTCTGCAATACTTCGAGTGGAGCTCCTGGTAAAATCCCAAAACCAAGCAATTGATTTTTTAGTTTTGTTTCACCACTAACAACAGATACTTGAACAGGACAACCTGGCCCAACACAAGATAAAGGCATAATAAAATCCTCCCTAGTTTTTTTTAGGAAACCGCTTCTACTTCAATCATGCTTGCTTCAGCTTTTCGCAGTGACAAATTAAAACCTTTTGCCTTTACTTCTAACGGATCACCTAAAGGGGCTAACTTTTGTACTTTTACAAGGGTACCCGGTGTAATTCCCATATCTAAAATACGACGTTGCAATGGTCCCGTTCCAATAATTTTCTTGACTTTCGCCTGTGACCCTGACTCTACTTCATGCAAAAACATAGTCTCGCCTCACTTTTCTCTATTCTTTAACTTGCTTCTCTGGCACAACAGCGGCAGGAAGCTGCAAAAAAACTTTTACAATATAAGGATCAAACTGCGCACCGCTATGGCGGCAAATTTCCGCTAAAGCCTCTTTACGGCTCAAGCTACTGCGATAAGCCCGTGAACTCGTCATCGCATCGTAACTGTCGGCTACTGTAATAATCCGTGAAACTAAAGGAATCGCTTTGCCCGCCAATCCATCGGGATAGCCACCGCCATCCCAGCGTTCATGATGGTGTCTCACAGCGTCGGCAATAGCCTCCCAGCTCTTTACCTTGCATAGAATGTCATAACCAATCGTTGCATGAGCCTTAATCTGATCAAATTCTTCTTTCGTCAATGCTCCCGGCTTTAGTAATATGGCATCAGGAACACCTATTTTCCCTAAATCATGCAGATGTCCGGCAATATGAACAAAGTGTTGAAAGTTTTCCGAAAAACCAGCCCGGCGAGCAATCGCCAACGCTAAATCGGCTACACGATCAGAATGTCCCCTTGTATAGGGATGCTTCGCATCAATAGCCGTTGTAAAAGCATCAACAACTTCGTGAATGTCGGCCTGCAAGATAGAAGAAGGAAAATAAAACTTTTTCTCTCTATCTCCGATATTGATAATCATTATCGCAAATCCTCTTTCAGTATAATGGCCTCTGCCAAATTTGTCAACGTCAAGCGAACCGAACGGTATGGGGCTCTGGCGTTAAGTCTATATAAAAAATCTGATTGCGTCCGGCACCCTTGGCAGCATAAAGCGCCTGGTCAGCCATACTATATAACTTCGGTATATCAGACAAATCCATTTGGGGAAAGCAGCAAACCCCGATCGAACAAGTAACAGCAATAGTTCGCCCACTGCCGTCAGTAAAAGAATGATTTTGTACCATTTTATGAATCCGCCCGGCTAAACCTAGAGCCTCCCTAAGTCCTGTGCCAACTAATAAAACAGCGAACTCTTCGCCACCGATTCGTGCTGGTAAATCCCCCTGCCGAACGCCAGTCAACAACAGTTGAGAAAAATCCACCAACACAGCATCCCCAGCCTGATGACCAAAAGCATCATTTACTTTTTTAAAGTGATCAATATCTAGAATTAATAACGCTACGGCATCAATACAACAACTCTTTTGATACAAGGCACTTTCCAAATGATCAAAAAAGTGCCGCCGATTGGCAAGACCGGTGAGAGAATCAGACATAGCCAGCTCGGCTAACCGACGATTTGTTACTGCTAGAGCTTCTTTTTGTGCTAGTAAATTACTTTTTGCTTCTGATAGCTGCCCAATCGTTACTTTTAACTTAGTCTCCCGTAATTCAATCTGATGAAGCATCCAGTTTAAATCCCGCATTAATAGCTGAATTTCATTTTCATCATCTTTGCAAGCACCTTGATTTGGCAAAGAAAATGCAAGATAATCCCCCTGTTTAACGCGATCGCAAAAGAGGTGAATTTCATGCAAAGATTTTAAAACTAAGAACCGTGCCGCCGCATCCGGAGTTAAAAAGCTAACTAAAATTGCCGTAGATACAGCTAAAGCCAAAGCTGTATCAAACAAAGGATACTGTAAAAGTCGCCCTTGCGTTACGGCTAGTAAAAGAACTAAAGGGCCCAGCGAAATGAATAAAAAAAGAAGTCGTACCTTCGAAACAACCTTCATTCCGCTCCTCCTTCCTAAAATAAACCAGTAATGATAATTTTAAATATATGCTCGCTATGTTGTTGATAATGATTATCATTACCTGATAAGGTTAGCCTATTTTGTTAACTTTGTCAATAAAAAAGCGCCGACAGAAGTCGACGCAGATTTTCACATAATGTATTTTTAAAGCTCAGTGAGCCTGTTCTAACGCTTTTGTCGCCGCTTCGGCAAATTGTTTATAGGAAACTGTGGCGCCAGAGACAGCGTCGACTTTAGCTACATCCTGTACAGCTACAAGCTTTGATCCGTATGACCGCGCACCTTGTAAAGCCTGCTGCGCTTTCTTGTAAAACTCCGGATTTTCAATTTTTCCGTTTGTTTTACCATAATCAGCATCTTTAATCTTGCCGTCCTTTTGGACGCCTTCATAATCAGCCTTACTAATCCTGCCTTGCTGCACTATGATAGTAATTTGACCAACAGCGCCGCGCTCGTCAGGACTGCTTACCCCTTTGTAGGTGCCGTCTTTATAAGCTGCTGCAGCCTGTTTCGCCTGATTTTCATGGCCTTCATGACCTTCATGCGAATCCTTAGCCTGCTGATTGCCACAACCAACTAACAAGCCGGCTGAAAGCGTTCCGGCAAGAACAACTGCGCCCCATTTATTCATTCCTTTCCCCCCCCTTTGCCTTTGCAGCATTTTTTTCATTCGCACTTTTCGCTGGATTTTGAATCGTACGAGCAATCTTGCCATGCTCCAGCACTATGCAGCGCTCCGCCTGTTCAGCTACTTCCGGCGCATGCGTCACCATGATGATCGTATGACCTTCTTTATGGAGCTCTCGAAACAGTTCCATAACAATCTTTTCATTGGCTTCATCAAGATTTCCCGTCGGCTCATCCGCCAAAATAAGGGTTGGATAATTAATAAGCGCGCGAGCAATGCAAACACGCTGCTGCTCACCGCCAGAAAGCTGACTTGGCAAATGCCGCGCCCGCTCACGCAGTCCCACTCGTTGCAATGCGTCAAGAGCTTCTGTTTCATCAGGCATACTGTGATAATATTGTGCAACCATCACATTTTCCAAAGCGGTCAAATAGGGGACAAGATGAAACTGCTGAAAGACAAGACCAATTTTTTCTCGGCGCAGCATGGTAAGTTCCTTACTGCTCACTGTTGAAAAATCATGACCATCTAATTTAACGGACCCGCCAGACGCTTTATCCATACAGCCAATAATATTCATCAGGGTTGTCTTGCCAGAGCCAGACGGTCCCATTAACGCCACCCATTCGCCCTGTTCCACTGTAAGATGAATATGTTGCAGTGCTGCCACTGTATCGTAAATCATGGAAACATCGTTTAATTCTAATAAGCTCATCGTTCTTCTTCCTTTCTACTCACCGCGCAATACGATGGCTGGTTCAACTTCAGTCGCCATTTTTACAGGAATGAAACAAGCAGCGCCTGTAACGAGAATGGAAAGAGCCAGCGCCAATAGAGCTATGAGCGGCTGAAATGAAATAACGCGACCAAACACATTCACACTCACCGCCTGGGCAAAGAAAAAGCCCATCGCCGTACCAAGCAAACCGCCCAGAGCGCCAAGCGCCAGGCCTTCGCCCAAAAATTCAAGAGCAATTGTCCTGTTTTCGGCGCCTAATGCTTTCTTTAGCCCAATCTCCTTGCGCCGTTCCGTTACGACAGCCATCATTGTTGTTGCTACGCAAATCAAAGTTAAGAGAAGCACCACAATTGTCACAAGATACACTAGCGATTGCAGCTTGCCAAGTACTGTCTCTTCCGACTGAGTCACGCGTTTCACCAGTTGTGGCGCTACTTCCGGCGTTTTCTCACTGGCTTCTTTGATAAAGTGATTCAATTCTGGCTCTGTTGCCGCAACACTAACCTGAGCCAAACTAATCTGACCTTCTTTATGCAGCATTGACTGCAAAAGATCGAGCGGTAAGAAAACGAAGGCTTCCTCGGAGCCGCCTGTACGGACAATACCCGCTACTTTGACGGACTGCTCTGTCTCCCCAGTCCCCAAAGTGATGCTTTGCCCCGGTTCCGCTTTGAGCAGTTCCGCTACTTCCGCACCAAGCAGCACTTCTTGTTGCTGTTCCTTCGGCCATTCGCCGCGAATCTGCCAATAAGGGCTTACAGCCTTAACGGACTTTAGATCCGTGCCAGCAGCCATAAGGGGCTGCTCATTCACCTTAATCCGTTCATATAAATAAGGAGCTATTCCCACGACTTTATCCGCAGGAAGCAGAGAACTTACCGTCTGAACCGTATCACTGCCAATAAACTGCTGATCGCCTGATGGAATCAACAGAAGATTGGCGCCGTAAGAACGAAATTCTCGCCCCATTTGCCGCGGTACATCATAGTAAATCGTTACAAGGCCCGAAACGACCGTTGCGCCAATCGCCACAGCCAAAAGAGCAATGAGCATACGCGAGCGCCGCCGTAGCAAAGCGCTCCAAATCATAATTCCAAACATCTTGCGTCTTGTCATGTTTTCACCTGCCATGAAGCACAGCAGCCGGCCGCAGCGACAAAAGCATGCGAATAGCCGGCAAACTGCCCAGTAGAGTTACGAGTAAAACTAGGCCGATCACCCAAGGAATCACGATCGGATCAACGGAAATAGCCGTGCCAAAAACACTTCGCCCAATAATCTGGGCAAAACCAAGCCCTAGAATATAACCGCCAAAGCCGCCGATCAACCCCGTCACAGTGACTTCCGCCAAAGTCCGCAAAAGTACAGCTGAATCAGTAGCGCCAATCGCTTTTAATAACCCAATCTCACGGCTCCGCTCCATCATGCTTGCCGTAAGTAAATTGGAAATGCCGAGAGTCGATCCAGCTAGACTAAGCAAAGTAATAAGAACCATAAGTAACTGTGTTTTCTCCAAAATCGTCCCTTCCGACTCCGCTACTTGCCTTACCGTTTTTGCTCTCGCTCCTGCTATCGCTTCTTCAATTTGATACGATATAGAACTTACATAGGCGGTACAATACCAAGTCTCCCACTCTTTTAAGGACAAGCTTTTCGGATCATGGGCCGCTTTGCGCGCCAAATCATTTTCCGGCGTCGTAATAGCGCTAACTTCAATTTTGCCGATTCGCCCAGGCACATGAAGTGCTTGTTGCACCAGTGAAAGCGAAGCATAGATCTGCTCATCTTCCGGACCGCCGCTATTCAAAACGCCGCGTACGATAAGCGGTTGCTCTTGTCCGTTTACAGCGACTGAAAAAGAGTCGCCTACTTTAAGGCCTAGTTTCTTCGCTAGAGTTGCGCCAATTAAGACTCCCTGTTGATCCCCATCGCTCGGCCATTGACCGGCTACCGCCCACCAGGATTTCAGTTCTTGAATGCCTGCCGTTGCGGTTTCGCCAGTAGGCAACAGCAAATTATGCTGAAACCAAGTACCAATGAGCGTTACTTCCCCCTGATTCGGTCCAACCTGGACCTTAGTCTCGAGGAGCGGTGCAAAAGACACAATATTATTTGCCCAGAAAATTGTTTTTAATTTCCCCAGATCGCTTTCTTGTAAATACTTGCCGCTGCTAACGCTAGCATCAACACCGTAAAGATCTTGCAACAGTGAAGCCGAGCGAGGCGTCACTGTAATATTGGCGCCGTAAGCCTTCAATTCTTTATTCACCTTATCGCCTACATCGAACATTACGCTGAGCATAGCAGTGGTCAGCGAAGCGCCCAGTGCAATCGTAACAGCTACCATGGCCATCTTGCGACTCTGACGAAACAGAGCCCCTTGCAGCATCCGCCAAAACATAATGATCCTCCTTATTTAAAGCGATCTTTTTCCTTTTCCAACGCGGCTTGAGGAACAACAATTTTCCCGTCAGCTACTTTATATTCCAGTGGAATCGGATTACAGCCGCCTTTAAAACCAATTGTCGCTTTATTCATTACTACATCACACAATTTGCAAACAACTTGTCCGTCTCGTTCAAAATAACCGGTAGGACCGCAGATTTCACAAGCATCAAAACCAATGCCATAAGCAGAACCACTTTTTTTAATGACAATAAATCGTACAGTAGCCCCATTTGTCGCCTGATAGGAAAAGCGGTGCAGATGACCATCTTCGACCATCTCCAAAGCAATCTGCACGTCACTACCTGAAGCCTTAACCGCAATGGCTGGAACAAGCTCCGATTGTTTTTCCGCATAAGACATGCCTGCTGTAGAAAGAAGGAAAAAGAGTCCTAAACAAATAGCCACAGCCCCAGCCCAGCGTTTTTTATGACGAGCCGTGATTAGCATTTTACGATATTGCGCCGGATTAGACCCTTGCGGTTTATCAGGTCGTTTCTGGAAGAGCAGCGTAAATGGCAAAATTACGGTCATTGCCAGTAATAAATAGAGAAACCAGACCTTATGGTTAATTAAGGGAGCCATAATTGCCATAAGCTCCCGACTAATCGGAATGAACCGACGCAACATCATAACTTGGACCAACAAAACACCCTGTTCTGCCAAAAGCGTAATAAACTGAATCGAAAATACCGTTAAAAGAGGTTTAGTACGTAAAGCCGCCGCGGCCTTAAACACTGCCACCCCAGCAATCCAGGCCAAAATAAAAGCGAGGAGAAAGCCGCTTAGCTTGTAAATAATAGCAGTCATAGTAAGCGTATCGGCTATAACAACAAGATTCAGCGGGAAAAGCAAAAATTCTAATCCATGATATAAACAAAGAAAAAGAGCACTGGCGAAAGTAACCAAAGGCAAAAACTTCTCACTGAAACGAAGATACTTGCCGTGATAGCGAAAGCCCAATAAGAGCAAAAGTAAAGTTTCTGCCGAAAATCCGCCCAAAAGAACTAGCCCTTCATAAACTTCACGCTTGACAGCGCGAGAACCCAGTTTGACTGTAGCAATAAATAAAGCGCCAATCATTCCCCAAAGGACACCCCGCCAAAGCCATTTTTTCATAACGGGACTTTTCTCTTGTCCAGAGAGCGCTAAAAGCAATGCTAAAGGAATTGCAGCCATAACGACATTTTCTAAAACGGGAATTAGGCTTTGTAGTAGAGCCTGTAACATGCCATTCTCCTTTCATAACAGGCGAAATTGGTGAAAAGGCCCGAGGCACAGGGCCCCGGACCGTATTTCTTACCAGCTTCTCGGAACGTAGTCAAAGACCCAATGAAGCGTAATTGGTTTGTCCCAGAAATGTCCAGGAACGCCTGTTTCTTTATCAACATGGAGCATATAGTTTTGACGTTCAGGGCTATCGATTGTAAAAGTTACATCATAAGTGCCAGCGCCAAGCATTTTTACATTGGCACCGTAGTGAGGACCATCGCTGGCATTCATAGGCATTAAATTACCTTCGATAACCTGGTCTGTTCCCTGTTTTTTCAATGTATAATGCACCGTTAAATAAGGAATCCATTCGCCAACGCCAAAACCGGTTTCATTCCCTTCAATTGCCGCAATATCTGTTTCTAAATGGATATCCGATTTATCCGGTGTAAGACCCATTCCAGCTGGCTCCATTGGCACTGGCTGAAAGTAAACAACAGCCACTTTCAATTTTGCTTCCGGTACTTCCTGCTCTTCACCAATCGGATACTCCTGGAAGCCAGCAGCAAAGCATTGCGCAGCTGACATCGCCATAGTAAATAAAGCTAAAAAAGTCATTGATAAAAACCGTTTTCTCATGATACGACCTCCTGCATTTTCTTTTTTTGGTAAATAAAACCGGCTGCAAGTAACAGTAAGAGAATGACTTGTGGCAGCAAAGTTTCCCACGTAGGATATATGCCCAATAAATCAATCATGGGGAACCCATCAATCGGCGTTACACCAACAACGCCGCCTTCTTGCAGCTCTTTCATACCGCCTCCGGCAAAACTAACTGCTAACAGACTCATAAAGATACTGGTTCCTTGAAAAAACGGTTTAAGCGGAATTTTCAAAGTACCATAACGAACCAAAGCAAAAATTACAGCTAAGGCCAAGCAGCCGGCGCCAAACCCAAACCAAATCATCTGCATATCATCCCCGGCTTCATTAAATAAAGCCTGATAAAACAAAACGACTTCGGCACCCTCACGGTATACAGCTAAGAAAGAGGCCGCACCAAGGGCAAAAGCGCTTCTACTTGTAAGTGATTTTTGCACTTTGCCTTCAATATATTCTTTCCACTGTTTCTGGTCAGACTTTGCGCCCATCCAATAGCTTACGGAAAGCAACACAGCTACAGCAACAAGCATGGTTGCGCCTTCTAAAATCTCCTGATTAGCGCCGCTAGCCCCTACTAAAGAGTGGAAAGCAATTGCTGTCAGAAAACTAGCGACGATCGCAGCTCCCGAATAAGAGTAAACAATCTGGGTTTTATCACCATTACCGGATTTAATAAGATAAGCTAAAATTGCACCAATCACTAAAATCGCTTCAACGCCTTCGCGAACCAGAATTAAAAAAGCTGGCCAAAAACTTTCCCAGGAACTTTGCTCTTTATTGCTGCCAGACATCTTCTTTACATCTTCGCGCATCATCGAAATCATTTCAGTAATTTCTTTTTTAATTTCGCTGGAAGGAGCTTGATTGGTCATTAATTTTTTAACAGTGCTAAATTTGTACTCCGTAAGACCAGCCCGCTTGCTCGAAACGGTAGATCGAACAGCCATTTCCATGCCATCTTTCTCATAGATCCCGTAGTACGTGTCATTGACAAGCTTTTTGGCCCCTGCTACATCGCCCGCTTCATACACGGCTAAGGATTGATTCATGGACTTTTCGATACGGGTAACCACATCATTCCATTTAGGCGCCGCAAACCCCATGCCTTGTAAAACTAACAACATCAGGCAAATAAAAACAGCCATAAATTTTTTTTGCATCTCCTTCACCTCCTCTCTCATCTTTCATCTTTCTTATGATTTTGATAGTGCTTAAAAATAAAATTTTATTGCCAAGAAACAAGTTGCAAAGATATTGCATAACGCAACTAATAACAATAATCATTCTCAATGTCTAACGAAAAAATTTATGTTTCTGGCTTATTAGGAACTTGTTGCGACTTATCAAAAGAAATAATCAAAATGGTTGTACAAACCATAGGATTCCCTTCATGATCTTTGGCTGGTTTAAACCGCCAAAGCTTGGCGGCAGCAATAGCCGCCCCATCAATTTCCTTGCGGCTCGAAGAACGAGAAACAATAATATTTCCCGGCAATCCTGTCTCAAGAATCTGTACACGTAAAACAACTTGCCCTTTAAAACCCTTGCCTGATTTAGGATCTGGATAGACGCGGGTAATTACTTCTGGTGGCGTTCCCATCGCTTTACTTTTCCCGGGCGCCGCCACGCCAACAGCATTGGCAGCAAGTACAGGCAGCGCCTTTTCCTTGATTGACTCTTTACCTAATTCACTGACAAGAGTATCGACAACCTGTTCTTCTTGCTGATCTGCTGGTTCTGGCGGTATCTCTGGAGGTGTTTCCTGCGTCGCAGCCACCGTCTGAGGGACTGTAGCTGCGGTTTCTTCTTGCTCTGCTCCCATATCGATTATTTCCAAGGGAGTTTCTTCGTGAAGCGGCGGCGGAGCAGCAAATAAAAAAGCCTCTAAGCATAAAAAACTGCCTAAAATAAGAGCATGAAACGTTAGGGATAAACACCAAGCTTTAGGCCAGCGAATCCTTCTTACCATTACCGAATACCCGCCTTTTGCTCTGTGGCAATTGAAATCCGTCGAGCTCCAGCGCCCTTCAGTTCATCTAAAACAGCCACAACTTTTTCATACTCCGCTTTTTTATCGGCTCGCAATACAAAAATAGTTTCAGGTGTCGCAGCAAGTGCCACCTTTGTGCGATTTTGCAGCAGTGTAAGACTTAGAGGTTCTTGTTCAAACAAAACAGACCCATCCGCCAAAACAGTAATTGCCGTACTTTGTGTACGATCCATACGGGCTGCTGCCGCCTGTGGCAGATTAATCGAGATCGTATGCTGCTGAACCATATACAAAGTGCTCATCATAAAAAACACCAAGAGAAAAAAGATGATATCAATCATCGGAATAATCATTAGCTGCGGCTGCCCTTCTAGGCGCAAACTACGCAATTTCATGAAATTCCCCCCGCTCTGTTCTACCATGAGGCAAACGACTCATAACAAGGGCTACTGTTTGTTCTATATCAGTAACTAAGCTATCTAACCTCTGAGAAAAATACGTGTAAATCATCAAAGCTAAAATGGCAATACAAAGACCACTGGCTGTAGCAACTAAAGCCTCGCCAACGCCACCAGTGATCGCTCCCGGTTCACCCTGGGCCACATTAAAAACACTAAAAGAATTAATCATACCAACAACAGTCCCCAAAAGCCCCATCAGCGGTGCTAAGGTAACAACAGTACTTACATAATTGAGCCGTTCGCGAAGTTTGGCCGCCATAAAAGTAGCGGCACTCTCCATAGCTTTTTCTGCATTTCTCCCCTGTTGAAACGCTTCAATCCCAGCTCCGGCAACGACCGCAACAACGGTGGAACCGTTCTGGCAAAAAGTTTGCGCTTCACTAATCATTTTGCGTTGTAATAAGGGTTCTAATTTTTCTTTAAAGGTCGAAAAAGGGATCGAAGCCTGCCGATAATAGTAAAACCGCTCGATACCAACTGCAACAACAAAAAAGGAACTTAACAGCAGTGCATACATAACGGGACCGCCCTTATGAAATAAAGCAATACTTTCCTGTAAAAAATCCACAATAAGATCCTCCTTCTTGCCTACTTTAAAAATCCATATGAGGAATCAAACCATCCGTAGCTACGGTCTTGCCTTCTTGTGTAATAAAAAAAGCCTCGACACCAGGGAAGTTTTCTAAGAAAACCAGACTTTTCTCGATTCCCAGCGCTAAAAAAGCGCAACTCGGTAGTTTCAGCTTTTGATCGGCTTGTCGATAAATAAGCGACACGCTTGCCAATCCACCGGGCTGCAACCCTGTAGTAGGATCAAAAATGTGACTGTAGCGACTGCCTGCTTCTACAAAAAACCGCTGATAATCGCCCGAAGTTTCTACGGTGTCCCATTGATCTAGAGTAACCTCAGCAATCAGCTCGCCAGACCGTCGCGGATGTTCAATCCCCACCCGCCATTGGCTTTGGTCTGGTTTAACGCCGCTAGTACAAATATCACCGCCGGCATTAATCAATCCAGCAGTTACGCCAAAGTCAGGCAGTATACGGCAGGCTTCATACAAGGCATATTCCTTGGCTAAACCACCCAAATCAAGCATCATTCCCTTTTCTGACAAGAAAGCAGCGCCACTAGCAAGATGCAACTTGCGGTAATCAACCAACGCCCTGGCCTCCTGTAGTTGCGCTGCCGCCGGACGCTGGCCCGTTTTATACCCGACTTGCCACAAAGAACTAACAGGACCAATCGTAATATCAAAATTCCCCTCAAACAGCGCCGACAAATCTTTTCCCATTGTCAAAAGCTGAAACAACTCTTTGCTAATTGGTACAGGTTCATAACCAGCGGCTTGGTTGACTTCAGACACTTCACTCGTCGGATCAAAGCGGCTGCATAGCTTCTCGATTCGTTTAAACACAGCAAAAACAGCTTCACTAGCTTCTTTGGCTCGCCCGCCATATAAAACAAGACTTATAATGGTGTCCATAAAGACTGCAGCGTCTTCATAAAAGTTCGGCGCTTCCACGCGCGGGATAGCAGCAATCTTTGGCTGGCTCGTATCAAGAATAAAAGCAGCTTGATTAAACCGTATCGCTTCCATGACGTTATTCCCCTTTAACTTCCGCTTTGGACAGGGCATTTTGAGCCGCCGCTATAATTGTCTTACTACTCATGGTAGCGCCGCTTACACCGTCAATATCACTGGAATTAGCGGCAACCATAGAGCGAGCCACTTCCCTCATCACTTTCGCATCTACAGGCGACACAATTCCTTGATCCAAAGATCTTACATGGTGGATTTTACCAGACTCAACCATTACTTCTACGGAACGGGCCTCGCCTCGTTCCGTGACAGCTGAACCCTCATAAAGACCGTCGCGCCAATTTTGATGAGGTGGCTGAACTGCCGCGGCTTTCGCATTGCTGTAAAAAAGGACCCTTCCTAAAGGCAAAAAAGCAAAGAAAATTGCTGCCGTTGAACTAGCTGCCAGCACAATTTTAAACCAAGCTGCTCGCTTCATCGTAACCATGCGCCTCCATCAATGTATAAAACCATCTTAAGTCGATAACGATAATCAATATCATTTAACATGAACAAGTATAGATTCCATTTTATAACTTGTCAACCACTTATTTTAAAATAATGAAATTATTTCAATTTGCAAATGGAAATAGCAGGGAAAATTCACAAGAATTCTCCCTGCCACTCCTTACACATCTGCAATTTCGGTTACATAAGTTATATAATATTTTAAATCATACGAATCATGATTGTGATTATCATTATCACTATAGAGACAAAATAAATTAGAAACTATGCGTATATGTCGCTTCCAGTTTTGTATTATTTACACCGGCATCAAGTGTCTTCTGATCTTTATAAACAACTTCCACGCCATCAACATCAGAGAACTTATAGGTCAGGCCATAGTATATTCCCTTATTATTATTATCAAAATCGCTTTGTCCACCCATGTCGCCATTTGCTTCTACGCGAAATGCTGTCACATAGGCGCCAAGCTGTCCATCAAAATCATAGTTCCAATTCGCTGCGTATGCTTTATTTTGTTCACTACGATTCGACTTTGTATATTCCATTGTCCAGCTGTGTTTTCCGGCTTTATAGGTCGTATCAACAGCCCAGTGATTTGTCGTATCACCGCCATCATAGTGATAACGGCCCAGCGTCAAACCATATGAAAAATCTTCTTCCGGCGAAAAGCCCGCTCTAACGGCATAAATTTTATTTTTTTCTGAAGTAACATTATCTTCTCTGGCCGCAAGAACAGAAAGATCTACCACGCCAGTTTTCCCAGTTACACTCAGTCCGTCAACAAATTGATGTTTCCCAATATTGGAATCAGAACGACTGTAAAGAAGCGCTGTTGTCCCAACGGTAGCATCTTGGCGGCCAAACCGATAGGTCAAATCATCTTGCTTATAACTTATGCCAAACTGATCAAAACCAACAACGGTCTTTTTCCCAGATCTGTAAGCATCTGGGTTAAAATCGGCCAAAACAGGATCGGTCGCATGCTGCGCGCCAATTCGACCAAACAAACTCCAACCATTGCCAAGATCGGCTTCCATTTTGACTTTGACAGTACTCATTACCCCCGAGTGATCCGCCTCGCCATCCATCGTATCTTTTTCATATTTCAATGAAGCATCGCCGCTAAAATTCACTTCAGCTGCCAAAGCTGTCCCTACTCCCACTAATTGCATTCCAACAACCATCATTAATGCGAATTTTTTAACCATCTAAAAACTTCTCCCCCTAAAAGAAACCCCATTATTTTACGGCTGACAACAGCTTGCCAGCAGTCAATTTTTCTTCTACGGCACTCCAAGAACGCTTCGAAAAAACAAGCGGAATATCTTGCGACTTAGCCATATTTTTTACAGTCTCAGCAGTCCGGTGATTTACGTAATCGGTCATAACCAGAACAAAGGCAGTCGACTTCGGTAGACTCACCTTATTCTTCGTTGCAGCTTTTCTGCCTGAAATATGAACAATTTCCGTAACTCCGAGCGACTGCAACCGCTTTTCGATACTCCCCAAATAATCGGCACCAACAACGACAATTGACATAAAACCCACCTCACTTTCCTATCTGCTATTCTAAAATCATAAAGAAGCTAACTGCTTGCCTAGTTCACGGCATTCTGCTAAACCTGTTTCATCAGGCGCATTTTGTATGGCTAGACCTTCTCCGAGCAGCGAAAACCCCATATCCGTCATACGATCGGCCCAATCGCGCAGCCATTGACCGTCACCCCAATCATAAGAGCCAAAAAGAGCGACTTTTTCTGCGGCCCCTTCCTCGCCAGAAAGCGATTCAATAAAAGGTTCCATCTCACTTTCTTCCAAAACTTCATTTCCCATAGCTGGACAGCCAAAAGCTAATAATTCCGCCTGTAAAACAGCTTCTTTCGTCACATCAGCAACAGAAAGCACTGCCACTTCCCGGTCTGCTACTTCGCTTGCGCCAGCGCCAATTGCCTCCGCCATTGCTTCCGTATTGCCTGTGCCACTCCAATATACAACAAGTACTTTTTTCATCTTACTAACCTCTTTTCTTAATTCTTTAGTATGTATTCAAAGATTTTTTTAAAATCAAGCAACCGAAACAGCTAGATTACGTTGTGGCTGAACCACAACACCAGATAAAATTTCGTAACAACTTATACCGGCTGCCAAAAAAGCCGCGACTTCACAACGATCTTGCATAAATCTTTCCATGCGTGCTAACGACTCGTCAGGATTGCCATAGACACACCATTCTTCGCGACAAGTCAGCGGTAAACTAGACATTCCCATAAAGCCCAACACGTCTTTCAGGGGAATTCCCAGCAACAAGCCTAGTTCATGCGGGCAAGCATATTGAAAACGTTCTTTTAGTAAATTCAAACAAGCATGAATTCCCGCCTCTACAGGATACCCTAGACTTTCTAAAAAAAACCGGTGTTCATCGTCTTTCAAGCATTTTTCCAACACATCCGGTCGATAAAATAAAACGGTATGACGCTGCTTAGTTTGCCGTAAAACTAAAAAGCGGACTTTTTCCTGACGCAAAAATTCAAATCCGTAAATTTGCCACTGCGTAAACAAAGCCTGAAACGGCGTATCCACTAAAGATAAGATCGTTGAGGGTTTGCTTCCACAGATGGTAGGCGCCAATTCGATGGTAAGCCATTCGTAAAACTGCTGCGCTGCTTCCGAAAAACCGTCTTGCATTTGTCTCCCCCTTTCCTGTTTATATGATAATGATTATCATTATCATATAAACATATCATAGTGAAAATTTTCGCACTTGTCAATAGCTGCAAAAAAATAAATCCCTTGTCGCAACATTTGCAACAAGAGATTTATGAGATCAACACCATCATACGATTCGATTTAGGCCATGTGAACTTGACGATGAGCCAGTTCAGCCTGTTTAGCATCATTAAAGTTTTCAATATTTGATAAGTAGCCAGTAATACGTCGCACCCGACGAACTGGTGATTTTTCCCAAGCCTTGACCACAATATTGTCATCCTGCAGCGAAAGCTCTACTGCCGCCAACTCCTTGTGCTTCTCCGCCCAAAGTTTTTGCTCATTACCTACCACTGTTTCAATTTCCTGCTGTGTCAATTCGGCGTCTGCTACCACTGTCACACCGTCGATAATCATTTTTCTTACCCCCACCACTTTTTCTTTCTCAATTATAGCAAAGGTAAAAAATAAGGGCTAGTGACTTAAGTCGCCTCTTTTCCCATCTATAGCGATATAGGTCCGCTTTCTTACGAATATTTCACTATATCTAGTATTTTTACCTTTTGATGATTTTAGCTTCAGACGGTATAACCGAAGGTCTTGGAAATCGTATGGGTCGCCTCTAATAGACGATGAACCACTTCTTTTTCAATAAATTCACGAGCAAAGCGCGCTGCCAAGCCAGAAATGCTAATTGCTGCAATCACTTCACCAGACCGATTATAAATCGGCGCGCCAATACAGCGGCCTTCTAGTTCACTTTCGCGATCATCAAGAGCATAACCAGTTTGACGGACAATCCGCATTTCTGTTAAATAGCTCTCCGGCGTTGCAAGCGTATATTCGGTCCGTACGTCCATACCCTGCTCTCGAAGAATCTTTTCGATATCACTGTCGCTATGGCCAATTAATAAAGCTTTACCTAAAGCCGTACAGTGCACCGAATTCGTTGTACCTAGCTTGGCTACAAGCCGTAAAGCATGAGGACTTTCCACCGTATCAACATAGAGTACGCGATTTTTATCAAGCATCGCCAAATGAACCGTTTCTTTCGTAAAAGCATTGAGACTTTCTAAAAAGCCTCTCGCTACATTCTTTATCTCAAAATCTTTTTCTGCCAATTGATTTAACTTTAATAGCTGCAGTCCTAGCCGATAGGTGGAATTATGATCACAAGTAATGTAGTTGCGATTTTCCAAATTGCTTAACAGCCGATATACGGTTGACTTCGGGAGCCCTGTCATCTCAGTAATTTGCTTTAAACCGACAGGTGTAGTGCTAGACCCGATGGCTTCTAAAATATCGAAAGCTCGATGCAGTGATTGCACTTCTAATGAATTTGCCATAATGCCTCCCGTAAAACCTTTTTGCTAATGCAATTTTACCGTGCTAGCCAACCGCCGTCAACAGCCAGAGTATAACCGTGTACATAGTTTGCCGCTTCTGAGGCTAGAAATACGACAGGTCCTCCCAGATCGTCGGGCGTTCCCCATCGTCCCGCCGGAATCCGTCCGAGTATTTCGCCGTTTCGCTGTTCATCACTGCGTAACGCCGCCGTATTATCGGTGGCCATATAACCTGGCGCAATCGCATTGACATTGATATTGTGTTTCGCCCATTCATTAGCCAAGAGACGCGTTACGCCCATAACACCGCCTTTGCTGGCCGTATAGGAAGGCACGCGGATGCCGCCTTGAAATGAAAGCATCGAGGCAATATTAATAATCTTACCACCGTTATTTTGCTTCATATATTGTTTAGCCGCGGCTTGGCAAAAGAAAAAGAGGCTGCGAATATTGAGATTCATCACATCATCCCAGTCTTTTTCCGTAAAGTCAATGGCGTCAGCCCGACGAATAATTCCAGCATTATTTACAAGAATATCAATATGCCCGAAGGTCGCCACGGCTTGATCGACAATGCCCTGAATCGGCGCTGTACTCGTAAGATCTGCCGTAACTTCTAAAAATTTTCGACCGGTTTGCTCAATGAACCCTTTTGTTTCGGCTTGATTACGCGTACCAACGCCAACAATGTCAGCGCCAGCCTTTGCCAATGCTACAGCCATCCCTTGACCTAACCCGGTACCAGCGCCAGTTACAATTGCAACTTTACCATTCAAATCAAAAAGTCCCACATTACTCACTCCTTCGCCTGCGTTTGTTAGTATTAGCGCATATCAATCATAGCGATGCCGTCCATATCGTCAAATGTCTGATTTTCGCCAGCCATGCCCCAAATAAAAGTGTAATTATGGGTGCCTACACCGCTGTGGATTGACCAACTAGGCGAAATGACTGCCTCTTCGTTTTTCATAACAATATGACGCGTCTGTGTTCCCTCGCCCATATAATGAAACACAACAGAGTCTTCTGGTAGATTGAAATATAAATAAACCTCCATGCGGCGTTCATGCGTATGGCAAGGCATGGAATTCCACATATTTCCTGGTTCTAACGCCGTCATCCCCATAACTAGCTGGCAGCTTTGTACACCTAAAGGATGAATATACTTATAAATATTACGTTCATTCGACGATTCAATAGACCCTAGATGATTGGGCGTAATCTGGCTTCGTTCAATTTTGACAGTAGGATACGTGGCATGAGCAGGAGCGCTATTAAAATAGAACTTAGCAGGGCTTTTACTATCTTTACTAGAAAAAACAACTTTTTTTACCCCTTTGCCAATGTACAAGCCATCGGTGGTTGCCAGTTCGTAGACTGTACCATCTACCTCTACCTGGCCAGCAGGACCGATATTAATAATGCCCATTTCACGTCTTTCTAGGAAATAATCAACACCCATATTTCCTTGTACAGTCAATTCTATCGGCTTGGCCGGACATAAGCCGCCTGTAATCATGCGATCTACGTGACTATAGATCATAGTCATTTCATCTTGTTTAAATAAATCTTGAATCAGAAAACGTTCTCTTAGTTCCTCTGTTGTATACCGTTTTACATCTTCGGGATGCACCGAATGTCTGACTTCCATTTTCATTCCTCCTGTGTTATAAGGCTTATATCAGACAAGCCTCTATTCCATATAGTAAAACAAAATACCATTTTATATTGAAAATAATACGATATAGAATGGCAAAGTCCTGCTGAAAATTCCGATTTCGGCACAGTAATTCACCATATGGAACAAAATTCAAAAAAATTTGTATTTACAAAAAAATAGACAAAATTATCAAATTTGACTATACTATTCTTTTGAAACCGCATTAAAATGTGATATGATGCTACTAACGACAGTTTTGCGGTGAATGCAGGAGGGACAATATGCTACGAGAAAAACGCAACAAAGAAAAACTAAAACTCTATTATGACAAATATATAAAAGAAAATACTTTAGATCCCAATGTACATCCTTGGGTAGCTGAAGCTTGGCAAGAAAGCCAAGCCGCACAATTGGCTACAGACGGGCCGCTGCTTTTGCCTAAGATGTCCAAACCGGCTCTTACAGAACTACAGGGAAAACACGAACAGGCACTTGCATTTTTAGGCGACTACTATCAAAACGTGCATGAATATTTTAATACACGAAATCTAAGTTTACTGCTGCTTGATGAAAACTGCTACGTACTAAAAAGTTATGCTATGCCCTTTTTCCAAAAAACAGCAGGTGAAGTAGAAGGCTCGCGCCTAGCTACGCAAGATATTGGCGCTTCCAGCATCAGTATTGCCTATGAGCACCAAACACCCTTTCTGATGTTTGGTCCGGAAATGTGGCGTCAAGACGGCCACGACAGCCTAGCTTGCACTGCCCCTATTCTCGTGGAAGGCGAATTACGTTATCTCATTACACTAGTGGCCGCCGACGAAGAACTCATTGATCACAATACGCTGGTAACGCTGCTGCTTTCGATGCGTTATGCCATGGAAAATCATCTGAAAACCATGGAACATCTCAATGCTAGTCATGCCATTCTTGATTCCGTTCCCCTTGCCGTCTATCATCTATTACCAGATGGCAAAGTGGCTTATACGAACCAGCTCGGCCAAAGTCGAATCGAGGGACTCGTACCTGAACCGACAAAAGAGTTACCTCTCTTAAGCGATATTATTTTGAACTACAAGCACACGCCTATTAGTAAAGGCTTTTTAGGTGTTCCTTCATACAATAAGGAAGTTACTTGGATCACCTCCCAGAAAACCTATGAGGACATTACGACAGTCGTACCAATCTTTCGCGAGAAAGAAGTGCATAGCGTAGTGGCCGTATCACTGCCCATTGAAGATCTACGTACACTAGTGGCTCACGCCGCCGGTTACATTTCTCGCTACAGTCTAGCAAGTATGGTTGGTGAATCTACGGCGTTTATTACGATGAAAGAAAAGGCGGCTAGAGCAGCCAAGCATGACCATCATCTACTGCTGCAAGGAGAACCCGGTACAGGCAAACAGCGCCTAGCTCATGGCATTCATCAGGCCAGTCCTCGCGCTGCTGGCCCGCTCATTTCCGTTAAATGCGGCGATATGCCGCCAGAACTCTTAGAAACAGAATTATTCGGTGTTGTCGAAATGCAGGATGAAGCGCGGCCAGGTAAATTAGAATTAGCCAATGGCGGCACACTATTCCTTGATGAAATTGAAAAATTGCCGAATCATCTGGCGTCCCGCCTTGCTGATGCGCTGCTGTCCAGCACAATTACCCGTGGTAATGACACGATCATGCGCAAAGTCGATGTAAGAATCATCGCCGCCTGTGATAGTGACTTAAAACGCCTAGCAGAACGAAACGCCTTTTCAGAAAAACTTTATACACTCATTTCCCGCTCCGTAATCCGTGTTCCATCCCTAAGAGCAAGACAAGGCGATATTGCGGTGTTAGCTGACCACATTGTCACCGAGCTATCGGAACAGCACCATATTCCGACCCGCACTTTCTCGCCAGAAGCGATGCAAGTATTGACGGAATATGACTGGCCTGGCAATATTAAGCAATTGCAAGGCGTTGTAGAGCAATCCTTCTTCCATACAACCAGCAACGTCATTGCAACAGAAAGTATTGTCATTCCTGGTCGTACCAACTTGGACAAGGCTTGGAAGGAAGACAAAGAAGTATTCATGACTGCCTGGCGCGCCGCTGGCGGTAACATTTCTCGTCTTGCTAACATGCTTGATGTAAGCCGTGTAACCTTATACCGTTACTTGAAAAAATACGGTCTAGAAAAACACCAATCCTAAACCGTCTTTTCCCTAAAAAAAGTCTAACTAGCTGCCATGCAGTCTAGTTAGACTTTTTTACTACCGTTTTTTCTCTTTTTCCTCGTCTTGCCGTAGTAGGCACATCGGCGCGACTAGTTGATCAAAAACATTGACATTGGCTGTTCCCGGCGACATCCCATAGGTCGTACGATCTAAATGATAGTTGATGGCGACGCCCTGAATGCGAGCTAGACCGCTGGCTGTAGGAATTCCCCTAAAAGGATTGTAATTAAATTGAGCGATATAGTAATTTACAATACCATTGGAATTCACCACAAGTCGATTCGGATCAAAACCATCAGATGTATAAACAGCGTCAAGCGGCGCTGCCGGATAGTAGCCTCTATCGGTTATAAAAAATACGGTATAGACCCCTAGTGGCAACAGACCATTCGCAGTAATCTCAATATGACCATATTGTTTTTCCCCGCAAATTTCGCCAGTTGCTGTCGCCTGCGACCAAAAGTTAGCTGCTACAGTAGCTGGCTTATTGGCTACAACTACAGCAAAGCTGAGCTGACAGCAGCCGCAGGGAACTTTGCGTCCTTCTTCCATGCATTTCCCCTCCCTCCCTACAGCGATAGGCAAGCTGTAAGAACTAATCGTACTACATTCTATGCATGAGTTTTTATTTTGCTTCTATTGACAACCTGCAGGGGAGTTGCTACAGTAAAGAAAAAACGGCGGGAGAAGAGTGAGATAATGATGAATATCCAGAAAGTAAGCAAAAATGACCAAGCACTTTGCTGTATCCCGCTTGTTAGTCAATCTCAGACAGAACTTCTAACGGAATTACAAACGATCCTACCCAAACAGCCAGATCTTGTGGAATGGCGCGCCGATTATTTTCATTCCTTAAGTAATACTGCGGAAGTTCTTTTAACAGCGAAAAAATTAAAAGAAGCCGCTCCTGATACAACTTTTATCTTTACCATTCGCTCGCTTGCCGAGGGAGGGCAAGCGACTTCGCTGTCGGCTGATCAGTCCGTTGAATTAACGGCAACCGTTTGTGAGCAAACCCAGCTTGAATATGTTGATTGTGAGCTGAGCCAAAAAAGCGAAGCAAAAGCACTGCTCGCCCGACGTGCAGCTGCGGTCGGCAAAAAAGTCATTGGTTCTTATCATAATTTTAGCCACACGCCACCACAATCAGAGTTAATTGCTAAGTTTAAGGAAAGCGAATCCGCCGATTTTTCTGTGGCTAAAGTAGCGGTTATGCCGCAATCAATGGAAGATGTCCTCACCTTAATGAGCGCCGCTCTGGCAGCTCGCAAAATTTTATCCATTCCGCTTATTGCGCTATCGATGGGCGATTACGGCGTAATTACACGGATGATGGCCGCTGATATTGGCTCTTCTGTTACTTTTGTTGTTGGCCAAAAAGCATCCGCGCCGGGACAAATTCCAATTGATGATTTTCGCATCCTCCAAAGCCTCGTAAAAAAGAAAGAGGATTTAGCCCCTTCTTAGTAGTATAATACTGTCAAAGGAGCTGATACCATGAGTCTTGTAAATAAGTGCAGCGATGCCCTGTTACACAAAAATAGAACAAAGAAATCTTATTCACATCCTATGTTTTTGTCTCCTTCCAGCGGAAAATGGATCAATGTAGACGAAAACGAAAATATTTATGTATTAAATCGCGACGAGTGGCGATTCATCTACCCGTCCAGCCCAGAATGGCAAATCTATCTCACTGAGTCAAAACAACAGCATCAAGTTAATGCATAAAAGCGAGGTGTAAGCCCGAATGGATATAGCAGCTTTAGCAACTGTCTCAAGTCAAGTTCAGACCTTATCCACAGCTGATACATTAGTTATGAAAAAAGTATTAGAAAATATGGATCAGACAGGACAAGATACGCTGAGTCTGTTGCGCGAGGCCTTACCTCACCTTGGACAAAATATTGATATTCAAGCCTAGACGATAAAATTTTTTATCAAAACTCCACATAATGAAAATAAAAACGCCTAAAAAGAGGCGTTTTTATTTTTTTATTTAAAAATGAGCAAAATAATTTTATCCTACGATATATTTTTACTATTTCCATTTGTATTATACTAGTATATATTAAATACTAGATGGTATAAATTGGAATTTAGAAATGTTTGAAAGTGAGTGATCTATCCATGGATAAGTGTGTACAACAAGGATCTATTGAAATCACCTATGCCGACAGACAGGGCCAGCAAACCACTGAACCTCAGGCCTTTCACAAATTAGTCTACTTCTATGACAAAAACAAACGTCTAGTCCAGTCAAGCCTTCATGTCCGCTTTTCCCTGCAAGACCAATGGTAAAGAAAAAAACTCGCCCCCCGTTAAGAGTTGCGAGTTCTTCCAAAAAGTTCTACCCTATTTTATATGTTACTCAAGCAAGAGAAACAGCATAAAACAATACAGAACTAGAAAGAAGTGAAGCTAAATATCCGCCAATGACAATGCGGCTGTTACTCTGTTTTAATTTACGATCTTCTTTAGCATATATTTTAGGAGCGCAAGCGTCCAAATAACATACATTGCTATTCATATAAATTCATCCTCTCTATTCATTTACTTTTTCTTGCAGTCCCTATTATAGTACCATTAGAACTTTTTGTAAATGAGAATCATTATTGTTATAATTTTAAATGTAAAGATACTTTTTCGAAAAGTTAGAAAGGTTTTATTTTAGCGAATCGCCAAAATAAAACCTTTTTTCTATTCCTTCTTCTTGGCAGCCGCTGGTGCTACATGAAAAACCATCCGCAGAATCCACAATAATAAAACTGCGCCGAGGGTGCTGGCAAGCAGCGTTCCCCATAGACCGTAAACGGCAATTCCCATCATATTAAATAAAAAACTGCCAATAAAAGAACCGACAACGCCTGTCACTAAGTCGCCCCAAAGCCCCAGACCGCTGCCTTGTGAAATCATGCCAGCAAGCCAACCGGCAACAAGTCCAATTCCTAAAGACCACAGCATTTTATTCACCTCCTCGCTCTAGTATTCGCCATTTTTATCCTTTTATACAAAATTAGAAAAAAAGGGCTACAAAAAAACTGCTGCCACGGCAAATTCAAGCCGAGCAACAGTTTTTTTATTAATAAAATAGCAATAATAAGCACTACCTATTTTGCTTTAATTTCCCCTTGATATACAAGGCCTCGCGCCGCATCGACAGTGACAAGATTGCCTGTCTGCAAAAGCTCTAGCGCGTGATCAACACCGACAATGACTGGGATCTGTTGATGAATGCCAACGATTGCCGCGTTAGAAGTAAGACCGCCTTCTTCGCAGAGAATGGCTTTTGCTTTACTTGCTAAAGCCGCCTGCTCTTCTTCCAGACCTGCCAGTACCAGAATATCTCCTTCTGTGACACTCTGCCAGTCGCTAGCAGACCGAATCACTTTTACGGTTCCAGTGACTACACTTTGGCCAATTCCAGTGCCACGCAATAAAATTTGACCAACGACGCAAACACGAATCAGATTCGTATTGCCGCTTAATCCAGCCGGAACACCTGCGGTGATCACAGCTAAATCGCCTTCTTTAATCAATCCCGCTTCCAGAGAACGATTGACGGCGCCTTTCACCATTTCATCCGTATCCTGATAATCGGTTCCTACCAGAACCTGCACACCCCACAACAGTTGCATTGCTCTTGCTGTTTTTTCATGAGGTGTTACGGCAATAATTGCCGCTTGCGGACGATATTTAGAAACCATGCGCGGGGTATAGCCTGACTGGGTTGTCGTAATAATGGCCGCCGCCTCTAGCTGTTGCGCAATCTGCACTGTGGCATGGCTGATCGCGTCAGTCATGGTATTATTCAAGCACAAGCCTTTACGGCGCAAGATGTCCTGATAAGCCAAGGCAGCTTCGGTGCGAATTGCAATTTTCTCCATCATCGCCACGGCTTCGATGGGATACTTGCCAGAAGCCGTTTCACCACTTAGCATAATGGCATCGGTTCCGTCCATAATAGCATTTGCTACATCACTGGCTTCCGCGCGAGTTGGCCGAGGATTCACGATCATCGATTCTAGCATTTGCGTAGCAGTAATAACTGGCTTTCCTGCTTCATTACACTTTTCAATAATCATTTTCTGGACAAGGGGAACTTCTTCCGTGGGAATCTCCACGCCAAGATCGCCTCTAGCCACCATAATTCCATCAGAGAGGGCAATAATCTCGTCTATATTTTTCACGCCTTGAGCATTTTCGATCTTGGAAATAATCTGCATAGTAGACCCGGCTTCTTCTAAAACTTTGCGGATTGCTAAGATATCAGCGCCGCGCTGAATGAAGGAAGCGGCAATAAAATCGAGACCTTCTTTTACGCCAAATCGTACATCGGCAATATCCTGTTCCGAGAGCGGCGGCAAATTAACGGAAACTCCCGGCGCCGCTACGCGTTTACGATTGCCAATGCTGCCTGTATTGAGTACGGTTGTATGAATTTCGTCACCCACAACGGTCTCCACTCGCAGAGATACAAGGCCGTCAGAAAGCAAAATCAGATCACCTGCCGTAACTTCTTGCGGTAGCAGTGCGTGATTCACTGTAGAGATTTCTTTCGTACCACTTACCTCGCGAGATGTAAGAGTAAATTTCTGTCCTTGTTCTAAGATAACTTTTTCGTCAGCAAACAGACCGAGTCGCATTTCCGGCCCTTTCGTATCAAGCATTAACGCCACAGGCAGACCTTTGGCTTTAGCGGCAGCGCGCACTTTTAAAATCCGTTCGCCTTGCTCTGTATGCGTGCCATGCGAAAAATTAAAGCGAGCCACATTCATTCCGGCATCTAACATCGCTTCTAAAATACCCGGCTGATCCGTACTGGGTCCTACTGTACAAACAATTTTCGTTTTTTTCATCATGATAACTTCGTTCCTTTCACGCGCATCGCTCCAGCAATAATACGGCATAATCGATCTGCCGCCACTTCAATAAAATCAGCGCCGCCCTTAAGGCATTCGTCTAAGGCCATCGGGGCAGGCACACTACTCATAACACCATCAATACCGGCTTGAAAAACAGCTTCATAGCCCTGGCCAAGGCCGCCAGCAAGACAGAATACTGGCACATCGTACTTTTGCGCCGCTTTCCCCACACCGACAGGGGCCTTGCCAAAAGCGGTTTGAAAATCAGTACGCCCTTCGCCAGTCATGACAAAAGCAGCTTCTTTGACGAGAGCATCAAAGGAAGTTGCCTCCAAAACAATTTCAACACCAGGACGCAGTACAGCATCCGTAAAGAATAAGAAACCAGCGCCAATTCCACCGCCAGCGCCCGCACCAGCTTGCGCCGCAATGGAGCGGCCTGTAGCCTTAGACGCAATCACAGCATAATGGCCCAAAGACTGATCAAGGCTCGCTACCATTTGCGGTGAAGCGCCTTTTTGCGGGCCATAGACAGCGGAAGCGCCATTTTCGCCACACAAGGGATTATCTACGTCGCAAGCTACAACAAGTTCTACTGTTTGCAGCCGCGGGTCCATACCGGAAAGATCAATCGTAGTCAAATCACGCAAAGCCAACCCGCCGTAAGGCAATGCTTGTCCGTTCGCATCAAGAAATTTGCCACCAAGCGCTTGAATCATTCCGCAACCGCCATCATTCGTAGCACTGCCGCCAATTCCCACAATAATCTTGCTTACGCCACGTGACAAAGCGGCTTTAATCAACTCTCCCGTACCATAGGTTGTTGTAACGCCTGGATCCTTCTGTCCCTCAGGCACTAAGGTTAATCCGGAAGCGGCGGCCATTTCCACCACAGCGGTATCCCCGTCGCCGAGCATGCCCCAGAAAGCTTGTACTTTATTACCAAGCGGTCCTACGACCTCGGCAGCAATCAGCTCACCTTTTGTTGCCGCAACCAAGGCTTCAACAGTGCCCTCGCCACCGTCGCCAATGGGAACTTTCACTACAGACGCCTGCGGAAAAACGCGGAGAATTCCCCGTTCCATCGCTCGAGCTGTCTCCACAGCTGAAACACTGCCTTTAAATGAATCGGGCGCTACTACAATGCGCATGCTACCCCTCTTTTCCAGTTTATTGTACATTCATAAATTTACTTTCATTGTATAAAAAAATAAGACTAAGTACAATATTCAAACATTATAAGGAATCGTCATGCATAGTTTATTTTATTGTGCAATATATACAACAAACAAAATTAAAAGCAGGATTTTAGCGCTCCTTTAGAATATATTTTATATAAAATAACTAATGAAGGTGAAGCCTCTTGCTACTCTCCCCCTTGCTAGCCCAACAGATTGTTAATAAACTGCTGCCGCTCGTTCACCAAAATATTAATATCATGAACCCGCGCGGGATTATTATCGGCTCCGGCCAGCCTGATCGAATCAACAGTCTGCACAAAGGCGCCGAACAAGTCATCGCCAGCGCCAAACCAGTAGAAATCTATCCCCATGAGATTGATCGCTACAACGGCGCTAAACCTGGACTCAACATGCCGATTATTATTAATCGCCAAATGATCGGCGTTGTCGGCGTATCAGGCCATCCAGACGCCGTACGTTCTGTTGCTCTCATGGTCAAAATGATCACTGAACTAATTATTGAGCAAGAACTGCTGCAGGAAGAAGCCCGCTCCCAATCCCAATTACGGGAAAACTTCGCCTTACAGCTGCTTTCTCCCGAAGCGTCCTTAAATACTGATAAAATTGTCAAAATGGCAAAGCTGCTCAAATTCGATTTATCACTGCCGCGCTGCGTCCTGGTTTCAGACATGCAAAGTTTACTGCCAGGAGCGCTGGAAACAACAAATTTAGCGGAATTTGCCTTAGCCCGTTCTAAAGAAGCTCTGCTCTTGCAGCTCACTGACGCCGCCTTATTAAGGCCGGAAGATTTTGCCGTATTCCTTGAAACAAAACTGCTGATTCTAAAACATTTCTCTCAGGAAAAGAGTTTACAGCACCGTCAAGAATGGGCGCAAGCTGTCAGAAACGTCTTATCGCCAGACAAAGCTCTCGCCTTCCCGCTGGGACTGGGCAGCTTACTAAACTCCTCCAACAAACTGGCGCAATCTTATAAAGAAGCGCTGTTCGCCTTGAGTAGAAAACAGCCGCTGGCCACAATTCATGATCTAGATATATTAGCCGATTATGTCACGACTACCCTAGCCGCTAATCCGCCACAGCCGCTAGATCAACTGCGCCGTCAAATCGAACAGGAACTTGAACGAAAATATAATATGAAGCAAACATTGTCCTATCTGCTTGCTAATAATCTCAGCCTAACCGATACGGCGAAAACGCTGTTTATTCATCGCAATACACTATTATTTCGTCTGGAAAAACTAAAAGAAGCGACAGGATTAGATCCCTGCCACTTCTTAAATCACGCGCTATTATGTAAAGTTATTTTGCACAGTTAATTGCCAACTTGCCGCTTTTCGGCCAGGTTGCGCCATTTCAAACCAGGATCAACCTTTTCATAGTTTTTCATCTTGGCCACTAACTCTTGCGGATCCGAGGAAACAAGCAACAAGTTAAAACTTGACTCATTCATAAATCCCTCTTCCGTTGTATTTTTCAAGAGATTTACTAGCGGATCATAAAAAGCGGCTACATTCAAAACCGCCACAGGCTTATTATGAATCCCGAGCTGCGCCCAAGTAAGAATTTCAAAGAGTTCTTCAAAAGTGCCAATCCCGCCAGGCAAAGCAATAAATCCGTCAGAAAGATCAGCCATGGTTTTCTTTCTTTCATGCATGTCCTTTACCTCAATCAGCCGCGTCAGTTCGCTACTAACAATTCGATCAGGAAACAGCCCTTTGGGAATAACACCAGTAACACGGCCGTTTCGTTTTAAAACCTGGTGGGCAATCTCCCCCATCAGTCCTACGTTAGAACCGCCATAAACAAGTTCTATCCCATTTTCCACAAGGACATTTCCTAATGTAATGGCGCTTTCTCTGTATTCACTTCGCACTCCGGCATTAGAACCGGAATATACACAAATTCGTTTCACTAACAACCACCTCATCTGCTAATACACTCTAACGAAACAACCAATTTATAAAAACAAAAGCCTGCCACAAGAAAAAGTTCTCATGACGGCATCTGTTTTGCAAGAAGCTCGCTTTATTATGATTCCAGTAAAAGCAGATAATTCCTGTAAGCTATCAATATTTTAGCCTCTGAAACACGCCGAGGCGCTGTTCGGCCCAATGAAAGGCCAGCTGCGTTACCGCACACAAAACAAGGTAGACAAGAAAGACGTCTATATATGCTTCAATGTAATTATAACCGAAGGAAGCGGCAATTTTTCCTGTAGCGGTAACTTCCTTCACTGTCATTAGAAAAGCCAACGAAGTATTTTTCATCAGATTGACAGTCAGATTGCACAAGTTAGGCAAAGCTGATACAAGGGCCTGGGGAATCAAAATACGCCGATAAATCTGGAAGTAAGACATGCCTATAGATAAACCTGCTTCCATTTGCCCGTCAGCCAAACTCAGCAGCGCTGACCGAAAAACTTCCGATAGCAAAGCCATCGTATTTAGGGTAAATACGATATATGCGTAAAAAATGGGATCCACGTCAAACACTTTGATTTGCCAGCCGAAGGTTTTCACAACCGAATTAAGCAAGCTAGGCATCAAACTATATACGACTAGGATCTGAAGCACCATGGGCGTGCCGCGAATAAAGGAAACATAGAGCTGCACTAAAGGCTTAATTCCTTTTACCTCATAGATCCGCGCCAAAGCCATAAAAAAGCTAAAGGGAATCGCTACAGCAAGCGATACAGCCGTTAGTTTTAACGTAACAGGAACGCTTTGAAGAATCACCCATAGCGTCTTCGCCATAAAATCATAATCAAGTTCCACAAAAGCCGCCTCCTTTCCTATACGGTCTGCGGCCGTTTGTGCCGTGACAGTCGATGCTCCAACATAAAGAAGGCTTTTTCAAATAAAAGAGCCATAGCCCAATATATAGCCGATAAGGCTAGGTAGATTTCCAAGGCATAGGAACCATAATTTTGCGCAATGATTAGGTTGCCAGAGCCTAACACATCAATTAAGCCGATCGTATAAGCCAAAGCGCCTTCCTTTAACAGCGAAATAAAGGAGTTGCCGAAGTTAGGCAGAGCGATGATCGCCGCCTGCGGAATCACGATGCGCCGCAGGGCTTGAATTGGAGTCAAACCAATGCTAACTGCCGCTTCATATTGTCCGCGGTCAATTGCCAGATAAGCGGAACGCATCACTTCCGATACAGGCGCTGCAAACAGCAACGTAAAGGTTGTTATAACAAAAAACATTTTATGAAATTCATTGATATCGTAATCAAAGACCTCCAAGCAAAACTTGGGCAGTCCATAAAAAACGATAAATAACAGAATAATGGACGGTGTACAACGAATGATGCCTGTATAGGCATTGGCCAAGAAGCGGAGCAAAGGCTTCTCACTCAGCTTGGCCGTTGCCAGCAAACCACCAAGCAAACTGCCTAAGAACACCGAACTGAGGACAACAGCTAAGGTGATCCCCAAAAAGGGCAACAGCTCGGGTATGACCGTCAAAATATAGAGAGGATCAAAGGGTCTCATGGCGTCCTCCATTCGGGAAAACTTTATTTGGCCACAAGCCGCAGCAAGTCTTCGCCAAAATATTTATCTTCCAATTCTTTTATTTTTCCAGACTTCGTTAATTCATCAATTGCTTTATCGTAAGCGTCAGCAAGCTCCTGATTCTTCTTGTTGAAAATCGGATAAGTCGGAATCGCGCTATAACGAACATAAGTCAATTGGTCATTGAATTTATGATAGGTTCCTTTTTCATCAGCTACATTATTTTTGAAAGCTAGTTCAATATCAAAGAAGGCGTCATAGCGGCCCTCCAAAACCCAAGTATAGGCGTCAGCAATCTGGAATGACTCGGAAGCCTGCAATTTAATAGGCGTATCAGGATGCTTCTTATTGTAATCTTCTACAACGGCATACTGAGCATTTTGCGGTGCAATCGGCACAAGCTTACCGCCGCTTTTCGCAAAGCTGTCCATATCGGTAATCTTATCGGCGTCACTCTTACGGATCGTTAACCCAATCACGCTGGCGGCAATATAGTTTTTCGGGAAAATAAATTTGCTCTTACGCGCTTCTGTCTGCCAGACACCTTTGATCCCTACATCATATTTGCCTGACTCCACACCAATCAGCAAATCATCATCTGATGTGGGTACAAATTTAAATTGATAGCCTGGCAGCTTCTTTTCTACTTCCTTCATAATCTGCACTTCAATCCCGTCTTCCTGACCGTCTTTATTGACAAAGTCATAGGGCACATAATAATTCGTAAAGGCAACGCGCACTACTTTTTTATCACCGCTAGACGCCGCCGCATTTCCCGCATTTTTGTCAGCTGATTTGCCGCAGCCGGCACTGACAACCGTAGCTACGAGAACTGCCGCCACCGCCAACAGCTTTATAAATTTATTCATGATTCATTTCCTCCTCTAAATTCTTATGGCAACACAGTATCCCCTAAAACCAGCTTTAGATCGGCAACTTTAACCGATGTCGCCTTACAAAATCCACAGTCTTCTCAAAGCGAAGCCGCTTTTTCACGTACCCATTGAAGTCGCTGCAAATCAATATCGCCAGGAACAGTGCAGTCGGCGCCAATAATCACACCCGTTTTGCCTGCATCACGAATAATATCTGCCACAGCTGCCTCGATGTCTTCTTTTGTTCCGCTATATAACAAGCTGTTCTTCGTATTATCAAGCCCGCCGATCACAGCCCGACCGCCAAATAAATCCTTAGCCTTTGATAAAGGAATCCCTTCAACAACAGCCGCATAATTGATGACTTTTGCTTCGTAGTCAGTGTACCAGCTTAAATCATTGTGACAGCCAGCATAGCCGCAAATGTGAAGAATATTATGAGCGCTGACCTGATTCGCAGCAGCTAAAATCTTCTTTTCTGCTGGCGCAATAATCTCTTCATAGACTCCTCTGGTTACTTCCGGCTTCGGCAGATTCTGCACACTGAAATAGATTCCGTCAGCGCCGCCTTCCGTAATCACCCGTGTTGCCAGAGAGGCTAGATCCTCTGAAATCACGTCGAGAATTTCTTTAAGCGCTGCCTTGTCTTCCTTCAACAAGTTCACAAAAACACCGTTCGGATCCGCTGCAGTTTGTAAAAACTCCAAATAGCGCGGCGCCGCAAAAACATTATAAAAGAGCAGTACCTCTTTACCATAAGCGTCTACCGCTTGTTTTACCAAATTGACCTGTTCTTCAATCCAGCGAGCCTTAGGCCCAATTGGACGAATCGGCAAAGCTTCCTTAACAGACTTAATATCACGCAATGCCGCATTCGGATAGAGAAAGTAGCCATCACTCATAATCTTGATAAAATCAGGCTGGAAGCCCTCATAAAATCGTTTCAGACCTGCCAAATTGGCTGCGGCAATCGCCGGATTCCCTTCCCCTTCAGCCGTTTCCGCGTCGGGCAGGAAGTGATACCAAAAGCCAACAGGAATCCGATCTACCGGTTGATTTTGAAAAGCTGCGAGAACAAGTTCTTTTTTCGTTTGTGTCATGATTTTATACCCCTTTATCGTTTCTTTTTAGACAACATATCTTTTTTAGGCAACACAAAAAGGCTAAGCACAGAAAAATCCCTTCTGTGCTTAGCCTTCAATCTTTTTGATCAGCTAAAGCGCCTAAAAATATTTTATTTGTTCCTTATATTACACAAGTGCTGCAGCGATGTCAATAGAAAATTTAGTCGTAGAGAAGTTATCACAAATTTGTCACAACCTTACGGTATGATAAGTAATACTTTCTTTTCATAGGAGGATTCACTTATGATATCAAAGGCAGATAAAAATTTTTACTTAAATATAGCCTTATTCTGTTTGGGCTTGATCAGCGCTGGAACAGGGATCTTGTTATCACTCAAACTGCCGGAACTAAGGGTTTTGCCGCTCAAACCCTTTCACGAATGGTCGAGCTATATTTTAACAGGTCTCGTACTAATTCATCTCTTCTTTCATTCTGGCTGGATAAAGACCATGGTCAGAAATAAACTTACGTCAAAATAGGAACATCCCCCTTAAAGCTCTCGGCTACATCGCCGAGAGCTTCTACTTTAGATAAAGCGGAAGCCCCCGGTCATAGATTCATTCATCTATAACTAGGGGCTAGCGGCAAATCTATATTCCTTTATTCAATTCATGCCTTGTTGAAAAGCATGGGGGCCGTGTTGCCCGGGAAATCCTTGCGGTTTCATCGCCTTATGAATACTTTTCATATCTTCTTTAAAAGTATTTTCATCGACGCCTAAAGACGCGGCCACATCCTGCCAGGAGTTATTGATCCGCTTTTGCGCTAATATATCACCAATTGATTTGCCCGTATTTTGGGCCAATGCATTAGCTACAGTAATATCACGCGGATGATAGCCTTGCCCAAGCAGATCAAGCGAAGTTTGCTTGGAGATTTTCAGTTTCTGTTCCATTCGCGTTGCAGCAATATCATTACGGGTCGCTTTCATTTGCTCTTTGCTCACACCCAAGGTCTGCGCCACATCTTTCCAAGTATTATCATACGTCTTAGCCTGCATCACTTCTGTTAAAGATTTTCCGCTGGCTTTTGCCAAAAAAGAAGCTCGGAAAATATCGCGAAAAGCGATATGCTCTTGCTGATATTTCAAAACTTCATCTTTACTTACACCAAAAACGCTTGAAACATGTTCTGCAAATTGATTCGGGTTTGGAGCAAATTTACCTTGATGCACAATTGGCGGTTGTTCGCCACCTTCAAATTGCGGTGACGCATTCACAACGAAAGGACTCATCGTTCCGGCAAGAATGGCGATCCCTGCAGTCAAACCTAAAATACGCTGTTTATTGAATATTTGTTTCATGGTCCATCCCCCTCAAGAATATTTTTAGTATCTTTAGGCTTATTATAGCCAGCAAATATGACAACTTTATGATAATCCGAAGGGGATTCATTACTTTTTATAAAAACAGTAAAAATCACTGCTAACTTAGAGGTATTCTTCGTTCTTGACGATATAAGCTTCGCCATAGCTTATAATATAGGGCAATAATTGTCCATAAGTATCACGTATAATTTCATTAAACTCTTGCTTGCCAACAACCACAAGTTTAGGTAGTACCTTTTTTAATGTTCCATGACATTCAGGAATATTTCTTACTAGCATTAGTTGCTGCCACATAAACCGAGTATTGGCATTGAAAAGTTCTTCTTCAAACGGTTCTGGCTCAAAGCTCATTGTTTCCGCCTCCTTTTTTAATAAAATTCGACATTTTTAGTCATTTTCCTTCAATGGAAATAAAATAAAACCACCGCAATAAAGCTGCTGCTTTACTTCGATGGTTGTAATACATTCTACAAATGAATTTTTCTACTACTTTCTAACTACACCAAGCTGCTGGCTGATTTCACCTTGTACCAAAAGCGTATTATTGGCTTCTTCTTTTTTAACGCCAATTACGTTACATTGCTTGCAGAAATAGTACGTATATACCGTCTCTGAATAATGATCACTCCCTGGCGCCCCCCAACGCATTACTTTTTTCCGCGGAGATTCTTCCATGGTACAATTGCATTTTTCACAAATCGTTTTGATCACCCTCAAAATCAGCTTATTATTTAAGATATACCACATTCCCGGCAATAATAAAAGCTTTATTTTCGGAAATGTCCAAATGCACCTAATAATTCCCAATCTTTTTTTAAATTTTTCTTGACTAAAAAAATACGCCAGCTATAATATAGTCACTATTTTGATAAGAACTATAGCTAAAGGAGCTCTTCTACAAATGATCCATATCGACTTAGTAATAAGTATGAATCTGCTCGGCGTCATTGCCTTTGCCTTCGCTGGCGCAATGAAAGCAATCCAAGAACACTTAGATCTTCTCGGAATCCTTATTTTAGGTATCGTTTACGCCCTCGGCGGCGGCGTAGTGCGAGATATATTAATTAATCGAATTCCTTACGCATTTTCCGCCAATGTCGATGTAGCCGTAGCAGCGTTGGGAGTTATTATGGCAGGTGTAGTCTATCGATTGCTAAAGCGCGATATATCTAACCGCTCTTACATCCTCATTCCTGATGCCCTAGGCTTAGCTGCATTTACTACTGCGGGCGCCGTTACGGCCCATCAAACAGGTATATCCGGAATAGGACTTATTTTCCTTGCCGCAATTACTGCTGTTGGCGGCGGTGTTATCGGAGATTTATTACTAGGAAAAATTCCCGCTGTTTTAAAAAATGACTGTTATGCAACTTGTTCGATTCTTGGCGGCCTTTGTTTCTATTTAGCGACAATGTGGAATGTTGATCTAGGTATCACCTCACTTGTAAGCAGCAGCATTACCTTCTTGATTCGTTTATTAGCCATACGCGGGCAATGGAGTCTACCAAAACTAACCTGGCAAAAGACCAGTTAAAGCTCCTCGTAATTAAAAATTCATTTCAGTACTATTCCTTTATGATATGCCGCTCAGCATTGGAAACTTCCGTGAAAGCGGTGGACGGTGCGGCGCTTTTGCGTCTAACTTCTTTAAAAAGCATCAAAATCGCAAATAAAATGGCGGCATAACCAGTAATCGGAAAAAGCAAATTTACTAGTTTGTCAAAGGGAATGACACTGCCAAAAAACATACCGATACTAGTCAACACAACAGCTACTGTATTAAACGTTTTTGTCTTGTCCACAGCAAATTTGCGAACGACCATCAGTAAAACCGAGGCTACGGCTGAATAAATGCATAATACGATAATGATCGAAAAAGTGAGTCCCAGCAACGGCGAAACGTGATTCGCGATAGCCAGAGTGGGAACCTGCTGTCCTACAATAAGAGCATGATAAACAATCTCCGCCAAAACAAGAAATATAATAGCTACCGTAAACATAACCCCGCCGACAATTGCGCCGATGCGAGCTTCTCGCTGATTCGCAGCTTGACTACCACAAGTTACTTGGAAGGGGATACTCATCATTAATGCTAAGAACGCGTAGAGAGCGCCTGACCAGGCCCAATTATCAGAAGCAGACTGGAAACCAAGCGTCGGCATTAGCGCATCGCCGCGCATGAGCATAGCGGGCTCACCCAAAACAGAAAACAATGCAGCGATCCCGATTACGGCAACAAATAAAATCTTAACAGGCCCAATAACCCCAATAATATTAATGAGTCGATCCACGCCAAGCAATACGGTCAGCAGTGAGAGAATCCCGATAAAGCCTGTCCCCAAATAGGTCGGCACACCAAAATACTGATGGATTGTTGCACCGCCGCCAGCCATCATGACCACAAAAATGCCATAACTTAAAACAACGCTGAACCAGATATAGACTTGGCCCAAATATTTACCACAATAATACTGAAACGCATCGTAGGGATTTTCAAAATTCTCCCTTTGCCCTAGATTCCATAATGTATAGGAGAAGATGCAAGTAAGGATACAGCACAAGCCAGCAGCCCATATACCCTTAATTCCATTCACAGCAAAAAACTGCAGAACCTCTTGGCCCGTAGAAAAACCGGCTCCAATCCAATAAGCGCATATCGCACCAGCAAGAATAAATATTTTTTTCAAACGCACCGTATGATTATCCACAATAACATCTCCTATCCTATTAAACTCGCCTCTAATTTAATCCCTTACTAATCCTTGTATAAAGACAAAGAGCAGCTAAGTCATCACCTTGGCCTTTGCGGTTATAGGTATACTTAGCTGCTCTGCTAATCGTGCATTCAATTATGTACAAGCTGTATATCGTCATCCTCCAAGTATGATATTTAAAATTTTTGTACTTTACATTGTTTATTTCTCTTTTTTAAAGTACGTAATATGACAGGTCTTGCATCCCTTAGCAATGGTGTCGCCTAACTCAAAGCCGTAACCCATGGCTTTAGCAATATAACGATCGCCATCCATCGCCATGTCACATAATTTTTCACAGGTTTCATCATCAAGCCCCAACTTCTGCCAGGCTTTTAGCAGCGGACAGTAATGAAAGTCCATTTCTAAAAGTTCTTGTGTTTTATGCCTGTACTCAAGCTCAAAAGTTTTTGCCACATCTTGGGCAAGAAAAACATCACCAAAACAACTTAAATTTTCAGGATCAGAACAAGCCGCTTTCAGTTCCGCGCCTTGCGTTAGTCCGGTTTCGACAATCGCCTGACGAATAAATTTTTCTGCCGCTGCCGCTTCACCGGCTTCTCGCGCTTTTACATAGGTCAAACCAGTCCAAGTGGCACGATGCTCTGTAGCACTACGCCGTACATTTACCAATTCATCATCATGAAGTTTCGCCTCATTAATTATCATAGAACTCCTCCTCTAATATGATCACATCATGTATTATTAACTCTTTAAAAAATCCAATTGACATCCATAAATCCTCTTTTTACTACCCATAAGAGCTCTTGCCGTAATCATATCACAAGAAAACAGCAAAGGCAATAGTTTTCATTATGGAGATTTATTTATCTGTTTATTTACACTTAGCTTCAACAAAATAACAAACTTAACGACAATCGAGAATTTGTTTACAGTATTTTTAGTCATACCACTGCGGTTTACCTTCGGCAGCAACTTGACTTATAAAATTTTCCCAAGGTATAATAAGCCTATATCGATCGAGGAGATCCACAATGAAAAATCGTCTTGTAACGACTTTAAAAGATCAAGTATATGAGGCTATGTTTACTGATATTATCAAAGGCGTCTATTCTGCCGACATGATTTTGACGGAAAAGTTTTTTATAGAAAAATATCAAGTAAGCAGAGCTCCTATCCGCGAAGCCCTGCTCCAGTTAACTAGCAAGAAGTTTTTAATCAGCATCCCGCGCCAAGGCTATCGAATCTTGCAACCTGATAAAAGTTATATGATAGAACTGGCAAAATTTCGCGCCGTTACAGAACCAGCCTTTTTAGAACGTTACTTTTCTAACATAGATACAGACTGTCTGGAAACATTGCGCATAATCTGCGATAAATATGCAGCTTGCCCTGATCATGACTTCATGGCTCACTGGAAATATAACTGCGAATTTCATTTGAAATTGTTTTCCATGTACAAAAACCCCTACGCTTATGAAGCTCTGGAAAACGCGTTGTATCTTCAAACCGTGTACTTTGTCCAGACTGAACATGACGCGACCATGGATTTACACCGAGCAATCGTAGATTATATTGAAAAAAGGGATGTCAACACAGCCATGAAAATACTACGAGCCGATATCGAAACACTTACGACTTCCGACTCTTTATAAGGAGAAACCATTCATGAAAAAACGTTGTCTTTATGTTATTTTTTTATTACTACTTTGCTGGCAGACATTAGCTGCCGCTGCGCCCATAGCGCCAACAACTAGTGCCGAGGCCGGTATAATGATCGATGGTAAAACACAGCAAGTCCTCTATTCTAAAGATGCCGACAAAATCATGTACCCAGCAAGCACTACTAAAATGCTCACTCTTTTAATTGCTTTAGAACGAGGCAAATTAGACAGCATTGTTACTGTTAGCAAAAACGCCGCCTCTACGGAAGAATCAAACCTAGGTATCCATGCTGGCGACAAACTGCCGCTACGGGATTTATTAACTGGAATGATGCTTGTATCTGGCAATGATGCTGCTGTCGCCGCCGCAGAACATATTGCTGGTTCTGTCCCCGCCTTTGCCAAACTGATGAACGAAAAAGCCGATCAACTTGGCGCAGTAAACAGTCACTTTTCTAATCCTAACGGTCTACCCGACCCCTATAATCACTTTTCTACGGCCAGCGATCTAGCAAAAATCGCAGCAGCAGGTATGCAAAATCCCGAATTTGCCAAAATTGTAGCAACACCAAGCTACACCGTTCATTTTTTAAACCGTCCACCACTGTTCGTAAAAAATATTGATAAATTTTTGCGAATTTATCCTGGCGCTAATGGAATAAAAACAGGCTACACTGATGCGGCAGGAGATTGTTTAGCCGCTGGCGCCAAGCGAAATGGCGTTGAGCTTATTGTAGTATTATTAAATGATGATGAACGTTGGGATGACTCAATTCATTTAATGAATTATGGTTTTCAATTAAAAAAAGCGCTTTAAGCAAAGCGCCAATCAATTTCATAGTATAATAACATTTCGACTGACTGCGAAATATTTCAAGCCAGTCTTTTTTTTGCCCTTTGTATTCCATTTATTTACAATTAATCGGTTTAGTATCTATTAATTTAATACGCATTAATTCATTATCGATTAATTTAACATATATTTAATTCCATATTAACACCACTTTGCTCAGTAAATGTAATAATCATGTAAAGTGTAATCACATCAATGCGGGAGGCGCCTATGAATATTAAAAAAAAGCTCGTAATCTACATTTTATCGCTAACGATGGTAATGCTACTTTCTATTTGTCTATTTAGTTATTGGAATGCCAGTAAACAACTCACTAGAGACATCAACATAAATATGGATATAATTGCCGACCAACAGGCGCAGGTTCTTGATGATTGGTTAGAAAAAAAGGCAAAAACACTGCAAGATTTAGCCTTCGTGATCCAAAATACAACAAATGGCGAAATTCCCGCTTCTTATTTCAAACTGGATCCCAACGATAAAGAAATCTCTGATATCTATATCGGCTTTGAACGAGATGGCAAATTCATTCACGGTGAGTCCTCACCAATGCCTTCTGATTATGACCCTCGCAAACGCGGCTGGTATTCAAACGCTAAAGATAAAACCGGACTCATTTTTAGCGATCCCTATATTGATGCAACAACAAAAAAGTTTTGTGTAAGCCCGGCTATCGCCTTAAAAGATTCCCAGGGAAAGCTTAGGGGCGTCATGGCTGAAGATATTTTACTCGAAACGCTGACTAGTATTATTGAAAAAGCGACCTTGAACGGCAAGGGATATGCTTATATTATTGACGGAAAAGGAACTATTTTAGCTCATCGTGACCCACAATTTATCGCTTCGAACCTTGCCGATAATGAAGAGTTAAAAACGATTGCCACCAAAATGTTAAATACGCCATCGGGCAATATCGAGTATACGCTACAGGGAAAAGATATGATTACCGTATTTAGAAAAATCCCAAGTACCGGCTGGACAATTGCCTTTACTGTATCAAAAGCGGAAATATTTGAACCACTGGCACAACTGAGGAACGTCTATTTGCTAATTGCTTGTTTATCCCTTTTACTCATGGGGCTTGCTACTACGTATATATCACGGAAAATTGCTAATCCAATTTCTAATTTAACCAAAAACGCCTTACTCTTGGCCGACGGTGATCTACGCATTTCTGTCGAAGTTGCCGGAAAAGATGAAGTGGCGTTATTGTCACAAGCTTTCAATCAGATGGGCAGTAATTTACGCAAATTGATAACAGAAATATCAAGTACAGCTGATTATCTATTAAAATCCGCCTCAGAAATGAATCATGCCGCTGGCGAAGCTGGTCAAGTATCGGAGCAGATTGCAATTACCATTACTGATATGGCTCAAGCCGCTACGAAACAATCCGATGTAATCACCTCTAGCGCCGATAGAGTAAAAGAAATGGCAAATTCCGTTCACTTAATTACTAGTGCCGCACAAAAATCGAATACCACAGCAGGCGAAGCGATGACAGCAATCCACGAAGGAAATGCGACGATTGCTAAACAGGGAATATTGATGCAGGAAAATCAAAAAGCTGTTATCAATGTCCGTGATTCGATCGCCGAACTAGCTGAAAAATCCTCACAAATCGGTCATATTATAGAAGTCATCTCCAATATAGCCGATCAGACCAATCTATTAGCGCTCAATGCAGCTATAGAAGCGGCACGCGCGGGCGAACAAGGCCGGGGTTTTGCCGTCGTAGCCGAAGAAGTTCGTAAACTTGCCGAACAGTCCAATCACTCGAGTAAAGAAATCGAACAGTTGATTAAGGACATTCAAGCAACAACAAAACTGGCTGTTGAAGAAATTGCACTAAGCAATGATATTGCTCTCGACTTAGAAAAGGCCTCTCATACAAGTCAGCAGTCACTCCACGAGATTAACAAGGCTGTACAAGACTTTGTTGTACAAATTGAGCATATTTCGACCGAAACAACGGCAGTCAACGAAAATGCCACTGAAGTATCTAGCTCCATCAACGAAGCCGCTGCCGTTTCTGAAAGCAATGCAGCAGCTACCGAAGAAGTTGCTGCCGCTACGGAAGAACAAGCCGCTTCGGTTCAATCTATTTTCTCAGAAACCAATACACTGTTAAAACAAGCCGAAACATTAAAAAAGGAAATACAAAAATTCAAGATTTAATGCCAAAGGCCCTCTTCCAAGTGAACCTCATCAGAATTCACCCTCAGATGCAATAATATTTTACCTTAATAGCTTTCGGCGCAAACCACCGACAACTATACAGATATGAAAGAAAAGCCTTCCGATTTCTCGGAAGGCTTTTCTTTATTGGAGCCGATGATAGGATTCGAACCTACGACCCCCTCATTACGAATGAGGTGCTCTACCAGCTGAGCTACACCGGCACATAACAATAGATATTATAACTTATGTATAGTAATCTGTCAATATCTTAGTGTTACCATCACCTGCTATATTTAAGCCCATTCAAAAAAGGAAATTTTCTTATTATATTATCTGATGGTTTAAAAATATCTTAAAAATATAATTTCACTTAAGAAACCTAGTTAAAAAATACGATATTATATTAAGCCATTGACCAAAGGCTTCATTTAGAGAAAGGTGAGACTATGAAATATACAGGAAGAATTCTCGGCCTAACATTTACAATACTTTTCATTATTGCCGTAAGAATCTACGCTTATTTTTATCTGAACTATCCTTTGACAGCGTTGCCGCTGCCAGGTCTCATCGCGCTCACTTTCGCCTATTGGGCTGGAAAGAAATACGATCAAGTGAAATTTTATTCAGAAAGAGATTCTCTAACGGGTCTTTATAATCGGCGCATGATTGATAAACTTTCAGCAACAACTTTTGCCCGTTCGCATAAGCGTCGGGAACAAGTTGGGCTAATCCTTTTCGATTGTAATAATTTCAAAATAATTAATGATACATATGGGCATAATAAAGGTGATCTAGTCTTACAAGCCTTTGCCCAACTCCTGGTAAAGGAAACACGAAAGAATGACGTTGTAGCTCGCTGGGGCGGCGATGAATTTCTCGTCATTGTTACTAACGTAGATGAACAGCAAATGAAAGCGATACTGCAACGCATCGAACTTAAGACGTACGAGCTATCCAAAGAATTTGAATTTCCCATTTCCGTCGCTAGCGGCTTCTCACTTCATGTAAAAGAATCGGAAGATCTTGATACCTTACTGGCTGAAGCCGATCATATGATGTATCGCCAAAAACGTACAACTTGCTATTCTATTGCTACCTAAGGCAAAAAGAATTTCTAAATAAAAGACAAAAACGGTTAGAACCTGTTACTTGGTTCTAACCGTTTCCTCGTTTCATTAAAAATAACTATCTGCAATAATTTGCTGCTGCAAATCATAAATTTGGCGAGAATTGCTAAACAAATCCGCTGTAACACCACCATCAATCTTATGATGATCGACCATACCTGTCATGATTTTTTCTACTTCCTGTAGCGTCAAATTCTTTCGATAAGGACGCGTTTCGGTAAGAGCTGTAAATACATCAGCCACAGCAACAATACGGGCCCCCAAGGATAACGCTTTTTCGGGAATCCGAAAGGGATAGCCAACACCATCTAATGTTTCATGATGATAGGCGGCCCATTCAGCGATCGTTTCAAATCCTTCAATTTGCTCTAAAACCCGATATGTATAATAAGTATGCTGCTTGATCATGTGAAATTCGGCGCCGCTAAGATGCCCGGGCTTTTCTAAAACAGAACTGGGAATAGATAGTTTACCTAGATCATGTAACAAACCAGCAATCCGCATCATTTTAACTTCATCATCACAAAAGCCCCTACCTTCCGCTAAAAAGGCCGAGATCGACGCTACGCTCCGCGAATGAGCTCCTGTAAAACGACTCGTTCTATCAATAATTGTGGCAAAAATCTCAGCAATATCAATCATATCACAAAGAGAAAAGTTCACTTTCCCATAATCATAAATCTGACTAAAGAAATTTTGATAGTAATGAGGATTCATTAAATCAAGCCAGAAGCTCTCTTGACTAGCGAAATCATGCAATGCCTTGACTAACTCAGGATCAAAAGCTGTGCCGCTCCTTTTGCGAATATTTGTAAGAATATCAGCACGTTGCGAAAAAACAAATTCATTATCGTGAAGTTGTATTTCTACGCGATCGGCCAAATGAATAATCCGACTATGCAACGGTATTTTATCACCAGCAAGCCCCGAAGGACTAGACCCGTCCCAAAAATCATGATGATGCCGAATCGCTTCAGCTAAATAGCCAAGTTGCGTAGAATTTTTTAAAAGGTCATAGCCCATCTGGGCATGTTTGTACAAAAAATCGGCGCCTACGATCCGCAATTGACTTTTTTCCTGCCAATTGGATGCCGCACCAATATCATGAAGCAAGGTAGCATAAATCAAGTTATGACGTTCAAAATCTTCCATCCCAATGGCTTCGGCAATACGACTCGCAATCATCGCAGTACGCCAATGGTGACGAGAAAGACCGCCGGAAGAAAGCTCTAAAGCCATGGATAAGGCACGTAATAAATTAATCGGATTTACAGTTGAATACATAAAACCCTCCCCCAAAAATCTTGCCAAGCCGTTCAATATAAAGAAAGCCATGCGCTTTTCTGCTACGCATGACTAGTTTATAATGTCTACATAAATAAATGGAGCGGGCGACGAGAATCGAACTCGCCTAGCTAGCTTGGGAAGCTAGAACTTTACCACTAAGCTACGCCCGCAAAAATCACTCAACAAGTAATATTATACTCTAACTGAACCTTAAAGGCAACTAAGGATTACTTTCCTGCTGGCATTTTTTCACCATCAACAATTCATTGCCTTGACGATTATAGCGAACAAGATCCATCCATGCCGTAATAATCGCTAAACCACGGCCGCTTTCTTCATACAGAAAGCGCTCAAAAATCGTCCCCTGTTCTTCGCGGAGTATTTCAATCATATGATTGCCTGCAAATCCAGGCCCATCATCTTTCACACGCAAAATCAGATTTTCACCAATTTTATTCAACCGAATGCGGACGACCGTTCCGTGTCTAAGTGCATTTGACACAGCCTCGCCTAAAGCAATAATGACTTTTCCTTGGAAAATTCCAGCACTTTTGGCTAACAAATTCTCAATTTGCGGTCTAAAGCGCTGACGATCTTCTTGTCGCCGATAGTAGTACACCGCAGGAAAAGGTTTCATATTCGCTTTTGTATAGGAACCCACTTTGGAAGAAAAACCTTGCCTTGTTTTCTCTGTACTGCTCATTTTTTTTATTTGAACAATCATGCATTTCAAATTCCAGGGTTTCATCTAATGCCCCCTTTATGAGCTTTTCCAACACCACACCTTAGAGAAAAAAACTATCTTACGTTCTTCGACAAAAATATGTTTTTTTCCTTTAGCCAAAATAAAAAAACGTCCTGTACACCAAAGGTGTATAGAACGTAGTATTGTTAAACATGGTGCCGCAAGACAGAATCGAACTGTCGACACGAGGATTTTCAGTCCTCTGCTCTACCGACTGAGCTATCGCGGCAAATGGCGACCCGGATGGGACTTGAACCCACGACCTCCGCCGTGACAGGGCGGCATTCTAACCAACTAAACTACCGGGCCTTATCTAGCAGTCTTAGGAAAGAAAATTTATGGTGGGGGATAACGGGATCGAACCGCTGACATCTTGCTTGTAAGGCAAGCGCTCTCCCAGCTGAGCTAATCCCCCGTATATGGTGACCCGTAGGGGATTCGAACCCCTGAAGCCGCCGTGAAAGGGCGGTGTCTTAACCGCTTGACCAACGGGCCATAATGTGGTGATCCACCCGCGACTCGAACGCGGGACACCCTGATTAAAAGTCAGGTGCTCTACCGACTGAGCTAGTGGATCGTGTCTCACAAGATATTATTATACAGATCGATTATACTTCTGTCAACACTTTTTTCATAACTTTTTTATAGATCTTTTATGAACTGAGGCAAAGGTCGCATCGCCTGATAAAATAGGTAACTTAACTTATATAATCCATCGGAAAATTTCGCCTCAAAATACAGCAAGAGGCCTTTTACAGGCCTCTTGCCAGTTATCTAGTATTCGTGTCCGCGTCTAAGCTGTTAACAGCTTAGAATGGTTGTTTTAAAACCATGGTTTGCTCCCGATCTGGACCGACCGACACAATTCCCAAGGGAATCTCAGCAACTTCACTCAGACGTTCTAAATACTTACGGGCATTTTCCGGCAAATCTTCATATTTACGAATATGACAGGTTGAAGTTTTCCAGCCAGGGAATTCTTCATAAACTGGTTCTACGGCGCCTAAAACTTTTAAACTGGCTGGGAACTCACCAATCATTTCCCCATTATATTTATAACCCACGCACAATTTTACGCTATCAAGATCATCAAGAATATCAAGACGCGTGATCGCCATAGCATCAATACCGCTTAAATGTCCAGCATAGCGGACTACGCAAGCGTCAAGCCAGCCGCAACGGCGAGGACGACCTGTTACCGTACCATATTCATGGCCCGTTTCACGAATTTTATTGCCAACTTCATCGTGAAGTTCAGTCGGGAAAGGACCTTCACCAACACGAGTGCTGTAAGCTTTTACTACGCCAATGATCTGTTGGATTTTGCTAGGACCGATACCAGAACCGACACTGGCGCCACCAGCGATCGGATTAGAAGAAGTTACGTAAGGATACGTGCCATGATCTAGATCAAGCATCGTCGCCTGAGCGCCTTCGAATAGAATTTTTTGGTCAGCTTTTACTGCTTTGCTTAAAGCATAAGACGTATCAGCCACGTAAGGACGTAAGAAATCAGCATACTCCAAGTATTCCTTAAGAACCGTTTCATAATCGAAGCCTTCGACCTCGTAAACACATTTCAAAAGCTTATTCTTAGTTTCGATATTCAGTTTCAATTTAGCGCTAAATTCTTCTTCATCCATTAAATCAACAATTCGGATACCAATTCGCGCCATTTTATCCATATAGCAAGGACCAATCCCTCGCTTCGTCGTACCAATCTTAAAAGCGCCACGCGCTTCTTCTTCTACTTCATCAAGTAAGCGATGGTAAGGTAAAATAACATGGGCCCGATTCGAGATTTTCAAACCTTGTGTTGTAATCCCTTTGGCTTCCATGTTCTTGATTTCAGTAATCAGCGCTGCTGGATCAATAACAACACCATTTCCTAAAAGACAAGTTTTCCCTTTGTATAAAATTCCCGAAGGTAATAACTGCAATTTATGGGCTACGCCATGGGCTACAACGGTATGCCCCGCATTGTTGCCCCCTTGTGAACGAACTACTACATCGGCTTGTTCTGCCAAATAATCTACTATCTTGCCTTTGCCTTCATCGCCCCATTGTGTACCGATAACTACTACTGTTGACATCACATTACCCTCTTTCTCCCGGCCAAATCTAGCCATAATTGTGTCGACATGCCGCAAACAGTACCCACGTGAACCTCGGCATCGACATCTTCAGTTTTTGTGCAGACCAAAAATCGCCCTACGCTATTTAAGCAGGTGCGAAAATCACAACAATATATTTTATGCTGTCTTTAGGTAAATAGAACACAAAAATGTATGCGCGTTCGATCCCTTGAATATCATATCATTAACCCTTTTCCCTGTCAATCAAAAATCGAATATTCATAACCATTAAGATTATATCGTTCGTACTTTTTATAAAGGAAATAACGTTTGGGTTTTCTCAACAGACAAAAACGCTTTTTTAAAAGTTTATATATAACATATTTGGAATTTTCGGGGTTGAAATCGCCAAAATGTGTCTACGCAACAAAACAATAAGCGAAGCCTGTGGCTTCGCTTATCCTGGCATTTTCGCCAAATCGGAAAACTTGGTAAACTGCTTGTGGAAAAACAGAGGCACTGTATCTACAGGGCCATTTCTATGTTTTGCCACAATAATTTCCGTAATATTTTTTCGTTCTGTATCAGGATCATAGTAGTCTTCCCGATATAGAAAAGCAACAATATCAGCATCTTGCTCCAAAGAACCAGATTCGCGCAAATCGCTGAGCATCGGCTTTTTTACCTGACGCGATTCTACGCCGCGGCTGAGCTGCGATAAGGCAACCACAGGCACATGAAGTTCTCTGGCTAATGCCTTTAAGGATCGGGATATCTCCGAGATTTCCTGTTGTCGGTTTTCACTGCGACTAGAACCGCTGCTACCCTGCATAAGCTGCAAATAGTCAATGATGATGAGCTTTAAGTCATGCTCTACCTTGAGACGCCTTGCTTTCGAGCGCATTTCAAGTACAGTAATCCCCGCCGTATCATCAATAAAGATCGGCGCGCTAGAGAGCCTGTCTGAGGCTCGCACTAGTTTCGTCCAATCATTTTGTTCTAGTTCACCGATTTTCAGCCGTTGCGCATCAATCGGCGCTTCCGCGCAGAGCATTCTCTGTACGAGCTGCTCCTTCGACATTTCTAAAGAAAAAAAGGCGACAGCTTTCTTTTCACGAATCGCTACATGCTGCGCAATATTAAGTACAAATGCCGTTTTCCCCATACTAGGGCGCGCCGCAATCAAAACAAGGTCGGAAGGCTGCAATCCCGAGGTTAAGCGGTCAAGATCTTTAAATCCTGTAGGCAATCCGGTAATCCCGCCCTTAGAAGCATAGAGCTGTTCAATCTTGTTGAAGGCATCCATAACAATCGTACTAATGGGTGTAAAATCAGAACCCATTTTACGGCCTGATACTTCAAGAATTTTCTTTTCCGCTTGATCAAGAATCTGACCCGCTTCTTCGCTGCCTTCGTAACCCATGCTGGCAATATCAGTTGCCGCATTAATCAACGAACGCAGCAGTGACTTTTCTTCAATAATGCGAGCATGATATAGTACATTCGCCGCTGTCGGTACACTGTTGGCCAGAAAGGTAATATAAGAAATACCGCCAACACTTTCGAGCTTATCGACACGACGCAAGCTTTCCGTAATCGTTATCAAGTCGACGGCGTCATTTTTATTAAAGAGGTCAAGCACCGTATCATAAATGACACGGTGCGCCTCCCGGTAGAAATCTTCGGGCCGCAAAAACTCGGCTACCTTGGAAATTGCCTCTTTTTCGATGAGCATGGCTCCCAGAACGGACTGCTCCGCCTCGACATTCTGGGGTGGTACGCGATCAATCACAATACATTCCTCCCGATTTGCCCTTAGGCGCTAGCTTCGTTGCAGGGAACAAACAGAATATCAAGAGCTTGTTCGACTGTATCGACAGCATGAATAGTAAGATCAAGATGGTCGGGAGAAATATCCTTTTGATTTTCCTGCGGAATCACGAGAGTTGTCATTCCGGCCTGTTTGGCGCCATAGGCTTTTTCAAAAACGCCGCCCACAGCCTTGACCTGTCCTTGAATGCTGATTTCGCCAGTTACAGCGACATCCTGACGAACTTTTCGTCCGGTAATCGCTGAAATAATCGCGCAAAGTATGGCTGTTCCAGCTGACGGCCCATCAATATTGCCGCCGCCAATCACATTGACATGAATGTCATAATTGCTGACATCCTCGCCAGTAATTTTTCGAACAACAGCGCTGGCGTTAAACACCGAGTCTTTCGCCATGCTGCCAGCCGTATCATTAAACCGAATACTACCCTTGCCTTTTTCACTAGCCGGAAAAGCTACTGCTTCGATCTCAATAACCGAGCCGAGATACCCGGCCACACCAAGACCGAATACACGACCTACAGCTGCGACAGAAGAAGCTTTTTGATTGACATAGGGGCTGAGACGGCTTACCTGCGTGACCTTATACAGATCATCTGCCGTAATGATCAGCTTCTCGTCGCTGTCACCGCGCTGATAGAGCGCGAGACTGTACGCATCAGAAAGCAGATTGACTGCCTTACGGCCTTCTATCGTATACTCACTGATAATCCGAGGCACATCAGGTTCAATCTCTACTTCCAGACGTTTCGCTGCATTATAAACAATCTCTTCGATATTCATCGGTGTAAGCGGTTCAAAATAGATTTCAGCGCAGCGTGATCGAATAGCTGGACTGATATCAAAAGCGTCACGAGTCGTTGCACCGATTAAGATAAAGTCGGCAGGAGCGCCTTCTTCAAAGAGCTTCTTGACATATTTGGGCACACCAGCGTCACTGGGATCGTAGTAAGCCGAATCAAAATGAACTCGTTTATCTTCCAAGACTTTTAAGAGTTTATTTTGCAACATTGAATCCATCTCGCCGATTTCATCAATGAATAAAATCCCGCCATGAGCTTCTGTAACCATGCCTGGTTTCGGCTCCGGCACGCCGCTTTCCGCTAAATCGCGCTTCGCCCCCTGATAAATCGGGTCATGAACCGAACCAAGCAACGGATTCGTCATATCGCGCGGATCCCAGCGCAGCGTCGTGCCATCAGCTTCTACGAAAGGAGCTTCCGGTTTAAAGGGGGTTACTTTCGATTTTTTCGCTTCTTCCAGTACGAGACGAGCTGCTGTCGTTTTGCCAACGCCGGGCGGTCCGTACAGAATTAAATGCTGCGGATAGGGCGAAGCCAGTTTAGACCGTAGCGACTCGATAGCCCGTTCCTGACCGACAATCTCAGCCAAGGAAGCAGGCCGAACCAGCTCCATAAGGGATTTTGTCAGTTTGATTTGCTCTAGCTTTTCGAGCTCGGCATATTTTTTCAGGGTCTGAGGGTTCTCCACATTGTTTTCTTCTTTTAAAACCTGCATTTTTATTTCTTTTACATATTCTTGATGGCGTTCATCCATCTTATCAGCAATCTTTTTCTCAATTCGCTCCTCCACAACGCGGCGCGCCATGAGGTCAGCTAACTCTTCCTCAATTTCTTCTAAAATTGCGGGAATCTCAGCTGCCGTAGGAGTCTTTTCCACGGTGGGGTCTTCAAAAACGAGCTTTTGCAGCGCCAAAACCCGTTCACGGATATCGTCGCTATTCATAAGAGTCAGTGCATCCAGTTTACCAGCGCGAAGCACAAGGCGATCTGTACCGATAATCCCGGAATAAAGCTGGTACAAGGAAGCAACCTGCCGTTTTAATTGCTCATCGGCATCTAATTTATCAGAAAAGGGCATTTTTTGAACCAGCTTATTAAAAAAATTTTTCATACTAAATCCTTTCTCCTATGAGTTATCCCAGCTAAAAAGCTTATTCTTTTGCGGTAACTTTCATTTCAATTTGGCTGGTCACTTCCGGATGCACTTTAATTACGACCGGATAGGTTCCCAAGCTTTTTACAGCTTCTTTTAACTCAATTTTACGTTTATCAATCTCAATCTGATACTGTTCTTTTAGCGCGTCAGCTACATCTTGCGCCGTAATCGAACCAAATAATTTACCATTGGAACCAAGTTTAGCGGCAATAGTAACGCTCACTTTCGTTAATTGCGACGCCATAACCTTAGCTTCGTCAAGCTGCTGCTGTGCGCGGCGTTCTTCCGAAGCTTTCTTCTGCGTTGCCGTATTCACATTCGTCGCAGTAGCCACAACAGCAAGTTGTTTCGGCAAGAGGAAGTTTCTAGCGTATCCTTCGGAAACCTCTATAATATCGCCTTTTTTACCGAGTTTTTTAACTTCTGCTTGTAGAATTACTTTCATTTACTTCACTCTCCTCTAAATATTGATTCACAATGGTCAAGAGCTTATTTTTCAGCTCCTTCACTGTGATACCTTTGACCTTCACACCGGCAACCATCTGGTGACCGCCACCGCCCAGCGATTCCATGACAAGCTGTACATTAATCTTGCCTTCAGAACGAGCGCTGATACCGATAGAATCACCAGCAGGGACTAGTACAAAGCTAGCATTGACACTTTCAATGCCAAGGAGCAAATCAGCAGCCTGTGCAGCTACGACTTGCGCATCTTTTATATTCTCCGGACACACAGCAATGACAATCCCGCCGGGATAAATTTCTGTGTTATTTAATATAGCAGCCCGGGAACGAATGGTTTCAAAGTCCATACGGAACAAGTGGCGTACAATTGAAGGATCCGCGCCAGACCGACGCAGATAAGAAGCCGCTTCAAAAGTTCTTACACCTGTTTGCACGGTAAAATGTTTCGTATCAACAATAATCCCCGCATAAAGGCCTGACGCCTCTAACCGGGTCAAATCTACATTATCATCAAAATACATGAGAAGCTCAGTAACCAGCTCACTTGTCGACGAAGAAGACGGCTCTAAATAGACAAGCAAGGGATTTTGCACAAAAGATTCGCTACGCCGGTGGTGATCAATAACAATCGTTTTACCCACTTCTTTAAGCAAATCTGGCGCCGCTGTCATTTCCGGCCTGTGCGTATCTACCACAAACAGCAAGGTATGATCTACCACTAACGCATTGGCTTGTTCCGGCGTAATTAACAGATCTTCATATTCGGGATAATCCGGCAGCAAATCTAATAATTTATTTACGGCCATACAAGCAGGACTCACAATAATATGAACCGGTTTTTTCAGTACGCGAGCCATTTTGGCTACGCCTAACGCAGCCCCAAGGGAGTCAAAGTCCTCGGCCACATGGCCCATGACTAGTACAAGTTCGGCATCACCAATGGTTTCCCGAATCGCCTGAGCAACCATGCGCGCCTTCACCCGCGTATTTTTTTCAATCGCTTTCGTTTTACCGCCGTAAAACTGCACTTTACTATCAATACGAACAGCCGCCTGATCGCCACCTCGCCCTAAAGCAAGATCCAAACAAGCCTGAGCGCGTTCATCGAGCTCCGACAGCGATTCTTCGCCTGATGCAACGCCAATACTCAGCGTAAGCGGAATTTTATTGCCGCCTTGAATGGATCGGATCTGATCTAAAATTTCAAAACGATCCTGCAAAAGTTTTTCTAAAGCGTGGTGATTAAAGACACCCACATAGGTATCTTCGGCATATTTTTTTAAAGATCCCTTGAGGCCAGAAACCCACTCAACAAGTCTTTGATGGACTTGGCCTAAAATTGCCGTTTTCTGCGTTTCATTGAGTCCTTTTAAGACATCATCATAATTATCAATTTGTATATAAGTAAAAACAGGCATCAACGCCTCGACCTTAAGCCTGAGCGTCTCTTTTTCCGTAATGTCAGTGACATAAAACAGTCGAAGGGTATTTTCATCACCGCTAGTGACACGATATAGAACCTGATAATGACTAGACTTTGCCGAAAAGGTGAAAGAACCGGCTAACTCCTTTAGGCTATCCAAGGGCAGATCTGGCCAAAAATCAAAAATATTGAGTCCTGACCGACCTTGCCCCTTCGTCCATTCTGTTAATACCTGATTGCACCAATGAATATGCCCGTCTTTATCAACAAGGGCAATCGCCACAGGCAGCCCCTGCAATGCATACAGACAAGCTTCATCTACATGAGTTGTAATCGATTCCATATAAGCAGTCAAAGCCCGCTGCCGCTCTAAATGACGCTCCCGACCATACAAGTAGAGTGCATAGAGCAGGACTGCACCAAGCACAGCTGCATATTGGTTGTAAAACAGGATCACTGCTAGGAGCAGTGCGGCCACGGAAAGATAAATTCTCGTATCAAACCAAAAGGAAGGGCCTTGCGACATTTCCAAAACCTCCCGTTTACTTCAGGCGCGGGGAGCGCAAATGGCGATAATCAATAGCCATATCAAACGCTCCAGCAAGAATGACTATCTGCGTAAAGAATCCATTTGTCAGAATCAAAACAAGTATAATCCCTCGCACGAACCTTGACAAATTGTATTTTGCGGCAAGAAAGTAAAATAGCGCCAAACCTTGCACTAACAGCAGTACACTGCCAACCACCTGAACATTCGTGCCAATCATCGTAACTAGTTCATTTTCATTGGCCCTGCCTAATAGCAGCATTCCTAGCCCCACTAAGAAAAGGACTAAAATGGAGCGTGGCAGACACCACGATGGAAAGGGCGGCAGACCCATATAAACATAACCGAGTTTCTTTAAAACCTTTTTAGCTAGCCAGTAATTTAAAAGTGTATCCATCACTGACGCCATGATCAACCCAGCCGGCAAAATCACTTTTACTAAGTTGACTACGACCGTCATCGTCTCAGTCATCTTCTGTAAATCAGCTTCATTATATCCCATATTTTGATAAAAACTCATGGTTTGGAAAATAGCCGTGTCAAAAGCTTCCATCTGCATATGAAGCGGATTGACACCAGTCATCAGCGCCGTAATAGCTAGAACTGCCAGTTTACAAATCAGCGAAGCAGCGGAACCAACCATGAGGGTTTTCGCCGGACTGTAACGACTGCGAAAGGCATGGCCTAACGCAATCCCGATGAGGCCAAAACCGACAACAACAGATAGAGCTTGTAGGGGATGAATCAACAGGGCAATAAGCAGCCCAGCCACTAAAGTGGCCATAATACTATATTGATAGCCGTGCCGTACGCCAAGCAAAATAATCGGTACTGGCCAGATAAAACCAATTAAAATACCGAATACCGGTAAATAGGCGCTGATAAAAGCAAAAATAATTGCCAGAGCGGACAAAATGCCGCTCTCAACAACCGGCGTTGTGGAGCGAAACTTCATGAATTCACCTCTTCTGTCGTAAATAGCGTTCCAATTGGCTATAATCACCGAATTGCCGCTCTAACTCACTAGATTGTCTACCTAAATTTTTAACTTTCTGAAGCATAGCTTCTTCTAAAACAGAAAAATCAATTCCCATACGGCGGGCCAAAATATAGACAGTAACAGCCAACGAAGCGAGAGCTTCTAAGAGCAGATTTTCACTTCGTTCGGCAGCAGCGGATAAAACCTGTCCGACGCCTACGGCCAACTGCGCTTTCAGCCAATCCATTAATTTGATTTTCTTTAATAAATCCGGTTCCTGATGAAGCACCCTGAGGCCTCCTTCAGCGGTCTTTCCTGCAAAGCCGCCTTTTACAGCATATGTATGTGTATCATTCGGAGGAAAGAAGGCTCATTCCTGCTTTTTTGATTCCAAACTATCATAGCGCTAAAAATAGATTTTTGCAAGAAATAATCTTTGTTAAAAAAAACAGACAGAATCCTTGCGGCAGCGGCCGTAAAGTCCTGTCTGAATCATATTATTTCCGGGAAATTACCGAATAAAAGTGAGTACTTCTGCAACAGCTTTACGCGGCGGTGACGATAATTTATCAGATGCCGGATGGCCCAGTGGCGCCATCGCAATAAGGTCATAGCCACTTTTTTCAAAACCAATATATTTTGAAATGGCTTCCGCTGCGTAAGTAGGCCCTGTCATCCAGCATGTTCCCAAACCTTCACTGGCTGCGGCCAACAGCAAATTTTCCATAGCAGCGGCCACATTTTGAATGCCTGGATTCGGTTTATAATAACGATGCAATTCTTCTTTCGCCATAACCTTGGCTTCTGCCAGCATCGTACCGACTGTTTCATAGGGTCCGGCATAAGCAAGAATCAAAACAGGCGCCCCTTTAAATACGGTATGATAGGCGACAGTACCTTTAAAAGCTTTAATTTTCGCTTCATCAGTTAAAAAGCCAGCCAAACGACTGTTTTCTGCTTCCACCAGGCGAGCAATCTCTTGGATTTTCTTCGGATCTGTCACTGCAACAAAGTGCCAGTTCTGCTTATTCTTGCCTGACGGCGCCGCAGTTGCCGCCTGCACCAGCTTTTCAATTAAGGCTTCGCTGACAGGCTCTTCGGTAAACTGACGAACACTATGACGGCGATAAATAAAATCATAATCCATGGGCAAATCCCTCCCTAAAATAAACTCTTTCTTTATTGTCCCATAGGGAGCTAGCGCTGTCAACGCCGCCGCAAACTGCCAGTACTAATTCTACTTTAGGAAAAAAACAAGAGAAGAAGTTTCGTCAGCCACATGCCAATAGCTGCATCAATAAACGCGGTTGCTAGGAGCAGCGGCTGCCATTTACGGTTCGTATTCGATACAAGCACAACGCGAACAAAATTCCCCACAAGGGTTCCCATAATAATGCAGGCTGGAAAAAGAATGGTTGCTTCAGCGGCTGTAATAACACCATTGGCGTATAGTGTAGCTGCCGCCGCACAACCTGCAGCCTTGGCAAAAAACGCGGCCGTAAGCACAACGATCGCTTCACCAGGTAACCCAAACAGCGCCATAACCGGACCAAGCAGTTTACCGACAATCGGCATAATGCCTGTTAGATTAAGAAATAAAATGAGTACATAAGCAAATACCATGGCCGGTGCAATCATTTCCACACCGACATAAAAACCTTTTTTCGCGCCTTTTACAAATTCTTCAATTAAACTTGGTTTTAAACTAAGAAGAGCATCTTCGGTCGGTTTCACTTCAGCCATGACTTTCCAATCCTTTCACCGCTTTTTTCTCATGCCAGTTCAGATAAAAACGTACTATATTTGTGCCAATAATTTTTGAAATAAACATAACTAATAGCAAAACACCAATGGGCAATACACTAATGGGCAGAAGCGGCCCGCCAGTACCAAAGGTATTCACAATAAAAGCCGATCCAGCAAATTGATAGGAAGCAAAAACGGTTCTTTCTTTATCGCTAATCAAGCCATCTTCCACTAGCCCTTTCGTCATAACCGCGCCTACATCGGTACTCGTAAAGGAGCTAACAAAAGCCAGACCGCTTACGCCAGGAATCCCTAAAAGTGGCTTTAATAACGGTTGAAACAAACGCTCCGCCGCCCGCAAAGCGCCAAGCGATTCAGCAACTTGAATCGAGCCGAGGGCAAACATAACTGTAGGAATCAGCGTCAAGGCAAACATAAAACCGTCTTTGGCCCCAAGACCGCCTTTCCCCGTAAAAATAATACCTTTAGCAACTTCGCCAAACTGGCCAGTAAGTACCATAAAATCAAGAGCCTTCCAGGGAGCTGGCGCACTCGTAAATATACCTGACAATGAAATTACGAGAATGGCCAAGGAAAGCCAACCCTTCCAGGTAACTTTCAAGACTTGTTCATTTTGCTCTGTCAATGAAAACCTCTCCTTATATATAGTTTGTTATATAGTTGCGGGGAGCTTTACGCTCCCCGTCCCCTTCAAATTCAATCAAGCTCCAGTACGCAAGCCGCTAAAAGCTTCGCCCGTTCAAATAAGCTTTCTACTAGCGCATACTCTTCCGGGCTATGATTGCGTTCGCCTTTTACGCCCATAGCACAGACAGTTGGTACTCCCGCCATAACCGTATAAGCCGAATCGGCCCCGCCGCCCACGGCTTTTTCATAAGGCTTGCCAAAACCATTTTCTTCATAAACCTTGGCTACAAGAGCAAACAGTTCTTTCACGCCTGCCGTTGTTTCCATGGCTTCAATACCAGGACGGCGTGTTACCGTCGTTGTCGTTCCTTCAATATAAGTCTTTGCTGCCACGCTGCGAATCGACTCTTCCATCTTTACAATGGCTTCCGGTTTTTTATAGCGAATATCTACGACAATCTGAGCATGTTCCGGTACAGCGTTGGCAACAGAACCGCCGCTGATTACGCCGACATTCACTGTCGTCCCTTCCTCCCAGTCCGTAAGTGCTTGAATTGCAATCGCTTTATGAGCCAATTCAATAATGGCATTGCGGCCATTTTCCGGATCATTGCCAGCATGAGCAGCCACGCCTTTTACAGCTACAATAAAGCGAGCCGTGCCTTTGCGGCCAACAACAATGCCGTCATCAATAAACCCAGTTTCACAGTTAAAAGCCGCTGCCGCTCCTTTAGCTTCAGCCATCATACGCTGTGCTGCCGTCGAATGTTCATGTCCTACTTCTTCGTCGCCAGCTAAGAGCACTTTTAGCGGCCGTTTATCATAGCCTGCTGCTTTTAAAGCTTTTAAAGCATATAAAAAAGCTACAATGCCGCCTTTCATATCAAGAACGCCAGGGCCATAAGCTTTGCCGTCTTTAATGCAAAAAGGACGCTGCGCTACAGTACCTGTTTTAAAAACCGTATCCATATGTCCCATAAAAATTACACTAGGAGCCTCTGTTGTTGCATCAACATGGCTTACTAACAGATTGCCAGCCTGTTCAAACTCAACAAATTCTGTTTTTGCACCAACATCATCTAAGACTTGTCCAATGCGTTTCGCCACAGCGTCTACGCCCGCTTTGTGCAGCGAACCGCTCTCCATGGTAACAAGTTCCTGCCATAAACTGATCATTTCGTCACGATGCCCGTCGATATACGAAAAGGCGGCTGTTTTTTGCTGATTCATACAAATTCCTCCTTTGGTAAAAACGCATAGTGCTATAAAAAAACCGTCTAATTCGCCAAACAGAACGGGATTAAACGGCTTTTTTGTTTTTATGAACACACTATTTGTTTATTTTAGGCCTCATTTAGGCTATGTCCTTAATTGGAATTATAGTATACCTGTAACAAATCTGTCAAGTTAAAGACTATAACTCAAAAATATACGTCAACTCTCCGGCTCCAAAATCAATCGATATAATTTCCGCGGTCTTCCTTTCAAACTGGGATTTTCTTCACCCACGGCCTCGGCATAACCGTTGCTTTCTAAGGCAAAAAGAATACGTCTAGCACTGCGCGGCATAATTTTGAGTTGACTAGCTAGCTCTTGAGCGCTAATCTCGCTGCGAGGATAACGTCGCTTTACAGCAAGTAGTTTCTCGAGCGTAGCCATACTGAGCGATGTTTTGTCGCTAATGGTCTGCAGCGCGGCAGAGTGATAGGAATAGCTGAGCTGCTCTGCTTGCCCCAAGGGGCCCATAATGCGTTTATCGTCAAAATAAACCATCCAGGCGCCTTGCCCCTGCTGCTTAGCAGCCACTAAGGCTTTTGCCCCGTGAAATTCGGCTTCATAGGCCGATAGGCCAATCCCAATGCCGCAATGAGCCTGCTCTAATCCCTTAACAATCGCTTTTTGTGTAAACCCCTGCGTAGCCAAAGACAACATGCCTCGCGTCGTAAAAATGACATAACGCCCTGCCGTAGAATGCTTCAAAGAGCCTTGGACTTCCTTCGCATAAGCTAACAGCTCCTGTGTTACTTTTAGTTCCCGACGGTAAAGATCATCTGCTGACAGCCACTCCCCCTCGGCATCTGTCACAACGTCACAAGCAAACATCTGTACAGCAATTTGCGCATCTTTCATTCGTTCCATTTCGGCAAGACGCAGCATCGACTGAAGTACTGTCTCTACAGCTGACCGGGCTGGTAAGACGCGATAAAAGGGAACACCGAGTTGCTCTAAGCCCTTTTTCGTATTAAAAGCGCAGGTCACCGCAAGCTTTGTCTTTCCTTCCCGCCACAGACGGTAATGATAATCGACGCCTTCGGCCTCCGTCATGCCCACGACAAAGGGCCGCACATAAGTCGGCTCCTCATCAATCCCCAATTCCGCGAAAACAAGCTTTAAATCTTCATAGAGAATCGAGTCAAAACTAATTTCTTGCATTGTGATCGACTGCTTATAAAAAATCTCACAAAGCGTCCGATAGAGACTAGCGCCTTTATAGGGAAGATGAAAACAAGGTTTAGTCAAACCACCCCAGCTTTGCGCCGTTAAATAAGGAATTCGTCCGGCAAACAGCCACATATCTACATCCTTATCATGCTCTTGCAGTATTGAGACAATTTCAGAAATCTTGGACCAGCGAAAAGACTGGCAAGAAAACTCTTTGTAATCCTTGGCGACTGCTTCAATGACCGGCAGCGAATCCTCTGCTCCCAATAAACCCAGACGAATATGCAATCAAACCGTCCCTTTCCGCTGTATAGCTTTTCTAAGTTACATTTATCGTAGCCGATTTACCAGATCGATGCAAGAATAAGCCGGAAGAACAAAAAAAGACTGCCTTGCTAAGAGACTTTCAAGCCCTTACCAAAACAGCCTTTATTTACTCTATAAAAATTTATACTTTAAAATGAGCGACAGAACTACGCAGATCTTCTGCCATCTTGGCCAAAGCCTGACTCGATGCCGCAATTTCTTCCATTGAAGCGGATTGCTCTTGTGTAGCAGCTGACACATTCTGAGTCTTCTGAACAGTTGTCTGACTAATTTTATCGATTTGCTGCGCCGCGGCAACAATTTGCTGACTGCCGCTGGAAGTCTGTTGGATTGCAGCGGTAATATCCTGTACCTGAAGTGATACTTTCTCAATGAATCCAACAATACTTTGGAACGATGAACCGGCCGCGGCAACAACTTCACTGCCCCGTTTGACTTCTTCCGTACCGCTGTTCATAGCCACTACGGCTTTTTCGGTATCTGTTTGAATCTCATTGATAATTTGAGCAATCTGCTGCGCCGCCTCACCGGATTGCTCAGCTAATTTACGTACCTCCTCAGCCACAACGGCAAAGCCGCGACCGGCTTCGCCCGCCCGAGCCGCTTCAATCGCCGCGTTCAAAGCAAGTAAATTAGTCTGTCCGGCAATCCCCGAAATCGTATCGCTGATTTTGCCGATTTCTTGGGATCGATCCCCCAGCTTACTCACCACTGCAGCCGATTCGGTTACAGCTGTTTCGATATGAGCCATTTGCGTTGTTGCCGCACCGATAGCGCTCTGTCCACCTTCAGCGGCCTTCGCGGTATCGGCAGCAGTAGCAGACACAGTTGAGGCATGGGTAGAAACTTGTTCTATACTTGACGACATATTGCTAATGGCCCTGGTCGCTTCTTCAATACTCGCGGCCTGGCCTTCCGCCCCTGCCGCTACAGCACTGATCGAAGCAGCTACCTGATTGACTGCTTGGGAAGATTGATCGGCACTTGCCGTTAACTCCTCGGAAGAAGCAGCGACCTGTTCCGCCGAATGAATAATTTGCTTAACTAGTTTCTGCAGTCCGGCAACCATGCCATAAAAATGTGCAACCATTCGTTCCAGCTCATCTCGCTGCGAAAGATCTGCTTCGTTTATATTGCGTGCTTGGCTGGCAACCAAAACAAGATTACCCTGAGCCACTTCGCTAATTGCTGCATTCAGGCGAAGAATCGGTTGCGTAAATCGCTTTACGCCATAAATGCAAACAGCGCAGGTAAGCAATAAAATTACAATACTCGTCACTAGGGAGGAAAGCATTAATGGTCTTAATTTAACTGTAACTTCTTTTTCAGGTACATTTAAACCAAGGCTCCATTTTGTCCCCGGAATTGGTGCATAGGCCAGATACTTTTCCTGTCCGCCATAGACATAATCGCCAAGTCCCTTTTCACCTTGCACCATCTTTTCGCTAATTTGTTTTAGTTTTGCCTCAATATCCTGATCAGTTATTGTATTTTGTTTAAGGACTTTATTTTTATCAGAATGAATAATAACAGTACCATCCGTCCTTATGGCGTAAGCATAACCGCTTTGTCCGACTTTAATTTCGCCAAAGCGGGCGATTAAGCTGTCCATGTTTACCGTACCGCCAAAAACGCCCACAATCTGGTTATTTACTCTGATTGGCGCTACAACCGATACGACAATCGATCCGTCAACTTTAGAAATAATCGGGTCAGTAACAACAACCTCGCCTGTAGACATTACTTGTTTGAAATAATCACGATCCGCTATATTCGTCTTATCTCCAGTGGAGTGAACGCCGTTACCAGCGCGATCTACGATCCAAAACCGAGAAAAAATAGGATTGCGCTTGGTTTCTGCCGCTAAATAAGCGATTGTTTCCGGCTGTGGTCCCGCTAACACTAGCGGATTTGTCGACAAAAGCGATACTTCCCGCTTGCGTGAATCAAACCACAGGCCGATTTCCTGGCTATAGCCGTCTACACGGTGAATCAAATCTTCTTTCGCGTCGTCTACCAAAAGGTTTCTAGCCGTATAAAAATTAAGACAACCTAAAACTCCTAGCGATACAAGTAGGGCGAGTACAGCCAAACAAATCACCTTTGCCTGCAGGCTGCTGCGAATCCGTCCTATAAAATCCAATTTTCTTCTCCTCCTAATACCTACATTGAATTTGCGTAAAGAAATTCGAGAGTACTTGAAAAGAAAATAAGGATTTATTACAAAGCGCCAATTTTGCGATAAAAAAAAAGACTTATCAAAGTCTCCTATAGTGCTAGTGCAACCTGGCAGTCATCAGTACTCCTTGCGAAATACCCTTAGACCCATGGCTTTGCGTCCTTATTTTTCAATAAGTTTGCCTATAGAAATTGTATTAGCCCGAGTTCGTTTACACTCTTTATAGCATAACGAAGGAACTATTCCTTGTCAAGCATTGGAAAGCCGCCGGATTGCTCCGGCGGCTGGTCTGCTCTAAGCAAAAAAGCGCATAATAAACATGGCAATAGCCGCATTAATAATACTTGCCAACATGAGTAGCGGCCAAAATTTTTTTGGAACATCGGCTACACCGAGCAATCTTCCCATATACTGCAATTGTGATCCAATCAAGAAAATCGCTGGAAGCAAAATTGTCGCATGCGTTCCATTTAGCGTCCCTTGATTGATTAGATTGACTGCTACCCCCACCGAAGCTGATGAAGAAAGCCAAGCTGTCATAAGTACTGTAGCCGCCTCACCAGGCAAACCGAATAGAGACATAACCGGTCCAAAGAGCTTACCGATAAAGGCCATGATCCCCAAAATACGTAGGATTTCAGCAATCACATAGGCCATTAATACATTTGGCATTAAATTATTAATAGCGATATTCCAGCCCTTGCGGGCGCCAATGACGAATATATCAAGAGGATTATTAGAAATTTTTGGGTTCTGGCTGCTCATCAGTAAAATCCCCCTTATAGACTGTATTCAAGACAAACCGGACAAACACTGCGCCGACAAATTTTAGTAGAAACATTAAAATTAACGGAATAATAACAGGAACCGTTAAAAAAGCGAACAAGGCTGAACCAATCGAAAAAAGGTTATTAATTAACCCGGCGCCAGAATATTGCCAAGCTCCCATTACAATAAGATCTTTTTCCGTAATCTGACCATTATCATAGAGTTCCTTCGTAAGCGCCGCGCCGGCATCAGTGCTTTGCAAATCGGTAATCATGGCTAGTCCCGTAAGTCCGGGAATTCCTAGCAGCGGTTTTAAAAACGGTGTAAGCAACTTATGAGCCGCTCGAATCGCACCGTAGTGGGAAAAAATTTCTAAACAGCCAAGCGCTAACATAACGGTAGGTACAAGGGACAAAGCAAATAAAAATCCGGCTTTAGCACTCGCTCCGCCGATGCCGATAAAATTCGCCTTAGCAGGATCTTTCATCGTACCAAACTGGCCGCTTAAGGACGTATAGTCAAAGGCGCTGAGCCATTTAAAACCTTCCACTTTCATAAATAGCCCGGAAAAAAACAAAATTGCCGCAATCAGTGCAATATAAGCTCCTATTCCGACTTTCCATTTCTGCGGCGAAGAAGTATTCTTTTCTTCCTCCATCTCATCCACTCCCTTAATAATATTGTGATAGATCCACCTCTATATAGATTGTAGGGGAAACAAAAGTAGCAAATTATTATTATGCAGTTTATATAAATCTTTTTATTATTGCTAAATTATACTAGATTGATTACACTTTAGCAAGGAGGGGATTTTATGGAAAATGTAATTAAACTATATGATTCACTACACACCATGCCTGAACTAGGCTTTCAAGAGTATAAGACAGCGGCCTTTCTAGCTGACAAATTAAAACAAGCGGGTTTCGTTGTTACGGAAGGGATTAATCATACCACAGGACTCGTTGGTGAATATGACAGCGGCGTGCCTGGTCCCACTCTAGCCTTACGAGCCGACATGGATGCTTTAGGTCATAAAATCAACGGCGTCTTGTGTGCGATCCATAGCTGCGGTCATGATGCCCACTGCGCTATGGTGCTTGCTGCCGCCCAAGAGTTGATTCAAACCGACTCAATCCAACAAGGAAAGTTAAAAATCCTGTTTCAGCCAGCCGAAGAACTCGGTACAGGCGCTCTGGCCATGATCGAAGGCGGCGCTATTGATGATGTTGATATGATTTTAGGACTTCACTTACGGCCAATCGAAGATCTCACAATAAAGCAATCCGTCCCGGCTTTGTATCATGCCGCCTCAGAACGCCTTGAGGCCATATTTCACGGTGTCCCGGCCCATGGCTCACGGCCCCATCTGGGCGTCAATGCCCTTGATGCAGCAGCTGCCGCCATTATGGCTGTCAATGCCATCCACATGAATCCTGTTGAGTCTTACAGCATTAAAGCCACAAGGCTCAACTGCGATTCCGGCGTCACCAATGCGATTCCGCCCGAAGCAACAGTCACTTGGGACGTCCGTTCTGAGCGCAATGGCACAATGCAAGCGTTACTGGAAAAAGCCAAACAAGCCATTCACGCCGCCGCGGCTACAGTGGGGGCAACCGTCAGTGTAACAAACTACAATGGAATACCCGCCGCGGAGTATACAGATGATATGGTTGCACTCTTAGCAGAAGCCATTACTGCCGTTTATGGACCATCCGGACTTCACGAACCACTTAAAACAACGGGCGGCGAAGACTTTCACTTTTACATCAAGAAGAAACCGTCACTAAAAGCAGGCTACTTTGCCCTAGGCTGTGACTTGACGCCAGGGATTCATCATCCTGACATGACCTTTAAGAAAGAGGCCTTGCCGACAGGACAAGCCATTCTTGTCTATGCCGCTAGGAAAATACTCAAAAAAACTAAAGCTAGCGTTTAATCCCGCTGAAGTTACAAATAAGTAAAGAAGCCTCGCTGCAAGCGAGGCTTCTTTACTGGAATAAAAGGGATCGGTTAAGTTAAATTTTAATGCTTTTACTTTAACTATATTAAATTTAACACAAGATTTTTATTTCGTCAAATAAAAAGAGAGCTCACTAGAGCTCTCTTGATGTATATCCGATTTATTCTGCTGTAAACGGCAACAAAGCGATGTTTCTTGCCCGTTTAATGGCAATCGTCAACTGACGTTGATGTTTGGCGCAGTTGCCGGAAATACGGCGCGGTAAAATCTTGCCGCGTTCAGTCGTATAACGGCGTAGTCTGGGAACGTCTTTATAATCGATATGTTCGATTTTATCAACGCAGAAACTACAAACTTTTTTCTTCGGTTTTCTGCCTCTTTCGCGCTTCACGTGATAACCTCCCTTTTAAAATGGAATTTCCTCTTCAGGGAAGACTTCTTTGCCAAAGGAACTGGCGTCAATGGGTTTCGCACTTGAGCTAGGCGCCGGAGCACCACTAGCCTCATGGGAACCTTTTCGTTCTAAGAACTCCATATTTTGCGCAATGACTTCGGCAACACGCCGTTTTTGACCATCATTGCCCTCATAGGAGCGGATCGTTAAACGACCTTCAACGAGGATCCGTTGTCCTTTGGTTAGATTGTTGCCACAAATTTCGGCCAGTTTTTCCCATGCCACAATGGGTATAAAATCGGCCTCGCTTTGTCCTTGACCGGAATAGCGATTTACGGCAAGTGAAAAAGATGCCACTGCTTTGCCGGTTTGCGTATAACGCACTTCAGGATCTTGGGCAAGGCGACCAACTAGTATAACCTTATTCATGGTTTCATCTCCCTGGCCTGTAATTATTTCTCGTCTACTTTAACAACCATGTGCTTAAGAACTTCTTCAGTAATCTTAGCTACACGATCGAGTTCTTTAACAACTGCCGGCTCTGCATTGAACGTTGCCAATACATAGTAGCCGTCCATAACGTCTTTAATCTCATAAGCCAACCGTTTTTTACCCCAACGGTCGAGTTTTTCGATTTCACCACCATTGTTAGTGATGAGGTTTTCAAATTTAGCAATAACTGCATTTGTAGCCTCTTCTTCTAACACTTGGAAAATAAACACGACTTCGTACTTTCTCACGAAATCACCTCCTCCTTTGGACTAATGGCCCCGTGGCGGGGCAGGAAGGGTTTCTCGGCCTAAGCCAAAAAAAACCGATACTTGTCCTTGACTAATATAGTATAGATCATTCTTTTATCAAAAGCAAGCAAAAGCGCAAAAAGACTTACACATTAAACCTAAAATAGGTAACATCGCCATCTTGCATAATATATTCCTTGCCTTCGAGACGAACAAGGCCTTTTTCTTTCGCCGCCTGATTGGAGCCTGACGCCATAAGATCAGAGAAAGAGACGATTTCAGCGCGAATAAAACCCCGCTCGATATCAGTATGAATTTTTCCGGCCGCTTGCGGCGCTTTCGTATCACGCCGAATCGTCCAGGCTCTAACTTCTTGTTCACCGGCCGTAAAGAAAGTCATGAGACCAAGGAGAGAATAGCTTGCTTTAATGAGCTTATCAAGACCAGACTCTGTAAGTCCTAAGTCCGCTAAAAACATCCGAGCTTCCTCATCATCCAGTTCAGCAATTTCTGATTCGATCTTAGCGCAAACGGCAATTACAGCCGCCTGCTCCCCTTCGGCGTATTCTTTTACTTTCAAATAATTAGCATTGCTTTCCGGCTCAGCCACTTCGTCTTCGCCTAAGTTCGCTACAAACAAGGCTGGTTTTAATGTCAGAAGCGTCAATTCCTTTAAAGCGGCTATTTCATCTTCCGTCAGACCAATCCGTCTAGCCGGTTGGGCCTCTTCGAGGGAAGCTTTTACTTTATTCAAAAGATCCAGCTCTTCTTGCGCTTTTTTCTTATCGGCGCTTTTGAGCATTTTGCCAAGACGTTCCATCCGTTTTTCCACGGTTTCCAAATCAGCTAAGCAAAGCTCTGTATTAATAATTTCAATATCTCGAAGCGGATCAAGGCCGCCTTCCACGTGGGTTACATTTTCGTCGGCAAAGCAACGAACGACTTGCGCTACCGCATCAACTTCCCGAATATGGGCAAGAAATTTATTGCCGAGACCTTCACCAGTCGAAGCGCCTTTAACAAGGCCGGCAATATCAACAAATCGCATAGCCGTAGGTGTCGTTTTTTTCGGTTTAAACATGGTTTCCAAACGAGTCAACCGTTCATCAGGCACTTCTACTACGCCCACATTCGGCTCAATCGTGCAAAAAGGATAATTAGCCGCCTCGGCGCCTGCTTTGGTAATCGCATTAAATAAAGTACTCTTGCCCACATTAGGCAAACCGACAATACCGACTTCTAAATTTGTACTCATCAAATAGTTCCACCTTTATCTTCAAAATCTATAAAGCTATCATAGCACAGAAAAATGCCAGGGAAAAGCCTCTCTTCTCCCCAGCGAATCAGTCCGTCTAAATCATTTGGAATCGGTCGCTCCGGCTTTTCTAAGTATAGTCTTTACGGCCTTTTCAAATTTCACGCGCGGCACCATAACCTTTCGACCGCAAGTCAAGCAGGTAATGCCAAAATCAATTCCGGTTCGATAAATCTCCCACTCACTGCCGCCGCAGGGGTGAGTTTTTTTCATTTTCACTACATCGCCTACATCATAGCGTACAATCATCTACTTCTTCTCCTTTACTGCCTCAGGCCCAAAAAACTGCGGACGAGGAATTTCTGCCGCTTCAAATGCCTGCTTGATTTTATAACGCAGCAGCGTCTCAACTTTTCCTTGCTGTAGCGGTACTGTCTGCGCGAGTATTTTAATGACGAGATTCATTTCCTTAAGTTCCACGACGCCAAGAACCTGCGGCAAAGCCAAAACTACATCAAGTTCTTCTTTTACATCGTGGCATATCTGATCCAGCAGAGAAAAAACTTGATCAAGATCCGCTTCATAGCTGACAGGTACAAGAACGACCGCCAACGTATGCCCTCTGGTATGATTACTCACAAGCTGAATTGTGCCATTGGGGATAATATGCAAAATGCCGTTCGCATCACGCAGTTTTGTTACGCGAAAGCCCACTTCCTCAACCGTTCCCGCTAAGGAGCCACAGGCAATATAATCGCCTACGGAATATTGATCTTCTAAAATGATGAAAAAACCAGTGATGGCATCTTTCACCAAACTTTGTGCGCCAAAACCGACAGCAAGCCCCAAAATCCCAGCGCCAGCTAAAATAGATGTTGTATCAATCTGAAATTCGTGGAGTACGGAAATCCCGGCAAAAAAATAAACGGAATAGCGAATAATACTCTTTAATAGCGCTGTGAGCGTTTTTGCCCGCCGTTCTTCCAAGTAAAAAAAAGTGCTCCCTGGTTTCGGCATAAACAAATGGTCGACGACCACGCCAATAAATCGCAAAGAAAAAACGGTAATGATTACAATGAGGGCCAGCCGGAACAAATGGCTGCCAATGTCTAACAGTACACTTGCCGATATAATATCGCTCACTTTACCCTCCCTTATACATAGCAGCCTATGGCTTCTCCTAAGTTGCTATTATTAGAAAAAACATCTTATGCTTATTACCACTTAGAGTAGGCAAATTCCTGCTTACCGCCTAAAGCGCCGTCCTAATCTTGCAGTTTTTCTCATATAGTAAACCAGAAGGGAGGAGATGATTTTGGCTAACCTTTCCCAGGAAATTATTACAACCATTATGGCTGACATTAACGCTGTTATGCCAAATTATCAAGTTCTCGTCGCTTCCCAAAGGCTGCTCGTTGGCGCCGCTGAGGAAATTCAGCGAACACCTGGCGTACCAAAAGAGGTCTTTGAACGAGCCGTTCTGCGCATGGATAACGCCGGTACGTTGATTGATATTTTTCTCGATCTACTATTGTGCAAAATTTCCTTTACCAGCGACTTTCTTGGCGTAACCTGTGCGCCTGTCGACTTATTTCGAATTCTGGCAAATCGCAATATGGCGGTAGATACGCCTTACCATACAGGAGAACAAATTTTACAGCTTGAGCTCTTGCGCCGTCTGCTTGATCAAGTTCGCTGCTCCTGCGTCCCTGATGAACCAGGGCCGGAACCTTCTCTAGAAGGCATTTTAACACCCAAAAATCCTGTCAAAACCAAAACGGCAGCAGCCCCGCCGCCCACAACGATGACACCACCGCCGTCGACTCTCAGAAAAACTCCAGCCGAAAAAGAAGCCGAAACTGATACACGGTTAGATCCATCTTTGGCTCAAAAAAGTTCAGCCCAAGCTGAACCATCGGTAGAGCCTTCCTTAGCCTCCCAAGATCCAGTCAACTCCGATACTCCGATAGATCCGCTCATCCCACGGAAATCGCCAACTCAATCTGATCCAGATCCCGCCTCAATAGCAAGCAACGCTGACCTTCCCCACTCACGCACCGTAAAGTCTCAAAGAGCAATCTGGCACTTTCCTGAAACTAAAAAAAATAGACGGCCCAAGGCTTAGCCTTCCCGTCTATCCTTTCCATCTTCCACTGGCGGCAAAGGACAAGCCCCAATGCCATCGTGGTAGTCGCAAGGCTCTGTATGAATAATCACATCACATAAGCCAAAGCTTTGCTTTATTTCTTGCTCCAGCATATCACATACAGCATGGGCCTTATCAAGATGCATATTCTTATTTAATATGATATGGACATCAATCAGTCGATAGCTGCCGCTGCGTCGTGTTCGTAGCCGATGAAAAGCAATGACCTCTGGATGGCTGCAAATGATTTGCTCAATATTGGCTTCCTCGCAAGCCGGTAAACTTACATCAGTTAATTGATACATACTCTGTTTCGTCATTTTATAACCCGCCCGAAATACAATAAGCGCTACAAACAGAGCTATAGCCGGATCGATAAAATGCCAGCCAGTAAGTTCCATTAAAACTAAACCGACGAGAACGCCAATGGACGTCCAAATATCAGCGCGCAAATGAACCACATCGGCTTCGAGCGCTGCTGATTCGGTTTCTTTCGCTACTTTCAGCAAGCGACCCGTTACGAAAAAATTTACGATGATCGAAAGCGCCATAACAGCAATGCCATAAGGCAAATTTTCCGGTGGC
>NZ_JBVXUT010000008.1:0-153883 GCF_055901755.1 Pelorhabdus sp. sgz311001
TATTCCCCATTGACGCCAACCCATAGTAAAGCCACTACTGCGCCTTATGGCACGATTGAACGGAGCTTTAATGTAGTAGAATTAGCGAAAGCCGCTGGCGCTACCTTCGTTGGTCGCGGTACGACGTTCCATGCGCAGCAGCTTTCGGATCTCATTGCCGAAGCCATCGCCCATGACGGTTTCTCCTTAGTAGAAGCGGTAACGGCTTGCCCGATTGGCTTTGGTCGTCAGAACAAACGCGGCGACGGCGCTGCGATGATGAAATGGCAGAGAGACCATGCCGTAACAGCGGGTCAGGCTGCTAAGATGACGGAAGAACAGCTTGCCGACAAGTTTATTATTGGTGTACTTCATAAAGCGGAAGCACCGGAATATACGAAACAATATGACCTGATCATTGAACAGGCCCAGAAAGGGGCGAAATAAGAGATGCAGCAGCTACGATTATCAGGAACAGGCGGACAGGGTCTGATCCTAGGCGGAATTATTTTAGCAGAAGCAGCCCTTCGCGACGGGAAACTGGCAGTACAATCCCAGTCCTATGGACCGGAAGCGCGCGGCGGTTCGAGTAAATCGGAAGTATTGATTTCGGAAAAACCGATTCACTTCCCGAAAATTACCGTGCCCAATCTGGTACTCGCTATGAGCCAGGAAGCTTGTAAGAAATATACAGGCGATTTAACGGAAGAAGGCATTTTGATTACAGACAGCCTGTTTGTAACAGAATTACCGCAGAAACAGTATAAAAAAGTCTATGAACTGCCGATCACCCATACAGCCCAAGAAGGCTTAGGCAAAGTATTGTTTGCTAATATCGTTGCGCTTGGCGCTATGACGGCGATTACGAATGTCGTAACGAAAGAATCCTTGGTGAAAGCGGTTCTATCGCGTGTACCAAAAGGAACAGAAGCTCTGAATGAAAAAGCTATTGAACTTGGCTTTGCGTTGATTAAATAAAATTGCAGATCAATGTTTATTTCCCCAAAAGCAGGAGAGTCTGAAGGATTCTCCTGCTTTTTTACAGAAAAAAGTATTTTGATTATTCTTACTCATCATGATATGCCGCAATAAAGAGGTGTAGGCGTGTTTTTTTATCCAGATTTAGTTTTGAATATTTTATATCATACGTCGCTGATCGGTATAGTTGGCTACCTTCTCACGCGGTTTCCCTTAATTCGCCGCACTGTGACGCGCTCTGAATATCGCCTGCAAGATAAGGTGATGCTAGGCTTTATTTTTGGCGGTATTTCGATCCTTGGTACCTGGATGGGAATTCCTGTTCTCGGTTCAAGCGCCAACCAGCGCATAGTGGGACCGATTGCCGGCGGGCTTTTGGGCGGACCGCTTGTCGGATTTATTGCTGGGGCCCTTGGCGCTTTTGTGCGGTATTTTATTGGCGGTTTTACCATGTGGCCGGCTGTCTGGTCGAATATTTTGGCCGGACTAATTAGTGGCTTCGTTTATATTATCTATAAACAGGAGCGCATGACAGTTAAAACGGCTTTAGCTACGGCGCTTATCTGCGAACTTTTGCTAAAATTTATGATCATTACCTTATCAGAATCCTTTGAGGCGGCTGTGGCCTTGGAACAAGCGATTGCTCTGCCGACAATTCTTGCCAATAGCTCTGCTGTTGTATTCTTTTGCTATATTGTGGGCGATGTGTTTCGCGAACAAGATAAGGCTCAGGCTTTATCGGTACAAAAATCACTGCGAATGATTCGGCAAACTACTAGCTTTTTGCAAAAGGGTTTAAACGAGCATACAGCAGCGGAAATTGCTCAGATTATTTATCATGAAACTCAGGCAGCGGCCATCAGTATTACTGACGATAAGAAAGTCCTTGCTTTTATTGGCGAAGGGGCTGATCATCATGCTGTAGGAACTCCGATTATTACGGCAGCGACGAAGCGGGCCATTGAGAGGCGGCAGACGGTAATCACTAGCGGCCGTCAAGAGATCGGCTGTCCCCATCAAGGTTGCATGCTTACTGCGGTCATTGATGCACCGCTTTTAGTGGGAGATCAGCTTCTTGGCACAATTAAGCTCTATAAAATCAATTATGAGACGATTTCTTATTTTGAACGAGAAGTCATTCAGGGAATTGCTGATTTTCTCGGCCCATTATTGGCTCAGCAGAAGCTCGCGGAAAAACAGCAATTGTTACTGCAGACCGAGTATAATATGCTTAAGGCTCAGATTAATCCCCATTTCTTCTTTAATACCTTGGGAACAGTACAAGCGCTGGTTTTGGCTGATCCCAAGACAGCCAGTGCTTTGATTAAAGACTTAGCTCAATTGCTGCGTCGCATGCTAAAACGCGGCCAGGAAATTGTTACTTTAGGCGAGGAATTAGAAACTGTTTCGCATTATAGCCGCATTGAGAAGGTTCGTTTTGGCTCTAGACTGGAGATTGTCATCAGTATATCAGAAGAGTTACTGAGTCATCCTGTGCCCGTTTTTTCATTGCAGCCTCTTGTTGAAAATGCCATTCGCCACGGATTAAGCCGCAAAAAAGGCGGCGGTCAAGTTGAGATTAAAGCGTGGCCGGAAGGTAAGTTTTTATATGTACAGGTCCAGGATAATGGCGTAGGTATAGCCAAAGAGACGTTACAGTCTTTTGAGCAAGGCGAGATGGTGCTGCCTTCTTCTAGCGGTACAGGGATTGGTTTACAGAATGTGAATAAACGGTTACAGTCGCTTTATGGCGCTGAATATGGTTTAGCGATTACCAGCCAAATTGATGCAGGGACGACAGTGACTGTTTGTTTACCTTATATGATTACAAGGGGGAATCCATAATGAAAGCGCTTACGGCTGTAGTTGTTGATGATGAAGCTGTTATGGCTGATTTGCTCCGTCGTATCTTAGAGGAAAACTGCAATACTCAGGTTCTTGGCATTGGCTATGATGGCGATGAGGCTTTGACTTTAGTAGAGAAATTTAAGCCTGATTTACTCTTTCTGGATATTCAGATGCCGGGACAAAGTGGTTTAGAAATTGCGGCTCAATTAGCAAAAGCGACGGACAGCCCTTTGATTGTTTTTGTGACAGCTTATGATGACTATTCGCTACAAGCCTTTTCAGTGAATGCGCTTGATTATGTATTAAAGCCTTTTGACGAAGAAGATATTCAAAGGGTTCTGCAAAAAATCCGCAAGCTCTATTTTAAAAGTATTCTGATTGATAACCGCAGCCGCAAGCAGCAGTCTGTGCCTTATATTAAAAGGCTGGGCGTTACGGCTAATGAGAAAACAACGATTCTTGACGTAGAAAAGATTCAGTTTATCTGTGCAGAAAACCGTGAAGTGTTTCTGCAGACTGTAGATGGTGATAAATATTATACAAAGTATTCCTTGCAGGAGTTTGAGCAGAAGCTTGATCCTGCCAGCTTCTTTCGCTGTCATCGAAATTATATTGTCAATATGAATGAGGTACGGGAAATTGCATCATGGTTCAATCGCGGTTATTTGTTGAAGCTGGGCGGTGCTAAAGGAGCAGAGATTCCTGTGAGCAGAGCCAATACGAAGCGTCTTGAATTCTATGTGAACTTATAACGAGTCTTGCGTGAATAAACGACCGCTTTGTGGTTGCTTTTGGCTGATTCAGTGAAAATTTTGCCACAAAAATCAAAAAAATTATTATAATAAGGCTAAGATGAGATTGTGATGAGGGGAGATAAGTCGATGAATTTGCCTACGATGTATCGCGTAAAACAGGTTTTCCCACGTCCCTTAGTGAACGATTTGCCAAAAACGGTAGCAGAAGAACTAGAAAAACTCAATTTGACTGTCAAAATTAAACCAGGACAAAAAATTGGAATTACGGCGGGCAGCCGTGGCATACAAAATTTGCTGCCACTACTCAAACTGACAATTGATTTTGTGCGGGCCTTAGGCGGCGAACCTTATTTGCTTGCCGCGATGGGAAGCCATGGCGGCGGTACGGCGGCAGGGCAAAAAGAAATGCTCGATGGCCTCGGTATTACGGAAGAAGCTCTTGGGGCGCCTGTTCTGACTTGTGCTGAATCGAAGCTCATTGCCCGTACGGTAAGCGGCCTTGCTACGTATATGCTGGAGTCTGCTTTGTCTATGGATGGTATTATCGTCGTAAACCGCGTCAAAACCCATACTTCCTTTAAAGGAACTGTAGAGAGCGGTCTCATAAAAAAACTCGTTGTCGGCCTGGGAGGCCCGAAAGGCGCCCAGCAGTTCCATAGTTTTGGCCCGGCGGAATTGCCGCGGCTCTTAACCGAAATCGGTCAAGTAATTTTAGATCATGTACCTGTTCTCGGCGGTCTGGCTATTGTGGAAAATGCCTATGAAGAAACAGCGCTTATTCAAGGGATTGATCGGGAAAATATGATTGAAACAGAAAGTAAAGTTCTTGAATACTCGAAATCGCTTATGCCTGCTTTACCAGTTTCCGAGCTGGATCTATTAATTATTCAGGAAATGGGAAAAAATTTTAGTGGTACAGGCATTGATACGAATATTATTGGCCGGGCTCGGATTCATGGTGTGGCCGAGCCGGAGTCGCCGTCGATTCAGCGTATCGCCGTACTTGATTTGTCGGAAGAGTCCCATGGAAATGCCACCGGCGTGGGGATGGCTGATTTTGTGACGGAAAAATTAGTGCAAAAAATGGATCGACCGAAAACGTATCTTAATTGTCTTACAAGCACTTTTGTCGTGCGAGCGGCCATACCGATGTATTTTGCTACCGAAGAAAAAGTGATGGAAGCAGCACTCTATAGTTTATCCGGTATTGAACCGGAAAAACTTCGCCTAGTCATTATCCCTAATACGCTATTCTTGTCAGAGTGTTTTGTATCGGCAGCGATTGTGCCAGAACTTTCGGAACGGTCCGATATAATCATTGGGGAAACATATCCCCTTACTTTTGATCAGGACGGAAATATAGCGCTTCGTATTTAGTATTTTTGAAATCTTAACTTGTAGATAACTCGCCAGGTAGTAGATCGAGCGAGTTCTATTTAGCTAATCAAAAAAGAAACGGCAGTCTCATCAACAAAGTATGAGACTGCCGTTTTTTCGTATTCTTATTTATTTATCTATCGAGGTGTTATTTATTATTATCTAGCGGATTATTTAGCAAGGTGAAGCGTTCATCATCGGTTACGGTGAGCGGCTGCTTTTGCTGCAATTGGTCAATCAAAATATCTTGTACATCAATCCCTGTATCTTCGCGATTTCTAGCGGTAGTAAAGCAGGGATAGCCGTCGCCGCCGCTGGCCAGAAAATCATTCGTAACTACTTTATAAAACTTATCGGAATCAAGGGGGCTACCATCGGCGAGGGTTGCTGAGATAATTCGTTCATTCGGCTCCTGGGCAGTATCATAGACGACAGTAAGCCCTGAGAATTGAAGCATGCCTACCTTTGGGTTTAGGATGCCATAACTGAGAATTTGGCGAATTTCTCTGCCGGTAAGCTCCATGGTACTTAACGTATTATGGAAAGGAAGAACTTCATAAAGATTGCCTAAAGTAATCGGTCCAGTAGCGAAACTGGCGCGGAGACCGCCGCCATTTTGAAAGGCCACATCTGCTCCGGTCGCCTGGCGCATGGCATCAGTGACCCATTGTCCCATAAGTGATACGCTGGGATGATACCGTTCGTGGACCATCGGGGCGCCAATTTGGCCGATGACTTGTTTTTTCGTTGCCGCTATCTGCGCTTCATAGGTGAGAACAATGGTTTTCACGGTCGGATCAGGTGTAAGAGAAAGCTTGGTTAGATCAAACGTTTCTTCTTGGGCGGCAACGACTCGTTTTTCTTTTTTCGAATAGGTGAGCCGAATTTCTCCTACATGTTGGCCGCGATAGCCTGCTTGGACTATGGGAATCTCATTGACGCTGCCAGCGACAACGAGATGCGTATGACCTGTTACGATGGCGGCCACAGCGTTTTTAGGCAGTGCATTCGCCAGATCAGCCGCCTCGCCAGTAATTCTTCCCGTATTGTCTTGAACGCTGCCAATATGGCCTAATAGGATCACAAGATCGGCTCCGGACTGTTTGATGGCTGGCAGTAGATTCTTTACCGTCGTAGCGGGATTTTCAAAGGAGTAGTCTTTTACGATGCGCGGATTGGTCTTTGTTGATGTTTCTGGTGTGGTCAGCGGAATAATAGCAATTTTCAAGTGATCTTTTGTTACAATCATAAAAGGCTGCTTTGTGTTAGGGTAAGGCAGAGCAAAGGCGGGAATTTCTTCTTGCAATCTAATATTGGCGCCGCCCCAAGGAAAGCGAGAGTTTTCTTTTAGTTTCGTTAAAGCAGGTATTCCCCAGTCAAATTCATGATTGCCAATGGATAGTGCATCAAAGGCAAGAGCATTCATCATGGCTAGGACCGGTTTGCCATAAAGCAGGTTGGAATCAACTGTTCCTTGGAACATGTCACCAGCCGATAGCAGCAGTGTACCTGTTGGATTTTTAGCGCGTTCTTGCTGAATAAATGTAGCTAATCCAGCGGCGCCTGGATCTTTGCCAGGACCTTTATCGGCAAGGGCGCCGTGAAAATCATTTACAGAAAGGATCGTTAAGTATACTTGTTCCTGATCTTCCGAAGCCAAGACCAGACTATTGATGGAGAGCAGTAAAATGGTAAGGAATGTTAGCAGGAGCGGCCGAAAAGAACAAAGCAATCCCTTTGATTTTTGCAAAGTTAGAACCTCCCGAGGTTGCGGTTAGAATTTATTTTTTAAGAAGACTTGTTTAGATGTTGTTACATTTACACTTTGATCACCGTCTTGATCCAACTTAATTTCTACGGTCTGATTATGAACGGAAACATTTGGTGAGACGTGATATTCTTGTTTTTTAGGCTGTTTAATTGAGTATTCGTAGTCTGATAAATTGGGTGATGGAGCTGGTTTATTAAAATTTTTATTTAGCTGAGGCTGAAATGTTTCTGCTTTTTCTTCGCTTGGTTCTTCTAAACTTGGTGATTTTTGCGATACTGAAGCATCAGATGGTGCTTTTTCGCTTGTTTTGACTGGTACCCCAGTGGGGGGCGGCGGTGCGGTCGGATAAACAACTGCTTCTTCCTTGGCAGCTGCGGGTGGCTCGTTTGGCGTGAGTAACATATAAGAAGCGGCTCCTGTTATCAAAGCGACTGAGGCGGCGAGTGCGACAGTGAAAGATTTGCGCATTATCTTTCTCCTTTCTAGCACGAGCTTTTTTATTAGCTCTTGCTTTATTCTCCAGAAAAGGAAACGTTCCTTTTTGATTGGATAAAATCATTCTAAATTATATATCGTAGAAAGAGATGTTAAGACTTATTCATTAGAATAATAAATTCTAATGAATAATATGTATTATGAATACACATAACTTTTCTATTGCTAAAGGTAGATAGACGCTATATAATAAAGAAAAGTAGAAGATAATAATAACTACTTACGAAAGCGACTTAGATTGAGAGGGGTGAGTCCAATGGGACAGGATGTTGAAATAGAACAGCCGGAATCCAAGGGGGTTGATCCATTGAATCTCTCAGCTAAACCGGTGACAACTGAATAGATTTCAACAATGGCGTTTTCATGAAAACGACAGTAACTACGATCCATATCGTAGATAGAAAGAATAAAGAGAAATGCGAGAGCATTTCTCTTTTTATTTTATCTACGAAAGAATAAATTTCAAAGTCTGGCAGTTAAGTAAAAAGCGAACAAACTATCGCCATGTGGATAACGAAGCAAGTTTTATCGACTGAATTTGTGGATAAATGATGCGAATAAAAGAATTAGGCTTGTTTAAATGTGGATAACTCTGTTGATAAGGTGTTGAAATGGTGTATAACTTTGTTTTTTCTCTTTGTCATAATTTTGTCATAGAAATAAAGTATGATACATACAAAGATAAGTTGTGGTTAAAGCTTATCGGAAAAAGTATAAAATATTGTCAAGGATGACAAGGAGGTACATAATTATGAAAAAAACAATTATGGCTATTGTAACAGGGACTCTTTTAACAGCTGTTCCGGTATTTGCTGCTCCATTAAGTGATGTACAAGAAGGGCAAACTGTACTTGGCTACAATCATTATAATTTAGATCAAAACGGTAATTCTGTGAAGGATGATAGCTTTTATTTGGAAGCCGGCGTTGCTCCCAAGGTAATTGTTGGCGTGGAACGAAATGGTTATGCGTTTCCCAATAATTATGATGCAAAGACAACTGATGTTTATGCACAATATAAAGTAAATGACAATGTTCGTTTGATTGCTGGTAACCGTGATTTCAGCAATGGCGGCGGCGACAAATTCTTTTATGGAGTGGGTCTGTCAGCCAATTTAGCACAAAATGTAGATGGCTATGTATCGGCTACCACAAATAGCCGTTATACGGAATGGCAGACTGGTGTCAATTATAATATGGACAATCAGACAACCTTGAATGTAGGGTATAAGTCTTATAAAGAAGATGGCAGCTCGCGGCTGGATGGAGTCGGCTTCGGCATTAGCCATAAATTCTAAGAAGAAAGCAGGCCTAGAGCCTGCTTTTTTCTTGTAGTCTTTAAAAAATTGGGAATTTGTGTTATACTAAACACGTTATTAAAATTTTTGTGGGGGCGTAGCTCAGATGGGAGAGCGTTTGGCTCGCATTCAAAAGGTCAGGGGTTCGATCCCCCTCGTCTCCACCAGTAATCAAGGGTTCTGAGAGTTTCTCAGAACCTTTTTTGTATATTAAACTAGAAACATAGTAAGGTCATTCATTATATTGAGATCAGAAAGTATAGCGTAAAAGGATGGGGAATCAATGGATACGATGCATCTGGAGTATTTTATCGAAGTGGCCCGCCAAAAAAATTTTAGTAAAGCTGCAGAAATATTGCATATATCTCAACCATCTGTCAGTAAAGCAATCAAAGATTTAGAAACTCAGTTGGGAGTAACCTTGTTTTATCGCAATACAAAATTTGTTGAATTGACTGATGCCGGTAGAGCCATACTGGAGCAAGCGCAGCAGATCGTATCTTCCGTTCATAATATTACGGCTCGCTTAGATGGTCTGACTAAATTGCAGTCTGGTAAAATCCATATTGGTTTGCCACCTATAACTGGGATCACTCCTTTTTCTAAACTGCTTGGATTATTCAAACAAGAATATCCCAATATAACGATCCAGTTATTTGAATATGGAGCAAAAAAGATTGAGCCTGCAATCAATGATGGGCTCTTGGATTTTGGCATTAGTATTCCGCCGGAAGATAGCAGCACCTTTGAACGAATTAGTTTTTCCTGGGATTCACTTCAGATCATTATGAATCAAGACAATCCTTTATCACACGATAAGGTAATTGACTTTGCTACGCTGCGGGAAGAACAATTTATATTGTATGATCAGGATTTTAAACTTCACGATAAGATTATTGCGCGTTGCAAAGAGGCTGGATTTTATCCCAAGATTGTGTTTGAAACAGGGCAGCGTGAGTTGATGGTTCAAATGGTTGCTGCTAATTTAGGTATAGCATTGCTCCCAAGTGCCATATGTAAAGAGTTTGATAGCAAGGCAGTTATTTCACGTTCCTTTAATGATTCACAGATCTATTTGGAATTGGCGTTAGTTTGGAAACGAGAACGGTATCTTTCTCATGCTGTTCGTGAATTCTTCAAATTTGCTAAGGCTTTTTTTGCCGCAGAATCATCAGCTCTTCACTTATTCAAAATCTAAATACACTGAATTATATATAAGAATTTCACTTTTCAGTCTTAATTCAGTATAATTCAAAGCAAAAGTGGTAGAGGAGCTGGCTTACTATGAAACCAATGAGACTGCATCATGTGGGGATTGTTCTTCCTTCAGTAGAAAAAGCGCATAGCCTAATGGAGAAAATTGGTTTAGAAGTGGATTATACCGGATTTGTTGAAGCTTATCATGCGGATTTGATTTTTACGAAATATAACGAGAATGAGAGCCCTCTCGAGTTCATTATCCCGAAAGAAGGGGTTCTTACCGAGTTTAATAATGGCAAAGGCGGCATTGCTCATTTGGCCTTTGAAGTGGATGATGTGGAGGCCGTACGTCAAGAATTTGAAGCAAAAGGCTTAGGTATGCTTGAACAGCATGCTGTGCAAGGAACTAGCGATATTATCGTCAATTTTGTTCGCCCGAAGCATACGGAAGGCATATTAGTTGAATTTGTCCAGACTGTCGGAGAAATTAAACGGTAACGAATCGTATTTGGTCGTAATTATTGTGGTTATTCCCTCTATAGGATTTATAATGATTAGTGTGATAGGAAGCAGAAAATGGCTGGATGGCCAGGCTCTGTTTCTTTTTTATTGCAGACTGCGATGAATTTTATACCTAAAACAAGGAACTATCAATCATTAATTGGATAACGTTTTCCGTTTGTAATATAAAATTTAGGTTTATTTTAAGAAAGTGTTTTAAGAAAAAAAGTGTAGTTTTCCGTAATCAATATACGATTTACTAGAGAGATAAGTGTTGGTTTATCTGGGTTTTTAGCGACTGTTTAGGTGATTACAAAGAATATAGAAAATAGTAGGAAAAATTGAAAAAATCTCTTGACGATTATCAGAAAAGTAAATATAATAAAAAACAAGGAAAACGTTATCCGTAAGTTGCTTGCTAAATACTTACTTGCTCAGAGTGCGCGCCGAACAGGAAAGTATATAAGCAAGATTCAATAACTTCAAACTATAAAATAAAGAGGAAGTGTTAAGAATGAGTGAAAAATGGATGGGATTGAACCCCGCAATTATGGTACCTTTGAATGATGACTATTCAATTAATGAAAAAGAATTAAGAGCTTATGTGGAATGGCTGATTACACACAAACATATTACTGGCTTAGTTACTAATGGTCACACTGGAGAAATTACGGGTTTCAATCGGGAAGAAAGAAAATTGGTTACGCAGATTGTAGCTGATCAGGCTAAAGGCCGAGTTCGCGTTATCTCCGGCGTATGTGCGGAAGGTACTTTTGAAGCGATTGACCATGCCAAAGATGCTAAAGAAGCAGGGGCAGATGCGATTCTTCTGATGCCGCCTCATCTGTGGTTGCGTTTTGGCATGAAACCTCAGACTCCAATCAAGTTTGTCAAAGATGTTGCTGAAGCAGCTGATATCAATATTGTAATCCACCTGTATCCTTCTAATACCAAAGGTTTCTATCCTGTAGAAACGCTTGTAGAAATGACGAAAATTCCGCAAGTTGTAGCAATTAAAATGGGAACAAGAAATCAAGCTCTTTATGAACGCGATGTAAGAATTCTGAAAGAAAAAGCGCCTCATGTAGGATTGTGGACTTGTCATGATGAATATCTCATGTCTTCCTTAATCCAGGAATTAGACGGAGCATTAATTGGCTTCTGCGGTTGCGTACCTGAACTGATCAGCAATCTCTATCAAAAAATTCAAGAAGGCGATTTAAAAGAAATTTTAAAAGCCAATACTCCTGTATCGAAAATGTCAGCAGCGATTTATGGTGTCGGCGAACCTACTGGTGAAGCCCATGCTCGTATGAAAGAAGTTTTATATCAGCGCGGTATCTTTAGCTCGGCATTAATGCGTCCGCCAATTATGCCTTTATCGCAGGACGAAAAAGACGGAGTCACAGATGTTCTTAAATTGGGCGATGTAGGCAAGGTCAAATTGGTATAAAAAAACTCAGACACATTTGCGCTGTATCTGAGAAAGCTTAGGCCTTGCTAGCCAATAACCTAATAAATTGACTATAGCGTAAGCTATTTAAACAATTTATAACGAATGGGAAACTCGATTTTTCATGAATAATCGGTTTCCCCTTCTTTTTAGTAATTCAACATAACAGGATATCGATTTCCCATTTTTCATATGTATTCTCACATTATCTTTATAGCTTAATATACACAATTATATTATGATTGACTGTATAGGAAAAACCTATATAATAAATGTCGAAGAAAACGTTATCCTTAGAGTTATTATGAAAGATCAATGTGTGAAGTGAATACGCATGAATAAAAGGGGATGTTAATTTGGCGAGAATCTCAATAGATGATGTGGCGAAGCGAGCTGGAGTTTCTATTCCAACTGTTTCTAGGGTAATTAATAATTCAAGCCATCCTGTTTCGGAAAAGACTAAAAAGAAAGTAATGAAAGCCATTCAGGAACTAGATTATCGGCCTGATATTTCGGCACAAGGTTTGCGGCAGTCTTTTAATAATATTATTGCGCTGATTACGCGAGATATTTCAGACCCTTATTTTGGCGAAATGGCCAGAGGTGTTACTGAAACTGCCAATAAATACGGGATTTTGACCTTTGTCTGTAATACAGGTAGGAATCCAGAAAATGAAATTCAATATCATGAATTGCTCTGGCAGTATAAAGTTCGCGGGATTATTTTAGGTGGCGGCGGACTTAATTTAGAATCTTATAAGCAAAAATTACTACAGCAAATCAATCGTTTTCAAAATAACGGTCATAAGATTGTTGCTTTAGCACCGCAAGGACTCGATATGGACTATGTCGCGATTGACAATCGCATCGCCGGTGAAGTGATTACCAATTACTTAATTGAACGAGGCCATACTTCCATTGCCTATCTTAGCGGTCCTGAAAATACCTATACCGCCCTTGAAAGGTTAGACGGATACAAATTAAGTATGAGAAATCATGGCTTGATGGTAGATGATTTAATGATTGCTTACAGCGATAACTCCTGGAAAGGCGGTTATGAAGCAGCAAATCTTCTATTGGATCGGGCACTACCTTTTACTGGGGTATGTTGTAGCAATGATAATATTGCTATAGGTGCGCTGCGGGCTTTGCGAGAAAGAGGCTTTGAGGTTCCTGATGATATTTCTATGATTAGTATTGGGGATTTACCAAATGCGAATTATATTACGCCGCCGCTTACCGCTTTAAAGGTTCCGCTTTATGATATGGGGGCGAAGGCGGTTGATGTCATCATGGAAGGCGAAAATCAAAAATATAATGCCAACATTATCTTCAATACTGCCATTATCGAAAGAAAGTCTGTAAGTGCGATTTAATAACTTTAAATTGTGAAAATGAGCATAAAAAAGCTCAGATACATTTGCGCTGTATCTGAGAAAAACCGTAGGCCTTGCTAACCAATAACCTACTACTTTGACTATAGCATAGTCAAAGCATTTAAGCAATTTATAACGAATGGGAAACTCGATTTTTCAGCAATAATCGGTTTTCCTTTCTTTTTCACTAAAATTTAACAGAAAAAAATAAATATCGAAAAAAATCCCAATATTCTGCTTTGGTTAAGTTGGATGCAATAGTATAAATAAAAAGCAACCAGGTTGATGGGAAATGGAGATGATAACTTGAATATTACACTTTCTCTAGCTGATTGGGTTTATATGCTTACTATTCTTGTGATACTGATTACCCTGGCAATGCGTAAGGACGCTCTGATTCCTTCGGTTGTAGGGCTTATCATAACTGGTTCTGTCTTAAAAGGGAATATTTTTGAAGGGCTAGTCGTTGCTTTTAATGCTATTTCCGCAGCAACGATTGATTTACTGAGTATCATTATGACTATTGCTTTTGTGGTTATGATGAATAAAGTCATGGAGGATACCGGAGCCTATCGCGTGCTCATTGCACCGTTACGGAATTTTTTAAATAACCCCTTTATTGCCTATTGGGTTATTGGACTTACCTGTTTCTTTCTTTCCTTATGTATTAGGCCAACCTCTACTGTATTATTAATTGGCACGTTACTCGTACCAGTGGCTATTGTGGCAGGCATGCCGCGGATTGTTGCTGGTATGGCCCTAGCTATATATGGCAAAGGGATCGCTTTATCAGGAGACTTTATTACGCTTGGTACAGCCAATATCACAGCAAAGTCCACGAATTTACCGATTATGGATGTCTTAGCGGGCATTACTCCGGTATGGGCGGCAACATCAATTGTAGCTGTTGTTATTACAACCATTATTTCTTATCGAATTATTCATAAACGGCGAGGCGAAGATGCTGCTTGCAGTGAGATGCAAGAAAAAGCTCGTTTGGCCTTTGAAGATGTACAAGCTAGTATGATAGGAAAGGTTATGGCTTTCCTTATGCCTTTGTCCTATCTCATCGACATTATTGTTATGCTGAATTACAAAGTGTTTCAAGGCGGAAATGCCATTGCTTTGATTGGTGCAACGACACTCGCATTGGCTATTGTTGCCGGGATTGGTCAATATAAAGCCGAAGCTTTTGATAAATTAATTGAATTTTCAAGACAAGGTTGGGCTTTTGCTTTTACGGTATTTGGGCCTGTGGTAGTTATTGCGGGGCTCTTTTGGCTGGGCGGCGATCATATTAAATCGATTGTGGGCAATCCCAAATTGCAGGGACTTACATATGACTGGGGATATTGGCTTGCTGCCCATATTCCGCTAAATATATTTGCCGTTGCCGCGATTTGTATGCTTGCTAGTGTATTGGCGGCTTTTGACGGTTCTGGTTTTGCTGCCATTCCGCTGGGAGCCACACTAGCCGTATCGTTAGGTACTGCTATTGGCGCTAAGGTAGTTTACTTAGTAGCTGGGGCGGTTATGGCTGCGATTTGGACAGGGGCGACGCTTGTACCATGGGGATTTCTTGCTGTATCTGCCGCAATGGTGGGAGTCGATACACAGGATCTGGCGCGTAAAAACCTTATTCCTTGTGGTCTCGGACTAGTAGGCGCTTATTGCATGGTTGTATTTTTGGCATAATTTAAGCTGTGTTTATTATTAACTTTTAATTTAGGAGGAGATTTTTCGTGAGAAAAATTACGTATATATTGCTATTCCTGTTGGTACTATGCTTTTCTACTACGGCCTTTGCCGCCGAGAATTATAGTGATGTAAGTCCCTCTCACTGGGCTTATCAAGCAGTTAAACAGTTAAGCAATGCGGGAATTATTACTGGCGTTGAGAAAGATACTTTTGCTGGTGATAAGTCCATAAGTCGCTATGAAATGGCTCAAATGGTATTTAGAGCCATGGAGAAGTATGATAAAGCCGATGCAAATCAAAAGCTATTAATTGATGCGTTAAGAGCGGAGTACAACGATATTTATAAAAAACTGCTTGATCATGATAAACGGCTGGGAAAATTAGAAAGTGATCAAGGCAAGGTTTTATTTACAGGTATGCTGAGTGCTAGATATAAAAATCAAGATTATTCTTCTAAAGCAGCAACAGATCAAGTATTAAATCAATACCGTATTCGTTTGGATGCCAAGGTAAAAGTTGACGAAGATTCTTCAGTTGGCTTTCGCTTTGTAACGAAGGCTCCTAATAAAAATAATCTCTGGAATGATTCCTGGACAAGTGCTGGCGGGGAAAATCAAACCACGGCGAATGGCACTAATAATACCTATAATAATTTGATTGATCGCTACTACTATACGACGAAGCTAGGGAAGGATACTTCGTTTACTTTAGGGGAACAGGCCTTAGTGCTTGATCCAATGAATATCATTGTTGACAGTACGTTTTATAGCTATGGCGGCGGTAAAGTAAGTCAGAAAATTAAGGGGCTTGGCGATGAAGCTAATGTTACAGCACAGTATGGGACTTTTTATAAAGGCGTAACTCTTACTGGTTTTACTGGTTGGGGCAATAAAAAAGCTACCGATTTTAATAATGTAAACATTGCATCCATCGTTCTGAATGGAAAAGTAAATGGTGTAAAATATCAACTCGGCTATGCTGACTTTAAAAATGATACAGCGAAAGTCGATTTGCTAAGATATACATTTGCTAATGTGGGCTTCCTTGTAGCGCCTAAGGTCGGTCTTGACTTTGAATATGGTAGAAATAGCGCCGACGTACAAGGGCGATTTGCAACGGCCAAAATTACCTATGGTGATCAAGTTCTGAAGAAAAAAGGACAATGGAATGTATCATACCAATATCTTGATGCCCAAAAGAATGCCATCTTCAACCGCTATGCTATGTTGGAAGGCGCTTCCGGTGCGAATGTGAATCATGCGCAGCAAATTACTGATGCGAGAATTAATTATGCTTTTTCACCGACAACCTCGTTTTACATTCAAAGATTAGCAATCAATGATAAAGATGCGCCGAATTCTGTAAACGATAGTGTAATCTGGAAGGCTGAACTTGATGTGAAATTCTAGATAGGGCGCTTCAATGCGTTAGCCAATATTATTATCAAAAAAGAACTTTGGGCGTAGACTCTTTAGAGTTCTGCGCTCAAAGCATTTGGAACAGCGTGGGAGGCTGAAAATATGCCAATTGGCGTTATAACAAACGCGACTACTGTATTGATTGGCGGGATTATTGGCGGCTTGCTGGGGCATAAAATTCCCCAACGATTGCGGGAAAAGTTGCCTCTCATACTTGGTGCGGCCTCTATGGCCATGGGAATTGTAAGTATGGAGAAGATACAGGATCTTCCAGCCGTTGTATTAGCCGTGATTTTGGGAACAGCCCTAGGGGAATTTGCTAAGCTTGAAACAGCTATTGAATGGGGCGCTGGAAAAGTCCGTGTTTTATTAGACAAAGTTCTATCAAATAAAGAAAGCAGCCAAGATGAAGCGGATTTTATGGAAAAGTTTATTGGTGTTCTAGTGTTATTTTGTGCTAGTGGCACAGGGGTGTTTGGCGCATTACAGTCAGGTATGACTGGCGATCAAACGATTTTACTGACAAAATCAATCTTAGATCTATTCTCAGCCATTATATTTGCCGCGTCGTTGGGCTTTATTGTGGCAGTTATTTTTATTCCGCAATTTTTAGTCCTTATGACGTTATTCTTGGGAGCTACCTTGATTATGCCCATGACTACACCAGCCATGCTAGCTGATTTTAATGCTGCCGGAGGTATTCTTATGTTGGCAACAGGCTTTAGAATTTGCGGTATACTGTCGTTTCCTATTGGGAACATGCTTCCAGCTATGGTAATTGTTATGCCCTTATCCTATGTATGGTCGCAGTATATTATGTAATTGATTCATAATGGAATGGAGCTGAAAAAATGTACTTTTTAACTTATGAGATAAATGGTTCACAGGAAATTGGCGTACTTACAACTGATAAACAGAAGATCATTCCACTATTAGCGGCAGAAAGATACTATTTTGGGGAGATTACTTTACCGAATAGTATGATTGCGTTCATTGAAACGGGAGATACTGCTTTATTACGAATTGAATTAATCGCTAAGCGCATTGTAGCGGATACTAAGTTTCCGTTGTTAATTCCAGTAGACCAAGTTAAGGTTTTAGCACCGATTCCAAGGACAAGGAAGAATATTTTTTGTATTGCTAAAAACTATAAAACTCCTGGGGAGTTACCGCCGCACCCGGTTATTTTTACGAAGGCGCCAACGTCAATTATTGGCGATGGTGATACAATTCCTTGCCATAAAGAAATAACACAGTCCTTAGACTATGAAGGAGAAATGGCGGTTGTTATTGGAAAAAAGGCTTCTTACGTTACCAAAGAAGCTGCAATGGATTATGTCTTTGGTTACACCATAATCAACGATATTACAGCAAGGGATTTACAGAAACAACATGTCCAGTGGTTTAGAGGAAAGAGCCTTGATGGTTCCGCACCGATGGGACCTTATTTGATTCATAAAAAGGATATTGTGAATGTCAATGATTTGACTATTGTTACAAAAGTGAATGGTGAAGAACGACAAAATGGCAATACTCGAGATTTTATTTTTGATATTCCTACTTTAATTAGTCTTATTTCGGCAGGTATTACCTTGGAACCGGGAGACGTTATTGCTACAGGAACGCCTGAGGGAATGGGCGCAAGTCTTAATCCACCGCAATTTCTAAAATATGGCGACGAAATTGAAATAACCATTCGTGATATTGGGACACTCAAAAATTGCGTGGAATAGCTTTAATAAGGAGGAGTTGCAGTGAACAGCCTTCGTACTCGCTTACTCGTCATGGTTCTAACCATTTTGGTTATTTCATTAGGCATACTAGCGAGTTTAAGTTATTATTTTTCGAAACAATATCTTTCCGCAAGTGTGGAAGAAACTGCGATTACTATGGGAAATGGCTATGCGAAACGAGTGGAAAGCGCCGTTCAAGAACGAGTCGACTTTCTCCAGGGGATTAGTAATGATCTGAATCTGCGGCCGAATCGTGATCGCGATACAATGGTTGCAACTTTAGCAAGGGCCTTAAAAAAGAGTACCATGTTTGATACGATCAATTTTGTTTTTTTAGATGGAACTACAGTTCGTTTTGATGGAAAAGTGATTAATCTAGCGGATCGCGCCTATTTACAAAAGGCGATTCAAACAAAGGAAGTTGTTGTTTCTGAGCCGGTTATTGGACGCGGTACTAACAAGGCTATGATCGTTATAGCAGTACCAATACTAGATAATGGCAGCTTAGTTGGAATTCTTAATGGAACAACTTCTTTAGAGATTTTGAGTGAATTTGTTAATGAAATTCATTTTAAAGAGTCCGGTTATGGCGCTATTATTGATCAGACAGGACTTTTGTTAACTCATAAAAATCCAGAGATAATCGGAAAGATTAATTTCTTAGAGAACAAAATAGATTCCAGTATTCCTGTAAGATCGAATGGAATCGATAATCGCTTTACAGAGTTGCTAAAGACCAGTTTGGCTAGTGGCAAACCGGCAAGTGGAAAGTTTGCTTCTATCGATAATATCCCTAGCGTTGGGATCGTTTCATCCATTCATTTGCCAGGAAATCAGCGCTGGGCTTTCGTAATCTCCGCGCCAGAAGCCGAAGTTACAAAAGAGGTCGGTATCTTAACGAAGCTATTACTTGTAATCACTTTAGCAGCGATTGGACTAGCTGGCATCCTAATTTATTTCTTTAGCAAAAAATTTACTGAGCCGATTATTGTGCTTAGAGATGAGGCGCTGCTACTGGCACAGGGAGATTTGCGTCAGCGAGAGATAAGCGCTAATACGAAAGATGAAATCGGGCAGTTATTTAAAGCGTTTCAAAGTATGGGGAAAAACTTGCGAGAATTTATTGGTAATGTGCAGAGTCGCTCGGAAACTGTTGCAGCATCAAGTCAGCAATTAACGGCAGTTTCCTATCAATCGGCTGAAGCTGCTAGTCAAGTTGCTAATTCGGTTACGCAGATTGCAATTGGGTCAGAGCGACAATCCGGTGTTGTGAAGCAGGCCGCTAGAGCGACAAGCGAGATTGCAGAACATATTGATCAGATTTCTAGCGCTAGTAAAGATGTGGCTCAGATTACCCAAGAAGCTTTTGAATTTACGCGACAGGGTCGCAGCGCCATTGAAAGAATCACGTTGCAGATGGACACCATTGTAAGTGAAGCGGAAACGGTACGAAGTATTATTGGTGAATTGGCAAAAGGGTCAAAAGAGATTGGGGAGATCATCAGCCTTATTTCGTCAATTACTGGTCAGACCAACTTATTAGCGCTCAATGCTGCTATTGAGGCAGCGCGGGCTGGCGAAGCTGGGCGAGGCTTTGCCGTTGTGGCTGAGGAAGTTCGTAAGCTGGCGGAGGAATCGAATCAGGCGGCCCAAAGGATTTCGGAACTGATTCAAAGAAATCAGGTTGATATGCAAGGCGCAATTCGAGCGACGAATGCTAACAGCGACAGTGCGAAAAATGGCATAGAAGTCATTACTGTAGCGGATAAGAATTTTCATGAAATTTCTTCATCAGTAGAACATTTATCAGAACAAGTTCGCGGGATCGCGGCATCCATTGATCAAATTGCTGTAAGTAGCGACTATCTAGTTGCATCAATACAAGAAGTTGATAAAATTAGTCGAGAAAATGCGGCAGAAACAGAATCGGTGTCGGCGACGACGGAAGAACAATCGGCAACAATGGAGGAAATCGCTGCTTCTAGTCAAGCTTTGGCGCAGATATCAGTGGAACTAAATGATGCAATTTCTAAATTTAAGTGTAGGTAAAGCTTGTATTATATGACTGGGGACAAGATTTTTCTTGTCCCCAGGATTGCATTTTATGTTATTTATCATTATCGGCAATAAGACTTACAATTTGCAGGGATGCGTTGCTCCTTTTCCACTCGAGTGCTACAATGGGCGTGAAAGGAGTCTTTACATTGGATTATTTATGGTTAATTTTCGCGTTATTATCAGCCGTTACGGCTTCCTTAGTCGCCATTTTTGGCAAAATCGGCTTACAGTCTGTTGATGCCAATACAGCTACCGCGGTTCGGTCTATAGTTATGGCGATCTTTCTCATTGCTGTTGTGGTCTATCAGGGGAATTTAAAGCAGATACCGCTGGTCATTGCGGATAAGAAAACCTTTACTTTTATTGTTTTGAGCGGCATCGCCGGAGCTTTATCTTGGCTGTTTTACTTTTTAGCGTTAAAGTATGGCAAAGTAGCGCAGGTTGCGCCGATTGATAAGCTAAGTGTTGTAATAGCCACTATTTTGGCTGTTATTGTATTAGGCGAAAAAATAAATTTGCTCAATGGAATTGGCGTTGGGTTTATTGCATTAGGCGCTGTATTAGTTGCCTTAAGTTGAAGTTTCATTTCAACCTTTATTTCAGTTGCAGTTCTAATTGTGTGATTCGTTCTGTTAATTGCTTGATTTGCTCAGCCGTTGGATCCGGTTTATTAGACTTATCCGTCTTATCGGGATTAGTCTGCTCAGCTTGATTATCAAGCGATTCTCGCTGGGATGCGGCAATTAATAAAACACAGCCAATACCGACAAGATAATTTCCTAATACGTTTTCTTTATCCTTGTCATTAAGGTATACGATCAGTGCAAGCCCTAAGATACAGCCTGTGACAGCTAAGGCTAAGCCACTTAGATTCCATAGGTTCATCTCGGGACACCCCGCTATCAGGATATTCTAGCGGGGGCTTTTTTGTGAAGAGGCTGCCGCGGAAGTTTTTGCTTTCTGCGGCAGCCTCTTTACGGTTATTTGTTTGTTGCTGTCTCCAGCATGAAATCGCGAAAGAGTGAAGTTAATATATACAGTATATATAAATCTTGTGAGTTGAAAATTAAAAAGTTTAATGATAAAATTTAATTATATTAAAAAAAGTATAAAATAATAAACAAAAAACACTAGAATAGTGAACGTGAAACAAAGAAAAGTGAAGCGAATGACATATGAAGTTGGTACCTTATGAAGCTGATAAGGTTTAAAAGATACATAAAAATTAACAGGGAAGTACTTACTTAGCGGCACTATTTAAAAGTATTCTATATATAAGATAAAGATAAGGGCGGTGAAAGTATTGAAAAGTATATGTACTAAATTAGTGGTTATTATGGCAGCAATTTGTTTGAGTTCCTTACTTCTACTTGGCGGTTTAAATTATTGGCGGGCTTTAGATGTGATTACTGATAATGCGAAAAATAATATGAGTGACCAGGCTATAACGTCAGCGGAAGATGTCGGAAGCTGGCTCAATGCGAGAAAAGCGGAAATTAATTTTTTAGCGGCGGCGCCAGTGATTCAGGGAGGGAAAGCCGAAGAAATCCAGCCTTTTTTACGTGCGGTTATGAAAGCAAATCCGGCCTATGGCATTCTCGGCTTTATTTATCCCAATGGGTCTTCGGTTAATACGTTGGGAACATCAGTAAATTTAGGCGATCGGCCTTATTTTAAAGCGGCTATTCAGGGGAATATAGCAGTTTCTGATCCCCTAATACCGAAGTCAGGCGGCGGTCTTTTGACAGCAGTAGCTGTACCGGTCAAAGTGAATGGGCAAATCATTGGTGTGCTTTATGGCAGTATCAATATGCAGGAACTAACGCAAAGAGTACTAGCAATGAAAACAGGGAAAACAGGCTATGCCGTGTTGACGCAGTCTAATGGTCTTACGATTGCCCATGCGGACCCGCAAGTGGCGATGAAAGAAAATATTTTAACGAAAGATACTGTATCAGAGCAGGAAAAAGAGGCGAATCGTAAGATTGTTGCTGGCGAAAAAGGAATTGTACGAGTCAAAGACAATGGGATTGATAGTTTTATTGCTTATGCCCCTGTACCAGGAACTTCTTGGGCATTAAGCCTTCATGCTCCTGTTGCTGAAATGACGAGCGGCGCAGCTTCTTTAACTATGATTTCGCTACTGACAACAGCTGTAATTTTAATTTTAGCTATTTTATTGATTAGCCGCTATGCCAAGAAAATTGCAGCTCCTATTCAATCAATGGCCTTAGTTGCTCAGCAGGTAGCGGACGGCGATTTGCGAGCTTGTACGATAACTACTAGAAGTGATGATGAAATTGGTCGACTCAGTCAGTCCTTTGTAACAATGACAGGAAATCTTCGTCAACTGATTCAGCATATTTCAGCAATGACAGAACAAGTGGCAGTCTCGTCAGGCGAACTGACGCAAAATGCGGAACAGTCGGCTCAGGCTTCCAGTCAAATTGCTGGCTCGATTACGACAGTAGCAGACGGCGCCACAAATCAATTGCAGGCAGTGAATACTTCAATGACATTGAGTGGTCAAATGGCGCAAGAACTGCAAACAGCAGCGCTTAGTGCGGAAGCTGTGGCGGAAAAGTCATCACAGGCTTTAGATAAGACAGCGAAAGGTCGTCAAGCTGTTTCTCAGGCTGTACAGCAAATCAATGAAGTATCAGATACAGTTAACTCTTCAGCGCAAATAGTAGAAAAGCTAGGTGAACGGTCCAAGGAAATCGGTCAGATTGTTGATGTAATTTCAAGTATTTCCAATCAGACGAATTTGCTTGCGTTAAATGCTGCGATTGAGGCGGCTCGAGCTGGTGAACAAGGACGCGGTTTTGCTGTTGTTGCGGAAGAAGTGCGCAAGTTAGCGGAACAATCGCAGGAATCGGCGAAGAAAATTGCTGATTTGATTCGGTTTGTCCAAACCGATACGGAACAGGCTGTAGCCGCCATGGCCCAGGGAACGGAACAAGTAAGATCAGGGGCTGTTGTCGTAAATCAAGCGGGTCAGGTCTTTAGTGAAATTGAAACCTTTGTTGCTACTGTAGCTGACCAGGTGAAGCAAGTCTCGGTGATTATTGCTGAAAATGCCGCCAAAGGGCAGCAAATTGTTACATCAGTCAAGGATGTGGAATTGTTAAGTAATAAAGCGGTTAGTGAAAGTCAGATTGTATCAGCGGCAACGGAGGAACAATCGGCGTCTATTGAGGAAATCGCTTCAGCAAGTCAACTTTTAGCGACTACAGCGCAAAACCTAAAGGAAGCAGCTAGTAAATTTAAAGTATAAGATGAATCGCTAATGAAGTTTCCTAATAAAAGAAGAGGCAGTTTTGCCTCTTCTTTTATTTTTATCAAGGCAGGCAATTGCTTTTTAGGCTACATAAAATAAAGTAAGCGAAGAAAGGAGGTTGAATACCTATGGATCTGAGCTGCCCCTATTGTGATCGCTGGCGTCGTTATCACGGCCACTATGGTTTTGGCGGCGGGCTGGCTTTGGGACTTGGCTTAGGTTATTTAATTGGCGGTCCTGGTTACTACTATCCACATTACTATTACCCGTATCCAGGATATTATCACGGTTACTATCCAGGCTATTATATTCGCCGGTGACTTTTGGTTTAGCTCATCGAAAAGCCGTTTTTGCTTTCGCTTTTATCAGCAGTGAAGCAAGGACGGTTTTCTTTTTTACTATATAAGAAAGTAGAATTTGTGACGGCAGTTAGATCTGTTGTTTCTTTTAACTATGAATACTGTATACATTCGAAAAACGAATATATTGCGGCAAGATTTTATGTTATAGTGAAACTATGAAAAGATATAATTTAGCAAGTCAAATTACCCATTCACAACGATCCCTGCCAACTATGCTTGTAGGACTGATTCGGGAATCGATTCTTTCCGGCGAAATTAAGGAGGGAACGCAGTTAAAGCAGGAAGAGCTTGCTGTTAAATACGGCGTAAGTATTAGTGCTTTGCGGGAAGCTCTGAAGGGCTTAGAAGCCGAAGGTCTTGTAAAATTTTACCCGAATCGCGGCGCCATGGTGACAGAACTATCAGTCGAAGAAGCCCAGGAAATTTTTGATATTCGTCTATTTCTCGAATTGGGAGCCTTGGAGTTAGCTATTCCGAATATGACGGAAGCAGATTTTACAGCAGCGGCAGAAATCTTGGCAGCTGCCAATGAAGAGGGCGCTGGAGCCAAATGGGGCGAACTCAACTGGCAGTTTCATGAAGTTCTCTATCGTCAAACAAAACGGCCCAAGCTTTTGGAACTGATTCGCCAAATGCACAATAATGTGGAACGGTATATGCGACTCTATTTATTTACGCTTCATTATCAAACCTGTTCGCAAGCGGAACATCAAGAATTGCTTGCTGCTTGTCGCAAAGGGGATATAGCTCTGGCGCAGCAGTGGCTGAGGCGGCATATGGCGGCAGCCAGTGAACGGCTTGTAGAATATTTACTTCATACACACAACGCCTAAGGGGGAAAAAAGATGTCAACAGAAAGAATTGAACGTTTTAAACACTCTTACATTGAATCAAAACCGTCAATCAGTGTAAAGCGAGCCGTGGAGTTTACTAAATCCCATCAGGCGAGTGAAGGCGAATCGGTCATTGTTCGTCGGGCTAAAGCTTTTTTTGATGTGTGCCATACGATTCCTGTGACAATTTTTGAGGAAGAAGTTTTAGTCGGCGCGATTGGGGAATTCCGTCGTAGCGGCATTGTCTGCCCAGAATATTCCTGGCAGTGGGTCGATCGCGAAATGGATTCTTTTGAAACAAGAACGCAAGACCCTTATCAAATTGACGATATTTCCAAGCAGATTCTGCGCAAAGAAGTATTTCCTTATTGGAAAGGAAAATCTCTTGAAGAGACTTTCCTGGCTCGTCTTAATAAGGACACAGCGAAAGTGGTTGTTGATACTGGTATTGTCGATAATGATTCCAAATGGCGCAGCGCTGTTGGCGAAGTAACGGCTGATTACCAAGATATTGTTTTCAAGAAAGGCTTTAACGGCTTGCAACAAGAAGCTTTGGCCCACTTAGCGCAATTAGAGCCAACTTCCATTGAAAATATGGATAAAATCGACTTTTATCGCTCGGCAGCACTTGTAGCTGAAGGGATTGGCGTTCTCGCGTCGCGCTATGCAAAAATGGCGGCTGATCTTGCTGCGAAGGAAACTTCGGCAGAGCGCAAAGCGGAACTCTTGGAAATCGCAGCAGTTTGCAGTAAAGCGCCGATGAACCCGCCAGAAACTTTCTATGAAGCGATTCAGACTGTTTGGTTTACTCAGCTTGGCTCCATCTTATCGGAAAATTCCCTGGCCTTAAATATCGGCCGGTTTGATCAGTATATGTATCCTTACTATGCGGCAGATATTGAAGCAGGTCGCATTACCAAGGAGAAAGCCCAGGAATTGATTGAAGCTTTGTGGATCAAATTATCAGAATGGGTTTGGGCGATTTCTAGTAATACGGCCCAATTCTTCGCGGGCTACAATTCTTTCCAGAACTTGACGCTTGGCGGCAGAACGCGCGACGGTCAAGATGCTACGAACGAACTTTCCTATATGTGCCTTCAGGCTACGGAAAATGTAAAAACCCATCAGCCAGGTCTGAGCGTACGGATTCATCCTGACAGCCCTGATGAATTTTTGCTCGCTGTCTGCAAGCTGATTCGTGTGGGTACTGGCTTCCCAGCGGTTCATAATGACCGTGTCGGTTCGGCTATGCTTGTTGCTGCTGGATTGTCACCGGAAGACGCTCGCGATTGGAGCAACTGCGGCTGCGTCGTACCTCATTTCCGGAAAATCGGCGAATGGACTTCGGCAGTAAACATTAACTTTGCTGCAGCGATTGAATATGTATTAAGTGACGGCGTAAGCCGAGTAACTGGCCAGGAAATCGGTCTGACCGAAAATGGCGAGCTCGTAAGCTATGAAGCAGTAAAAGCTGCCTTCTTCCGTCAATTAGAGAATCTTGTGAAGCATGGCGTAATTGCTACGCTTACGGCACAGCAGATTCATTCAGAAATTGTACCGCGTCCTTATTTGTCACTGCTTGTTGATGGCTGCATGGAAAAAGGCAAAGACCTTAGCAAGGGCGGCGCTAAATATAATGTAGGCCCAGTTTTAACTGGTATTGGCGTAGCTGATTCGGCCAACTCGTTGGCAGCGATGAAAAAGCTCGTTTTTGAAGAACAGCGTTATACGCTGAGCGATTTTAAGGCCGCTCTAGCCGCCAACTGGGAAGGCTATGAAGAACTGCGTCAGGCAGCGCTGGCTTGCCCGAAATATGGCAATGATGATCCTTATGTCGATTCGATTGCTGTAGAAATTACTGATTTTTATCATAAAATTGTTCATGATTATAACGATTTCTTCGGCTCTCCCTTTAACTCAGCCTTTATGGGTATTTCCAACTATATCCCGGCAGGCAGCGTAATTGGTGCAACGCCTGATGGCCGCAGAGCGAAGAGTCCTTTAACAGAAGGTGTTTCGCCCCATGCTGGTACGGATTTGACAAGCCCTACGGCGGCAATGCGTTCCGCCGCAAAAATTAACCATGATATTCATTCTGGCGGTACTTTGCTGAATGTTAAATTCGCACCGGAACTGCTAGCATCTGACCGCAGTCTGAAAAACCTTGCCTCGCTGATTCGCGCGTACTTTGCCCTTGGCGCCTTCCACGTACAATTCAATGTTATTTCGACGGAAACGCTGCGCAAAGCGCAAGAGAAGCCAGAAGAATATAAAGACCTGCTTGTTCGCGTTGCTGGTTACAGCACGCAGTTTGTAAACTTGTCCCGGGAAGCGCAAGACGCGATTATTGAAAGAACGACTTATGAAACCCTCTAAAGAAGGAACTATTTTTCAAGTACAGCGGTGGTCCGTCCATGATGGTGACGGCATTCGGACGACAGTCTTTTTTAAAGGCTGTCCGCTCCGCTGTCGCTGGTGTGCGAACCCTGAATCGTGGCAACGCGATAAGGATATCTGGTTTTTTGCCGATAAATGCGTTCACTGCGGCCGCTGTATGAATGTATGTCCGCAGCAGGCGATCTTCCAAGCCGATGGCAAGATTCAGTTTGATCGAACGAAATGCAACGGTTGTGGGAAGTGTGCTTCTGTCTGTCCGACGGGAGCGAGAAAGCTGCTCGGAGAAACGGTTTCAGCTGCCGAACTAGTGCGCCGTCTTGCCAGAGATGCTGTCTTTTACCGGGAATCAGGCGGCGGAGTGACTTTTTCTGGTGGTGAACCCTTTATGCAGCCAGAGTTTCTGCGCGAACTTGTTTTCGCTTGTAAGCGCCAAGGAATTGATACGGCTGTAGAGACTTCCGGCTTTTTTGAACTAGAACCGGTCAAGGATATTATTGAAGCGTTAGACTTTATTTTTATCGATCTTAAAGTAGTAAATTCGCAGCAGCATCAGAACTGGACTGGAACAGAAAATGAACGGATTTTAGCAAATATCGCTGCCATTTCTAAATTGAATCAGGAAGTGGTTGTTCGAGTTCCCCTGATGGAAGAAGTAAACAGCAGTGAAGAAAACATGGAAGCTCTTTGTGAGTTTTTACAGGCCGAAACAAAGGTTAAGGGCGTCGAACTGTTGACGTATCATAATCTTGGTCAAAATAAATATCAGGCAATTGGCAGCCAAAGTGAAGATTTTACGGCGCCTTCCGAAGAAAAAATTGCTCTGCTTAAACAAAAGATAACTGATCATGGTATTACCGTATTTGATTTCACCTAAAGCAGTATTAACGAAAAGTAAGACTCTTTAGACCTGTGACGCGATTGGTTAGTTGCACGAAAAGCAAAGCCCGGAAGTTTCTCTAATAAAGGAGAAACTTCCGGGCTTTTTGCTTATTAAAGATTATCGTTGAAAGTAGAGTTTTATTAAGATCGATTTTTGATTGAATTTCATTAAGGAGAATGATATGATTCAATTATAGTTAATTTGTTTATAAATAATTAATCAAAGATGAGTTCGAAGGTTACTTGCTAAAAGGTGGGCGGTGTGATGGCAAAGATAATGGCGGTTTCGGCATCACTTTGATTTTCCCATTTATGCTGTATACCTGGCGGGATTCGTACACTGTCACCTGTTTGCAGTGTAATGATTTGGTTTCCTAAGTGGAGGAGACATTCACCAGATTCTACGTAGGCCATTTCTTCCCCGGTATGAGATAGGAGTTCTTGAAAGGAGACGGAATGGGGTTCAAGCTTCATAACGGCCATTTCGATGGAACCGCTAAGGTCGGGGCTGAGCAGTGTATATTCCAGATTTGACTGAGGCTGTTTAATTTTTCTACCTGTTCCGGCACGAACCACAAGATTGGTCGCTGAAAGTTCTTCTAAAAAGAATGTAAACAAGGGAACTCCTAAGGCGGTAGCAATAGATCGCAGGGTATTGAGCGAGGGATTTACATGGCCCTTTTCAATCTGACTGACCATCGACGGCGATAATTGAATTTTTTCGGCAAGCTCCCGCAATTTCATCTCTTGACTTAAGCGAACCTGGGCAATACGAGCACCAAGATTTTGATTTTCATTTGTATGGCTCATGCAGTCTTCCTCCATCGTCGGCAATTCTACAGTAAAGTTTCTCTGTGTAAATGACCTTTCATTTATGATGCTGATCCTATTATAGCAGACTGAAAAAAATAAATTCTACATTTGGAGGGAAAAAAATGTTAGATTTTAAAATTATAAAGGGAACCATTGTCGACGGCAGCGGTTTAGCTGCCTATGAAAGCGATCTCGGCATAAAAGATGGCCGGATTGTTGCTTTAGGCGATTTGAGCGCAATGGATAGTCGGGAAACCTTTGATGCTTCAGGGCTGATGGTAGCACCGGGATTTATTGATATGCATACTCATTCCGATCTTTCTTTTTATTATGACGAGAGAGCGAACAGTAAACTGTGTAGTGGCGTAACGACAGAAGTTATTGGTAACTGCGGGATTGGCGTAGCGCCGATTGATGAAGCAAACCGACACTTACTGATTGATTATCTAGGAACAAGACTGATTGGATCGATCCCCGTAAAAATAGAACTTCCTTGGCAAAGTTTTGCCGAATATCTGGCTTATTTCAATGACCACAAACCAGCGGTGAATTTGGCGCCCTTAGTTGGGCAAGGCGTTATTAGGATTGCGGCAATGGGATTTTCCCGCGGCGAGCCAACGACAGAGCAGTTATACAAGATGGAAAAGCTTACCGAAACAGCTATGGCCGAAGGGGCGCTTGGGTTAAGCAGCGGTCTAGTTTATTTGCCTGGTGAATATTCTTCGGCAGACGAGATTGCCTCGCTTTGTAAAAAAATCAAGTCCTATGGCGGTTTTTACGCGACCCATATTCGTACTGAAAGCGATGGGATTTTAGGCGCGATTGATGAAGCGCTCACCATTGGCGAAATGGCAGAGGTGCCCGTCCACTTATCGCACATGAAGCTTCTCAGTCAGAATATGCTTGGCAAGACGGATCTTGTGCTTGAGAAACTGGCCCAGGCGCGAAGACGGGGAATTGAAGTGACTTATGACGTGTATCCTTATCAGGCTGGTCTTACTTCTCTATCGGCTTGTCTGCCTCCCTGGATTTTTGAGGGGGGTGTCGAGAAGATGATCGAGCGGCTGGGCGATAAAGCGATTCGGCGGCAAGTTCAGACGGAAATTGAGCAAGGGCTACCTAACTGGCAAAATTTTGTCAAGTCAGCCGGTGGTTGGAGTAAGTTTTATGTTTCTTCAGTAAAATCTGAGAAAAATAAAGTACTGGAAGGACAGTTTATTACAGAAATAGCAAAGCAACAAGGCACGGATCCTTATAGCGTTGTTTTTGATTTACTGATTGCCGAAAAAGGCCGGGTTCAGATGAATTATTTTGCGATGGCGGAAGACGATGTCATGACTTTCCTCAAGCAAGATGAAGCTATGATCGGTTCAGATGCGATGAGTCTCACGGCAGAAGGCTTGTTAGCTTTTGGCAAGCCTCATCCGCGGGCTTTTGGTACGCCCACTTGTTTTCTTGGTCGGTATGTACGCGAGAAAAAATTATTAACTTGGGAACAGGCGATTCAAAAGATGACCGGGCTGCCAGCCAAGCGACTGGGTCTAAAAGAACGCGGCTTGATTCAAACTGGCTACTTTGCCGATCTTGTTGTTTTTGATCCGGCAACGATTGCCGACCAAGCTACTTATCAAGAGCCTAAGCAGTATTCTCAGGGGATTCATGCTGTATTTGTAAATGGACAGACAGCTTTGATGCGCGGGCAGCAACTAGTTCAAGCCGGAAAGATCGTCGGCCGGAGCCAGTGATACAATAAAGGAGAAGACAACGATGCAGATAGAAGAACTAGTTACTCCCAGCATTTTAGTGGAACAAAATATTTTAGCAAATAATATTGCGGCTATGGCTCAGATATGCAGTGAGCAAGGGAAAGAACTGTGGCCGATGGTTAAGACCCATAAAAGCAGTGAAGTAGCTAAACTACAGGCAAAAGCAGGCGCAGCCGGCTTTCTGACAGGAACGCTTGATGAAGCGGAACTTCTGGTAAGTCAGGGGGTGGAACGGATTATGCTGGCTTATCCCGTAGCGGGTCAGGCCAATCTGGCCAGAGTAGCCGCTTTGGCCCGGCAGGCGAAGGTTTTGATCAGTCTCGATGGCTTGGCAGCGGCAGAACAACTGCAAGCCTATCTGGTTAAAGCGTCTGTCAAAGTAGATTATTTAGTAATTGTAGATTCTGGCTTACATCGCTTTGGGGTGGCGCCCCAAGCGACTGTTTCATTGGTCAAATCTCTGGCGGCGCTTACGCAGCTTCGTTTTCGCGGGATTGCCACTCATCCGGGCCATGTCTATGGACAGAGTTCTTACGAGGGAGTCAAAACTGTGGCGGCAGAAGAGGCGGCGGCTTTACAAGCAGCGGCCAATCTGCTTGCGTCGGCAGGCTACCCCTGTGAAATGATTGCTACAGGCAGTACGCCCACAGCCGCTTTGGTCAGTCGCAAGGCGTTTATTACAGCGCTACGACCAGGCAATTACGTTTATAATGACGCCATCCAAGTATCGCTTGGCGTTGCTACCGAAGCAGACTGCGCCTTGACGGTTTTGGCTACTGTCATAGCGCAGCCGCAAGAAGATGTGTTCCTGATTGATGCAGGCAGCAAATGTTTCGGTCTTGATAAAGGCGCTCATAGCGTATCGCTTGTTTCCGGCTATGGACTGATTCAAGGGCATCCGGAACTTGTACTTGAGAGCTTATCGGAAGAAGTGGGGAAAATTAAGGTTCTTGGCGCAACAACAGTGCAGGTTGGCCAGAAGTTAACGGTAATCCCTAATCATTCCTGTTCGGCGGCGAATATGACAAATTTTCTCGTTCTGCATGAAAAGGGCCGGGTAACTGGCCGAATCACTGTAGATGCCAGAGGAAATTCGAAAGCGCGGTTTTAACGAGAATATAGATTGATATATTTTGAGAGAAGGTGTGAGAAGCTATGATGGAACAGAAAATTGCTGGTAAAACAGTGACTCAGTGGCAGACAGAGCATCCCTTATTGACCGAGATATTACAAATGAAAGAAGTATTTTGGGTGAATCCGTTGGCCGTAGCTGGCGGAGAAAAAGCGTCACGAGAACTCGGTGAAGCTGATATTGATGATGCCGAAGCAAGATTGGCGCGGTTTGCCCCCTATATTGCCAAGGTTTTTCCTGAAACGAGTGCAAGGAAGGGAATCATTGAATCTCCGTTAAAGAAGATTCCTCAGATGAAGCAAGCCCTAGCGACGATGTATGATGCTGCGATTGACGGGGAACTTTATTTGAAATGTGATAATGATCTGCCGATTTCCGGATCGATTAAGGCGCGCGGCGGAATTTATGAAGTATTGAAAGTCGCGGAAGACATTGCTAAAGCAGCGGGTATTCTGACAGAAGCAAGCGATTATGCGCTGTTAGCTGATGATGCTTGCAAACAACTTTTTTCGTCTCACTCCATTGTGGTTGGTTCTACAGGGAATCTCGGTCTTAGTATTGGGATTATGAGCGCTGCTTTAGGTTTTCAGGTCACTGTCCATATGTCGGCAGACGCGAAGCAGTGGAAAAAAGACTTGTTGCGGCAAAAAGGCGTTACCGTCGTAGAACATCAGGCCGATTACGGTAAGGCCGTAGCGGCAGGCCGCGAGCAATCGGCCCAAGATCCGAAAAGCTATTTTGTGGACGATGAAAATTCTAAGAATCTGTTTCTCGGCTATGCTGTAGCAGCGAAACGGCTCAAGCGGCAGCTTGACGAGCAAGGCATCCTTGTTGATGCGGATCATCCGCTCTTTGTCTATCTTCCTTGCGGTGTCGGCGGTGGTCCTGGCGGCGTCACTTTTGGTCTCAAAACTGTATTTGGCGACGCGGCTCACTGTTTTTTTGCCGAACCGACTCATTCGCCAGCCATGCTCTTAGGCTTGATGACCGGCAAACATGAAGCAGTATCGGTCCAAGAGTTTGGCATTGATAATCTGACAGCGGCCGATGGCTTGGCAGTAGGACGGCCATCTGGCTTTGTGGGCCGCTTTTTAGCAAAGGATATTAGCGGCGTCTTTACCATCGAGGATGATCGTCTTTACGAACTTTTAGCCACACTGGCGGATCAAGAGGGGATTTATGCTGAACCGTCGGCGCTAGCTGGCTTTGGCGGTCCTGCCGCGTTTAATCGGGAAAGCGCAGGCCAGCAGTATGTAAGTACACACGGCCTTGCTGATAAAATGGATCAGGCAACTCATGTTGTTTGGGCTACTGGCGGTAGTATGGTGCCTGAGAACGTGATGGCTGATTTTTATCGTCAGGGCAAAGAAAAACTACCGAAATAATAAAGTGGTCCATTATAATAGACGATTCATTATAAAAAATCTGACAGTATGGAAAAAGTGCCTGCTTGTAAAATTCTCCCTATCATGTATGATGAAAAGAGAGTTATTTCCCGGCAATAGCAAGAAATAAAGCTGGTTTAAACGGGACTTTTAACTTGGAAACTTTGAACATGATAAAGGAGGTCTTTCCATGTCTCATGTATTAACTCCCTTGACAGAAGGTTTGTTGCCTCTAAAAAACCGCCTGATTATGCCGCCAATGGCTACTGCCAAGGCAGAAGACGACGGTTCTGTCAGTGAGGCCGTTCTAGCGTATTATCGTGAGAAATCGGCAGGCGGTCATTTATCTTTAATTATTATTGAGCACAGCTTTATTGATCCTAAGGGCAAGGCAAGTTTAAAGCAGTTGTCGGTGCGTGATGACTCGATGATTCCGGGACTACGTCAATTAGCTGATGTCATTCATCAAAATGGTGTAAAAGCTGTTATGCAGATCAATCATGCTGGCAGCGCTACTGATGAAACGGTCATTGGCGCTACGCCGAAAAGCGCTTCTGCTGTGAAAAATCCTCGCAAAGGCAGTTTACCTGAGGTGTTGACGAAATCAGAAATAAAAGAGCTTGTTGACGCCTTTGCGGCAGCGGCGGTGCGGGTGAAAGCGGCTGGCTTTGATGGCGTAGAGATTCATTCGGCCCATGGTTATTTATTAAATCAGTTTTTTTCGCCGCTGACTAATCAGCGTTGTGATGAATATGGCGGATCTCTCTTAAATCGGATTCGGTTTCATTTAGAAGTGATTGCGGCGGTGCGAGAAGCTGTCGGCCCGACTTTTCCTGTTTTGCTGCGACTAGGGGCTGGTGATTTTACGCCAGGAGGAACAACGGCAGAGGATAGTCGGCAGGCAGCGGCTGAATTTGCCAAGGCTGGCATTGATATTCTCGATATTTCCGGCGGCTTTTGCGGCTATGTGATTCCAGGCCGCAGCGAAGCTGGTTATTTTGCACAATTGAGCAGCGCGGTAAAAGAGGCGGTCTCGATTCCAGTGATTTTAACTGGCGGGGTTACCCAGGTTCAACAGGCAGAAGCGTTGCTTGCCGCAGGCAAAGCCGATTTGATCGGCGTAGGTCGGGCGCTATTACAGGATTCGGCTTGGGCGCAGCGGGCTTTTGACGAATTAGCAGGAGGAAAATGATGAAGGCTGCTTTACTACAAATGGACATTGCTCTTGGTGATGTAGCGGCCAATCATGCTAAGGCTGAGGCCATGATGGCGGAAGCGGTTTGGCGCGGCGCAGAGCTTGTTGTGCTACCGGAATTGTGGACTACAGGCTATTGTCTTGAGACCATTGCGCCTTTAGCTGAGCGTGAATTCGACTCTCCGACGCTGCGACTGCTGCAGCGCTTTGCTCAGCGTCATAAAGTGCAAATTATCGGCGGATCAATTCCCGAATTCGATCAGGGCAATATTTATAATACGGCTTATACGATTACCTCTGCTGGTGAGGTGGCGGCTAAATACCGGAAGATTCACCTTGTCCGCTTGATGGAGGAAGAAAAATATTTGACGCCAGGTGACCAGCAATGTTTGTTTTCGCTAAAGCCAAATGATACTCAGGCCGCAACGATGATTTGTTATGATCTGCGATTTACCGAACTGGCGCGATCTTTAGCGCTGAAGGGCTGTCAAATCTTATTTATTCCTGCCGAATGGCCAGCTGTTCGCGGGCTTCATTGGCGGTCTTTACTTATTGCTAGAGCGATTGAAAATCAAATGTATGTGGTTGCTGTAAATCGCATTGGTAAAGATGCGAGCAATCAGTTTTATGGTCATTCTCTTGTGGTGAATCCTTGGGGCGAGGTCATTGCCGAAGGAACGGAAGACCAGGAAGAAATCCTACTAGCTGATATTGATTTGGCTGTGGTAGCCGAGGTGCGCGGGAAGATTTCTGTTTTTGCTGATCGGCGCCCAGAGTGTTATTAGAAACAAGAATATTACGAATTTTAATAGATTAGAAGAAGTTTGCGGCCGCTTTCGGGAAGAAGGCGGCCGTGGTTTATTTTAGAGAGGATGATGGAAATGAAGCCGCAAGATTTGCAGGGTTGTCCGCCCACCGCGAAAGCAATGGTTGATTTTTTGGAAGCGAGTATTACTCAGCAATCATTGCGCATAAACGAATTACATAGATAAATAAAAAACGTCGCATCTGTGAAGCGGCGTTTTTTCTATACAACGTATGTTGCATGATCTTAGCAAGATGCGTTTTTTCTGCAACAGATGTTGCAGAAAATATTGGCTGAATACTTGGAAAAGGCTTAAAAATCAATACTTTGTACTTTGGCATATTCTTTGCATAGAAAATAGGCAGCAAGACAATGAAGGAGGATCTCACATGTTGGAAGTTAAGGGTGTTATACCGCCGCTGATTACCCCGATGGATGAAAATGAGCATCTTGATACAGAGGCGCTGCGGCGGTTAATTGATCACGTAATTGACGGCGGCGTTCATGGCGTATTTGTACTTGGTAGTACTGGTGAATTCTATGGTCTCAGCTATGAGGAGAAAGTAAAAGCTGTAGAAGTGACCATGGAACAGGTAAATGGCCGTGTTCCAGTCTATGTCGGCGCTAGCGCGATTACCACAAGAGAGTGCGTTCAATTGGCCAAGCTGGCGAAAGAATATAATGCAGCAGCGATTACTGTACTGACGCCGATGTTTATTACGCCAAATGATACAGAACTTTACACGCATTTCAAAACGATTGCCGAAGCGGTTGATATTCCGAACATTTTATATAATAACCCGGAAAAAACAGGGGTCAACATGTCAGCAGCGCTTATTGAAAAGTTAGCTGATATTCCGAATATTATCGGCGCTAAAGATACAAGCGGCGATATGACTCTTACTTCAGAATATATCCGTCGGACCAAGGACAAAGGCTTTAGCATTATGGCAGGCCGCGATACGATGATTCTGGCGACTTTAGTTTATGGCGGTACTGGTTGTGTAGCTGGTACGGCAAATGTAGTGCCGAGTCTTGTTGTGGAGATTTATGATAAATTTATGGCTGGCGATTTAGCGGGAGCGCTTGATGCGCAATATCGTCTGGCAGAACTTCGTATTGCCTATGGGTTGGGTAGCTTCCCTGTTGTGCCAAAAGACGCTTTAAATTTAATGGGACTGAATGTCGGTCATCCGATTCGGCCGATTCAGCATGTGGTGCCGGAAAAACAGCAACAGTTAAAAGAGATTCTTATTAAACTTGGTGCGATTCAAGGTTAAAACTTAGCGTTGATCTTCCATAGTGATCTTTCATATTGATCTTTAATTATGTAGATAGGAGCGAAATTGAAATGGCAAAAATCGGTTTTATTGGGTTAGGAATTATGGGGAAACCCATGAGCAAAAATTTGCTGAAAGCTGGCTATGAACTTGTTGTTATGAATCGCAGCACTGCGGCTGTGGAAGAAGTGGTTGCTGCTGGGGCGACGGCTGCTGCTACGCCCAAAGAAGTAGCAGAGCAATGCGATATTATTATTACGATGCTGCCAAATTCACCACAGGTCAAAGAAGTTGTTTTAGGTGAAAAGGGTGTAATTGAGGGAGCAAAAGCGGGTACTGTTGTTGTCGATATGAGCTCCATTGCTCCTTTAGTAAGCCGGGAAATTGGCGAAAAATTGGCAGCAAAAGGCGTTGAAATGCTGGATGCGCCAGTGAGCGGCGGCGAGCCTAAAGCAATTGACGGAACGCTATCAGTCATGGTTGGCGGCAAACAGGAAATTTTCGATAAATGTTTCCCAATTTTAAAAGCTATGGCTGGCTCTGTGGTTCGTACCGGCGAAATTGGCGCTGGGAATGTAACCAAACTGGCTAATCAGGTTATTGTTGCGATTAATATTGCCGCTATGTCGGAAGCGCTTGTACTTGCTCAAAAAGCCGGCGTAGAACCGGAACTAGTATATCAAGCAATTCGCGGCGGCCTTGCTGGCAGCACGGTACTTGATGCAAAAGCGCCTCTCGTTATGGATCGTAAATTTGATCCTGGTTTCCGGATCAATCTTCACATTAAAGATTTGAACAATGTCCTGGAAACTTCCCATGAAGTTGGCGTTCCCCTCCCACTTACGGCTTCCGTTATGGAAATGATGCAGTCGCTGAAGATTGATGGCCTTGGCGAAAAAGATCATGGCAGTTTGATACAGTACTACGAAAAAATGGCGAAGACAGAAGTAAAAAGATAGTCTTGTATCGCCCCAACCTGACTAGATTTTTGATCCTATTAACAGAAAGATACCCCTATTTATGAAAACATATCATAAATAGGGGTATTTTATATGGTCGTTTACAGTATAGGATTAATTAATCGTCATAACTCTGAGAGTAGGCAATTTCCAACTTATCATTGGGAAGTTCTTTTTCCCAACGAGCAACGACAACTGTTGCTACACAGTTTCCGATGAGGTTACAAGCCGTACGAGCCATATCCAATATGCGGTCTACGCCAAGGATAATGCCAATGCCTTCTACGGGTAAACCAAAAGCGGCGGCCGTTCCGGCAATAACGATTAGCGAAGCGCCCGGTACGGCGGCAATGCCTTTCGTGGAAAGCATAAGTGTAATCAGCATAATGATCTGATGGGACAGATCAAAAGGAACACCATAAACCTGAGCGATAAACACAACAGCGAGAGCGCTGTAGAGCGTCGATCCGTCTAGGTTAAAAGTATAGCCTGTAGGCAATACGAAAGTAACAATGTGTTTGGGGATACCGAACTTTTCGAGTTTTTCCATCGCTAAAGGCAGAGCCGCTTCGCTGGAAGCTGTCGAGAAAGCGATCAAAATTGGTTCTTTAATAGCGCGGAGCAAGTGGAAGAAGTTTACACGAATTACTAGCGAAGCGCCTAAGAGTACCAAGAAGATGAACAGCACCAAAGCGAAGTAGAGTGAGCCGATCAGTTTGGCCAAAGGAATCAACATACCAAGACCGAATTTGCCGACAGTGAAGGAAATCAAAGCAAATACGCCGATCGGAGCAAGTTTCATAACATACCAAGTGAATTTGAACATGATTTCAGCAATACTGACTGCCAGTTTTACAACAGGTTCGCCTGTTTTGCCCATAGCAGCAGCGGCTACGCCGAAGAAGGTAGAGAAGAAAATGATTTGCAGCATATCGCCGCGAGCCATAGCGTCAACAATATTAGTCGGAACAATATTGACGATCATATCAATCATGCTGATGGATTTTTTGGCAGCGGCAGCTACGGAAGCCGTATCACCTGCTGCTACCTGGACGCCAACGCCAGGCTGGAATACATTTACTACAAATAGACCGACACAGAGGGCTAAGGTGGTAGCAATTTCAAACCAGATAATTGCTTTGGCGCCAAGGCGGCCTAGTTGTTTAAAATCGCCTGTTCCGGCAATACCCATAATCAGTGAACTGAATACGAGAGGCACGACGATCATTTTAATCATACGAATGAACATGTCGCCAACCGGTTTTAATTGTGTTCCATAGTCTGGGAACGCATAGCCGAAAATAATACCTAATACAAGTCCGATGAAGATTTGCGTTGTCAAACCGATCCCTTTTTTCGGTTTGCCCGCAGCAGCTTGCGTGCTCATAAAATCCCTCTTTTCTGTTATATTTATAAATTTAGCGGCAAAAAAAATTATAGAAATCTACTGGAAACTCGGTTACTTTGCCGCTAATTTCAATTTCATTGTAAGTACACTGCTACAGCAAACTACAGAAACATACAGAAAGTTTTTTGCCGTAGTAACAGTATACAAAATACAAAGCCGTCTTTTTGTATTTTTATCAAAATGAGAGAAAAACTCCCAGGTTTCTCGTGAAACACCTGGGAGTTGGATTAAAGGATTAAGCCAATTATTTATAATTATTCATTTGAGAGAAACAGTAGACTTTCAGCGAATTTTTTGATATTTAGTTTACCGCGGTAAGAACTCTTGCCTTGAATGAAGGCCATTTCCTGACGTACTTCCTTAAATTCGAAGAGTGTACCGCTATAAAGCTGGAATTTATCATTGTGGTAATCTTCAATGCCGGTACTGGCAATATTGCGAAAGGCTTTTGCAATGGTTCGTCTAACGCGCTGCTGCAGCGTTTTTACATCTTGCCCTAAGAGTGGCGAAAGTTTTTCGAAGATTTCATGAAGCTGATAGGTTTGACCGTCGCCAGCCTCTAAGCGATCGTAAATGAGCAAGACCATCTGATAGAGCGTTTCGGCGCCGCTTTCGCCAAGGATCCCCAGATCGGAAAAAATGCGGTAGATACGTGAGCGTTTGTCGCCCTGATCTTGCTCCGGGTTTTTTTCCGGGCCTTTATTGAATTTGGCGGTTGTTTCTGAAATCAATGACATGACGGTACGCAGTCGGCGGCTTTCTTCCACTTTTTGAATGACTGATACGACTTCCAGCACATTGAGCGGTTTGTGAATATAAAAGTCAATGCCGCTTTGGTAGGCTTGCGTAATCATCGGTTGGCTGGAGCTTTGGGAAATCATAATAAAAGAAGCGCTGCTTCCTTTGCTGCGTAGGTTTTGAATGAGCTGAACACCGTCTTGCCCGGGCAATAATAAATCGACTAAGGCTAGATCTGGCGAGTAATCTAAAATGGCTTTTTCTGCTTCGAGACCATCGCCATATTCGGCAATGACTGTTCCAAGCTTGTACTTTTCCACAATATTGCAAAATATTTTCCGTAAACTCATATCATCATCAACAATTATAAAACGCATCGAGAAAACCACCTTTATGAAAGTCTTGTCTGCAGTTGTCAGATGTTTTCTAGATCATTTGCCTGAGCTAGGGCGGCAAGGGGGAGCTGAACGGTGAATAGTGTTTTGCCCGGTTCGGAAGCTACTTTGATGCTGCCGCCAAGATGTTCTGTAAGATTAGTAACATGGGATAGGCCAAGACCTGTTGATAACTGTCCCGTCTGTTCCGAAAATTTAGTGGAGTAGCCTGGGGCGAAAATGAGCTCAAGATCGCTTGCTTTAATTCCCTGGCCATTATCGCTTACGGTAAGAATGAGTCTTTCGCCGCGGCGGTCGCCAGTAATGATAATGACGCCGTCAGAACCTACGGCATCGATGGCGTTCATGATTAGATTATCAAGAATGGATACAAGAGTAAAATGTTTGTCGGTAATTAAATCATAGTGGTTAATAAAGGTAATATGAATTTTTTTGGGCAAGGCTAATACAAAGCGTTTCGTATTTTGCTCCATGAGTTGAAAGATTTCTGACAGGCTCATACCCGGTTCGCCAGGAGAATGTTCTAAAATACTTTCGATTCCTTGAGTAACTCGGTAATAGTCTTTTTTTACTTCATGGATATCTCGGGCAATTGCCAGAGCTTGGGCTGCCGGGGAAGCGGGGTCCGTCAGCGATGCGGGGTCTTTGGCGGAAAGTTTCTTATAGAGAGTATGTCCTTTTTGCATGACAAGTTCAATATCTTGGGAGGATTTTTGCAGAAAAAACAGTTCTGACTTTAGTTTGGCAATCATCAGGGTCAGAGCAGCGTAGCGGATCGCCTGATCTTCGGCAAGTAGAAAGGAGCGGTAGTTACGAAACGCATAGTAGCCATAGACGGCAATAATCGCTCGAAGTATGGCAATGCCAATAACACTGGCTAGGATGGATTCCGCATTGCGACCGTAGAGCTCCTGACGCGAAATCAGTTCCACGCAATTGCTGGCTATGTCGGTTATGCTTAGCAGTAACAAGAGGGCTGGTACATTTTCCAGGTAATCGCGAATTTTTAATAAAGAAAATAAGAGTCCGAAGGTAAGATAATATAAAAAGGAGGGGAAGTTGTGGAGGATTACGGACCAAAGTTCTTCACCGCCGAAACAGTAGAGAGAGGCAGAGCGAAAGAGAAAAATAACCAAGCCGCATATTGTTGTAATTCTTAATACAGGCAAATGGCGAAAATAAAGCAGGAGAGACGATAAGATGGCTACACTTGAGGTGAAGCGAAAATAGCTGTCAAAAGGATAGATGTAGATCATTCCCGCAAGGCTGACAAGTAGAATGATGTGAATGAAGATAAGCTTCGCCTTCCTTCCTGCTAAAAAGTCTATAAAGAAGCCTTCCCAGTTTGTAATAGGAAGGCTGATAGCTGCTACTGGCAGCAAAAGATTCAATCATATTATAGCAAAAGCATTGCTACTTGTCTCGTTCTCTTACATAGCTGGCTTGGCGATTTTGCTCTTTAAGCGTTTAATATCTTTGCGAAGGCAAAAAGCGGTTACCAGGGCCGACGCTAAATCGGAAACGGGTCCGGCAGCCCAGATCCCAGTAAGACCCCAAAGATGGGAGAACAGGAATACGAGGGGGATCAGTACAATGATTTGGCGCAGCGTATTAAATAAAATGGAGTAATAGGCTTTGCCAATCGCCTGAAAATAATTCGCCCCAATGATTTGAAAACCGATAATCGGCATTAGACAAAGAAAAACTTGCAGGCCCGTACTGCCAAGGGCGATTAACTGCGGCTCTTCATTAAAGACGGCGATGATTTTTTCGGGAAAACATTCTACCACGGCAAAGCCAGCGAGGCAGATCAGCGTAGAAATCAAAATGGCTTTAGAGAGAGTTTCTAAGACGCGGTCGTACTGTTTAGCGCCATAATTATAGCCCATAATTGGTTGACTGCCTTGGCTGATACCTGCTACAGGCATCATGACCAGCATGAGAATCCGGTTCACAATCCCAAAGGCTGCGACGGCAAGAACGCCGCCATAGGCCTGAATCTGTAGATTGAGAACAACCATAACAGCGCTAGCGCCAAGCTGCATGGAAAAAGGCGCCAGGCCGAGCTTCATAATGCTCAGCATGAGTTTTTGCTTGATCTTTAGATCGCTCATATGAAGCTTAAGTAAGCCTTTACCGCGGATAAAATAGGTCATGACCCAGATTGCCGCAAAGGCTTGAGCGCAAATGGTAGCAAAAGCAGAGCCTTTAATGCCCATATTCCAATGGAAGATAAAAATATAATTGAGAATTCCATTGATGATTGCGGCGATGACTTGCGTCGCCAGGGCGGTACGCGGGTCGCCTTGGGCGCGGATCACATTGTTTAGGCCAAAGCCGACATGAAAAAAGACACTGCCAAGTAAAATGACTGAGGTGAAATCATGGGCGTAAGGGAGTACTTCCGGTGTAACTCCCAGCACATTGATTAATAAGGGGTCCAGAAAGTAGAGGGCTAGGCTTGTGGTAATAAAGACAAAGAAAATCATCATGGTTACGGCATTGCCAAGTATTTTTTCGGCAAGATCTTGTTTTTTCTGCCCTAAATATAGGGAGACTAAGGTAGCGGCGCCGACGCCGACAAGCATGCCTACAGCCATGAGAATGGTCATGATCGGAAAGGCTACGGTGACCGCTGTTAAGGCTAGCTCATTGACGCCGCGGCCCACAAAAATACTATCAATGACATTATAAAGAGCTCCGACGAGCATCCCTGTTACAGCTGGCAGGGAGAATTTCCATAAAAGAGAGGAGACAGGATCTTCTCCTAAAAAACTTGCTTTATTCATAAAATACCTCCTAATAGGCAGGGGGGATAGAAAAGAAAGAAAGCCAGAGAATGGCTTTCTTCGCTTTCGCATTGCATTGTTTGTCCGTTGCCTATAGAAACAGTATACGTATCTTGCGAAGGACTGTCAACGCAAGGTTTCTGACTTTTAAGGCAGCTGTGTTGCGCCCATGAGGAATTTATCGCACTCTCTGGCAGCGCTTCGTCCTTCCTGGATTGCCCAGACGACAAGACTCTGGCCGCGGCGCATATCACCAGCGGCAAAGACACCAGGAATATTGGTGGTAAAGCGGCCGAACTCCGCTTTGACGTTGGAGCGACCATCTTGTTCCAATTTCAAACCCTGCAGTAGTGTTTGTTCTGGTCCGGTAAAGCCCATTGCCAGTAGGACGAGCTGGGCTGGCAGGACTTTTTCTGTTCCGGGAATTTCTTCGCAGACAAATTGGCCGTTTGCGTTTTTCTTCCATTCGACTTTCACGGTGTGCACTTCTTTGACGCGCCCTTCGCGGTCGCCGACGAATTTTTTCGTCGTTGTGCAATAGCGGCGAGGATCAGCGCCAAAGCGGGCTGCCGCTTCTTCCTGACCGTAATCAATTTTGTGAACGCGGGGAAATTGCGGCCAAGGATTGTCGTTCGTCCTTGTTAGCGGGAGCTGTGGCATGATTTCTAGCTGGGTTACGGTGCGACAGCCATGACGAACGGAGGTGCCCACACAGTCTGTGCCGGTATCGCCGCCGCCGATAATTACGACATCAGCGCCTGTCGCCGATATATAGGCGCCGTCTTGGAGCTTGGAATCGAGCAGACTCTTCGTATTCGCTGTGAGGAAATCAACCGCAAAATGAATGCCTGCTAAATCACGGCCTTCAATTTTTAAATCACGGGGGGTAGTAGAGCCGGCGCAAAGCACGACGGCGTCAAAGTCTTTTAAAAGCTGATCGGCGGGAATATCCTTGCCGATTTCGGTATTTAAGACGAACTCAATGCCTTCTTCTTTCATGAGTTCGACCCGGCGTAATACTAAGTCTTTGTTGAGTTTCATATTAGGAATGCCATACATTAGGAGGCCGCCAGGGCGGTCAGCCCGTTCGAAAACGGTAACAAGGTGACCCGCTTTATTAAGCTGAGCGGCGCAGGCCAGTCCTGCCGGGCCTGAACCGATAACAGCCGCTTTTTTGCCGGTACGCGTGGTTGGCAGTTGCGGTTGAATCCATTGATTGCCAAAGGCTCGGTCAATAATGGCGCACTCTAGGTTCTTTATTGTTACAGGCGTAGCGGCGAGACCAGCGGTACAGGCGCCTTCGCAAGGGGCTGGGCAAACCCGGCCAGTGAACTCAGGAAAGTTATTTGTTTTCGCAAGGCGACTGTAAGCTTCTTGCCACAAGCCGTGATACACAAGGTCATTCCATTCTGGCATTAAGTTATGGAGCGGACAACCTGATACCATGCCGCTGATCATTAGACCTGTATGGCAAAAGGGCGTGCCGCATTCCATACAGCGGCTAGCCTGTGTTTGCAATTCTTCTTCTGGCAGGGTCAAGTGAAACTCCTGCCAGTCTTTAATTCGTTCCTGCGGTTGGCGGTCTGCCGGTAAAGCCGCTTGATAATCCATAAAACCTGTTGGTTTTCCCATATTGATTTCATCCTTTCTGGCGGGAGTTTCTTAGTTGCCGCCTACGCGGGAGGCTTCCCGGCTATTTTCTTCAAAAGCCCGCATAATAGCAGCTTCTTTCGATAGACCCTTCGCAAGATGCTGCTGCACTCCAGCAAGAGCCCGTTTGTAGTCCTTCGGAATTACGCGGATAAAATAGCGTTGCGATTGATACCAGTTGGTGAGCAGTCGCTGGGCCACTTCGCTCTTGGTGTAGGCATAGTGATTTTCGAGCATCGTTTTTACAAAGGTCACTTCGTCGTTTTGTTCTAGTTTTTCTAATGTGACCATTTCTAGGTTGGCTGAAATGGCAAATTGGTTTTCCGGATCGTAAACATAGGCAATACCGCCTGACATGCCTGCGGCAAAGTTGCGTCCCGTTTTTCCGAGGATAATTACGCGGCCGCCTGTCATGTACTCGCAGCCGTGTTCGCCAACGCCTTCGACAACGACATTGGCGCCGCTGTTTCTGACACAGAACCGTTCGCCAGCTACGCCGCGAACGTAGGCTTCGCCGGAGGTCGCGCCATAAAAGGCCACATTGCCAATAATGATATTGTGTTCGGCGGCGTAAGACGTTTCTTTCGGCGGATATACAATGATTTTACCGCCAGAGAGACCTTTGCCGACATGGTCGTTCGAGTCGCCTTCTAAAGCCAGTGTCATTCCCCGGGGAATAAAGGCGCCGAAGCTTTGTCCGGCCGAGCCGGTAAATTTGAGATATAAAGTATCTTCCGGCAGCCCTTCCGCGCCGTAGCGTGAGGTGATTTCGTGACCGAGGATCGTGCCGACTACGCGGTCTGTATTTTTTATGGGAAGACTTACTGATACTTTTTCCTTATGGTCGATTGCTGGGGCGCAAAGCGAGCGCAGCAATCGATTATCCATAGCTTTTTCCAAGTTGTGATCCTGTTTCTTGGAGCAATAGGCTGTCATCGTAGCGGCTGTTTGCGGCTGATACATGAGTGCTGAGATATCGACTGATTTTGCCTTCCAATGGGTAATGTCGCTTTTTTGCTCTAAGAGATCGGTTCGGCCAATTAGCTCATTGACTGTTTTAATGCCGAGCTCAGCCATAATTTCTCTAAGCTGACTAGCAATAAAGTGCATGAAGTTCACTACATGCTCTGGTTTGCCAGCAAAGTTTTGCCGCAGTTTAGGATTTTGTGTGGCGACACCGACCGGGCAAGTGTCAAGGTTGCAGACCCGCATCATGACACAGCCCATTACGACAAGCGGAGCCGTGGCGAAGCCAAATTCTTCGGCGCCTAATAGAGCGGCAATGGCTACATCGCGGCCTGTCATGAGTTTGCCATCTGTTTCTACAGTGACGCGATCGCGCAGATTATTTAACAGCAGTGTCTGATGCGTTTCGGCGAGACCTACTTCCCAGGGAAGCCCGGTATGACGAATGCTGGTTCGCGGTGATGCGCCGGTACCGCCGTCATAGCCGCTGATTAAAATGACATCGGCTCTTGCTTTGGCTACCCCGGCAGCAATTGTGCCAACGCCAGCTTCAGCGACAAGTTTTACGTTGATGCGCGCCTTCGGATTGGCATTTTTCAAGTCGTGAATCAGTTCCGCCAGATCTTCAATGGAATAGATATCGTGATGGGGCGGCGGAGAAATAAGACCAACGCCTGCCGTTGTGCCGCGAACTTCAGCGACCCAAGGATAGACTTTTTTGCCTGGCAGCTGACCGCCTTCGCCTGGTTTAGCGCCTTGAGCCATTTTGATCTGAATTTCATCAGCATGGGCAAGATAATGGCTTGTTACGCCGAAACGACCAGAGGCAATCTGCTTGATCGCACTGGAGCGGCTATCGCCATTGGCGAGCGGGATAAACCGTTCGGGATTTTCGCCGCCTTCGCCTGTATTGCTTTTACCGCCAATACGGTTCATGGCAATCGCGAGGCATTCGTGGGCTTCCTGACTTAAGGAGCCATAGCTCATGGCGCCTGTTTTAAAGCGATGACAAATTGATTCCACTGATTCGACTTCGTCGAGTGATAGGCCTTTCTTGGCTTTTTTAAACTGTAGCAAACCACGCAGCGTCAAACTGGAGTGGTGCTGATCAATCAAGGAAGTATATTGTTTAAATAACTCATAGTCGCCTTTTTGGCAGGCCTGTTGCAGTGTCGTAATTGTTTCAGGATTGTAAAGATGTTCTTCGCCGCCGGAACGCCATTGATACGTGGAGCCGCTGTCAAGTGTTTCGTCGCGGCCAGCTTGCGTCGTAAAGGCGCGACTATGGCGCAGCTTTGTTTCAGTCGCAATTTCAGCTAAGCCAATCCCTTCCATACAGGCCGGCGTATCAGTAAAATATTTATCAATAATCTCTTGACTTACGCCGATGGCTTCAAAAATTTGCGCACCCTGGTAACTGGCGATGGTGGAAATCCCCATTTTCGATAAGACTTTAACAATGCCTTTCGTGATGCCTTTGGTGTAGTTGTAAATGGCTTTTTCCACGGTAATGTCAGTAATAAAATGGTTTTCTACCAGGTTTTTAATGGTATCAAAAGCGAGATACGGGTTAATTCCAGCAGCGCCATAGCCAAGCAGCAAGGCAAAGTGGTGAACTTCCCGCGGTTCGCCTGTTTCCACTAAGAGACTTGCCTTAAGGCGTGTTTCCTGAAGAACCATGTGACGCTGCAGGCAGGCTGTTGCCAAAAGTGCCGGGATCGGCGCTAATTTTTCATCAACGGAGCGGTCCGATAAAATGAGTAGATTTTTTCCTTGGGCAATATATTCATCAGACAAAGCGCAAAGATTTTCTAAGGCTTTGGCCAGACCTTCGCCGCCTTCGGCTAGTGGATAGACCATCGGGAGAGTTACAGCTTCAAAGCCTTTCTCCTTAATGTGGCGCAGTTTTGCCAGTTCATCATTGGTCAAAATAGGCGTATCAACGCGGATTTGACGGCAGCTTTCCGGCTGAGGATCAATGAGGTTTCGTTCTGGCCCAATTGCTGTGCCTGTGGAAGTAACGATGGCTTCACGGAGACCATCAATCGGCGGGTTGGTTACTTGCGCAAAGAGCTGTTTGAAATAATTGTAGAAGAGCTGCGGTTTATCCGATAATACGGCTAAGGGGCTGTCCATACCCATGGCGCCGATGGGGTCAGCGCCGTCTTTGGCCATCGGGCGGAAGAGCTTAGTCAGCTCTTCGAAAGTATAGCCGAAGGCTTGTTGCGCTTTCGTGAGCGGCAATTCCAGCGTCGGCGGTGTTGGCGCTGCTGGCAATTCGCTCAAAGACAGGATATTTTCGTCAAGCCATTGTTGGTAAGGGAAGGCGTTGACGACGCGGTTTTTAATTTCTTCGTCAGAAACGATGCGGCCTGCTTCCATATCGACAAGCAGCATCTTGCCAGGACGGAGCCGTTCTTTGACGGCGATGTTTTCTGGCGCGATATTTACGACGCCTACTTCCGAGGCTAGAACGATCGTATCATCTTTTGTTACATAATAGCGGGCTGGGCGCAGACCATTACGGTCTAAGATCGCACCGATGATTTTACCGTCCGTAAAGGCTACGGCGGCAGGGCCATCCCAAGGTTCCATCATGCAGCTATGATATTCGAAAAAGGCTTTTTTCTCATCGCTCATGCTTTCGTGATTCGACCAAGGTTCTGGTACCATCATCATGGCAGCATGGGGGAGTGAGCGGCCAGCCATAGTCAAAAATTCAAGACAGTTGTCGAACATGCCGGAATCGCTGCCTGACGCATCAATGACTGGCAGCAGTTTTTTCATGTCACTGCCAAATAAGGGCGATTCGCATAATGCTTGTCTGGCGTGCATCCAGTTCAAATTGCCGCGGCGCGTATTGATTTCGCCGTTATGCATAATGTAGCGGTAGGGATGGGCTCTTTCCCAGCTCGGGAAAGTATTGGTGCTGAAGCGGGAGTGGACCATGGCAACAGCTGTTTCGACCATGGGATGTTGCAAGTCAATGAAAAATTCATCAAGCTGCTTCGGTGTGAGCATGCCTTTATAGACGATTGTCGCAGCCGATAAGCTGGAGAAGTAGAAAAGCTCGCAGCCGGCAAGGCCGTAGCGTATTTCATTTTCGGCTCGCTTGCGGATGACGTAGAGTTTGCGTTCAAAAGCTTTTTCATCTTGGGCAAGGCGGCGGAGCGTAAGATCATCAGGCGCAATAAAAACCTGACGAATTGTTGGTTGCGCCGCTTTAGCTGTTTCGCCAATCATGGAGGTATCGCAGGGGACCGTACGCCAACCAAGGAGTTTTTGACCTTGCTCAGCAATGATTTTCCCTAGTTTTTCTTCGCATTGTTTCTGTAGTTCTTTTTCCTGCGGTAAAAAGACCATGCCGACGCCATACTTACCAGCAGGCGGCAAGTCAATATTGAGAAAAGTACATTCATGTTTGAAGAGTTTATGGGGAATTTGCAATAAGACGCCAGCGCCATCGCCGGAGTTTGTATCAGCACCTGCTCCGCCACGGTGTTCCATGTTGAGTAGAACCGTCAGAGCCTGATGAAGAATTTCATTTGATTTTTTACCTTTAATGTTTGCCACGACGCCAATACCGCAGGCGTCATGTTCATACGCTGGATTATAAAGTCCCTGTTTGGGCGGTAAACCTGTGTTTCCCATCTGCTTGGCCTGCCTTTCATCATACAAAATAATAAAACCATGAAAAAACATAAGAACTCAGGATTGTGAACAGAAGTTCGTTGTTGCTTTTTAAAAGAACAAAATATAACAACTTCACTTCTATTTAATTATATAAAAAGATATTTGTAACAACCCCGGCTGTTAATGTTCCACATAAACGGATAAAATCCTCTTTTTACTGTAAGAAATAGTGAATATGTAAGCAAGTATTATGTATTTTTATCCATAATTTTAGGAAAAGTATGAACAATTCGCCGCTGTCTTTATTCTGTGGTATGATGGAAGAATAGAAAATAAAGTAAAAAGTATGGAGTAGAGTAAAACTCAAAATGAAGGTGTTTTATGGAGACGTGGCGGAGAAATTTATTAGTTTGCTGGTTTGCTGTTTTTGTCGTATCGGTAGGTATGAGTCAGATGGCGCCGATGCTTCCTTTATATATTGAGCATATGGGCATCCATGACCCCGCGGAGATTTCCCGCTGGTCCGGTATTGTTTTTGGCTGTAATTTCGTGTCACTGGCGATCTTTTCGCCGATATGGGGGAAGTTTTCTGATCGTTATGGCCGCAAAACGATGATTTTACGCGCTAGTTTATGGTTGTCCATTATTATGGCAGCTATGGGATTTGCGCAATCGGTCTATCAGCTTATGGGGCTACGGTTGCTGCAAGGGGCTTTATCGGGGTTTCAACCTGCCGTTATTACGCTGATTGCGACGCAGACGCCGAAGGAACGGTCAGGCTGGGCTTTAGGCATGCTCTTTAGCGGCCAGGTCGGCGGTACGCTGCTGGGACCTGTATTTGGCGGCTATTTAACGGAAGTTATTGGCTTTCGAGAAACGTTCTTTGTCATTGGCGGTTTTTGTTTTGTTGCTTTTCTCGCTTGCGCCATCTTTGTGGCGGAGGAGAAGAAAACCATTACGAAACAAGTCTTAAAGAGCGGCGAAATCTGGTCTTCCTTGACACAGCCGAAAACGACGATCTGTTTATTCGTAACAACCTTAATGATTCAATTTGCTTTAATGTCCGTGCAGCCGATTTTGACAGTGTATATTAAACATATTTCGGAAAGCTCGGAGCATATTGCGATTGTGGCCGGGGCTGTTTTTGCCGCTTCCGGTTTGGCTAGCGTATTGGCGGCGCCGGTACTTGGTAAGTTGTCTGATCGGTTGGGGCCGCAGCGAGTTTTATTGGCGGCGCTCTTTGCAGCGGGACTGCTCTTTATTCCGCAGGCTTTTGTGGAAAGCCCGATGGAACTTGGTGTTTTGCGCTTTTTAGTCGGTCTTGCCGTAGCTGGATTGCTGCCATCCATTAATACGCTTATCCGGCAGACGACGCCAGATAAAGTGGCTGGGCGTATTTTTGGTTATAACCAATCGGCGCAGCATTCCGGTGTGGTGTTAGGCTCGATTGGCGGCGGGCAAATTGCCGCCATCTTTGGGATTCATTATGTATTTTATATAACAGCAGCGCTGCTTCTATGTAATGCTTTTTGGGTTTATCGCACAATTTATCAAATTAGAAAGCCCTTGTGATGGGTAAAGCCGGATATAGAAGACTTATGGTCATAAAGCATGCGATAAGGTAAGGCGGTGTAAAGCGTGGGAGAAGGCAAGAACGATTCGGTGGAGCGCTTACAGGCAAGACTTCAAGCTGCTGAGGCGCAGCAGCTTGATGATGACTGGAAGGCAGCGGCGCTACAGGAGCTTACGGCAATAGCAGAAGAGCTAAAACTGGCTTTGTCGCTCGATTTTCGTGAAATTGGCGATCACTTGTATGACGGCGTTTATGTTGCCGATGGGACGGGCAAAACACTTTATATTAATAAGGCTTATACGCGGATTACAGGAATTCATCCGGATGAGATCCTTGGCCGATCCGTGGAAGAAATTTTGCGCGACGGTCTGTACAGCAATGCTGTGACGCCTGAAGTAATTCGGCAGAAGAAACGCGTCAACTCGATGGGAGAAAGCTTGCGAAACGGCAGGAAAATGTTGATTACCGGCAGTCCCATATTTAATGAAGCAGGCGATGTTGCCAAGGTCGTTGTGGTAGATCGGGAAATTACTGACTTATGGGCCATGAAGGCGGACTTGGAGTCGTCAAAGCAAAAAATCAAGGCCGTTGAAGAAGATAAGGAGAAAGGCAAGCAGGAAATTGAGCACTTACGGAGTCGGGCGCTCAATAAGAACCTAATTGGCCAAAGTCGGGCTATGCAGGATGTTGCCCAGGCCATTGAGCAAGTGGCTGGGCTAGAAGTTACTGTTCTCATAACTGGTGAAACTGGCGTAGGCAAAGAAGTCGTCGCCAATGAAATTTATCGGAACAGCAAACGCTGCGACGGACCTTTTATCAAAGTTAACTGTGCGGCCATACCGCCGAATTTACTGGAAGCAGAGCTGTTTGGCTATGAAAAAGGCGCCTTTACTGGTGCGGCAACAACGGGAAAACTGGGCATGTTTGAGCTAGCCAATCAGGGGACGCTGCTGCTTGATGAAATTGGCGATATGCCCCTAGGACTGCAATCGAAGCTGCTAAGAGTGATTCAGCATCGCGAAGTGACGCGGATTGGCGCCACGAAGCCTGTCCTACTTGATATGCGGCTTATTGCGGCGACAAATTGTGACCTAAGAGATTTGGTAAAGCAAGGGAAATTTCGAGAAGACCTCTACTATCGCCTGAATGTGTTCCCCATTGAAGTGCCGCCGCTACGGTTGCGGCAAAGTGATATTTCTCTATTAGTACAACATTTTCTAGATACCTATAAAGTAAAATATAATAAAGAAATTGGGATTGATCAGGCGGGATTTGCGCTACTAAAGGAATACAATTGGCCGGGGAATATCAGAGAGCTGCAAAATATTTTAGAGCGACTCATTATTATTTCCAGCCACGGATCGACAGTCCCGGTAGAGCAGATTGGTCGGTTGCTTCACCTTGATGATGAATTTCTGGCCGGGGAAGTTGGGGAAATAGGCTTAAAAGAAGTAGTTGCCGCCATAGAAAAGCGCACAATTGAGCGGGCGCTCCAAAAATACGGTAGTACGCGGAAAGCGGCAAAAATTTTAGGAATTGACCAATCCACTATTGTAAAAAAAGCGAAAAAACTAGGCATTACCTTAGCGTAACAGCGGCTGTGTTCATTTCTGGACACAGCCTTTTTGTGTAATGAATTCGCTATCAGTAGTAAGCTCAGCATAATTGATGACGAATTGCATCGCAGTGATGGCGTTTTTCATCAGTGACTAAATGGTTAGAAAATATAGTTTTTTCTGAAAATATAAGTTGCACTGATGATTTTTTTCATCGACATAGAGGGAAAAGAGCGGGAAAAGCCTTGATTTATCAAGGGTTTCTTTTGGCATTTAACTTGCAATAAATATGGGTAAATTTGAGTATGAGGTGATTGATATGGAAAAAGTTATTATTACTGTGGCGACGACAGGCGCTTTTCCGACGAAACAGCATAACCCTAATATTCCTTTGACGCCAAAAGAAATTGCTGATGATGTTTACGCTTGTTGGCAGGCTGGCGCCGCGATTGCTCACTTGCATATGCGTGATGACGAAGGCCGCGGTACGATGAATAAGGAAAAATTTAGAGAAACAGTAGAGCGGATTCGGGAGAAATGCGATATTGTCTTGAATTTGACAACTTCCGGCGATCTTTTCGCAACAGAAGAAACGCGGATGGAACATATTATAGAACTTAAACCGCCTATGGCATCTTATGATGCGGGATCAATGAACTGGATGCATAGCGGCTTATTTTTAAATCCGCCAGCCTTTCTGGAAAAACTTGGCAAAGTTATGCTAGAAAATCAAGTAAAGCCGGAAATTGAAATTTTCGATGCAGGCATGCTTTATAACTCCTTCTACTATATGAAGAAAGGCGTACTGGCTTCGCCGGCCCATTATCAATTTGTTTTGGGAGCCGATGGCGGTACGGCGGCTACCGTAGAAAATCTCGTCTATTTGAAGAGCTTGCTTCCGGCTGATGCTACCTGGTCTGCCTTGGGAATCGGCAAAGGCCATTTGCCCATTTTATATGCTACGCTTGCTTTGGGCGGTCACATCCGTGTGGGCATGGAAGATAATGTTTATTATGCAAAAAACCAACTGGCTGAATCGAATGCGCAGTTTGTAGCAAGAGCAGCTCGCTTAATTAAAGAGGCCAATAAAGCCGTAGCAACGCCTGATGAAGCAAGAGAAATTTTACAACTGAAAAATCGCTAAAGGGAGATGTCTTCATGATTGAAAAAATTGCTGTTCTTGGTTCAGGCACGATGGGGCATGGGATTGCCGAAGCCTTTGCTATGCACGGTTTTCCTGTTAACTTATATGATACAGATGCAGTACGACTCAAGGCCGCTAAAGAAGAAATTGCTGCGGAATTACAACTGCTTGTAGCGGAAGAATATATTGACGCAAGTGTTGCTGAGCAAGCTTTGAAACTGATTTCTTTGCAAACTGATTTGCAAGAAGCGGTGAAAGACCGTGATTATGTCATTGAAGCAGTGCCGGAAATTATCGCGTTAAAACAAGATCTCTTTGCATTGCTTGATCAGCTTTGCCCCAGTCATACAATTTTAGCAAGCAATACATCAAGTCTAAAGCTCGCTGATATGATGGAAAAAGTATCGCCAGCGCGGCGGGAAAGAATGCTCATAAATCACTGGTATAATCCTGGCCATATTATGCCGATTGTAGAAATGTCTTTTTTCGGCAATATGCCTGAGTCGATTTACCAAGAAGTCGAAGCCTTATTTGCGGCAATTGAAAAGCAGACTGTCAAGGTACTAAAAGATGTGCCTGGTCTTGTGGCGAACCGAATTCAGCAAGGTGTGGCGAGAGAAGTTTTCTCCATTATTGAACAGGGGATCGCCGCACCGGAAGATGTTGATAAAGCGTTGAAATTCGGTCCCGCTTTCCGTTATGCTACAACAGGGCAGCTCGAAGTTGCTGACTTTGGCGGCCTTGATATTTGGTGTACTGTTGGCGATAATCTGCTCAAAGTGATGGATGCTTCGACCGCGGCGAATCCGCTGCTAAAAGAAAAGGTAGCAGAAGGCAAGCTTGGCGCGAAATCTGGCGAAGGGTTTTTCAAATATCCGCCAGAAACTTTAGCGGAAAAACGGGAAGTTTTCTTGAAAAAGTTGATTCATCAGCTAAAAGCCGCTAAATATTATGTAGATAAATAATCGATGTTTGCGAAACGAGGCAAACGACAAAATACGGATGAAATGAGAGTGTGGCGATGATTAATCGAATCTTAATGTTTTTCGTCAATTTGATGCAGAAATATTTGCCTGATCCGTTCACTATCGCTTGGGGAATTACGCTCGTTGTTTGTGCTATGGCGATTTTTATTACTCATAAGACGCCAATTGATATTATTAATTACTGGGGCCAGGGTTTTTTCGATATCTTAGCTTTTGCTATGCAGATGACTATGGTACTCGTAACAGGCTATGCTTTGGCCGCCGCTAATGTGGTCAGACGATTCTTAGAATCGATTGTAAAAATACCAAAAACGCCAAAACAGACGATCTTATTTATTGGCATTTCTTCGATGGTGCTGTACTGGTTTAACTGGGGCCTTGGACTAATTGCTGGCGGACTGTTGGCGCGGGCGGCGGCAAAACAGCATCCTAAGGTCGATTTTCGCCTGATGGTGACAGCGGCCTTTTCGGGGATTATTATCACTCATGGCGGACTCTCCGCCTCGGTGCCGCTGCTAATTAATACAAAAGGTCACTTCTTAGAAAAAGAAATCGGCCTTGTACCTTTGACTCAGACGATTTTTCATCCACAGGCTTTATTTATCACGATTGCTTTGGCCATTGTAATTCCACTAATTTGTGTATTAATGATGCCCAAAGAAGAAGAACGCGTTTTGGCCGATCCAAGTCTTTTAGAGGACGAATCGGCCGCTGTTTTGGCAACACCGAAAGAAAAACAGCTTGCTGATCGGCTTGATGAAAGTTCACTGCTTAAATATTCCCTGGGGCTCATGGGTGTTGTCTTTCTGGGCGGATATTTTGTGAAAAATGGTTTTAACCTAAATGTGAATATCTTGATTTTCCTCTTTATCACGCTGGGGGTATTGGCGCACGGCTCGCTGTTAGAATATTCTCGGGCCATGAGCAAAGGGGCGGCTACAGCGGGCGGCATTATCCTGCAGTTCCCTTTCTATGCTGGAATTATGGGAATCATGAAAGGTAGCGGACTTGTCTTTGTTATCTCTGATTGGCTGCTTAAGTTAGCTACGCCGGAGACCTTTCAAATGTATTGCTATTTTTCCTCGCTCATTATTAGTATTTTTGTTCCGTCAGCAGGCGGGCACTGGGTAGTGCAAGCCCCCTTTATGCTACCGGCTGCAGCGCAGTTAGGCGTTGAGCCTTGGAAAGTGGCTATGGGCGTGGCCTGGGGCGAGAGCATCTGGAATGTCGTTTGTCCCTTCTGGGCGTTACCGCTTTTGGCAATTGCCAATATTAGTATCCGTGATCTCATTGGTTTCTCTATGCTGCTCTTTATCATTGGGAATGTGATTGCCATCACCGGGATCTTTCTTTTCCCGCACTAACATGACAAGAGCCTCCGCCCTGGTATCAGGCGGAGGCTCGCTACATTCATGGCAGCAATTAAGCTGCTGTTGCTTCAAGATGGTCAAGATCCTCGAGTGCCGCAAAGAAAGCGTCGGCATTCTTGTAGAAGTTAGGCAGGCGATAGGTAAAGGCGGCTCTTTCTAAGGAAATGGACAAGTCTTCGTAGCCTGTTTGATCAAGACGCAGGCAGACAAGAAGATGATTTTTCTTGGCCCGTAGGGTTTTTGTTAAGACGAGATTCGTGAAAGTTGCTTCAGCTTCCGTTGTTGTTTCAAAACCCATAGCTTTCAGTTTCGCTTGATAAGCGTTAATTTTATTGTCTATGATGTCTTGGCTCACCGTGAGTTCAGGCATATGCAGGGAATTGAGAAATGCAATGATTGACATAATCATCGGCCTCCTTAAATTTGAGTGATTTGTTATGCTTTGATTATAGTCACGAGTTGGAGTTTCGTAAAATATATATACATTATCATTTCATTGATCCGATTTATGATCTGAAAAGTGTAAAGAATTGCAACAGGTTATTTTAGTGATATTTTTCACGAAAAATTTTCGGAAAATTATAGACAGCATCATAGATTTTGAGTATAATGGGGCTGTAAGCTGGATTGCTGGTATGACCACTTAGTTTGAAAAACGGGGGTATGACCGTAGACAGCTATTTTTTCTTAGACAAATAAGTGAAAAAAATAACAAAGTATCTTTAAAGAAACAAATTTATAGCTCTTCCCAACGGGATAATGTGAAAAAATTCTCAAATAAAACAAAAAATTAGGATGGTGAGTCAATTGAAAGAAGTTGTTATTGTAAGTGCAGTTCGTACGCCTATTGGAAATTTTAACGGGTCATTAGCCTCTTTATCTGCTGTGGAACTAGGTGAGATTGTTATTAAAGCGGCGCTGGAGCGGGCGAAAATTACAGCGGATCTAGTTGATGAAGTCATTATGGGGAATGTTTTACAGGCAGGTCTTGGTCAAAATCCAGCGCGCCAGGCGTCAGTTAAAGCAGGCATCCCGCAAGAAACGCCAGCCTATACAGTGAATAAAGTTTGCGGCAGCGGTTTGAAAACCGTTACTTTAGCAGCACAGGCAATTTTAGCTGGTGATGCTGATGTTATTGTGGCAGGCGGTATGGAAAGCATGTCGAATGCGCCGTATCTATTAGGAAGAGAAGCTCGCTGGGGCTATCGTATGGGTCATCAGAAAGTCATTGATAGCATGATTCAAGATGGACTTTGGTGCGCCTTCAACGACTATCATATGGGAATCACTGCCGAGAATGTGGCAGAAAAATTTGGTATTACCCGTGAAATGCAAGATAAATTAGCGGCTGAGTCACAGCAAAAAGCTATTAAGGCGATTGAAACAGGGGCGTTCAAAACAGAGATTGTGCCTGTAGTGATTCATTCGCGGCGCGGTGATACTATTTTTGATACGGATGAATATCCGAAAGCCGGTACGACAGCCGAATCTGTAGCAAAATTAAAACCGGCCTTCAAGAAAGATGGTACGGTAACAGCGGCAAATGCATCGGGTATTAATGATGGAGCGGCCGCACTTGTAGTGATGAGTGGCGAAAAATGCCGTGAACTGGGTTTGACACCATTAGTGAAACTTACTGGCTACGGCTCAGCTGGCGTCGATCCGGCCATTATGGGAATCGGACCTGTTCCAGCGACACAAAAGGCCTTGAAGAAAGCGGGAATTTCCGTAAAAGATATTGATTTGATCGAAGCCAACGAAGCGTTTGCAGCACAGTTTTTAGCTGTGGGTAATGAACTTGGTTTTGATGCGGCTAAAGTCAATGTAAATGGCGGCGCCATTGCATTAGGTCATCCTATTGGCGCGAGCGGCGCTCGAATTCTGGTATCGCTGATTCACTCGCTGCAACAGCGTGAGGCGAAAATCGGATTAGCAACGCTTTGTATTGGCGGCGGGCAGGGAATTGCCGCTGTCGTGGAAAAGATATAAAGGCAAGTTTTTTGCAATTATACAACAGGAGGCCGAAAGTATGGAAATCGTAGTTTGTGTCAAGCAAGTGCCTGACACGACGGAAGTAAAGATTGATCCCGTAACGAACACGCTCGTTCGCCAGGGAGTACCGAGCATTGTCAATCCTTTTGACAAAAATGCTTTGGAAGCGGCGCTGCAGCTCAAAGAAAAAGAAGGCGGCAAAGTGACCGTCGTCTCCATGGGACCGCCTCAGGCGAAAGACGCCCTGAAAGAATGTTTGGCTATGGGAGCTGATGAGGCGATCCTGATTAGCGATCGCGCCTTCGGCGGCGCCGATACGCTGGCGACAAGCTACACCATTGCCTCAGCCATCAAAAAGATCGCTACCTATGATCTCATTCTCTGTGGCAAACAGGCCATTGATGGCGATACGGCTCAAGTTGGACCGGAAATTGCTGAGCATTTAGGCATTTCCCAGATTACCTGCTGTTCTAAATTCGAAGTGCAGGGCGATACGCTCCGCGTCGAACGCGAACATGAAGAAGGCTATGAAGTGATCGAAGGGAAATTGCCGCTGTTAGCTACGGTCGTGAAATCAGCAAATGAGCCGCGCTTTCCAACGGTACGTGGTACCATGAAAGCCAATCGTAAAGAAATTCCTGTATGGACGCTGGCTGAAATTGAGGTAGATGAAAAACGCATCGGTCTCAAAGGGTCGCCGACACAGGTTAGCAAAATCTTTACCCCTCCTTCCCGCTCGGGCGGTCAGATGATCGAAGCAGAAACGCCCCGTGAAGCCGTGGCAGTGCTTATGCAAAAACTTACCGACGCGAAGGTTATATAAGGAGGGAACAAACAGTGGCAGTAAAAGTAGATCAAGAAATCTGTATCGGCTGTGGCGCCTGTGTGGGAGCCTGTCCCTTCGGCGCGCTGGAAATGCAGGATAATGGCAAAGCTTTTGCAACAGACGCCTGCACAAGCTGCGGCGCTTGCCTATCGGTATGTCCGGTAGAAGCAATCAGCCGGGAAAAAGTAGAATCCTCGGCAACAGTCGATAAGAGTGATTATAAAGGCGTATGGGTCTTTGTAGAACAAACTGCCGGTCAGGCTCGCGGCGTGGTTCATGAACTGTTAGGCCAGGGGCGGATTTTAGCCGATAAATTAGGCGAAGAATTGTCGGCAGTCATGTTCGGCGGTAATGTAGATGAAGTGGCGAAAGAACTCTTTGCGAGCGGCGCAGACAAAGTCTATGCCGTAGAAGGAGAAGAATTCAGTCATTACAATTCCGATGCCTTCACTAGCGCGTTTGTCGATCTAGTCAATACGTATAAACCGAATGTAATTTTATTAGGGGCGACAGTCGACGGCCGCGATCTTGGACCGAGAGTATCCTGCCGAGTCAATGCCGGCCTAACGGCAGACTGTACGAACCTGGATATCAATGAAGATCGATTAGTAGCTTGGACGCGTCCAGCTTTTGGCGGCAACATCATGGCTACGATTGTATGCCCGGATTATCGTCCGCAGATGGGGACGGTTCGCCCGAAAGTCTTTAAGCGTCCCGAGCAAGATTATAGCAAAACGGGCGAAATTGTCCGCTTAAAGAGCAAAGTGAAACCAGAAGAAATTCGGACGAAACTGATCGAAGTGATCAGCGTATGTTCGGCATCGTGCAATATTGAAGAAGCAGAAATTGTTGTAGCAGGCGGCCGTGGCTTGTGCAGCTTGGAAAACTTCAAGCTCATTGAAGACTTGGCAGAAGTGCTGGGCGGAGCCGTTGGGGCGTCCCGTGCAGCCGTTGACGCTGGCTGGAAACAGGCGCTGCATCAAGTGGGGCAGACGGGTAAGACCGTTGCGCCGAAGATCTATTTTGCCTTTGGAATTTCAGGCGCCATTCAGCATTTGGCGGGCATGACGACATCAGATCTGATTATTGCTGTCAATAAAGATCCTGATGCGACAATCTTTAAATATGCCGACTATGGTATTGTGGCAGATGCTATGGAAGTTCTACCGATTTTGATTGAAGAGTTTAAAAAGCTTAAAGCCTAATAAGGTGAGGATAAAACGCTTGTAATCAAGGGAGGATGATCACTATGGATATTAGAAGAGTACTTGTTATTGGGGCTGGACAAATGGGCAGCGGTATTGCGCAGGTTTTAGCGCAAAGCGGCCTGGAAGTTGTACTGCAGGACATTAAGGAAGAATTTGTGCAAAAGGGTGTAGCTGGGATTGAAAAGAATCTGGCGAAACTTGTAGAAAAGGGCAAGCTGACTGCGGAAGAAAAAGGCGCTATTAATCAGCGAATCTGCGGCGTTGTTGAACTTGACAAAGCGGCCTGCAATGTAGATCTTGTCATTGAAGCAGCTGTAGAAAATATGGCGATTAAAAAGACAATTTTTACAACCGTTGATGATTTATGTCCTAGTCATACGATTCTGGCATCTAATACATCCTCTCTGCCGATTACAGCTGTAGCGGCTACGACAAAACGGCCCGATCGTTTTATCGGTATGCATTTCTTCAATCCGGCGCCAGTTATGAAGCTTGTTGAGATTATCAAGGGTTTGGCAACAAGCGAAGAAACGTACCAGACTATTTTTGCTTTGGCGCAGAATCTAGGAAAATCGCCTGTTACGATTAATGATGCACCAGGATTTGCGGGCAATCGGATTATGATTCCTATGATTAATGAGGCGATTTTTGCCTATGCCGAAGGCGTTGCTAGCGTGGAAGATATTGATGCTGTAGCGAAGCTTGGCTTTAATCATCCCATGGGACCGTTAGCGCTTTCTGATTTGATCGGCAATGATACGGTATTGTCGATTATGGAAGTGCTTTACGAGGGCTATGGTGATCCGAAATATCGTCCTTGTCCGCTGCTGAAGAAAATGGTACAGGCTGGCTATTTAGGCCGTAAAACAGGCAAAGGTTTCTACGACTATTCGGCGAAATAGTTGCAGACTAGGCTTATCGTAGTTTTGGCTAGAGCTTTATTTTAGGTTCATAAGTTTTCTAGCAGTCTCATAGTAACTTCACAATAACTCCTATAGTAGTTATAATCGTTCTATTGTAGCTTCATAATAGTCTTTAGGGCAGTTTCCTCTGCATTCAGAGTGAAACTGCTTTTTATTTTCAAATAAAATGTCATATTTTACAGGAAAATAGGATGGAGAAATAGAATTGATTGATAATTCATAAAAAATAGGAGGGCTAAAATGAGAAAATGGGTATCGATGGTAGTTATGATGGCTTTTGTCCTTTGCTTTGCACCGGCGGCATGGGCCAATAGCAGTGACACTGGTGTGAGTGCTGATAAAGCCTTGCAACTTTTGACTGATGGCAATAGCCGATTTGTTGCTGAGCAGCAGAAAGCAAGTAATATTGGTCAGGCGCGACGAACTGAACTGACGAAAGGCCAGCATCCTTTTGCCATTATCGTAAGCTGCTCTGACTCTCGGGTTCCACCAGAGCTGGTCTTTGATCAGGGACTAGGAGATTTATTTGTGATTCGTACAGCCGGTGAAGTTGTTGATGATGTCGCTTTGGGCAGTATTGAATATGCGGTAGAACATGTAGGAGTTCACTTAATCGTTGTTTTAGGTCATGAAGATTGCGGTGCTGTAAAAGCGGCTGTCGCTGGTGGTGAGGTGCCCGGTCATATTGGCGCCATTACTAAGGCCATCGAGCCTGCCGTATTACAAGCTGCTAACCAGTCTGGTGATAAAGTATCTAATACGGTAAAAGCCAATGTAGATTTGATTGTTAAAAAGTTAATGATGACGAAACCGATTATTAGTGAAGGCGTTTCTCATGATTCCGTAAAGATTGCCGGCGCCGTCTATGATCTAAAAACAGGTAAAGTTATTTTTCGATAAAAGGTTATAGAAGCGTAGAAGAAAGCCGCTGTGATTTAGGATTCTAAATGGCAGCGGTCTTTTTATTTAACTTCAATAGGATTGTCATATTTTTGTCATATTTATTTGTTATTCTATAGCCAGAAAGAACAACGGAACACCGGCCGTTAAGGTCGTTCATATAAATCTCATTACTCCTCTTTTGTCCTCTGGCCTCCCCTATGCCTTGAGGACCTTTTTTTGTCTTTACGGGAAAATCTTGAATTGATCTGACGTTCAATGAGGCTTCGTGGTATGCTATAAGCAAAGGTCAGGATACTATCTGTTGTAGATTCGTAGGGGGAGTAAGAATAATGGATCAAATTCATCAATTCGTGCAAGCAATAAAAGACGAAATCATTCAATGTCGTCGCGATTTTCATCGCTATCCCGAGAGTGGTTGGACGGAATTTCGGACGGCAGCGCTTATTGCTCAACAACTTGATAGTTTGGGGTATACGTTGAAACTTGGTGAGGCGGCTGTAAAACAAGAAGCCATGTTAGGCGTGCCAAATGAGGCCGAGCTGGCTGCTCATATGAAACGAGCCCAAGCCGAAGGCGCTGATGAAAAATGGCTGAAACACTTAGCGGGCGGACGGACTGGGATTGTAGCGGATCTTGTTTGCGGTGAAGGGCCGGTAGTAGCGCTTCGGTTTGACATTGACGCCAATGATGTGCAGGAAGCGCAAGATGAACAGCATAGTCCGGCACAAGCTGGCTTTGCTTCCTGTCATGACGGCGTAATGCACGCTTGCGGTCACGATGGGCATAGCGCCATTGGTTTGGCTGTTGCCAAAGTATTGGCGAGTCTTAAAGATCAGCTTGCCGGTACAGTCCGGCTGATTTTTCAGCCTGGCGAAGAAGGCAGCCGCGGGGCGCGGGCGATGGTTGCCGCCGGAGCTGTTGACGGTGTAGATTACATATTAGGACTTCATATAGGGTTTCAGGCCCAGCAAACAGGCACTTTAATTTGCAGTACAGGTAAGTTTTTAGCAACGACAAAATATGATGTAACCTATCGCGGGAAACCGGCCCATGCGGCAGCAGCGCCGGAAGAAGGGAAAAATGCGCTGTTAGCGGCTGCCGCCTGCGCCTTAAATCTCCATGCAATTTCCCGGCATAGTCAAGGCGCGACTCGCATTACTGTAGGAACGCTGCAGGCTGGTCAGGGGCGAAATGTCATTCCGCCGAATGCGCTCATGAAGCTGGAAACCCGCGGTGAAACGAGTGAACTTGATGAATATATGACGACAGAAGCTCGCCGGATTATCAAGGCCGCTGCGGCTATGTATGATGTCGATTGTGAAATCGCCGAAGTAGGCGGTACGAAGAGCGGCGAAAGTAGTCCCGAACTTGCGGCAAAAGTAAAAGCCATTGCTAGTAAGATGGAATTTTTTCAGGAGCTTATCGAATATAGCGCCTTTGGCGCTACCGAGGATTTTTCTCACTTCATGTCAGTTGTACAGGCGGGCGGCGGCCAGGGGACTTATTTAATGCTGGGTTCGGAGCTTGCGGCAGGGCATCATAATAACTACTTTAATTTTAATGAGGAAATCTTAGCGCCTGGTACGGAGCTGTTAGTGCGAACTGTTGATGCGCTCATTGGGTCATGACAAGGAAAACTTTCCTAGGGCTCTAAGCAGGACTTTACGTTTATATCTGCGAAAATCCTTAACAGAAGCAAGATTTTGGGAGGTGCTTGAAGTGAGTTCTTTTGACTTTCATAATCCAGTACGGTTAATTTTCGGCAGAGGAAGACTGGCGGAAATTGGCGCGATTGCTAAAGAAAATGGACAAAAAGCTATTATTGTTACGTCTGGTAGCTCAGGACGAACTGGTCTGCTTGATCGGGTTAAAGGGTATTTGACAGAGGCTGGTGTGACGGCAGTCGTATTTGATAAAGTGAAAGCCAATCCTTTGACGACAACAGTGGATGAAGGCGGTGAAGTGGCACGCAAGGAAGGTTGTGACCTCGTTATCGGTCTTGGCGGCGGCAGTTCTATGGATGCGGCCAAAGCTGTTGCTTTTATGGCTAAAAATCCTGGGAAAGCTGCTGATTATCTTTACGGTAAGCCTGGAATAGGCGCATTGCCGCTGGTGCTTGTCACGACGACAGCCGGTACGGGCAGTGAAGGAAACTGCATCGGGGTTTTAACGAATCCTGAAAATAAAGATAAAAAAGGAATGCGCGGACCGCACTTGTATGCGAAAGCGTCGATTATTGATCCGGAGCTGCTTGTGACGTTACCGAAAAAATCGATTGCTGGCCCAGGTCTTGATGCGCTGTTTCATGCCATTGAGGCGTTTATTGGCCGTCGCAGCAATGATATGACTGCTATGATGGCGCTTCAGGCGATTCGTCTATCTAGTGAAAACTTGCCGCTTGTCTATGAAGATCCGAAAAATCTAGCTGCTTGGGAAAAGGTATCGCTGGCTAATACTTTGGGCGGTATGGCGATTGACAGCAGCGGTACGGCACTGCCTCATGGCATGGAGCATCCCGTAAGCGGCCTTTATGATGCGCCTCATGGTGAAGGCCTTGCTTCGCTTTATGTGGCCATTTTAGAATTCACACTTTCGGCTGTACCGGAGAAATTTGCTCAAATTGCCCAAGCGATGGGAGCCGATATTAGCGGCTTGTCGGTAGAAGCAGCTGCCGCAAAATGTATTGATTGTGTCAAAGAGCTTATGGCCAAAGTTGATATGCCGCCACGTCTAAAGGATTTTGGCGCGAAAGAAGCTGATATTGACTGGCTTACTGATCAGGCGATCAATACGATGCAGGTAAATCTGTCGAATCATCCGAAAACGCCAACCCGTGAAGAGATTCGGGAAATTTATCGTAAAAGTATGTAAGTAAACGATCTGATAATCAGTCAATAAGGAAAGTTTATAGTAGCCGCTGTCAAAGCAAAATTTGGCAGCGGTTTTTTGCGAGTTTTGTGAGTTGAGACTTGCGGAATTACTTTATATGCGATAAAATATTATAGTAACTGTAAAAGAGGATGTATCATGGAAAATAAAGACGTCTTGTATATGAATCTAGCGTTAGACCAGGCAAAACTGGCTGGTGACATAGGCGAAGTTCCCATTGGCGCTGTTTTAGTGCTGAACGATGAAGTCGTTGCGACGGCCCATAATCGACGGGAAACTTGGCATGATGCTACAGCGCATGCGGAAGTCATTGTCATTCGGGAAGCTTGCCAAAAGCTAGGGCGTTGGCGTTTGACGGGAGCAACTCTTTATGTTACTATAGAACCGTGTCCCATGTGTGCAGGCGCTATTGTGATGAGCCGGATTGACCGTGTCGTTTATGGCAGTTCTGACTATAAAGCAGGAGCCGTGGAATCCCTGTTTAACATTGTGCAGCATCCGGGATTGAATCATCAGGTTGACGTGACGGCGGGAATACTTGCTGATGAATGTAGTTCTTTAATGAAGAACTTCTTTAAAAGTCGTCGTAAATAAAATATGGAGAGGTGTCCGAGTGGTCGAAGGTGCTTGACTCGAAATCAAGTGTCCTGTCAAAGGGACCGTGGGTTCGAATCCCACCCTCTCCGCCAATGAAATCAAGGCTTCCAGCAATTTTGCTGGAAGCTTTTTTGTGAATACTGATAATGTATTGTCCATAGAGCTGGTTTGAAGTGCTATCTTTGTAGGATGACTTCAAGTAGCTCTATTTATTTTTTGCGGCTTATGATTCGAATTTTTTAGACTAAACTGATAGGAAATATTTATGTCCAGCACTTTCTACCCATTAATGCAATAGTATTTCGATACTTTGATGCGATCGATCAGTTCAAACACAATATATCTTGTTAAACTATGTGCCAATCCAAGGGGGAAAAAGTGAAGAGATCGAGGAAGTATCGTAGTATAAAAATACAGTTAAAACCAACTGTTTTAAATAAAATACTAGATAAATAACAGGGAGTTTATCTATATCGTAGAAGTAATTAGACATAACGCCAATTTTATGGATATTAGGATTGTGTGCTAGTTACATATATTATTTGTCATAATGGGAAAGGTTAGATTTTATTGTGCTGATTCAAACGTACTATCCTGTCGAGAATATTGCATTCTACTTTAGCGTCATTGCAGTCTTGGAGGCTTTAGCGATCTATACCTGGCAGTTTCGTAAAATGCCAGGCGCTATGGCTGCTTCTAGTGCTCAGGTATGCAAAGCAATTTGGATTTTGACTATGGTACTGTACAGTACCAGTACAACGTTAACTGATAAAGTACTTTGGGTTACTGTTCAGAAACTGGTAGGTTCTGCGCTTGTTTGTCTTTGGGTGATCTTTTCCTGGCAGTTCGGGCAGCGGAAAAACAGAATGGCACCTGTGGCAAAATACAGTCTTTTCGGAAGCTGGTTTTTGATTTGTCTGCTCATCATAATGACGAATTGGAATGGGCTAATTGGGGGAGGCGCTTATCAAGACGGGCAACAAGTTGTTTTTAATTGTAGAATAAGTCAAGCGATTATTATGGGATACAGCCTTTTGTTAGGTTGCATCGCCACATTTTTTGCGCTTCGCTGGATTACTACTTCTGTGGGATTACGACGCAAACAAGCCGTTTGTTACTTTTTTGCTGTGTTAATTTCCTGGGTCAGCTTTTTCATATGGAAGATTTCAGAGCAGCAAGTTAATATAGCAATTCCATTGGGCTTTTTGCTCAATGGAATCGCTGTAACTTGGATATACTATCTCTGGCAGTTTTATAATCTCTTGTCATTAGCGCAATCGGCGGCTATGCAAAATATTGTCGAGGGCCTTTTGATTATTGACGACGAAAATTATATTGTATATGTAAATCCTATAGCAAAAAGAATGCTCAATGGTTTGCCTGTAGTTGTAGGCAGTGAATTTCGGGCAGTTGCAAAAGTTTGGCCGGTTTTGTCTGAGGTGGACGCCACGGTTCATTCTGAGGTTGTCGAAGGAGAAAGAGAACAGCCGGATGGTTATTGTTTTTACCAATTACTCAAGATTCCACTACAATCATCGGGGAACCACTTTCTTGGGCGAATTATATTACTAAAAGATATTACCGAACAAAGGCGAAACCAAGAGCAAATGCTGGAGCAGCAAAGATCAGTAGTAATTATGGAGGAACGGGCCAGTTTGGCTAGGGAGTTACACGATAATCTATGCCAAATATTGGGGTATATAAATATCCAATCCCAAGCGGCAGCAGAATTTACTACCAAGGGACAAACGGCTGCGGTGGTTTCTGGTTTAAGTCGTCTAACTGAAGCTTCCCAACAGGCTTATGACGATGTTCGTCAATACATTCGCGGTGTGCAAACGGAAAAAATGCTAAAAAAAGGATTCGCTGAGATGTTAAGGGAATATGTCGAATGGATCAGAAAAGAGCATGATTTGCAACTTGAACTCGACATAGCGGAAAGTTTTTACCAACGGGAATTGGAGGCTGAGCTAGCCCTGCAACTGCTGCGGATTGTGCAAGAAGCTTTGACGAATAGTCTAAAACATGCGGTAGCAAGCAAGATTTTAATTGCGTTGACAATAGAGGGCGATAAAGTGAGAATTATTGTGGAAGATGATGGTGAGGGCTTTGAGCCGTTTATCGATTTTGAAGGAAAAGGGTATGGTCTTACTAGCATGCGCGAACGCGCCGAAAAATCTGGCGGTGTGCTAGAAATTGCTTCAGAACCAGGGCGAGGTACCAAAGTTGTTGTGACGGTTCCACTAAACAAAGAATAAATGCCTTTACGGGGCGTAGCTCAGCTATGGCCAGCCGGAAAACCGTCGCAGCTATTACAGAAGGGAAGAAAGTTTATGAAAGTATTGCTTGTTGACGATCATAGCTTGTTTCGGGAAGGTATGGCATCCCTTTTGCAAGCTCATGATATTCAAGTTGTCGGTGTGGCAAGTAATGGGTTAGAGGCACTGGAAAAGGCGAGAAATCTTAAGCCAGATGTTATTTTAATGGATATCTACATGAGTGATTGCGATGGATTTGCCGCTACCCGTTTGATAAAAGCGGAAATGTCTGATGTAAAGATTGTTATGCTGACAGCTTCTGAAGAAGACGATAATCTGTTTGATGCCATAAAAAGTGGCGCCTGCGGCTATTTGCTGAAGAAACTTCAGGCTAGGGAACTGATTGAACTGCTTGCTGCATTGGAAAGAGATGAGCCTCCACTAGCACCGGGTCTTGCTATGAAAGTCCTAAAAGAAATTAGCGGTCATGACAATTTCGCAGAAAAAGTGTCAACGGCAGCAGACGAGATGGGAAAGCTTACACCACGGCAGACGGCTATTTTGACTCTTATAGCCAATGGACAGACCTACCGACAAGTAGCGACGGTGCTTTGTTTTAGTGAACGGACAATCAAATACGAAATCAAACAGATTCTGGAGTGTCTTCAACTTAAGAGCCGCAGCGAAGCAATTGCTTACGCCGCCGGAATTGGTCTGGTTGGAAAATCGGAATAAAATGTAAATGGAAGACTGAAGAATAACGAAAGTGCAATCCTAAAACAGTGATTGCACTTTTTTTTGTGCATTTTTGCACTTTCGTACATAGATTTACGTGATAGTTATTTATATTATACGAATAGGAGGAAAACATTGGCGAAAGAGGGAGGAAGACAATGACTGGTTCAAAAATAGCGAACAAAGTTTTAGCCATATTATTGATTTTAGTGATGTATCTGACAAATCCGGCATTTATCGGCCCCATATATGCAGAAAGTACCGGGGTAAAAGAGTCAACTAACAACCTTGAACAGTTTAATCTTGATGCTAAAAAAGATGCAGCCAAGAATACGGCAGTTAATACAGCAACAATAGACAACAACGATTCCAGGCAATTAACAGATGGAGAAAGATTTAATCAGTTTTTTAATAGAATTATTCCTTATTATCTTCAAAACAGGAAAAAACTTGGTTCGGATTGGTTAAAAACAACTGATTTTGAGCTCGCCTTTGATCAAAATTATAAGCCAATGTATTCTTTGACAACAATTCAGCCTTTTGGCAAAGTTAGTGAGAAGGGAGAGCTGTGGTTTTGGCAGGGAAGATATGCTTATCAAAGTGATAATAACACAGCTAACTTCGGTATTGGTTGGCGGAAAATCTCAAAAGATAAGCAACAAATGGTTGGCTTAAATCTCTTTTATGATTATGGGTTTAAGTACAATCTTTCCCGCATTGGGGCAGGCGTGGAATATTTTAATAAATTAGCGGAATATCGGGCTAATATTTATGTGCCGACATCCGGTGATAAGCAAACAGGGGTTGTCTATCAAAACGATGGCATATTATATTCTTACATCAGAGCGGTGCAGGGGCTTGACTACGAGGCAGGCACTTCTTTTACTCATGCCCGCTGGCTAAAACTATTTGCATCAGGTTATTTTTATGATAACAAGTACCGGGATAAAGAAATAGGCTACAGGTTGCGTAGTGTGATGCAGCTGACGCCACGTTTTAGCTTAGAGGCAGGTTATGATAAGTCAAATTTATCAAGAGGTGGCTTTTATGGCAAGTTTACTTATCAATTGGCAAACGGTTTTGGAGCTTCGCTGAAAGATAAAAAGGAGGACAAAGCGCTTGATCTTTCTGGAAAATTTCTGCAAAAAGTTGAAAGAAATAATACGATTAAAACAGAAACTTTCACCAAGTTTGTGGCTTATCAAGGCAGTATCAATGTCAAGGTCGTAAATGCAGGCGATGAGGCGTTACAAGGCGCCAAAGTACAAGCCTACGCAGAGGACGGCAGTATGGTCGGAGCTACGGCGGTGTCAGATGAAAATGGTACAGCGACGATAGGTGGGTTAAATGCAGGTAAGGTATATACCGTAAAAGTTATCTATTTTGATCTGTCGCAGCAAAGTAATCCAGTAACCGTACAAAAAGATCAGACAGTATCAGCTCAGGTTCGAATGCCGATAGCAAGCAATAGTATTCAGGTAAGTGTTCAGAACGCAGCCTTGCAATCTGTAAGTGGGGCTACAGTTACAGCCGAAGCGACAAGCCAGACAGCACAGGTTGCAACAAGCTGGTTGTCAAACCTCTTTGGGATGCAGAAGGCCTATGCGGCAGAAGCACCTTTTTCGCTAACTCTCACTACCGGGGTAGATGGCACGGTGACATTTAAAAATCTGCCGCTGGGAACATATAAATTTACGGCTAAGTATGATGGACAGGTAATCAGCAGTACTCCTTTGAGCGTACAAGCAGGTGGTACGGTGAACACCAATATTGTTATGACGCCAGCTGGCAGCAGCAACATAGGGAGTGCGGTCATTACCATCCAAGATGAAAAAGGTATGGCGCTAAGCGGAGCTACTGTTGATGTGGTGGTAGACGGAAGGACTAAAACGGTAACAACCAATGACCGGGGACTTGGTGTATTTAGTGACTTACCAGCAGGGAATTATACTTTTGTCGTTAGCAAAGCTAATTATGGTTCGCAATCAGTAAGTGCCAAAATTAGCGATGGTATCACGACAGCAGTCACTGGTGTTTTAAGAGCAGAGAGCGGCAGTGCGACAATTACAGTAATGAGTGGATCAAGTCCGTTAAGTGGTGCTGTGGTAACTGTTGATGGAACTTCTCTTACAGGAACAACCAATGATTCCGGGGTGGTAACAATCAATAATATACCGGCAGGTAACTATACATTTACCGCAAGTAAGAACTGGTATATCAGTGCGACATCAGCTAGCACAGCCATAGTTAATGGCGGGACGGCAGCTGTAGCCATTGCGCTTATGCAGCAACCTCAGGTTGGGAGTGTTAGCGTAACCTTGAATGGAACAACGTCAGCGTCAGATTATACTGTAACGGTAAAAGATAAGGATAATGTAGACCATGTCGGAACAGTAAAGAGCGGTAGCCCAACAACGACAATTGGGAATATACCGGCAGGCAACTGCACAGTAACCGTAACAGCGCCAGCTGGTTATAATGCGTCAGTAAATCCGAGCAGCATAATAGTTGAAAATGGCAAAACAGCAACGGTAAGCATAACAAGCAGCTCGCAGCCTGGGGTGCAAACTTACAATATAACGGCAAGTGCAGGAAGCGGAGGAAGTATCAGTCCAAGCGGTGCAACGGCAGTAGTCAGTGGAGGTACTCAGAGGTATACCATAACGGCAGATGCGACGCACACTATCGCCTCAATTACTGTAGATAGTGGCCTTCCGTCGCAGCAAACAGTAGCCGTAACAGCTACAGGGGTAGGCGGATCGCAAAACTATGACTTTACCAATGTAACCGGGGCGCATACCATAACAGCCACCTTTGCGGCGGTGCAAACTTACAATATAACGGCAAGTGCAGGAAGCGGAGGAAGTATCAGTCCAAGCGGTGCAACGGCAGTAGTCAGTGGAGGTACTCAGAGGTATACCATAACGGCAGATGCGACGCACACTATCGCCTCAATTACTGTAGATAGTGGCCTTCCGTCGCAGCAAACAGTAGCCGTAACAGCTACAGGGGTAGGCGGATCGCAAAACTATGACTTTACCAATGTAACTGGGGTGCATACGATAACGGCATCCTTTACGGTACCAACCTATTCAATTACGCTTAACTCCGGAACGGGCGGAACGATTACCGGATCAACCAGCGTGAGCTATGGAAGCAGTCCAACGTATACTATAACGGCAGATACAGGGAAAGCAATTGCTAGTATCACCGTGGATACAGGTACGCCATATGCCGTTTCTGTACCAGTGACAGGGTCACCGCAAACCGTTTCCTTGACGAATGTAACCGGGGCGCATACCATAACAGCCACCTTTGCGGCGGTACCAACCTACAATATAACGGCAAGTGCAGGAAGCGGAGGAAGTGTCAGTCCAAGCGGTGTAACGGCAGTAACCAGCGGAGCTAATCAGAGGTATATCATAACGGCAGATGCGACGCACACTATCGCCTCAATTACAGTAGATAGCGGCCTTCCGTCGCAGCAAACAGTAGCCGTAACAGCTACCGGGGTAGGCGGATCGCAAAACTATGACTTTACTAATGTAACGGGGGTGCATACTATAGCAGCCACCTTTACACTGAAAACTTACAATATAACAGCAAGTGCGGGAAGCGGAGGAAGCATCAGTCCGAGCGGTACAACAGCAGTAACTACTGGAGGTACTCAGAGGTATACCATAACGGCAGATGCGACGCACACTATCGCCACAATTACAGTGGATAGCGGTCTTCCGTCGCAGCAAACAGTAGCCGTAACAGCTACTGGAGTAGGCGGATCGCAAAACTATGACTTTACCAATGTAACGGGGGTGCATACCATAGCAGCCACCTTTGCGGCGCAGGCAATGGCTACTATTACGTTTTCGGTTAGCGATTCACAGTTTAATGATACTCCCAATAATGGTCAATATTGTGTTAAATACATTATTGCACATCTAGGTAGTGATAATAGTACTGTGGTCGCGAGCGTTCAGGTAGTTGGTGGGTTAGCTAGGTTTACATTACCGCCGCTGACTAATGATTATTATGCCTTTTACGGTTCCCCTGATGGAGTACATGGTTATACGACTTATATGCAGGCTGTGGGGCATTCTGGAAGACACGTAGATGCTATAGATTATGGACCACTTACTTTAGAATAGCTCAAGCAGATCTTTAAGCAAAACAGGCTGACAACAATCTAGTATAGTTGCCGCAGGGAAATTCACTGCGGCAAAATGAATATGGAAGGAGCTGAGAGTGTGATTGGTACGGAATGGTATATTGGCGAAATTAGAGCGTTTCCCTATGGTGTATGCCCGGTAGGCTGGCTGCCGTGTGACGGCAGACTAATACCAATAATTTATTACGTGGCATTGCAAAGTCTTATTGGGTTTACTTTTGGCGGGGATATGAAAACCGGTGTCTTTGGTTTGCCGGATCTCAGGGGAAAAGCTGTCGTGGGGTTAAATAATAATGCCCTGGACTTAATTAACATTGAATATGGCAAGTCGGACGGGGATGCTTTGCATACGCTCACCAACGAGGAAGTCCCTGTTCATAATCATGTCCCACAAGCAGATAATCAGAGCGGAGGAAGTTTCAGTGTTAACGGTACCGTATGGGGAACAGTCGATGGGCAAGTTAATGTATACGCTCAGCAGTCTAATTTGGTAGCTATGAATAGTGCGGCGTTAGATGATGCCGGGGGTAGCGGGGCGCATGATAATATGCAGCCATATTTACCGGTATATTTTTGTATTGCGTGTATGGGACTTTACCCATCACGGAGTTAGGAGGCAGCAAAATGTCGGATTGGTATGTAGGCGAGGTTCGTATTGTTGGATTTAATTTTACGCCATGGGACTGGCTAATGTGTAATGGCGGTGTTTTTTCAGTGTCAGAGTATCCAGAGTTAGCAGCTGTGCTGAAAGATACTTATGGCGGCGACGGAGTAACAACGTTTGGGGTGCCGAATTTTAACGGCAGAACCGTAATTGGCACAGGTCAGGGCACGGGACTCACCGAACGCAAGTTAAATGATCTGGTTGGCAGTACCCAAGAAACCTTATCAGCTGAGCAAATGCCGGTGCATTCTCATAAGGTAAGGGCTGTTAGTAAGTGCTCAGATTCGGCATTAACCAATAATCCTGAGGGGAGTTTTTGGGCGAAGAATGTGCCGGGTACTTATTCAGAAAATGCGCCAAATACCGAAATGTGCGCTTCGGCAATTACCGCTACAGAGGGCAAGGGTTTTGCTCATAATAATATCCAGCCGAGTATTTGCCTGAATTATATGATTGTTCCTTATCCGGCTGACTATGAGTTTCAGTATTATGTGGGGGAAATACGTATGTTTGCCGGGACTACGTTGCCAGATGGCTGGCATTTGTGTGATGGAAGCTTAGTAGATGTAAAACAGTATCAGGATTTATATAATTTAATTGGTATAACCTATGGTGGTGACGGTACAGATAAATTTGCGCTACCAGATTTATGCGGCAGGACGATAATTGGGGCTAGTGAGCAATATCCTTTAGGCGCCAAGGGGGGGAGTGAGACGGTTACCCTGTCAGTAAACGAAGTCCCCAGGCATGGCCACACTGTGCGTGCGACAAGTGGCGCGGGGACGAATAGTGTGCCTGGCGAAAATATGCTATGGGCAAATGGCGGTACACAAACCCCTTATGCGGCTGCAGGAAGTGCTCTTGACTCTACAATGAATGCAGCAGCGCTCACTACCAGCGGCGGCGATAAGGCGCACAACAATATGATGCCATCTTTGGGCCTCAATTTTATGATTGCTTTGACTGGGGCAAATCCGGCGGATTATTATGGTTAACATATAAAAATAGGGGGATTGCTCTCTGGCTATTTGATGGGGGAAATCCTAACATAAACACCTGTTTTATGAGGGGGGAAGGTATTAATGAAGTTCCCTCCATCTACGCAATTTTTTAAAAAAGCTTCCAGCGTTTTTGCTGGAAGCTTTTCGATTTCTCATTTTTTATTAAAGATGAGTCCCTTGGTTGGTTCTAGCAATAGAATAGATTAATAAAGGTTGAAGGAAGGGGTACTATGGAGGGACCATCTATCATGCCAGTAAGTCTATGTATGATTGTAAAAAATGAGGAAGCTACTATTGGGCGGTGCTTAACATCTGTAAGGGATGTTGTACAAGAAATTATTATTGTTGATACAGGTTCAAATGATCATACAAAAGATGTTGTACGTCAGTATACTGACCAAATTTACGATTTTGAATGGATAGATGATTTTGCAGCTGCCAGGAATTATTCCTTTAGTTTAGCAACAAAGGAGTATATTCTCTGGCTAGATGCCGATGATGTTCTAGAACCTAATGATCGTAATAAGCTATTGACGCTTTTGGGAAGCATGGACAACACAACAGATGCGGTCAGTATGCTATATAATTTGTCTAGCGATGATCAAGGCAACATTGTTACTCAGATTCGCCGTAATAGATTGGTAAAAAGGGCAAATAATTGTGTTTGGATTGGAAAGGTTCATGAATATCTTGAAGTATATGGGCATGTCTTACAGAGTGATGTCGCAATAACTCATAGTCCCATAAAACATGATTCTGATCGCAATTTGCGAATTTATGAGCATCGATTATTAAAAGGAGAAACATTCACTCCTAGAGATTTGTATTATTTTGCTAATGAGTTATTAGATCACAAATTATATAATAGGGCAATTGAATACTACCACCGTTTCTTAGCAACGAATAAGGGGTGGGTTGAAGATATTATTTCCACTTGTGGGAAGCTAGCAGATTGTTACTATTTTCTAAATGATATAGAAAACCAATTAAAATATATTTTTAAATCATTTGAATATGATGTTCCCAGAGCAGAGTTTTGTTGTCGGCTCGGATACCATTATCTAAGCATTGGTGAATTTAAAAGGTCCATATTCTGGTATAAATTAGTACCATCCCTAGAAGAGCCAAATGATAGTTGGGGGCTAATTAGTCATGCTTGTTGGACCTGGATACCTCACATTCAGCTATGTGTGTGTTATTCAAAAATTGGTAAATACGAACTTGCTTCTTATCATAATGAAATGGCTGCAAAATATCTTGGCAATGATGGCAGAGTGATTCAAAATCGAGAGTTTTTGGAAAAATTTTTAGTAATTGGTGAAAAATAATATTGTCGAAGAGGCAATTGTGGTTTCTTCGTAGAGCAACACTTCTTTAGGTGCATAAAATACTATGAAATCCATTAAAGGAGGTTGCTCAAAGGAATGGTATATGAGTCGTTAATTGATGATAATGAACCAAAGGGAAAAGCTTGTCCCAAGCCTTGCCCTAAGCCTTGCCCTAAGCCTTGCCCTAAGCATCATCCACAAGGGTGTGAAATATGTATAATAGGAGCCACGGGAGCCACGGGAGCCACAGGAGCCACAGGAGCTACGGGAGCCACGGGAGCTACGGGAGCCACAGGAGCTACGGGAGCTACGGGAGCCACGGGAGCTACGGGAGCCACAGGAGCTACGGGAGCCACAGGAGCCACAGGCCCAAGTGGTCCGACAGGTCCAAGTGGCCCAACTGGTCCGACGGGTGCTACTGGTCCCGGAGGAGGTCCCACAGGCCCGACGGGTCCGACAGGCCCAGCAGGCCCAACCGGCCCCACAGGTCCAACTGGAGATCCAGGCCCAACCGGTCCGACAGGTCCCACAGGCCCGACGGGTCCGACAGGCCCAACAGGCCCAACAGGCCCAACAGGCCCAACCGGCCCCACAGGTCCAACTGGAGATCCAGGCCCAACCGGTCCGACAGGTCCGACAGGCCCAACAGGCCCAACAGGCCCAACAGGTCCAACCGGTCCAACAGGCCCAAGTGGCCCAACAGGTCCAAGTGGTCCGACAGGCCCAAGTGGCCCAACCGGCCCAAGTGGCCCAACAGGTCCAAGTGGCCCGACAGGTCCAAGTGGCCCAACCGGTCCAAGTGGCCCGACAGGCCCAAGTGGTCCGACAGGTCCGAGTGGCCCGACAGGTCCAAGCGGTCCGACAGGTCCAAGTGGCCCGACAGGTCCAAGCGGTCCGACAGGTCCAAGTGGCCCGACAGGCCCAAGTGGTCCGACAGGTCCGAGTGGCCCGACAGGTCCAAGCGGTCCGACAGGTCCAAGCGGTCCGACAGGTCCAAGCGGTCCGACAGGTCCAAGTGGCCCAACAGGCCCAAGTGGTCCGACAGGTCCGAGTGGCCCAACAGGTCCAAGTGGCCCAACAGGTCCAAGTGGCCCGACAGGTCCAAGTGGCCCGACAGGCCCAAGTGGCCCCACAGGTCCGAGTGGTCCGACAGGAGCTGCAGGAATTACCGGCGCAATTGGTGCTACCGGAGAAACAGGAGCTGCAGGGGTTACAGGCGCAACAGGGACTACCGGCGCAACCGGAGCCACCGGAGCCACCGGAGCCACCGGCCCAACAGGCCCAACAGGTTCAACAGGTCCGACAGGTCCAAGTGGCCCGACAGGTCCAAGTGGCCCAACAGGTCCAAGTGGCCCGACAGGTCCAAGCGGCCCAACAGGTCCAAGTGGTCCGACAGGTCCAAGTGGCCCGACAGGCCCAAGTGGTCCGACAGGCCCAAGTGGCCCAACAGGCCCAAGTGGTCCGACAGGTCCAAGTGGCCCCACAGGAGCTACCGGCTCAACAGGTCCAAGTGGTCCAACAGGAGCTGCAGGAATTACCGGCGCAATTGGTGCTACCGGCGCAACAGGACCTACAGGAGCTACGGGTCCGACTGGAGCTGCAGGAATTACTGGAGGAACAGGTGCTACCGGAGGAACAGGCCCTACAGGAGCAACCGGTCCCACAGGAGCTACCGGCTCAACTGGTGCTACAGGTCCAAGTGGCCCGACCGGCGCAACAGGACCTACAGGAGCAACGGGTCCAACAGGAGCCGCAGGAACTACTGGCCCGAGTGGCCCAACAGGAGCTGCAGGGGTTACAGGTCCAACAGGAGCTGCAGGAACTACAGGCGCAACTGGTGCTACCGGGGCAGGCTTAAATGGTTATGGATATGTCTACCAATTGGCAACTCTTGCTGATGCAACGGTTGTCGGCGGTGCAGACGTTCCTTTTAGCAATAACGGCCCTTTGAGTGGGGTTACGCATACGCCAGGCACTAGTACCGTGGTTGTCACTAGTGCAGCGACGTATAAAATTGACTATAATTTGTCTATTACAGCTGGCGTTGGTGCTCAAATAGCGATTGCTGTAAATGGCGTAGTTAATAGTTCAACACCTATTTCATTCTTAGTTGCTGTAGGCGAAATTAGCGGAACCGCTATTCTCTCTTTAAGTGCTGGGGATGTTTTAACACTACGAAATAATTCAGCAATTGCTTTAACTATTACACTGGCTCCTGCTGTAGGTTCGCAACTAGTCATAACACGACTCAATTAATAGAAAGAAGGAGGCTGCTTTACGACATAGCAGCCTCCTTCTTTTATTTAATAACGTCAATAATAGACAGTTTCAATTTAAATGGATTTTTATCTTGTCACCTGGCTAAAGCCATATTATGGTTGAGACGCTGTCGTCAAAACGCTGGCGGTTGAGCTACGTAATGTTGCGCTGCGTAATAATCGTGCTGAATTAAGTACGACTAGAATTGCGCCGGCATTATGGACAATGGCGGCTGCTATCGGACCAAGCAATCCCAATGTGGCAAAAACAATGGCTACGATGTTAATGAGATTTGCCGCAATAATATTTTGCCAGATTGTACGATACGCTTGTTTGCTTAAATCAATCGCCTCCGGAATTTTAGCTAAATCATCCGATAAAAGGGCAATATCTGCCGCTTCCATTGCAATGTCGGTGCCGGAACAGCCCATGGCGATGCCGATATCTGCTTTAACGAGTGATGGGGCATCATTAACTCCATCGCCAACCATAGCGACTTTATGGCCTAAGTCTTGGTATTTTTCCACGTAGCTTACTTTGTCTGCCGGGAGTAAGTCGCCGTGAACGATAGGAATGCTTAGTTCGGCGGCAATCGCTTTTCCGACGGGAAGAGCATCTCCTGTCAACATAACTAGATTTTTTAGTTTTGACGGGAAGAGATACTTCAAAACGGCAGCTGCTTCTTGGCGTACTGGATCTTGTACCACGAGGATAGCGGCTACCTGTGTATAAGCAGCAAATAGAATGACCGTTCCACCGAGCGACTGCTGGTTTTCACAGTAGGCACGTTGTTGTTCTGTCATTACGATGTTTTGGGCATCAAATAATGTTTTATTGCCTAAGAGGAACTTTTTGTGATTTATTTCGGCAATGATTCCCTGACCGATGACGTGTTGCCACTTTGTTGGTTCTGCTAAAACGATGTTTTCAGTTTCGGCAGCCTCAATAATCGCTTTGGCTAAGTGGTGCTCAGAACGTCTTTCCATGCCGGCCGCAATGGCAAGCACATCGCTTTTATTCCAGTTCTCGTAGCAGTGCAACTCTTTTAAGCGCGGCTTGCCGATCGTAACGGTTCCCGTCTTATCAAGTACGAGCGTATCGATGCGGCTCGCTGCTTCAAGGATGTCGCCGCCTTTGATTAAAATCCCTTTTCTCGCAGCAGATCCAATTGCGGCAGCAACTGCCGTAGGCGTACTTAACAGCATCGCACAAGGGCAGAAGACGATTAGTATGGTTACACTTCTGACAATATCGCCTGTTACAATATATACGAGTGCGGCAATGGCAAGACTCAGGGGAACAAACCAATTGGCCCAGCGATCAACTATGCGGGCGATCGGCGCTTTGTTGTCTTGGGCTGTTTTTACCAGCTTTATAATATGGCCTAGCGCGGTATCCTGGCCAACCTTGGTAGCAACGATCTCGATACTGCCTAGTGACGCAATGGTTCCGCCAAATACATTATCGCCGCTGCTACGTTCCACCGGAATGGATTCTCCGGTAATTGTCGATTGATCAACGGTGGCGAAACCGGCCACAACAACGCCATCTACGGGGATCTTATCTCCTGGCTTTACGAGCAAATGATCGCCTACCTGAACTAGTTCAGCGTCAATTTCCTGTTCTTCCCCTGTGTTAAATAGACGTGCCTTAAGCGGTGTTAATTCGGCTAACTTTTGCAGGGCTGAATTCGATTTTTCTAGGGTCATGTGTTCAAGCATTTCTCCGAAGGTCATAATCAAGGCCACTTCGGCGGCGGCAAGATACTCGCCAATGGCAACAGCGGCAATAATTGCAATGCTTACTAGTAAACCGACTTTGGTATCGCCACGTTGCAAAATTGCTTTAACCGCTTCTAAAACGATCGGTACTCCACTAATGATTGCGGCGATCAAGGTTGTATCGATCCCCAGTATTTGCGGTACATACCCAAGCCAATAGCCTCCAAGCAAAATTGCTGTAATGGAAATGATACTATAGTCTTTGAGATGTCCGCCTAAATGATGATCATGCATAGTTTATCCACCTCTTTTCTAGAAAGCTTCCGAATTCACTTTCTGCAGAATGTTTAATAGCTGTTGGCCTTCCTCTTCCGTAAGTACAGCAAGGATTTGTTGTGTGAGCGAATGGTGGTACTCATGGTGTTCATCAAAAATATTTCTGCCTTTATCGGTGAGGGTAATTAGGTTCACTCGGCGGTCTTCTTTCACACTTTCTCTTTTGGCATAGCCCTTTTTTTCAAGCTTATCTACGGTAACCGTAGTTGTTCCTGTAGTAACTCCTAGATTTTGTGCCAGTGTTTTCATATTCATTGGGCCGAGCTGTCCAAGGATCTCAATAGCATGAGCTTCGGCCACCGTTACGTCACTTGCTTTAATAACGGAGTTTTCCCAAGACGCAAATTCGTTAAAAAAAGTAAAAAGTTCATCAGTTAATTTATCTACCATGATTTTCTCTCCTAAACTTTGATGATAATAATATTTGATAATAATATAGTTTGAAATTCAAACTAATTGTATAACAAGAGATAACTGCTGTCAACACAAAGCTATCACATAATGTGTTACAATATGAGGACAAAATAGGAATATTTTAAAATGGATAGTCTTTATCCAAAAGTATTGACTTTTTATATTGATGTAACTATAATGATTACAACAGGGGGAGCAAAATGAAAATTAGCAGTCGTTTCTCAGTGGCAGTTCATATTTTAGCGTTGCTAGCGATCAATCCGGAGGCTCATAACACTTCGGAGTGGATTGCTTCAAGTGTCAATACGAATCCGGTTATTGTTCGCAATGTTTTAGGACAGCTGAAAAAGGGTGGATTGGTTACGATACGACCTGGAGTAGGTGGGGCCTATCTCAATAAATCACTAGAAACAATCAATCTGCTTGAAATTTATCAAGCCGTGGAGGTTGTTCCGGCAAAAGGACTATTTCATCTTCACGAGCAACCCAATCCGCAGTGTCCTGTTGGCGCTAATATTCAAGCCGTATTAGAACAGGTCTTACTACAGGCTCAATTTGCGCTTGAACAAGTATTAGCGCAAGTTACGCTGAAGCAGCTTGTGGCGGGTCTTGTTGAAAAAATCAATGAAACCTAACTTTATAATATAAAATTTTTTTAACTGCGTTGTAATGACTTTGATTACAACAAAACAAGTTGTAAATTTAGCCTAAGCTAGGCGGCAGAGTTACTATGCTGTGCTTGCTTTAATGGAGGGATAAACAATGAAAACAAAACTTTACTATGTTATGGACCCAATGTGTGGTTGGTGCTACGGATTTAGTGATGTAATGAGTCAAATTCATGACAAATACAAAAGGGATTTTGAATTTACGGTGCTGCCCGCAGGGATGTGGGTTGGTGATCATGTGCAGGTCATGAATGGTCAGTTAGGCAGTATGATAAAATCTCACAATACAATAATTACGAAGGTGACAGGAAAAAGTTTTGGGCCTGATTTTGAAGCAAACATATTGGAAAAGGATCAAGCTGTTTTAGACAGTTTACCAGGTTCTAAGGCCATTATAGCTATGCAAAATTTACAGGAAGACAAGGTATTTGCATATATCAAACAAATTTACCAGGCCTTTTATATCGAAGGACGAGATATGAATGATTGGCGTATTTACGCTGAATTAGCTGCTAAATATGGTGTTCCCGAAGCGGTATTCCAGGCAGAATTCTTTTCTGAAGAGAATTTGCCAAAGGTTAAACAGGCTTTTGACTTGGCCGAGAAACTGGGAGCTACTACTTATCCTAGTCTTGTAGCAGTGCAAGAGAACGAAATACAGCTAGTGTCTCAAGGCTATACAGCTTTTAGCGAGCTAGATGCGAGAATTGCTAGGTTATCCTAGTTGATACAAATAGATTGTTCTAATAATAAAAAAGAGGAGTGTTTATTATGAAAATTGCTGTAATCGGTGCGAATGGGCGCGTTGGCTCCCGTATAGTTTCTGAGGCTCTTAGCCGGAATCATGCAGTGACTGCTATCGTTCGCCATGCTGCCACCATAACAAATCCTAAGATCCAAGTAATCGAACGGGACATTTTCGCATTAACTATACAGGACTTACAGGGCTATGATGTAGTTGTTAGTGCTTTTGGGGCTCACCAAGGACCATACGAGCTGCATGTAGAAACGGCGAAACATTTAACGTCTTTGCTAAAAAATCAAGAAAAACCTCGCCTAATTATTGTTGGTGGCGCTGGCAGCTTACTAGTAGATGATCACGGAACAGAGCTTTGCGCTACACCCGATTTTCCCGCAGCATACAAACCTACGGCAACAGCAATGCGGGATGAATTAGTATTCTTACGCAGCGTAGACGATGTCAATTGGACCTTTCTTAGCCCGTCGGCGGTATTTGCCCCAGGCGAACGCACTGGTACGTTTCGCCTAGGCAAAGATCATTTGCTGATTGCTGCCGATGGAAATAGCTCCATTAGTATGGAAGATTACGCAATCGCCCTTGTTGATGAAATTGAGAAACCGAAACATATTAAACAACGGTTTACAGTTGGGTATTAAGAGACTGTCAATAAAAATAAAAAAATCACGCCTCAGCTATAGTCAAATACAGCTGAGGCGTGATTTTTTTGCGTTGCCAAAGTCAGTGCAAGCCAGTTACAAAGGATTACAGCTCTAATTTACCTGAATTTTACTTGACGGAATTGTTCGCGCGCATCAAGTAGCAAGCGGGATACTAGTTCGATATGTTCCTTGGTAGCTCGAAATAGCGGGATACTTACGCTGAGGGCAGCTAAGGTTTTTCCTGATGATTCTAGAGGGACGGCATAGCAGCACAGTCCAGGAGTGATTTCTTCCTGTTCTATGGCAATATACTCTGCGCGCACTCTTGCCAACTGGTCAAAAAGCGTAGAAAAGTCCGTGACAGTGTGGTCGGTATGAGCTGTTAAACCATGAGGATAAAGCCGCTTGATGTCATCTTCTTCATAGGTACTGAGCAGGGCTTTGCCAAGGGCTGTGCAATGGGCGGGGAGCCGTTTTCCCACGCGAGAAATAATGCGGATATCAAGACCAAGCTCTGGTTCTTCTTTTAGCACATAAAGTACATTATTTCCGTCTAGAATCCCCATTTGGCAGAGTTCTTTTGTTTCGGCAACAATTTTCTTCATGATAGATCGGACAAATTCGAGCATATATTCATCCTGGGAATAGGAAGTACCGGTACAAAATGCTGAGATGCCAAGCTTATAACGGAGTGAGTCTTTATTTAGCTGGATATAATTCATATCGGCCATGGTTTGCAGAATGGGAAATAGAGTACTTTTGGGGACATCGATCGCTTTCGATATTTCAGTTAGTGTGAGTCCGTCTGCATTACCAGATAGGAGATTTAAAATATTAAGTACTCGCTCGGTAGGTTTGTGTGACATAGATACTCCTTTGATGACCGTAGTTTTCATTTGTTGCCAAGTGCTTAGGGCATTCATATTTATTCTAGTAATATTTAAAACCTTTGTCTAGATAAAAGTGTTTTCCTTAAGTTGAAAGAAGTCATTGAAAATATTTTGTGAAATTTTAAAAATCAGTTGCAAGCAAATGCAGAATTGTGCTAATATTTAGTTGCTGGTTCTTATAAAAGAATTTGATTCGTATATAAGAACAAAAACAATACGGGTTATAAGTTCGTAACGAGAAAATAATCGGGAGGTAGTTATGTATGGCAGTGAAATCTATATATGATGTCGATGATGAATCTTTTTATGAAATTGATACTCATGCCGAAGGACCGCAGGGAAAGCTGCCCTTTAGTGAAGAGTATCTGAGAGAGTCGCCGAGCGGTCATTTGTTTGGTATGACGCTCAATGCTGGTATGGGCTGGGAGCCGGAAAAGCTGAATGATGATGATGTGCTGATTCTGAGTACGCAGGGCGGCATTCGCGGTTCTAAGGGAGAAACCATCGCCGTAGGACTTCATACGGGGCATTATGAATTGGGAATTCAGATGGCAGAAGCCGCTGATGAATTTAAAAAACAGGGCGCTCTTCCCTATGCAGCTTATGTAACTGATCCTTGTGACGGACGCAGTCAGGGAACGACGGGGATGTTTGATTCACTTCCTTATCGCAATGATGCGGCCATTGTACTGAGACGGTTGGCGCGGTCATTGCCGACACGCAAAGCCGTAATGGGAGTTGCGACTTGTGATAAGGGATTGCCAGCAATGATGATGGCCCTGGCGTCGCTTCATGACGAGCCGACGGTTCTTGTCCCTGGTGGCGCTACGCTGCAACCGATAAACGGGGAAGATGCCGGTACGGTACAGACGATCGGCGTTCGTTTTGCCAATGACGAAATTACCTTTGACGAAGCGGCAAAAGTGGGCTGCAGAGCCTGTGCATCCGCTGGCGGCGGCTGTCAGTTCTTTGGGACTGCTGGTACGTCGCAAGTGATTGCGGAATCACTGGGGTTGGCGATTACTCACTCGGCTCTAGCTCCTTCCGGTCAGAAAATTTGGCAGGAAGTTGCGCGTCAGTCAGCGAGATCTTTGTTGGCGTTGAAAGATAAAAATATTACGACAAAGCAAATTATTACGGATAAAGCCATTGAAAATGCCATGGTGCTCCATGCGGCCTTTGGCGGCTCGACCAATTTATTGTTGCATTTGCCAGCAATTGCTTTTGCGGCTGGCTGTAAAATGCCAACAGTTCAAGACTGGGCGGCTATCAATAAAAAAGTTCCCCGTCTCGTTAGCGTTCTGCCGATCGGACCTGTTAACTATCCGACTGTGAGTGTGTTCCTTGCTGGCGGCGTGCCGGAAGTGATGCTGCATTTGCGGAAACTGGGACTCTTACATGAAGATGTAATGACGGTTACTGGCGCTACATTGAAAGAAAATCTGGACTGGTGGGAAACTTCCGAACGGCGTCAAAAATGTCGGAGTCGTTTGATGGAAATTGATGGAGTTAATCCTGATGATGTCATTATGAATCCGGTCAAAGCCAAGGCAAGAGGACTGACCTCGACGGTTACCTTCCCAGTAGGAAACATTGCTCCAGAAGGCGCTGTTGTCAAATCGACGGCAATTGATCCTTCCGTGATCGATCCTGACGGAGTGTTTCGTCATACTGGCGAGGCAAAAGTCTTTACTTCGGAAAAATCGGCAATCAAAGCAATCAAGGATAAGCTGATTCAAGCTGGCGATATCATGATTGTTATGGGCGGCGGGCCGAAAGGAACTGGGATGGAAGAAACCTATCAGCTTACTTCGGCGCTAAAGAAACTGCCTTTTGGCAAGCACGTTTCTTTGATTACAGACGCTAGATTTTCTGGTGTGTCGACAGGCGCCTGCTTTGGTCATGTGGGACCAGAAGCATTGGTTGGCGGCCCGTTAGGCAAACTTCGCGATGGCGATTTAATCGAAATTGTTGTTGATGCCAAACAGTTTGAAGGATCCATCAATTTTATTGGAACAAAAGAACAGCGCCTGTCTTATGACGCGGGGGCTAAGGTTCTAGCAGCACGCGATACCTATCCAGGGCTAGCGCCGAATCCTGATTTACCTGAAGATACGCGCTTATGGGCGGCGCTCCAGTCAGTAAGTGGTGGTATCTGGCGGGGCTGTGTCTATGATGTTGATAAAATTATTGAAGTCATTGAAGCTGGCAAGAAGGCTTTACTTGAGCAAAAAAGTTAGTAATAAGATAAAAAATAAGGGAGAAATGCATAATGCCGTTGTTAACTGTATTAGTCGGTGTCGTCCTATTGATCCTATTGATTTCCAGACTAAAAATGAATACCTTTATAGCTTTACTGATCGTTTCTTTTGGCGTAGCTCTCGTCTTGGGAATTCCGGTTGGTAAAATTGTTGGAACCATAGAAGCAGGAATCGGCGGCACACTGGGACATATTGCTCTGATCTTTGGTCTTGGGGCGATGCTAGGTCATCTCGTAGCTGGCGCTGGCGGTGCGCAGCGTATTGCCATGACTTTGATTCGTCAGTTCGGACAGAAGAAAATAGAGTGGGCTGTCATTATTGCTTCGTTTATTGTCGGTATTGCCATGTTTTTTGAAGTAGGTCTGGTTTTGTTGATCCCGATCGTTTATTCGATTGCAAGGGAAATGAAAGTTTCCATGTTGTTTCTGGGGATTTCCATGCTGTCAGCACTACTGGCAACTCATGCCTTTCTCCCGCCGCATCCGGGTCCTACCGTTATTGCCGGTGAATATGGCGCCGATATCGGTCTGGTTTTACTTTACGGTATCATAGTAGCCATTCCAACTGTGCTAGTTGCCGGGCCGCTCTATACTCGTATTGCGAAAAAAATTGTGCCTGACGCTTTTGCCAAACGGGGCAATATTAGTTCACTGGGAACTCAGAAAGAATTTAATCTAGAAGAAACGCCGAGCTTTGTGGTTAGTATGATTACCGCTATGTTTCCCGTGTTTCTCATGTTGATTGCTACAGCCGTAAAAATGGTTGTTGGTAATAGTGCGATTGACAAAAGCGCTGTGCTAAAAACGGTAGTATTTTTAGGTGATCCCTCTGTGGCCATGTTGATTTCTGTTTTGGTAGCTGTTTATACGATGGGAATCAGACGTAATATTCCGATTACTGAAATTGCGAAATCTTGTTCGTCGGCAGCCAGTGATATTGGGATGATGCTGTTGATTATTGGCGGCGGCGGCGCTTTTAAACAAGTTCTAGTCGTAGGTGGAGTTGGCAGCTATATTGCAACCTTATTTGCTGGCACTTCTATGTCACCGATTTTCCTTGCCTGGGTTGTAGCAGCCATTCTGCGCATATCCCTAGGTTCGGCAACGGTTGCGGCGATTTCCACAGCGGGACTCGTCATTCCCATGTTGTCGCAGTATCATGTCAATCTGGCTCTGGTTACTTTGGCGACTGGCTGCGGCAGCGCCATTGCGTCGCATGTTAATGATGCCGGGTTTTGGATGGTTAAAGAGTATTTTGGTTTGACGTTGAAAGAAACTTTTGCTACGTGGACAGTACTGTCTACCATTACAGCAGTTGTCGGGCTGGTCTTCATTTTGCTGCTTGATATGGTTTTGCAATAAGAATATAAATTAATAGGGGGATTTTCACATGGATTGTAAATATATTACGCCCATTTTGACATCGATTAATGGGGATGGTTCCGTCGATTATGCAACGATGCACAAGCTTTACGATACGCTGATTGACGCCGGAATTGACGGCATTCTCGTTGGCGGAAGCTCTGGTGAATTTTACGCATTTACTTATGAAGAGATCAAAGCGTTCATTCTTGATGCGATTTCTTATATTGGCGATCGGGCCATTGTTATGGCTGGTACGGGCCGGATGGTTTATGATGAGACGGTTGCTTTGTCGAATGAAGTGCTTGCCGCTGGCGCGAGTTCCGTTCTTGTCGTAGGCCCTTACTACAGCGCTTGCAGCCAGGAAGATATTTTTAACTACTATGATCGCTTGCTTAGTGCTGTAAAAGGACCGCTGTACATTTACAATTATGAAGATCGTACTGGCTATGATGTAAAACCAGCAACGATTCTGCGCTTACTGGCAAAACACGATAATCTTGCTGGAATGAAAGATACTCATGCCGTACTTCGTCATACCCAGCAGTATATTCAACTGGTCAAATCGCAGTACCCGCAGTATCTTGTTTACACAGGTTATGATAACAATTGCATCCCAACGGTTATTTCCGGCGGTGACGGCTGTATCGGAGCGCTGTCAAATGTGTATCCGACCATGTGCGCTGAGGCGATTGATGCACTGCAAGTCGAGGATCTGACTCGAATGACCAAAGTGCAGCGAGCCATTGATGCAAGAATGCGATTTTATGAAGTTCATACGCCCTTCAATCCGGTTATGAAGTGGTGCATGGCAGAAATGGGCACAGGAATGCAGGAGCATTGCAAAGCGCCGATTACGGCGTTAACAGATACGGAAAAAGCGGAACTCACTGATTTTGCCGCTGCTTTGTGGCGCAATAAATAAGTCACTGAATGCCTGCTAATGGCGCGTAAAACTATATAGAATAAACAGAAAACAACTCTCGTTCATGCTATAATTTTCATGAATGGGAGTTGTTTTTATCTATTGCGGTAAGAATGGGAATGGAGCGCTAAAGATATGCCAAGCATTGGTATTGTTACTAAGAGTCGTCAGTTTTCCCTCGGAATTTTTTTGCGAGACAATCTTCGCGAAGTTTTGGGGGATACTGTAAAAATTCATAATTACTATGTGGACGAATTGCAGAGTGGCCAATGGATTCTAGATGATGTTGTTCTGACTATGAGCAGCTCTAATCAAGCGGATACATATCCCTTTGTTCGAGATAAGCAAAAAGTCAGTGTCGTGAGGCGGACTATTCAGGCCCGCGATGTCTATCGACTTTTCGCCATTCCGCCCCATACGGAAGTGCTTGTTGTCAATGACCATGCGGAAACAACACGACAAACCGTTGCTTTATTGTATCAACTGAATGTAAAGCATCTAGATTTTATTCCCTACGATCCCGGGCAGAATTATGAACAGATTCATTTTGCCGTTACTCCGGGAGAAAGTCATCTCGTACCTAACTATATCGCGGAAATTATTGATTTTGGCAATCGTCTTATTGATACCTCCACTTTTATTGATATTTTTGACCGGCTGTTAATTTCTGATCCTGAAGTGACGCGCCGCTTGTTGGCTTATGCCGAAGGAATTGTTGCTTTGGATAATGGCGTAAATAAGCGGTTTCGTGATCTGTTTGTCAAAAATACCGAGCTAGATACGGTGATCAATTTATCCCATGAGGGCATTTTGGTTGTCAATAAGCAGCGAGAAATTACGCTGTCTAATCAAGCCTTGTTAAGAATCCTTGATTTTCCTCAGAATTTAGCTGGTCGCGATTTAGCCGCAGTGTTTGATGGGGAACTTTTTACGTTGTTATGCCGGGATAGCCAAGCAGACCAAGTTACTTCCTATCGGGGAAAATCCCTTGTTATTACTCGTAAAGCCATGAAATATTGTGGCGAAGTAATTGGCGTCTGTTATGTGTTTCAAGAGATCACTCATATTAAGCGGTTGGAGGAAACGTTAGGCAGGCAGTTGTCCAAGAAAGGTCTTACTGCGAAATATTGCTTTACTGATATTTTTACGCATTCGCCAGCTATGCAAGAGTGTATTGCCCGAGCTAGAAAATTTGCTGCTTCTGATTTAACAGTGTTGATTACCGGTGATACGGGGACAGGCAAAGAACTTTTAGCGCAGTCGATTCATCAGGCATCGCAACGAGCGAAATATCCTTTTTTGGCCATCAATTGCGCCGCCGTGCCGGAAAATCTACTGGAAAGCGAATTGTTTGGCTATGTAGGCGGCGCATTTACAGGAGCTATGAAAGAAGGAAAAGCCGGTTTATTTGAACAGGCAAACAATGGAACCATCTTTCTCGATGAAATTGGCGATATGCCTTATGCGCTGCAGGTACGACTGCTGCGAGTATTGCAGGAGAAGCAGGTCATGCGTCTTGGGTCTAGCAAAGTCTTGGATATTAATGTGCGCATTATTGCGGCGACGAACCAGGAGTTATCGCAGCATATCCAAGATCGGCAGTTTCGCAAAGATTTATATTATCGATTAAATGTGCTGCCGTTAAAAGTGCCGGCATTATATGAACGAAAAGAAGATATATTACCGTTGTTAACCTATTTTCTGGCCGAAGAGCATCAGCAAAACAAATCCTTTGATAGTGCCTGCTCCGAAGTACTCTTAGCCTATGGTTGGCCGGGAAATATTCGGGAATTGCAAAATACAGCCGCTTTTCTGACCTTTGCGGCAGGAAACGTGATTACTCTGGCTGATTTGCCTCATCATATTATGGATCAGCTTTATGAGTTTACGGCAGAATACGATACATTATCAACCAAATGCAGTTGGCCCAAAGTCGTGGCATTACTCAAGGGCTTTGAAGCTATGGGGATACAAAAAGGCGGTGTTGGTCGAGGACGGTTGGCGGCATGGTTAACGCAGAATAGTGCGGGAGTCAGCGAAACGGAAATTCGGCAGATTCTCCTATGGTTGAATCGTTTGGGAATCGCTCGTTCTGGTGTGGGGCGAAGTGGAACGAATCTGACAGCAAAGGGAGACTTGTTTGTAAATTGGCTAAAAAATAGGGTGGAAAAGCAACCTGTTTAACCTGTTTTTGCCAATGCACGATCCGTTGTTGTGAAAAATCACTGCTGTTTCAGCCGAAGTGCTGGCTTTTTACTAGAACGGTCTTGTTGGCATGGATCATGCATCTATTTAAGAGGTAAGCAAATACCTGGAGGTGCATGATGAGTAAGAAAAGGATTGTGGGAATACTTCCGAATATTTTGTTTGACCGTGAGGGTGCTTTTCCAGGCATGGAGCGGGTCTATGTGAATTCTGCTTATGTCCGGGCTGTTGAAGCGGCTGGCGCTGTTCCGCTCTTGTTACCGGTGATAGCTGACGAGGCGGCGATTCAACGTCAACTGGACTGTGTCGATGGTTTGCTGTTAAGCGGCGGTTATGATGTAGATCCCTTGTATTATGGCGAAGAACCCATTCCAGAGCTAGGCCTAACTTTGCCTGAGATGGATCGTCATCAGCTTGCGGCGGCACGGCTCTGCCGTGACATGAACAAACCCATGCTGGGAATTTGCCGGGGGCTTCAGATCATGAATGTCGCTTTCGGTGGTACGCTTTATCAAGATATTTATAAAGAACAAGCGAGTGGTAAAAAGCCTGCTAGTTTGGAGCATGTGCAGAAAGGGAAGCGGCGGGCTCTTTCCCATACAGTAGATATTGTGCCGAATACTCGTCTAGCCACTGTTTTAGGGGAAGGCGCTGTTCTGACTAATAGCTTTCATCATCAGGCTGTCAAAGATATAGCGCCGGGATTTGTTGTCAATGCGGCAAGTCGCGATGGTTTGATTGAAGGTCTGGAACTGCCTGACGCTGTTTTTACTGTCGGCGTGCAATGGCATCCAGAAGACCTGTGTCCCCATTATGAAAACATGGCAAGACTTTTTGCCGCTTTTGTGGCGGCCTGCGACTCGGTTAAGCCAGGAGGCGAGGCATGATGAAAACGGCAGCGAATAAATTGGGTTTTTGGAGTATTGTTTTGCTTGGCATTAATGGCGTTATTGGGTCAGGGATCTTTTTGCTTCCCGGCAAGGCTATGGAACTTGTCGGACCTGGCAGTATTTTTGTCTATCTGTTTATGACTGTCATTATTATGTCGATTGCCTTGTGTTTTGCAGAATGCGCCGGTAAATTTAGCCGCTATGGCGCAGCTTATGTATATGCTCGCGAGGCCTTCGGCGGCTTTGTCGGGTTTGAAGTGGGGCTAATGAGTTGGGCCATACGGGTTATCGCCTGGGCGGTTATGGCTGTTGGCTTTGCAACGGCGCTCAGCGCAGTCTGGCCGCCTGCGTTAGAAGAACCGAATAAAACAATCATTGTTTTAGCGATTCTCATCGGGTTGAGTATCATTAATATCTTAGGTGTAAAGATGGCGGAATTTGTGAATAATGTGGCTACGGTTGGGAAATTAATTCCGTTGTTGTTATTTGTGGCTATCGGTATTTTTTATATTCATGGCGAGAATTTTACGCCCATGTTTCCCAAGGGATTAGAAGTGGATTCCTTCGGAGCGGCGGCTTTGCTCATCTTTTATGCCTTTACTGGTTTTGAGGCTATGGCCGTAGCGGCGGAAGATATGGATAATCCTCGTCGTAATCTGCCTATTGCCATGATGGTCGTTATGGTGGGCTGCTCGGCCATTTATTTTCTCGTGCAGGCAGTCGCTGTCGGAACACTGGGACCGGCGCTTGCCAAAAGTACGGCGCCCATCGCTGATTCCGCCAAGGTTTTTCTGGGCGAGCAGGGAAAATGGCTAGTGACGATTGGTACTTTGATTTCAATTGGCGGAATCAACATTGCAGCTTCTTTTAGCAGTCCGCGCAGTGGTGTTGCTTTGGCTGAAGACGGGCTTCTGCCCAAAAAGCTCACGGAGAATGGTCGCTTTGGCACGCCAGTATGGGCGATTCTTGTGAATTTGTTACTGACTATACCGATTGCTTTATCGGGTTCGTTTGTTCAGCTTGCTGCGATTAGTGTCGTTTCCCGCTTTGCCCAGTATTTGCCGACCTGCTTAGCCGTGTTGGTGCTGCGGAAAAAACGCCCCGATTTGGTCAGTTCCTTTAAAGTACCTTTTGGGCCTGTCATTCCGACTTTTGCTACTTTGATTAGCATTTGGTTGTTGACGAAAGCCACAGCAGTTCAGCTGGAATGGGGCTTTGGCGCTTTAATTTTGATTACGCCGCTGTATTTCGTGCTGAAATTATTTGGCAAAACGGGCAAGAATTAAAGTAACTTAAAAACCTTATTGTTACAATAAGGTTTTTTTCTAGAAATTAGGACAAAGGATTCGGTTGTAAGTTAAAATAGAAAGGAAGGCTATGTTTGATATAAGGAGTTAGTATTCTCATGAAAAAGTACTATACGATTGGGGAAACTGCTAAACTATTGGGCGTTACGGCGCAGACGCTGCGGCATTATGAGAAAATCGGCATTCTTGAACCGCGCTACATATCGGAAAAGAACGGCTATCGCTATTATGAGTTCAATCAGTTCCATATTATTGACCGGATTAAGTATTTGCAGTATTTAGGATTGTCCTTAACTGAGATTGGCAATATCGTAAAAAAAGGCACAGTCGATGGACTTTTGCCAGCGTTAGAGCAAGAGTGGCAAGAGGCGAACCGGGAATTAGAAGTGATTCGCACCCGGATTAAAGATGTGGAATGGTATATTGACTATTTCACGTATCTCAGTAAAATGGATGCTTCGAAAGCGCTGTATCGCATGCACATGGAAAAGCGTCATTTGATTTATGTACCCTGTTACGATGATGATGAATTAGCCGACATGGAAATTCGTTTGGCGAAGGCGCGTAGCCGCAAAGAACTTCATCACTTGTCGTATCGCCGCCAATATGGCTATGAGTTAACACCCAATAGTTTGTTTCAGAGAAAATTTGATCCTAAAACATACTTTATTTACTTGAAGGATCGGCCTTCCTTCTTTACTCCTTACTATAAAGAACTGCCAGCCGGAGAGTATCTCTGTTTTCGCACGAAATTGTTGCAGCAGAAATGGGATACGACGCTGTTACAGAAATACTTTGACTTTTTGCCAAGGCCAACGACGATTCTGGCCTTGGAATTTGAAAATAATTTAGTGGAGTATATGAATGCTGATTATGAAGTGCAAATTCTGCTAGAGTAAAATCTGTGGGAACAAAGACTTTTTCCATGAGTGTAACTGGTAATATTGAGCAGATCAATGAACGAAACATACTGAGAAGATGCCTATTCTGTAAGTCTACAGGATAGGCATCTTTTTTTATATCTTCTGTGATTAAAGATTATTCGGTTTTATCTGAAAATTCCTCTTGACCTATTGGTAACAACAAGGTTTATTCTTTACCGTACAAACCAATCTACATTTTGAGAGGAGATTTTTGGCGATGCCGAAAGAGTTAACGAGAGAGACCCATATTTTATATGCCGGAAGTGAGGCTAAGCTTCCGATTGAGCACCCGGAAACACCGCCGATCTATCATTCTACTGCTAACATTATTCGTGATATGGATGATTACGATTTTGCCAGTACGGGCGGTAAATATTATTATTCCCGGACGGCCAATCCGAATCGGGACGGTGTGGCAGAAGCGATTTCTTATTTGGAAAAAGGCGAACAATCTTTAGTCTGTGCGTCAGGAATGGCGGCTATTTCCACGGCAATATTATCGCTGATTCAAGCAGGCGATCATATTATTGCAAGTCGTTCGATTTATGGCGAAACAATCGAGCTATTTGATCGTATTTTAATGAAACTGGGCGTTGAGGTTACTTATAGCGATTTTACGGATATCGCCAGTGTTCGTGCCGCTATAAAACCGAATACGAAAATGCTCTATACCGAGATTATTGCGAATCCGCTCATTGAGGTTATCGATATTGACGCGATTGCCGAATTAGCTCATAGTATTGACGCATTAGTGCTGGTAGACAGTACCTTTACGACGCCGCTGGCCATTCGCCCACTAGAACACGGCGCCGATATTGTGATTCATAGTCTGACGAAATATTTTGGCGGCCATAGTGATATTACCGGCGGCTCCATTACAGGTAGCGCTAAATTAATTAAGAAGATTTACGGGGACTTTTTGCTGCTAGGCGGCTGTTTAGATCCGAATAGTGCTTGGCTGATGCTGCGCAGTATTCGCACGATGGAACTGCGTGTAACCAAGCAGTTTGAGAATGCGAAAAAAATTGCTGAGGCTCTGCAAGCCGATCCTCATGTACGCTATGTAAATTACCCAACATTAGCCAATCATCCGCAGCGTGACTTAGCGGCCAGATTAATGCCGAATGGCTGTGGCGCTATGCTGAGCTTCCGTGTAGAAGATGACCGCGCCAAAGTGAATGCTTTTATGCATAAATTGAATGTGGTAAAATATTTGGGAACTTTAGGCGGGTATCGTACGACGATTGCCCATCCAGCTACGGCTTTCCGCAATGAATTTACGCCAGCCCAACTAAAAGAAATGGGTATGGAAGAAGGCTTAATTCGTATTTCTGCCGGAGCGGAAGCCATCGATGATTTGATTGCTGATTTTAAACAGGCCTTGACCGTTTTTGAGAAAGTGTAAAAAGAGGAGCGTGCTATATGTTCAAAAATATTAACCTGCCAATTGCGCTGTTGGCTGTAGGCTTACTTGTCGCTATGGTGATTCCTATGGCGATGAATCCTGATGGAAGCGCCGCCTTTATTAACATCTTTTATTCTGTTATGACGCTAAACTTACCTTGGTTATTTATGCTGATTGCTTTTTTAAGTGCTGTATTTGCTGCGTTTATTATGTTCTCTAAATATGGCGACATCCGCTTAGGCGGTGTTGATGCAAAACCTCATTATTCGTTTTTTACTTGGGCGGCCATGAATATGTGTTCAGCCGCTGGTGCGGGAATTTTGATTTTTGGCATGGTAGAGTGGATGTATTATGTTAAAACGCCTCCCTTTGGCGTAGAGCCCATGTCAATACAGGCTTATGAATATGCTTCCGCTTACGGCATGTTTCATTGGGGCTTTTCCGCCTGGGCGATTTATTTGCCTGTTTCCTTAGCATTAGGGTATATCTTCTGGAATAAACAAGTAGACTCTTTAAACTTGTCTGATTTGTGTAAGAGTGTTTTAAAAGGAGACAGCCTGCCAGTACGCATTACAAGGACTTGTATTGATAGTGTTGTTGCGTTTGGTTATATTGGCGGACTTGTTTGTACGGTTGGTTTAGGAACTTCGATTTTAGCAGAGCTTGCCGGACATTTGCTGAATATGACAGTCACTTTTGAACTACGCATTGCGGTCATTCTTGTGTTCTGTTTGTTCTTTATCTTGTCAACGTCCAAGAGTATTGCCAAAGGAATTGGCATTATCAGTGATTTTAATGTCAAACTAGCGATTGGGTTTTTCCTGTTTGTTTTCTTGGTGGGGCCGAAATCGTTTATATTGAACAATTTTGTCATGGCGATTGGTACGAATATTCGCGAGTTTGTCCATATGAGCTTTAATACGGATTCGATTGCGCAAACTGGTTTTATTCAAGAGTGGACAGTATTCTATTGGGCTTGGTATGTGGGCTGTACCATTTCTGATGGGTTATGGCTGGCCCGTGTTTCCTACGGTCGTACCTTCCGCGAAATTGCGATTGTACGGTGTATTTGGACGTCCTTAGCTTGTTGGGTAGCTTTTGCCGTACTTGGCAATTATGGCATGAACCTAGAATTGACTGGAACGCTTAATTTATCGCAGATCGTTGCGGAAAATGGCAATAATGCCGCTGTATTAGCTGTTTTAAAAACTCTGCCATTCTCGGGCCTGGCGATTGCTGTCTATATGGCGGTAGTGTTTATTACTTTGGCTTGTGGCGCTACGGCAGCTTCGACGGTTGTATCTATTTTAACTTCGAAAAACTTGAAAAATGATGAAGAGCCGAATAAATGGTACAAAGTATTCTGGGCATTTCTCGTGTTGCTGCTGCCTGTAAGTATTTTGTTCCTAGAGCATATGGTGCCAGGGCTGAATGTATTAAAAACGATTCAGTCGGTAACTTCCGTCTTCGCATTGCCGATGCTGCTCGTTATTGCGTTACTGCTTGTGACCTTCTATAAAATATTAAAACAGGATATTGCTAATAAGTGTATTCCTGTCGATAAAAATAAACTGTTTAAGTGGAATTAAGTAAGAAAGTAAATGAAATAAGATAACAAAGTAAGTAAAATTAAGTGGAAAATTTTATGTTTTAGCAGAGGAGAGGATTTTTTATTATGGCAAGAAAAATGAAAACAATGGACGGCAATACAGCCGCCGCCCATATCTCTTATGCATTTACTGATGTAGCGGCAATCTTTCCGATTACGCCGTCATCGAATATGGCTGAAAGCGTCGATGAATGGGTTGCACAAGGCCGTAAGAATATTTTCGGACAGACTGTAGAAGTCGTAGAAATGCAGTCAGAAGGCGGCGCTGCCGGTGCTGTGCACGGTTCCTTGCAGTCTGGTGCGTTAACAACGACCTATACGGCTTCGCAAGGTCTGTTGCTCATGATTCCGAACATGTACAAAATTGCTGGTGAACTTTTACCTGGCGTCTTTCATGTAAGCGCCCGCGTGATTGGCGCTAATGCGATCAGCATTTTCGGCGATCACTCTGATGTGATGGCGACAAGACAGACTGGCTTTGCCTTGCTTGCTGAAAGCAGTGTACAGCAAGTTATGGATTTGGCGGCAGTCGCCCATTTAGCAGCCATTAAAGGCCGCGTTCCCTTCCTCAATTTCTTTGACGGGTTCAGAACGTCTCATGAAATTCAAAAGATTGAAGTGCTCGAATATGATGAACTGGAAAAACTCGTCGATATGGATGCCGTTCAAGCATTCCGTCGCCGCGGCTTAAACCCGGATCATCCGGTTCTGCGCGGTACCGTACAAAACTCGGACATTCACTTCCAGCAGCGCGAAGTCACGAACCGTTACTATGACGCTTTGCCGGAAATCGTGGAAGAATACATGCAAGAAATTACGAAACTCACTGGCCGTGAATATCACCTCTTTAACTATCATGGCGCGCCTGATGCCGAACGTCTGATTATTGCTATGGGTTCCATGTGCGAAGCCATTGAAGAAGTGGTGGATCATTTAAATGAGCAAGGCGAAAAAGTGGGTCTCTTGACGGTACATTTATATCGTCCTTTCTCGATCTCGCATTTCTTCAAATACATTCCGAAAACCGTCAAGAAAATCGCTGTTCTCGACCGGACGAAAGAAATGGGCTCCTTGGCTGAGCCGCTCTATCTTGATGTAAAATCGGCCTTCTATACGAGCGACTGGCACCCTGTCATTGTGGGCGGACGCTGCGGCGTGGGCGGCAAAGACGTCATTCCGAGCCACATTGAAGCCGTTTTTGCCAACCTCAAGGCGGATGCACCGAAAGACGGCTTTACGGTCGGAATCATTGATGATGTGAATCACACGTCCCTGCCTTTTGGCCAAGATATTGATACGACGCCAGTCGGTACGAAAGCTTGTAAGTTCTGGGGTCTTGGTTCTGACGGCACCGTCGGCGCTAATAAGAGCGCCATTAAAATCATTGGCGATCATACGGACTTGTATGCTCAGGCCTACTTTGCCTATGACTCGAAAAAATCCGGCGGCGTAACGATCTCCCATTTGCGCTTTGGCAAACAGCCGATCAAAGCGCCATACCTCATCAACAAAGCGGACTTTATCGCTTGCCATAACCAATCCTATGTGGATAAATACAATGTCTTAGAAGGCATGAAATCCGGTGGCAACTTCCTCCTCAACTGTAGTTGGAATGCCGAAGAGCTTGACACGTACTTACCCGCCGCGATGAAACGCTATATCGCGGAAAAACAGATTCACTTCTATACAATTGATGCTGTGAAAATTGCCCAGGAAATCGGTCTTGGCGGACGTATCAATATGATCATGCAGGCAGCGTTCTTTAAAATTGCCGACGTGATTCCCGTGGAAGCCGCAGCGAATTACTTAAAAGAAGCCGTTGTAAAATCCTACGGCAAAAAAGGCGAAAAAGTCGTGGCGATGAATCAGGCGGCGATTGACCGTGGTGTCACTTCTTGCGTGAAAGTAGACGTTCCAGCTGCTTGGGCCCAGGCTGAAAGCACGGAAGCTGCAACGGCGCAAGTTCCTGACTTTATTAAAAACATCCTTGTTCCAGTGAATCGTCAAGATGGCGACAAAGTACCAGTCAGCGCTTTCTTGCCAGTAGAAGACGGCACCTATCCTGTGGGCACAGCGGCTTATGAAAAACGCGGCATTGCCATTAATGTACCAGAGTGGCAGGCTGACAAATGTATTCAATGTAACCAGTGCGCCTATGTATGTCCTCATGCGGCGATTCGCCCGATCCTTGTGAGTGAAAGTGAAGTGGCGGCAGCTCCGGCCGGCTTTGTCGTAAAACCAGCTGTTGGCGCCAAAGACTTGTCCTTTAGAATGGCTGTTTCCACCCTCGACTGTACCGGCTGCGGCAACTGTGCGCAGGTTTGCCCGGCCAAAGAAAAAGCGCTTATTATGCAGCCGCTAGCTACGCAGACAGAGCAGGAAACTTTGTGGGATTATGCCATGAAGGTATCGCCGAAAGCGAATCCTATGAAGAAAGAAACGATCAAAGGCAGTCAGTTTGAACAACCGCTGCTCGAATTCTCTGGCGCTTGCGCCGGTTGTGGCGAAAGCCCTTACGCCAAACTCGTCACGCAGCTTTATGGCGATCGGATGATGGTAGCTAATGCGACAGGCTGTTCGTCCGTATGGGCAGGCAGTACGCCATCGGTGCCTTATACGACGAACCATCGCGGTCATGGCCCGGCTTGGGGCAATTCCCTCTTTGAAGATAATGCTGAATTTGGTTTAGGTATGCTGCTTGGCGTGAAACAGTTAAGAAAGAAAGTAGCTGCTGACGTAGAGAAAGCTCTGACTGGAAACCTCAGCAACGAATTGCGCAGCGCATTGACCGAATGGCTGAACGGAAAAGATACGAGTGAAGGTACGCGCGAACGGGCGGATCAGGTCATTGCGGCACTCGAAAATGAAACCGAAAAAGATAGTTTGCTGCACGCAATTGAACAAAACAAAGACTTTTTAGTAAAACGGTCGCAGTGGCTCTTTGGCGGCGACGGCTGGGCTTATGATATCGGCTTTGGTGGTCTTGACCATGTACTAGCCTCTGGCGAAGATGTAAATGTACTTGTCTTTGATACAGAAGTGTATTCGAATACAGGCGGTCAGTCTTCGAAAGCAACGCCGACAGCAGCGATTGCGAAATTTGCGGCAGGCGGGAAACGGACGAAGAAGAAAGACCTTGGCATGATTGCCATGAGCTATGGCTATATTTATGTAGCCCAGATTGCTATGGGCGCTGATAAGAATCAGACGTTAAAAGCCATTGCTGAAGCCGAAGCCTATCCAGGACCGTCACTCATTATTGCCTATGCACCATGTATTAATCATGGGCTGAAAGCAGGCATGGGTTGCAGTCAGGAAGAAGCGAAACAGGCTGTGGCAAGCGGCTACTGGTCCTTGTACCGCTTTGATCCGCAAAAGAAAGAAACGGGCGCGAATCCTTTTGTGCTTGATTCGAAAGAGCCAACCGCCGACTTTAGAGAATTCCTACTGGGCGAAGTCCGGTACTCGGCGCTCAAAAAACAGTTCCCCGAAATGGCGGAAGCTTTATTTGAGAAGACCGAAAAAGATGCTAAAGATCGCTTGGCCAACTATAAGCGACTGGCTGATATTCACTAAGGGTGTCAGAGGTTTACAATCAGAGTTTCAGAAAAAAAGGAGCAAACACGGTTACGTGTTTGCTCCTTTTACTTTGATTGGCTGTTTTATTTTGACAATCTGGCTTTATTTATAGAATTTCGGGGCTAAGTCTAAGGTTTTAAAGAATTCATAATCATGGGCGAAGATCACTTTCGCATTATATTTCTTCTCTAATTTCCGAACCTTTTCAATGGATTTAAAGAAGGCAATACTGTCATGTAAGAAGCCGCTCATTTTTGCGGGAGGGCCATAAATAGTGCTCGTGTAGATACAGTCTTGCGGGAGAATAATTGTTTGACCATCTAAATGTACGACAAGGCCAAGCAAATTTGGCGTATGGCCAGGCAGACACAAGACTTCGACGCCGGGAGCAATTTCAAAATCTTCATCAATGAGATGATATTGTTTTACTGGGGCTTCTAAATCGCCTTTAATGTAGCCGCCGTGTTTTTCCGGATCGGGGTTTTGATGAACCATGGCGAGGCCTTGCATGTAGTCTTGTTTGGGCACGTACACATCGGCATGGGGGAAGAGATGAATATTACCGGCATGATCCAGGTGCATGTGGGAAAGAATGACCGTTTTAATATCTTCCGGTTTTACACCGCAGAGAGCTAACTGGTTTTCCAGACGTTCTTCTTTGGTTTGATAGAGCGGATATACTTCCTGCATGATTTTTTGCCAATAGCCGTTCATGGCATTGGGGTTGCTGCCTGTATCGTATAAAATGTAGCCGTCTTTTGTTTCGATCAAAAACGCCATGACTGGCAGCTTAATCCAATTGTTCTGAACATGGGGCTGGCTTTTTGTGCCGACAGTTGCACAGCCAACTACGCAATTTTCATCCGTTTCCAAATAACCGGTGTTTAGTATATAAAGTTTCATAATGTCCCTTCTTTCATTTCAATTTAGCAGCGGAAAACTCGTTGTTATTACACAGTGAGATTAGCCTTCAAACTTGGCATGAAACCGTTGTTCAAACTCAGCAATTAAGCTGGGACGAAAATCAGGATGGGCAATATTAATGAGCGCTACGGCGCGCTGGCGTAGTGTTTTACCTTTTAGGGCGGCAATCCCGTATTCGGTGACAACATAGTCGACATCATTGCGCGAGGTCGTAACCGCTGCGCCTGGATCAATGTGCGCGCAGATCTTGGAGACTTTGCCATTGGCTGTGGCCGAAGGCATAGCGATAATGGCTTTGCCGCCTTTGGAACGGGCCGCGCCGCGGACGAAATCGACCTGACCGCCTACGCCGCTAAATTGACGGGAGCCAATCATTTCGGCGTTGACTTGACCCATTAAGTCGACTTGCAGCGCTGAATTGATGCAGACAATATTGTCAATTTGGGCGACGATAAAGGGATCATTCGTGTAGTTTACGGGCTTTACGATGACGTCAGGATTGTGATCAACAAAATCATATAATTTTTTCGTTCCCATGAGGAACGTCGCGACAAATTTGCCTGTATCAACGGTTTTCTTGGCGTTATTAATAACGCCTTTGTTGGCTAAATCGACGACGCCGTCTGAGAACATTTCCGAATGAATGCCTAGGTCTTTTTTATCACCGAGGAAGGAGAGGACTGCATCGGGAATTGCCCCGATCCCTAACTGGAGCGTGCAGCCGTCGGCAATAAGAGAAGCCACATATTCGCCAATCTTTTTTTCGGTTTCCCCGATTTTGGGCGGCTGCAGTTCAATGAGCGGTTCATCCTGCTTGATCATGTAATGGATATCATCGAGTGAAATGCTATTACCGTACGTATAGGGCATATTTTTATTGATTTGAGCAATGACAAGCTTTGCCGCTTTTGCGGCTGCCTGGGTATAGTCAACGGAGATACCGAAACTGCACAGGCCATTTGCGTCAGGCTCAGTTACTTGTAAAAAGACAACATCGACAGGGATGAGGCCGGAAGCAAAGGCTTCTGGGACCTCACTAAAGAAGATCGGCGTAAAGTCAGCACGGCCTTCTTCGACAGCTTTGCGGGTTGATCCGCCTACAAACAAGGCGTTGTGGCGAAAGTGATGTTCCATGCCGCTCTGGCAGTAGGGGGCCGACCCCATTGCTACCATATGAATGATTTCTACATTTTCCAAGCGATCCGCTTGGGCGACTAATTCGCTCGTTAAGACTTGTGATTCACCGCAGGCATGGGTGAAGACAATTTTATCGCCTGATTGCACGTGGCTGACCGCTTCTTTAGCGGTTACTAGCTTATTAGCATACTTGCTTTCCCAATCTTTCAATGGTTACACCCTTTCCATTTGTAAGATCATTCTTCAATTTTAGCAATTTCTTTCGCCAATTTTTTCTTCATACGAAGATTGCCTTGGCGCGCAATCATGATACGCTGCGCTTGTGGTGAACCAGCGCCATGCATGGATTCCGTACGATAGCCCACTGCGGCGGTGCCCAGACAGAGGTTTTCAATGAGACGTAAAATTTTGAGGCGATTCTCCGTGGAGACGCTGGCTGTGCCGCGGAGATATTTTTCTACATAAGGTCCTAGTTTCGGATCGCGCAAGTCTTGTTCCGATGGCGCTGTTACCATCAGGCCGCCGGCAATATCTTCAGCTAAGCGAACGATTTCATAAGGGAAGCGCGTGACATTCTGCTTACAGACATTGGCTAACAGCAAGTCGATTAAGTAGTTGCCTGCTTCTGTTTTTGTGCCAAGGGCGGAGCATGCAATGCCGCAGGCATATAAGGTTTCATTTAAGTGTTGCATTTCAATAATTTTGTCTTTAATATGCGATACTTTCGGGCAGCCGTTATAATCAGCCGCTACAGCGGCAGCGCCAATGAGTACGTCGCCAACGCCGACTTTACAGCCGCCGTAAGACTGACGGTGATAACCGGCAAACCGTTCTACGAGAGAACCAGCAAATTCCACTTCGCCATTTAAGAAGATCTGTTCATTGGGAATGAAAACATTATCAAAGATAACGAGGGCTTCTGTGCCGCCGAATTCAGGGTTGCCTGTATCCATGGGAGCGCCTTCTAGTTTTCTCGTATCGCAGGACTGACGGCCAACGATCATAAAAATGCCTTCCGCATCAGTCGAGCAGGAAAAGGCAATGGCATAGTCTTTGTCATCTTCGCCCATGGCGATGGTAGGCATAACAATGACTTCATGGGAGTTAATAAAGCCAGTCTGATGCGCTTTGGCGCCGCGAACGACAACACCGTCAGGGCGACGTTCTACTACATGTAAATAAAGATCAGGGTCAGCTTGCGCATGGGGCGCGAGGGCGCGGTCGCCTTTCGGATCGGTCATCGCGCCGTCAACAGTGAGGTCGTTTTCCTGAACATATTTTAAGAACTTCATGAAATTTGCATGATAGCTTGTTCCGTACTGTTTATCTGTATCATAAGTCACCGAGAAGACGGCGTTGAAGGCGTCCATGCCGACGCAGCGTTGGAAGCAAGAAGCCGTTTTTTGGCCGCAGAGACGCTGCATTTTCACTTTATCCATTAAATCCTGAGTGCTTTGATGAATGTGAGTGAAGCGATTTACCCGTTGGTTCGTATAGGGTGACATCGCTGTCATTAAGTCTTCGTATTCCGGCAGTTGGGCTAGATCATAAGTGGCTTTTACGGAGTTTAAAGAGGGGCGAAGAATCGGATCGTCCACTGGATTTTCAATTTTTTTGCCAAACATATACACCTGCAGATTCTTCTTTCTCATACTTTCTACATACTGTTCTCCTGTCATTAATGGCATAACGGATCATCCCTTCTCGTTTTGTAATCTTTTTCACACAGTCCTGTGCGGTTGCTTTTTATACAAGCAAAAGTCATGCCCAAATGAAATTAATTTTGTTTTCTTTGCGGCGGCAAGGATCATTTCCCTAGAAATATCGTGGGAAAATTAAAAAAATTCTTATTGGTGACAACGCTTTGTTACGGCGATTGGGCTTTCATTTTCTGAAGATTTTGTTGCAAAAATGCAAACAAGACAAGCTGTTTGATGCATTTTTGGTAAGTTTTTCTAGGATATTAGCCTAAAAGGCCCGAAATAGCGGACTATTTCGGGCCTTTGCTTCTGGCATGTTTTTTGCAATAAATATAATGCAAGAGTATGAAAATTGCGATAACAAGCGGCGGGAACCGCGTTGACGCTTGTTCCGTTTCTGCAACGAAAACGAATAAGGATGTGAGCTAGATGACAACACCGATTTTAACGAAGATCGAAACTGTCTTAGATGAAGTAGTAAGGCCCGCATTAGCCGAACATAGCGGCAATGTAACTGTTGAAACCTTCACCGACGGCGTACTGCGAGTTCGCCTTACTGGCCGCTGCAACGGCTGTCCTTCGGCAATGGCGACGACGGAAGAGTTTATTGCCGAAAAAATACAAGCGCGATTGCCGGAGATTGAAAAAGTCTTGTTAGTCACTGCCGTGAGCGATGATTTGATTGCCCAAGCAAAAGCTTTTTTGCGGCATGAATATCCCCGCTGAGGAGGTAACCATGAATATTGGGATCAAATATTGCGGCGGCTGTAACAGCCATTATGATCGAACCGAAGAAATTGCCGAATTAGTGAAAAAGTTCCCAGAGTACACCTTCCTTTACGCGGCCAAAGGAGCTGCTCTTTGTGAAGTATGGCTTATTGTTTGCGGCTGCAGTGTTTGCTGTGCTGCTACGCAGGGACTTATTGCGACAGAAAAACTCTTTCTGCTTCATACACCGCAGCAGTTTGCGGCTGTTGTTGCATTTTTACAACAAATAGAAGAAAAGTGAGATGATTTTCATGACTAAGCTGGAACAGTACTCTAAGTTATTTGTGGATCAATTTAAAGTAACTCCGGAGGAACTGCCTGATTTAAAGTATCGCGGCATTAAATTGTGGGATTCGCTAGGCCATATGATGTTGATGGAAGCCATTGAAGATTTATTTGATATTACCTTTGCGACTCAGGATGTGTTAGCCTTTACTTCTTATCCAAAGGGAATTGAACTTCTAAAAAAATATGATGTGCATTTATAGGCGAGCACCATGACTACTTTTGGCGAAGCTTTGCCTGTGTGTATTGTCGATCCAGTCACAAAGAGCAATTGCTACATGTTAGAAGCAGCTGGCCATGTCGTGATTATCGATCCCAATGACTTTGCTCAAATCCAGCAGTTGCTAGAGGAGCGGGGCTGGACGCTTGATCTGGTCTTTTTAACGCATGAGCACTGTGATCATATTTCAGGGTTAAATTCCTTGCGAGAGCTTTACGATATTTCTGTTTTAGCTAGCAGCGCTTGCAGTGATGGGATTCAAAGTACGACGCTCAATATGACGCGGATTATGGAGTCTTATTTGTATTTTAAAAGCGGCGGCTGTGATTTAAGGAAATACCCTAAGTTTACCTGTAAGCCGGCCGATATGACGTTTGATGATTCCTTTGCTTTACGATGGTATGAATATCATTTCCGCTTTCTTGCAGTTCCCGGTCATACCCTTGGGAGTACTTGTATTGTCGTCAATGATCGGCTGCTCTTTTCCGGCGATTACTTTCTTCCCGGCGAAGCCGTTTTGACTCGGCTGCCAGGCGGAGATGAAATGGCCTATGAAGCGAAAGGAAAGCCGATTCTTCGTTCCTTGCCAGATAATATACGAACATTTCCAGGACATGGCGAAGCTTTTCTCTTAACAAAGGAGGTAAAGCGAGACTATGGATTATAATGAATGGCTGTCGTATAAACCCTATAGTTGGCCGCAGGCGGAAAAGGAAGAACGTTATCTGACTTACTTTAAAGAACTGACGGAGTTCCATAGGAAGCACTGCCCTTCCTATGGTCGGATGCTTGATTTGCTTGGCTATCGCGCGGGCCAAGTTACGAGTCTGGCGCAAATTCCCTTCCTGCCGATTACTTTATTTAAACGACAGAACTTAAAAAGTATTGCGGAGGAAGCGGTGTTTAAAACGATCACTTCTTCTGGTACGTCAGGGCCGGTATCGCGCATTTTTCTTGATGCAGCAACGGCCCAAAATCAGCAGTTCACCTTAAATGCGATTGTGCAAGAATTTATCGCATCGTCGCGGTTACCCATGTTGATTATTGATGCGCCTTCTGTATTGACGGATCGGGAAAAATTTACGGCCCGCGGCGCGGCAATTCTCGGGTTTTCCATGTTTGCCAAGCGGCGGTATTATGCACTTTCTGATGACCTGACGATAGATGCCACTTCGCTGCGCAGCTTTGTTGAAACTTATGCCGGTAAGCCTGTTTTGCTGTTTGGCTTTACCTTTATGGTTTGGAAGTATTTTTATGAGGCCCTCCAGGCCCAAAACCTGCGCTTTGATTTTTCCCAGGCCATTTTAATTCATGGCGGCGGCTGGAAAAAACTGCAGCAGGAGGCGGTATCGCCCGCGGAATATAAGCGTTGCCTGCAAGCGCTGTTTGGTATTACACGGATCCATAATTACTACGGCATGGCGGAGCAGACTGGCTCGATCTATATGGAATGTGAATATGGTCACCTACATGCCAGTATCTTTTCTGAGATTTTAGTGCGAAATCACCTTGATTTTTCGCTTTGTCCTGTTGGGAAGGCCGGAATTCTTCAGGTGCTTTCGCCGATTGCCATATCCTATCCGGGACACTCCCTCCTAACAGAAGATGTGGGTAGGCTGCTGGGAATTGACGATTGTCCCTGTGGTCGTAAAGGAAAATATTTTTCTGTAGATGGGCGAATTCCATCGGCTGAAATCAGGGGGTGCAGCGATACGTATGGACAGTGAATTTGTAAAACTTGCTGGGGACTGGCCGATTCGACCAAGGCCGCGCACCCTTTTTTCGCCGCTCGTCATGGACTTTCTTGCGCAGTTGGAGGCAGCCGTCAAAAGTGACAACGCGCTTTTCGCTGATCCATCCTATCAGGCCTTTGCTTTCTGGCTGCGCCGCAAACATGTCGAGTCGTTCCGCCAAGAGACGAGTCACAGTGCAAGCCGCATTGGCCGCGGGCTTGTGTTTCATATTGCTCCGGCCAATATTCCGGTGATGTTTGCTTATAGCTTGGTCCTGGCGCTGTTGGCGGGAAATTGTAATGTGATTCGCCTATCGCCGCGAACGGTGCAGCAAGCGGCGCCGCTCATTGCTGTGATTGCTAGGCTGCTTGAGCGTGAAGAGTTTTCTGAACTGAAGGCGGAAAATGTTTTAATTTCCTATGAAAGAAATGCTTCGTTGACGGATCGCTTGTCATTATTGTGCGATATGCGGGTTTTGTGGGGGGGCGATGCTTCGATCACCGAAATTCGAAAATCACCGTTGGCGCCGCAAGCGACAGACGTAGTTTTTGCTGATCGCTTTTCCCTTGCTGTTTTTGACAGCGAATTTGTGCATCTCTGCAGTGACAATGAGCTTGCGTTATGGGCTCATCGTTTTTATAACGATACGTACGCTATGGATCAAAATGCTTGCTCCAGTCCGAAAATCATTTTTTGGGTGAATTCGAAGGCGAAAGAAACCGTTACGGTTCTGTCAGAGGCGCGGCGTCGTTGGTGGGAAGTTCTAGCGCGCCAAGCTGTTGATTATGATTTGGCCCCGATCAAGGTGAGTCAGAAGTACAGCCAATTATGGCATTTTGGCATGACTTGCCCAGAGTTAGCTACAGTCGATTGCTTTGAGAATCGCCTCTATGTCGCTACGTTGGCGACTGTGCCTGATGATATAACGCTTTTATCAGGGAAGTTTGGTCTGTTTTTTCAGTATGAATTAACAGAGTTAGCGGACTTGCTGCCCTTGGTGACGAAGAAAGTTCAGACCATTTCGGTTCTGGGAATTGACCCTGCCGTGCTGCGTCGTATGTTGCTGACGAGTCGTGTGACAGGGGGAGATCGAATTGTTTCTGTCGGCCAGGCGATGGAGATGGATGTGATATGGGACGGCGTCAATCTCTTAGAACGCCTGTCGCGTATTATTCGATAGGAGGGATAGACAATGCTGTTTTTTGAGAAAAATGAGGAATTTGCGAAGCGAAATGTATTAGTGGATGATCAGAATCAAGTTGTTACCTATCAGGATTGGTATGATTATGCGGACAGCTTACAACAAATCATACCGCCGCGCTCCTTAGTGTTTATTCTTTGCCGCAATACGATTGGCTCGGTTCTGTCTTATTTATGCTGTTTGCAAAATCGGATTGTGCCGCTGTTAATCAATGATGATATGAATGGGGAGCTTTTAGCTGATTTAATTGAGGTCTATAAACCCAACTATGTATTAAAGCCCCTTAACCATGACTTCGCCCTGCCTGACAATGAACTTGTTTACGATCTCTTTGATTATGGTGTTTATCCTTGTTATGCCGCTGAACCAGTCGAACTATTTCCTGAATTGGCGTTGCTGTTGACCACCTCAGGTAGTACGGGAAGCCCGAAATTAGTTCGGCAGAGCTACAAAAATATTCAAGCCAATGCCGCATCGATTGCCGCTTATTTAGAGCTTGATGCACAGCAGCGGCCGATCTCATCGCTGCCGATGTATTATACGTTTGGCTTGTCAGTCATTCATAGCCATCTTGTTTGCGGCGCCGCCATTTATGTAACAGAAGCAACGATTATGGATGCTGCTTTCTGGGAGTTTATGAAGGAAAAGAGCATTACTTCGTTGGCGGGAGTTCCCTTTACTTATGAATGTTTGCAGCGGCTGCGGTTTTTCACGCTGGATTTACCGGATCTAAAGCTAATGCTGCAAGCTGGCGGCAAGTTGTCGAAACGGCTTCACCAAGAATATGGCGAATTTGCTGTAAAAACAAATAAACGTCTTGTGGTAATGTATGGGCAGACGGAAGCTACAGCGCGCATGTCCTATCTGCCGCCGCGATACTGTCTGGAGAAAATCGGCAGTATCGGTGTTGCCATTCCCGGCGGGGTTTTTCGCATCATGGAAGATTCCCAGGCAGAAATTACTGAGCCTTTGGCTGTGGGTGAGCTTTGCTATGAAGGGGATAATGTGACACTTGGCTATGCCTGTTGCGCTGCTGATTTGCAAGCAGGCGATGAAAATCAGGGCAGGCTGTTTACTGGTGACATTGCCTATCGCGATGCCGATGGTTTTTACTATATTACGGGACGGAAGAAACGGTTTGTAAAAATGCAGGGGAAACGTGTCAATCTTGATGAAATCGAGCAAATCTTTAAAAATGAATATACGACTTATGATTTTGCCTGTATTGGTGAAGATGATGCTGTCACAATTTATACAACGGCGCCAGCAGCGGATTTGGCAGCACTGGCGGACTTTCTTACAGATAAGGTGAATCTTCACCCAGCCTTGTTCCAAATGGCTTCGATCGCAGCGATTCCGAAAAATTCTTCAGGAAAAACGCAATATACAGATTTACAACCAAGGAAAGACTGAACTTGTTTTAATTGTTTGGCAACGCTGAAAAAATGAGATAAAATGGAAGTGGAGCTGTTGTATTCTCTGTTATCGCAATAGCTTACGCTTGCTTATGAGAAGGTTTATCCCATGGCAAATAAAAAGTTACCCATATTTTCGACTGTTTCAGAAGCCGTAGAACGACTTGATGCGATTATTGAACATTCTTTTGATGGAATTTTTATTACCGATAAGAATGCCACGACCATCAAAGTAAATCAGGCTTATGAGGAAATTACGGGCTTAAAAAAATCCGATGTCCTAGGGCGCAATATGGCTGATCTTGTGCGGGAAAAAATGATTTCCGTATCAGGTTCGTTAATTGTTGTGGTTGATAAAAAACCGGTTACGTTAGAGCAGCATTTTAAAACAGGTAAACGCGCTTTAATTACCAGTTCACCGATTTTTGATAGGAACGGTGAGCTTGTTATGGTAGTTACAAATGTGCGAGATTTAACGGAAATCTATAACCTAAAGCGCGAAGTGGAAGAAAAGACGGAAACTATGAATAAGCTGCGTTTGGAATTGGAGCATATCAATGATTCCAATGATCCTGAGCTTATTGCGAAAGACGATGCGACCTTTAGTGCCGTACTGCTCGCGAATCGGGTGGCGCCCATGGATACGACAGTCATGCTGCTCGGTGAAACGGGCGTTGGCAAAGAAGTGATGGCTAAATATATTTATCGCCAGAGTCCTCGCGCTAAGCAGAGCTTTATTAAGGTAAATTGCGGCGCCATTCCGGAAAAGCTCATTGAGAGCGAACTGTTCGGCTATGAAAAAGGCGCCTTTACTGGTGCGAATAAAACCGGAAAAATGGGACTCTTTGAGCTGGCGGATCAGGGAACTTTATTTCTTGATGAGGTGGGCGAGCTGCCAAAAGAAATGCAAGTTAAGCTTTTGCGGGTCTTACAGGAGCAGGAAATTGTACGAGTCGGCGGGGTGAAACCGATTCAGGTGGATGTGCGTGTCATTGCGGCGACGAACCGGGATTTAGAAAAAATGGTGATCGACCAGACTTTTCGCGAGGATCTTTATTATCGCCTTAATGTATTTCCTATTTACATTCCGCCGCTGCGGGAAAGACCGAAAGACATTATGCCGCTTGCTAAATTTTTCTTAGATAAATTAAATCATAAATATAATCTGTCAAAGTATTTTTCGGCGATTTCGATCCAACTTCTCAATGAATATTCCTGGCCGGGCAATATTCGTGAGCTGAAAAATGTAATTGAACGCGCTACAATTATTAGCGCTGGCAATGAGATTAAGCCGGAGAATCTTCATATTCATCAGACCAAGGGAATTAATAGTTACACTGGGAGCAGCGCTGTAGCAAAAGTCTCGCTTGCCGCCACAACAGATTTAAAAGCAACGCTCGATAAATTAGAGTTTCAGTATCTTGAAAAGGCTTATCAAGAATATGGTAATGTTCGTGAAGCCGCGAAAAGTTTGAATATGACAGCCTCTACTTTTGTGCGGAAACGGCAAAGATATTTAGACCAGCAAGAAGAGTAACCGATGAGAAGTAAAGCTTAGGAAATGTTGTTTGGTGTATTATATAAACTTCTTTTAAAAGCTGTAGAGATAGAATCTACACTTTTAAAAGAAGTTTTTTTATTGTGTTAGTACGGTAGCAACGATCTGTTGTATTTTTGTGAGAAAAATTAGAATTTTAATAAAAGCGTGTAAATCGTAGCTAATCATTGAATTTTCATGAAAAGAAGCGAGAATAGAAGCTAATCAAAACCTAGAAGGTTTTACTAAGCTATTAAGCTTAGTTTATATTATTTGTGTAATATTTATTACAAAAATATAAAAAAGAAAAAAATATACCTAACCGAAATCGGGTTTAGGCAAGACTATATGCAGGTGAAAAGAAAGGAGATGAAAAGATTTCGGTCTTACAGTGAAAGTAGTATGTGAGGGGGTAACCATATGAAAAGCGAGGATGAGAGCTATGGTGCCTTTTAAAATTGCGCCTCAAATTGCAACATGTAAAGATTTTCGGGAGTTTGCTGCATCATTTCAACTGGATGCCAGTGATTTAGTGATTACAAATGAATTTTTGTATACAGATCATATGGCGACATTGAATCTGAAGTGCAGCTTTCTATTTCAAGAAAGGTTTGGCAGCGGCGAACCGTCTAATGTGATGATGGATGAAATTTGGCGCGTGGCTCGGACGAAGGAGTTTGACCGTGTTATTGCCGTTGGCGGCGGCACTGTTATTGATATAGCAAAACTATTAGTTCTGGGCGGCACGGGGAAAACGGTTGATTATTTCGAACGTCGTATTCCGTTGCAGAAAGAAAAAGCGCTTATTATTGTGCCGACAACCTGTGGTACTGGTAGTGAAGTGACTAATATTACGATTATGGAAATCAAGGAACAACATACGAAAAAAGGTCTAGCTGACGATGTGCTTTATGCCGATGCTGCGGTTCTCATTCCTGATTTGCTAGCAACCTTGCCTTATCAAGTTTTTGCTACCAGTTCTGTTGATGCGCTTGTCCATGCAGTGGAATCTTATATTTCACCAAAGGCAACGGAATTTACTAAACTTTTTAGCGCTAAGGCCATTGAATTAATTTTGACTGGTTATAAGCAAGTCCGTGATACCAATAAAGCTCCTAGCGGTAAGCTAATGAAAGATTTTCTTATCGCAAGCAATTATGCTGGAATTGCCTTTGCGAATGCTGGCGTCGGTGCCGTACATGCCATGGCTTATCCGTTAGGCGCGACCTATCATGTTCCTCACGGGGAAGCCAATCAACTCATGTTTATTGCTGTTTTTAAAGAATATAAGAAACTAGCGCCACAGGGCAAGATTGTAGAGCTTGAAGACCAGTTGGCCCAGTTGCTCGGCGTCGAAGTAGAATGCGTATGGGCTGAGCTGGAAGCTTTATTAGAGAAGATCATACCACGAAAATCATTGCGGGAATATGGCATGAAAGAAGGCGAGATCGAAGGTTTTTCCGATAGTGTATTAGCAAACCAACAGAGATTGCTGGCAAATAACTACATAGCACTTGATCGAAAAAATCTGATTGCGATTTACACGCAACTGTATTAATAGGGGGATTATATGAACGCAGTGACAATTAATGATATGCTTGAAAAAGCTCGGATGGCGCAGCAAGCTATTGCTGGATATACGCAAGAGCAAGTCGATGAACTAGTCAGAGTGATTGGCAAGGTAGTTTATGATAATGCTGAAATGTTAGCAAAAGAAGCCGTTGAAGAAACCCGCATGGGTGTTTATGAAGATAAAGTTGCCAAAGCGAGAGGAAAATCAAGAACAATTTGGCACAGCTTGAAAGGGAAAAAATCGGTTGATATTATCAAAGCAGAGCCCGATAAAGGCTTGATCTATGTGGCAAAACCGAAAGGCGTTATTGGCGCGATTACGCCTACGACAAATCCTGTAGTTACTCCCATGTGTAATGCTATGTTTGCTTTAAAAGGTCGCAATGCAATTGTTATTGCTCCGCATCCTCGCTCTAAACGATGTTCAACGCATACCGTAGAGTTAATGAATGCAGAACTGAAAAAATTAGGGGCGCCTGATTATTTGATTCAAGTTATTACGGAGCCTACTATGGAATTGACGCAGGAATTAATGCAGAAAGTTGATGTTGTCGTAGCCACAGGCGGCATGGGGCTTGTAAAGGCTGCCTATTCTAGCGGGAAACCTTCTTATGGGGTCGGTGCTGGCAATGTACAGGTCATTGTTGATCGAAACTACGACTTTGACCAAGCAGCTAAAGATATTATTGCTGGTCGCAAATTTGATAACGGCATTATTTGTTCTGGTGAGCAGTCCATTATTGCTCCAGCCGAACAACATACAGAAATTATGGCTGCTTTTGAAAGAAACGGCGCTTACTATGTGTCAGATGAAGCAATGATAGCGAAATTCCGCAAGGTTTTATTTATTGATGGCGCAATGAATAGCAGCGTTGTTGGTCAATCTGTAGCGTTTATTGCTAAATTGGCTGATGTTTCAATTCCGCCGGAGACGAAGGTTATTATTCTAAAAGCACAAGGGAAGGGACAGACTGATATTCTTTGCAAAGAAAAAATGTGTCCTATCTTGATTACTTTGACTTATGATTCTTTCGAGGAAGCGATTGATATTGCTAAGACGAATCTATTTTATGAAGGCGCTGGTCATACAGCGGCAATTCACTCCAATAATACGACTCATGTTACTGCTGTAGGCGAGGCGCTGCCAGTTAGTCGTCTTGTTGTGAATCAACCTTCTTCTACTGGTGCAGGCGGCAGTTTCTATAACGGTTTTTCCCCAACGACAACGCTAGGCTGTGGATCGTGGGGAATGAACTCCATCTCGGAAAACCTCAATTATGAACATCTAATTAATATATCTCGAATCGGCTATTTTAATAAAGACGCTAACGTTCCGACTGATGAGGAAATTTGGCAAGGGTAAATGATACATTTAAGTTTTACGTCTGCTGCATAGTGATTTTCATTATGCAGTAGATTTTTTTGCAATTAGGAAGGAAAGTTTTTTGTTGAAGAGAAGAAGTATTTATTTTTATTTTAGAAAATATGAAATCTTTACAAAATTTAAACGGGTGATTATACTTAAGGTAATAAAAATTACTTTTGTTTTAAAAAGAAATACATGTAACTATCAGGAGTGCCTACAAAGTTGGCACAAGAGTTAAAACAGAGCGTGAATCAATTTCATATATAATTGATACAAGAGCATCTGTATTTGTTATAAGAAAGAGGTTTGTGAGAAAAATGATGGAATATGTCAAAATATAAACCGTAAATCTAGAAACGTTTTATAATAAGACCTATTTTGCGAACGGAGGAGGGCGTATATGAAAAATAAGTTAGTGAATCGATTGCAATTTAGACTAGTCGCTGTAATTTGTGTCATTTTACTTATTGCCTTGTCGGCTGTTTCCCTGGTAATTTATGAGAAGACGAAGAAAACCATTTTAAAGAATGTATCGGAAACCCAGCAGGCTGTTGCGTCAGATTATGCACGGGATATCGAGTCTGAATTCAATCTCTTATCAAGCTATGCCTATAGTATTGCTACATCAGAGCAACTAGTCAGTACAACCGATAAAAATCAAATTCGAGAAATCTTGAGAAAAGAATATAAACGATTTCCCATGTTTAGTGCATTATGGTATTTTGATATGAATGGAACCTCAATTGATACAACAGGTCTGGAAACACAAAGTGGCGACAGGGATTATTTCAAGATAGTAAAACAAAATCAAAAGCCCTACGTTTCCAACCCTTATATTTCTAAAATTACGGGTAAGTATACGGTAGCAGTAGTCTATCCTGTTTTTCGAAATGGCAAGCTTGACGGCATGATTAATGCAGTTTATCCCATAGAAAAAATTCTCGATAAGGTTCAACAAGCTAAGTTTGGTAAGACTGGTTATGCTATTTTAGGCGGCAGTGATGGACTGGTTGTTGTTCATGGAAAATACAGTGAGACGACAGGCAAGCTCAATTTACTGAGTCAGAGTATCTCGCCTGATTTAAAGCTATCGCAAAAAAGCCTAGCTGAAAATTTTGTAAATAGTGCCAAAGCGGCTTTAGAAGGGAAAACTAGCCAAATTTTCTATAAGAGTGGCGATGATAGTGAGCGGTATGCAGTTGTACGTCCTGTTATATTAGGTGAAATGCAACATTGGATATTGATGATTACTACGGATACCAGTGAGGTTTATGAAGATTCTAGAGAAATTTTGCGATGGGTTCTCCTAATCACTTTGTGCGGGCTATTGATCTCAGGGGTCATTGTTTATGTGTACGGCAGAAAGTTTGTTAATCCAATCGTGACGATGAATCAGGAAATGGCCGTTGTGGCGCAAGGAGATTTGAACAAGTCTGATCGCATTAGCAAACGAAGTGATGAGCTCGGGCAAATGGCAGATAGCTTCCACGTAATGAAAAAAGCGTTAATTGGTATTGTGGAAAATGTCCAAGATAAATCACATCAGGTTGCGGCAGCATCAGAAGAGCTTACGGCCAGTGCTGAGCAGTCGGCTTTGGCGGCAAATCAAGTATCGGGATCAATTACACAAATGGCGGAAGGTACTGAGACGCAGAGCCATGCTGCCAAGGAAACGATGGTTATTATTGAACAAATGTCAAAAAGTATCGGGCAAGTGGCTGAGGCAGTAAGGTTGCTATCTGAGCAATCGATAAAAGCGACGGAAACGGCGCAAGAAGGTGGTAATTCTGTTGAAAAAGCTGTAACGCAGATGCTGGATTTAGAACGAACAGTTAGCAACTCAGCGAATGTTGTAGCACAGCTTGGTGAACAATCCAAAGAAATTGGGCAGATTGTCGATACTATTTCGGGAATTGCCGGGCAAACGAATCTTTTGGCGCTGAATGCCGCCATTGAAGCGGCAAGAGCCGGCGAACAAGGCAGAGGTTTTGCTGTAGTGGCAGAGGAAGTCCGCAAGCTGGCAGAGCAGTCTGAAATTGCAGCAAAACAAATTTCAATGTTGATCAATCAGACACAAGTGGAGACGGATAAAGCAGTTACAGCGATGAACAACGGGACAAGGGAAGTCAAGGCAGGCGCTGAAATTGTCAATATAGCTGGCCAGGCTTTCAACGAAATCGTTTCATTGGTAGCAAGTTTAGCAGATCAGACTAAGGAGATATCGAAGTCTATTCAGCAATTAGCCAGTGATCGAGAAAAGATTGTTACAGCAGCACAACAAATTGATCAATTAACGTCGTTAGCAAGCAATGAAGCGCAGAGTGTTTCTGCAGCGATGGAAGAACAGTCTGCTTCGATGGCAGAAATTACAACAGCCAGCCAAAACCTTGCTAGATTAGCACATGACTTAGAATTTGCTGTTAATCAATTTACAATCAAAAATTAATAGAGGCAGTGAAGTGGGATTATTTACAGTAGATAACCGTATCAAAAGAGATTTTGATACGGTTTCTTGCTGTTTTAAGGGACAAAAAATTTTTGGCATAAGTAAGAACAATTTATTGCTGTTTTGCGAGAAAAATTAGAATTTTAATAAAAATGCAAAATAGCTAGAAAAATATTAAATTTTTAAGAAAATCAACGAAAATAGAAGCTAATCAATTGACAGCCGGTTTTACTAAGCGAATAATTTGGAGTTATATTATGAATGTAATATTTTTTACAAAATAATATAGATGAAAAAAATACAACAAAATATAAATATTATAGTTAGAAAGACAGGCTTGATTTATCCTTCAACTACGAAGCATGGCGAAAAGCAGGGAGATCAGGGTTGTTTTACAATAAAAACAATGAGAAGAGGGAATCGTTATGTCGAATTCAGGTTGCAGAATTTTTTTGAAAGTGAACCGCCCCAATAAAGACTTAGTAGAAAGCTTTAAAGGATTACCAGTAGCTAATATTGCTGATGAAATGAACCGTTTTTTCTGTATGGACGCCCGTGTAAAGCCTTTTAATGATAAACCCTTGTTAGGAACTGCTTTCACTGTAAAAACGAGAATTGGCGATAATCTGCTTCTTCACAAAGCGCTGGAATTAGCGCAGCCTGGCGATGTTATCGTTGTTGATGCACAAGGCGATATTGCGAATGCCATTACTGGCGAAATTATGATGACGCAAGCGGCCGTTAATGGTTTTGCCGGTGTCGTTATTGATGGAGCGATTCGTGACTGTGAAGCTATGAAAGAACTCGATATGCCTGTGTATGCTGCTGGTGTACAGCCCAAAGGCCCTTATAAAGACGGCCCTGGTGAAATTAACGTGCCGGTTAGCTGCGGCGGTGTTGTCGTAAATCCTGGCGATATTCTGGTCGGCGATGCTGACGGTATTGTTGTTATCAGCCCAAGCGACGCTCCTGTAGTTTTGGAAAAAGCGAAAGCAAAATTAGCGAAGGAACAGGCGATTATCAAAGGAATTAAAGACCGTGTTCCCCGCGATAAATCCTGGGTTGACAAGAGCTTGGAAAGAGTTGGCTGCGAAATAATTGATGATGTCTATAAATAAATAATTGCTCAGGACTGCCAGGGAAGTTATTTTCCTTGACAGTCCTTTTTTGATTTTACAAAGTCCCTGGTAATGCGTATAATATGGACAGATAGTTATGGACGAACGGGGGCAATTTGCGTTGAATAGAACGGTGCTTCAAATGGTGGAAGAACAAATGGATACCTTTACTGCGGCACAACGAAAAGTGGCTGATTATATCCTGAAAAATCCTACCGAGGTTGCTTTTTTAACAGTAGAGCAACTGGCAGGATTAACGAAAGTCAGTGTAGCTACGATTATGCGATTGACTTATTCACTGAATTATACAGGCTATACGCAGTTTCAAAAGGATCTGCAGGAACTATTGCGTAACCGCTTAGCGCCATCGCAACGGTTAGAACTTAATATTGAAAAAGTGAGCGACAATAAGGCGCTTATGGCCTGTGCCGAAATGCAGACGAATAATATTACTAAAACAATCGAGTTTTTGTCCGATGACATTATTAATAAGGTACTGGGGCTTATTGAATCAGCCAAACAAATTTATGTGATTGGCCTGCGGGGAAGTTTTCCCATGGCGAATTATTTAAGCAACGGGTTCATTCGTCTAGGTTTGACTTGTGAACAACTTATTCCGGAATCCGTACGAATGCAAAATTTAATAACGAATTTAGATTCGAATGATTTGTTGATTGCCATTAGTTTGCCGCGGTATGCGAAACATACTTTGGATGTGTGCAAAGCGGCGAAACATAAAGAGGCTAAGCTTATCGCGATTACCGATGGTTATTCGTCACCGCTGACGATGATTGCCGATGTTTTTTTACCTTGTGCCTACGAAAGCCTGTCTTTTCAAACTTCACACATTGGCGTGATGTTTTTAGCGGAGTTTCTTATTACGGAAATGGGGATTCGCCGAGCCCAAGAAGCAAAGGTGAGGTTGAAGGCTGTTGAAGAAGTGATGCCTGTTTTAAGCTCTAATGTTTTAGAGTAAGTAAAATGATTGTTGTTAAATAAGAGAAGTAGAAGATTCTCGCAAAGTCTTAATGGCTTTACGAGAATCTTTTTTTGTTTAATAATTTGTACAAAAAATAGAATAAACACAACTTAATACATTATTTTAATTTGTCTTTACAATTTAGAAAAAACAAAGTATACTTAAAAATGTAATAAAAATTTCTTTTTTAAAATATAGGAATAAAAATTTATTACAAAAATCCCATAAGTATTTCGAAGAATTAGAAAAAGTAGGAGGGGGAAAGGATGCATTCAGCGTCTTATCGCATTAAGTTAGTTTTTTTACTTTTTTCCGTTATGTTTATTATGGGTATCGCTCGCAGCGGGATTGGTATTGCAGCTCCTGTAATTATTAAGGAGTTCCATCTAGATGCCAGTGCTATGGGGGTCATTTTATCAGCGTTTTTTTGGACTTATACGATATTTAATTTGCCTGCAGGCTCATTGGCCGATAAATTCGGCTCCAAAATGGTACTAGGCTGGGCTGTGGCGATTTGGTCATTATCAGCGGCAGCTGTTGGTGTTGTTGGCAGTGTAATCGGCATTATCGTAACTCGCTTAGGTGTTGGTATTGGTGAAGCAGCAGTATTTCCTGTTACGACTAAGGTTGTTGCCGATAACTTTTCCTCTAGTGAACGCGGCACTGTAATTGGCTGGTATCAATCAGGCGCACGACTTGGCTATGCAGCAGCGCCAATTATTATGGGCTTTCTGATTGCGAAGTATGATTGGGAAATGGCCTTTGTTATCAGCGGTCTGGGAAGTTTAGTTTGGTGTGTGATTTGGTATGTTTGGTTTAAAGAAGATAAAGCAGCTGTTGCGCAAGAAAAACAGCGGGTTAAAGAAGCGACTCCGTGGCTAAAGATGTTAACGAATCGCTGCACGTTAGGTCTGTTTATCGCAAAGTTCTGTGGCGATTATCTGTACTATATGTTTTTAACCTGGGTACCCTCCTATCTCGTAATGGAACGAGGTTTTTCGATTATTAAGATGGGCTTCTATGCCTCATTACCCTTTGTTGTTGCATTTATTACACAGCCTATTACTGGATATCTGTCAGATTGGCTTATTAAAAGAGGCGTGAGTGTTACCAAGGCAAGAAAAGGCGTGCTCGTAGGCGCGCAGCTGGCAGCTTCGTCGATTATGCTAGTTGGGTTTATCGATGATCCGATCGCTGCGATTGGCATTCTGGCGATTAATATTGCCGCCGCTTCTACGGTAGGCGGTATGATGTTCACTTTGGCGTCGGAAGTAGCGCCTGCGGGGATGACCGGAACTTTGACAGGCAGCATTAATACCGTAGGGGCTATGGCGGGGATCTTGGCGCCTACTTTGACTGGAATCATCGTCCAAATTACCGGAACATTCCAACTTGCCTTAATTTTTAGCGGTGTTTTACTCGTGATTGCCGCTTGTTCCATTTTGTTTATTGTGCCTGATGTGAAGGCCATGGATTTGAGTAAGGCAGAAACGAATAGCTAAACAGTAAATAAGGGGGGAGAAAGAAGATGGCTATTAAAGGTGACTTATTGATTCGCGGCGGACTGATCGTTGACCCCAGTCGCAATATGGAGGCGAAGGGCGATGTACTCATACGGAATGGGAAGATCATTGATATTCCTAATGATGTCATAGCTGAAGCTGACAAGGTGCTTGATGCCACAGATTCCCTGGTGTTTCCTGGTCTGATCGATTATCATGCCCATGTATTTGCTGGTGGAACCAATATTGGATTTTCTGCGGATACTTCACTATTGCCGCAAGGTGTTACTTGCGTCGTGGATCAGGGCAGCGCGGGTTGTGCTAATTATGATGTTTTTCATCGGCAGGTTGTGCAGGCAAATACTATGAAAATATTTTCAAACCTGCATGTGGCGCCGACGGGACTGACTTCACTGCCCTTTCATTTAGAAAATTCTAATCCCGCTCATTATAACTTAGCAGCGGTCGCCAGAATTTGGGAGCAGTATCGCGGACGTTTAGTTGGGCTGAAGATTCGTCAAAGTCAGGAGATTGTTGGCGAACTTGGACTAAAACCACTGGTGGCTACGATTGAACTAGCTGAAAAGCTTGGCTGTCCGGTTACGGTTCATACTACGAACCCGCCGGGAGACATTGAAGAGCTAGCGGGGCTTTTGCGTCAAGGTGATATCTTTACTCATGTGTATCAGGGAAAGAACAGCTATATTCTTGACGAAAACAATAAAATTCGTCCAGGAATTCAGGCAGCGCGTAATCGTGGCGTTGTTTTTGATACAGCTGACGGTCGCGGCCACTATTTGTTCTCGGTTATTAAGGGTGCCTTTGCTGAAAAATTTATGCCTGACATTCTTAGTACCGATGTGGTGAAAGGCAGTTTATTTGATCAGGCTGTATTTGGTTTGCCTGTTATTTTAGCAAAGTATTTGGCGTTACGAATGTCTTTAGTTGAAGTGATTCGAGCTTGTACAGAAATTCCCGCGAAATTTTTGGGACAGCAGGGAAAAATCGGGACACTGGCGCCAGGCGCTTGCGCTGATGTTGCTATTTTTAAACTGAAAGATATGCCACTTCATCTTCAGGATATCAGTGGTGAAGTTTTGAAGTGCGGCAAACGCTTTGTGCCGCAGGCGACTATTCTAGATGGCAAAGTAGTATACCGTAGTTTAGAGTTTTAATTTAATATAAAAAACTTTTAGGAGGCTATGACATGAAATTAGGATTTGTCGGATTTGGTGAAGTTGGGTTTGAAATGTCGGTAGGTTTTAAAGCAGCAGGATTAGAAGATATTACGGTATTTGACGTAATGCAGGATAATGAAGTTTATGGACCGTTAGTCAATGAGCGTATTCAAAAATCAGGCGTTGCTAAGGCCAATTCAGCGCAAGAAGTTTTTGCGGCAGCTGACGTTGTGATTGTAGCTGTACCAGGTGCAAAAGCCTTGGAAACAGCGCAGAACTTAATTCCTTATGTTAAGAAAGATACTTTATATATTGACGTTTCGGCTTCTTCGCCTGTTACGAAGAAAGGGATTTGGGAGCTGCTTAAAGATACGGGCGCTTCTTTTGTTGATGGCGCTATGTTGGGATCGCTGCCGCTATATAAACAAAAAGTACCTACGCTGATTAGTGGTAACGGCTGCGACTTATGCTTAAAGCTTATGACTCCCTTTGGCATGGATCTAGAAAAAGTCAGTGAAGTTCCTGGCGATGCTACAGCGATTAAATTTATTCGCAGTATTTTCATGAAGGGTTTGCCAGCTTTATTAGTTGAAGTGTTAGAAGCAGCTTCTTTAATGAAAGTCGATCAGCTTGTTCTTAAATCTTTAGCAGGAACCATGAATGCCTGCTCTTTTGAAGAAACTTTGAATCGTCTAGTAACAGGCAGCGCCATTCATGCGGAAAGAAGGGCGCATGAAGTAAAAGATGTGATTACTATGCTGGAAAGCATTGATGTAGAGCCGACCATGACGAAAGCTGCCTATGAACGACTTTCCTGGCTGGCATCCTTTAAAATGAAAGAAAAATTCGGTGGCAAAACCCCTGATAGCTGGCAGAAAATCGCGGCAGCCTGGGAAGAAACGAAATAGTAACCGGATTATATAGTTACTCAGTTGTCAGCGATTAGTTGGAGTTAACGCTCCGGCTGATGGCGGTATAATCTATTTGATCGTAGGGGGAGAAAGCGTGGTAAGCCAAAAAGACAATAACTTTTCACTCGATTTATGGCGTAAGCGGATCGGATTGCCTTTGACAGTAGTTGCTTTTATCGCAATTTTGCTAATGCCCACTCCTGAAGGCTTAACAGTGGCCGGACAAAGAGCACTGGCACTTCTTGCCGCTCTCGTCATTTTGTATTTAACAGAGCCTGTGGAACTGGTCATTGTAAGCATTATGGTGATTCCCGCAGCTGTTTTTCTTGGTCTAGCAAATACCAAAGGTGTTTTAGAAAGCTTTGCTACATCGCCTATTTTTTTATTGATTGGTGCTACGATGATGGCTGCGGCCATGGAAAAGACGCGTTTAGCCGAAAGATTTACCTATTGGCTGCTTTCAAAAATTGGCTGCTCCACTCGGAATATTACAATCGGCGTTACTTTGGCCAATGTATTTCTGGCCTTCATGGTACCGTCAACAACGGCGCGAACGGCTATTTTGCTGCCGATTTGCTTAAGTATTATCAAATTATATCGCCAAGAAAATGGTTTGCCGGAAAAAGGCAGGTCGACATTCGCTGTCGGTTTGCTGTTAACGCTGGCCTTTACAAACTCTACGATGTCGGCCGGGATTTTAACGGCTACAGTGCCTAACCCGCTGACAATTGACTTTATTTACCGCGCTAGCGGCGTACTCGTTTCTTATCTTGATTGGTTGATTTATGGTTTCCCGCCCGCTATTCTTATGACAGCGTTTACTTGGTGGTTTTTGCGCAGAGTCTTTCGTCCGGAACACGAAGAGATTCCCGGCGGAACAGAATTTATAAAATCACAGCTTGCGGCTATGGGAAGCATTTCTGCGGCCGAATGGCGGACACTCTTTGTTTTTGTTTTTGTGGTAGCCTTATGGGCGACTGGCGACATTACGAAGCTTGATACGACGGTCGCTTGTTTCCTTGGTGTAAGCTTATTATTTTTACCGCGTTTTGGCGTGATTAATTGGAAAGATACGAACCGCGATTCAGCCTATCATATCTTGATTTTGAGCGGCGGCGCTTTGGCTGTTGGGGATTTTTTAATGAAATCTGGCGGTGCCAAATGGCTGTCAATGAAAGTGTTTGATTCGCTGGGCTTAGTCGGAGCCTCGGTTCCAGTCGTTCTTCTTGTCGTTTTATTGATTGTGCAGTTTGCCCGTATTGGATTTATGGGAACAACGGGATTAACGGTTTTGCTTATGCCGATCGTCGTTGCTCTGGCGATCACAGCGAAAATGCCGGTTGTTGAATTGGCGTTGCCTGCTGGCATGTTAATTGGCGGGTTCCCTTTTTTGATGTTTTATAATACGCTTTCTAATATCCTCGTATTTGGCACAGGGGAAGTTTCCGTTTCCGATTTCCCCAAAACAGGCTTTATTCTATGCTTTGTTGGCGTGATTTTATATGTAGTTTGCGCTTTAACTTACTGGCATTGGCTAGGTATGGCTTAATTTATTAAAATCTTCTAAGTAGGATGGCGATATCATGAAAGAAGAATTGCTTCGTTTGTTTCCAGAAATTCTTTGGATTAAAGCTGAGGGATTACGTGAAGCTGTGATCAATACACACTTAGATGCACTGCAAGAAGGCGGCTGGGCAGTAGCTGATTTGCAGCGGATGCCATTTGCAAAATCCTTTCCCAATTGTCCGGTGTCTTATTTAAGTCATATGCGGGCCGTTACGCGGATGTGTGATTCGATCTGCAAGGAATACAACGCGGCTTATCAGGGGCAGGGAGATTTTGTTTTAAATTATGATGTTCTGTTAGCTGGCGCGATTTTACATGATATTGGCAAGCTCTTGGAATGGACCGAAGTAAGTCAGGGGAAGTTTGAAAAGTCCGAAAAGGGTAGATATTTGCGTCACCCCTTGTCTGGGATGGCCATTGCCTTACGCAACGGTATTTCTTATGAAATTGCTCATATTATTGCATATCATGCTCATGAAGGAAACGGTGTGAATCGCAGTCCTGAAGCGGTAATTGTAGCCCAGGTAGATCAGATGAACTTTGATAGTATTCGTTCTTTTTTAGGATATTTATAAAATTAGTAGAATGAGGCGATCTGTATGGAAACTGTTGTTTTAGCTGGTACTTATGATGAAGCGATAAAAGATTTGATTAAAGCAAAACTGCCGACAAATTTTATCGTTAAGGAAATTACTAAACAGGAAGAGCTTTCTTCGGTAGCTGATGCGAATTATGTTATTTTGCGGATTTTGTCTATGGACGAAACGGTCATTCAAAGTATGCCTCATTTAAAGCTGATTCAGCGTTGGGGCGTCGGCTACGACAAAGTCGATGTAAAAACTGCTAAGAAAAACGATGTTGTAGTGGCAATTACACCAGGAATGAACGCTGATTCTGTATCGGAAATGGCTGTTTTGTTGATGCTCGCTGTATATCGCAAGCTCATTGTATTGCATAACAATGTTGTTTCGGGCGGTTGGCAGCAACCTGGCATTGCCAGTGAATCTTTTACGATTGCGAATAAGGTTGTGGGATTAGTCGGTATTGGCAATATTGGTAAACGAGTAGCTGTGAAAGTACAGGCCTTTGGAGCGCGCGTTCAATACTATGATCAATATCGTCTCAGTGAAGCGCAGGAACATGAGCTAGGCCTGCAATATGTGGAACTGGAAGAATTACTCAAGACATCCGATATTGTGAGCCTTCATGTTCCGCTGCTTGAATCAACACGCCATTTGATTCGTCAGGAGACGTTGTCACTGATGAAACCTACGGCCATTCTGGTTAATACGGCTCGCGGCGCCATTGTAAAGGAAGAAGATCTTTATGCCGCTCTGGCAAGTAAACGGCTTTTAGGGGCTGGCTTGGATTGTTTTGAAGTAGAGCCACCCTCGCCTGAAAATAAGTTGTTTACTCTGGAAAATGTGATTGCCAGCCCTCACATGGGTGGCAGCACGATTGATATTAGCCGGAATATGGCGGAAAAGTGTGTTGATAATATTGTAAGGATTTGTAAGGGCGAGCCGCTTAGTGAAGCCGATGTTGTTAAAGTCTAGTTTGCCGATGCATTAATAATAAAGCCGCAATAAGGGAGGGATGACCATGGATAGCAACAATTTATCACGACGAAAGTTTCTTAAACAAACCGGAGTTGCTCTGGCTGGTCTTTACGGTCTTTCTTTTTCAAAATTATCTAGTACTGTCTGGGCGCAGGAACAGTCCTCTGAGCAGGTTCCCTTTTCGTCCGGTACAGATACACCGAAGTTTAAAGTCCCTTATAACGCTTGTGATTGTCATCATCATATTTATGACAGTCGATTCCCCGCTGATCCTAAGTCTACGTTACGTTCGCCTGATGCGACCGTTGCCGACTATCGACTGTTGCAGAAACGGTTAGGAACAACACGGAATGTTGTGATACAGCCTTCCACTTATGGTGTAGATAATCGTTGTTTAGTCAATGCGCTGCAGGAATTCGGCGGAAAAAATACGCGAGGCATTGCCGTTGTGAATACGTCGGTAGCTGATGGCGAGCTAAAAGCGCTCCATGAGGCTGGCGTGCGTGGCCTGCGGTTTAATTTCTCGGTGCCTGGCGAAGCGACGAGTTTTGCCATGGTGAAAGTGTTAGCGGATCGTGTACAAGCTTTGGGCTGGCATATTCAAGTTGTGGCGAAAGCCGATCAGATTTTTGCCAACCGTGAAGTGTGGCAGGACATAAAATGCCCGCTTGTCTTTGATCATCTTGGCCATATTCCAGCAACAGAACACCCGGCTTTTGCCGTATTAGAAAACTTACTAAAGGCAGGAAATTGTTGGATTAAATTATCTGGCGCTTATATTTTATCCAAAGTAGGAGCGCCCACCTATAGTGATCGAAGCGATGTGGCCAAAGCGTATGTAGCCATAGCGCCGCATCGATTGGTGTGGGGGAGCGATTGGCCTCATCCAACAAGTAAACTTGATAATAAGCCCAATGATGCAACTTTATTTAATTTATTAGCGGATTGGGTTCCTGATGAAAAAGTACGCAACCGTATTTTGGTGAATAATCCTGAGCGCTTATATGGTTTTAAGTAGCATGTTCTTTCATTAACTAAAAGAAGGCTTTCGGTGCAGCGTAAGCCTTCTTTTTTATAAAAAGTGCGGGGTGAATATTTTGAATATTGCCAACAAGAAGCTTGTCTTATTACTTACAACAGGTATGATTGTAAACGCGATTGATCGTGGGAGTCTCAGTATCGCGGCGCCGATGATCATAAAGGATTTGGGGATTAATGCCGGACTTATGGGAATTGCCTTATCGGCTTTTTATTGGAGCTATATTCTAGTGATGTTTCCTATTGGACATCTTGCTGATCGCTATGGCGCTAAGCGGGTTCTCGGTTTTTCCGCTGTGATTTGGTCGCTTGCTTCGGCAGTGACTGGTATGGTTCATAGTCATATAGGCTTGATTTTGGCAAGGCTTGGCGTCGGGGTCGGCGAAGCGGCAGGAAATATAGTCAGTGCCAAAGTCGTATCAGAAAACTTTCCGATTCAGCAGCGAGCGACAGTAACCGGAACCTATCTTTCGGGAACAAAGCTGGGAATGGCCATCGTGCCTATTTTGATGGGGACCTTAATGAGCTTATGGAATTGGCGTGTTGCTTTTATCGTAACTGGAATTGGCAGCTTGTTATGGTGTATTGCCTGGTATTACGGCTATAAACCAACTACAGATCCAAGTCAGACTGAACAAGGTAAGGCAAAAGTGAAAATTCCTTGGCGGCAGCTTTTCCAGAATCGTTGTGTTGTTGGCTTAATGATTGCGAAATTCTTTTTAGATTATTTATTTATTCTGTTTGTCACCTGGGTGCCTGCTTATTTAGTGATGGAGCGAGGCTTTTCGATTATCAAGATGGGGTTTTACGCATCGATTCCTTGGATTGCTGGTTTTATCGCGCAACCAGCAATGGGCTACTTATCGGATAAACTGATTCAACGCGGTTGGACTGTGACACAATCAAGAAAGCGCTGTTTGGTTTTGTTTCAATTTATTTCAGCGGCGGTTCTTGCTGTCGGGTTTATCGAAAGCCCCATAGTGGCAGTCGTGCTTTTAACCATTAATATCGCCGCCGAATCAGCTTCAGCTGGAATTATGTGGACTATTTTGGCGGAAGTGGCGCCTAAAAATATGGGAGGTACTGTATCGGGGGCTATTAATACGGTAAGCTCTATAGCCGGACTGTTAGCGCCAACGATTACCGGGTTTATTTATACTTTTACTGGGAGCTTCCAAATGGCGCTGCTTGTTGGCGGTCTCGGCGTTCTTTGCTCGGCAGCAGCCATTTGGTTTATTGTGCCTGAAATTAAGCCAATTGAATTAACCGGAACAACCGATGTAACTCATTCGTAAATGCAGAGTGCTTCCGCATAGCCCGTTATTGACATATGCCGATAACGGGCTATAATAATAGGTGTAATTGACATATGTCAATAATTAAAGGGGAACGAAAATGGCTAGACCTAGAAAGTGGCGCAATGTGTGCTGTTTACCAAAGAATAGCAAATTCGGGCCATTGGATCAGCCGTCTTGCTGTGGTCATACGATTGCGATGACTGTCGATGAGTATGAAACAATTCGGCTCATTGATCTTGAAAACTTAACGCAGCAGGAATGTGCCGGTCGGATGAATATTGCGCGTACGACGGTGCAGAGTATGTATAATGAGGCCAGAAGAAAAATTGCCGAATCGCTGGTAAATGGGAAAATTCTTATGATTAATGGCGGCGAATATCAACTCTGCAATGGGCAAAGCCATTGTTGCAGCGGTCGTTGTCACCGCAATAGCACAGCTGATTTGCCAATAGAAAACGACAAAGAATGAGGCGAATAATATGAGTGAAAATTGTAGTCAAAGTTGTAGCAGCTGCGGCGAAACCTGCGCTGAACGAGACGGCGAGCAGCAAAGTTTGCTGGCAAAAACGCATGAGTTAAATCATGTAAAGAAAGTGATTGGGATTGTAAGCGGCAAAGGCGGCGTCGGTAAATCCTTGGTCACTTCTCTCTTAGCGGTGCGCATGAAGCAGCGCGGTTATCATACGGCTATTTTAGATGCTGATATTACCGGGCCGTCCATTCCGAAGGTGTTTGGGATTCAGGAAAAAGCCATGGGCAGCGAGCTGGGGATTTTTCCGCTGAAAAGTAGTCAAGGCATTAAAATGATGTCAGCAAATCTGCTGCTAGAGAACGATACAGATCCTGTGCTGTGGCGCGGCCCAATGATTGGCAATATGGTAACGCAGTTTTGGACGGATGTGATCTGGGGGAATATGGATTTTCTCTTTGTCGATATGCCGCCAGGTACAGGTGATGTTCCGTTAACGGTTTTTCAATCGCTGCCTGTCGACGGTATCATCGTTGTTACATCACCACAAGAACTTGTGTCAATGATTGTGGCGAAAGCAGTGAAGATGGCGGAAATGATGCATATTCCGATTTTAGGGTTAGTTGAAAATATGTCCTATTTTAAATGTCCTGATAATCAAAAGGAATACAAGATTTTTGGTGAAAGCCATGTTGATGAAACCGCCGCCCAGTATGGGTTAGAAGTACTCGGAAAATTGCCGATTGATCCGGCCGTGGCGCAGCTTTGCGATCAAGGCGCAATCGAACAATTTAGCGGTAATTGGCTGGAACAAGCTGTTGCCAAATTAGAAAAAATGGAGGCGAAATTAATGAAGAAAATTGCTGTTGCTTGTGAAGGGGAAAGTGTTTCGGGCCATTTTGGCCATTGTAAAAATTTCATGGTTTTTGACACGGAAGGCGAGGCGATTCTTGCGGCAGAAACGGTTATGAATGAAGGTCACGGTCATGAATCTGTTGCAGCCTATCTCGAAAGCTTAGCTGTCAAAGTCGTTATATCTGGCGGTATGGGCCAAGGTGCTATGGATCTTTTAACCGAAAAAGGCATTGAGTATCTGACTGGTGCAACAGGCGATGCTCGGACTGTTGTAAAAAAATATCTTTTGGGAGAGTTACAATCTACCGAAAGTGTCTGCCAGTGTGACGGTCATCATGAACATGGTCATCATCACAGTCACGACCATGCTTGATCTAGTAAGTTTCCTTCTTAAATAAATATTGCAAGTCCTAAAAGAACGGCGAAAGTCGTTCTTTTTTTGTTTGGCAGGCCTAGAAAGAATCGGTTATGATAATGCTATGAAGGAGCTAAGGGAGATGAGAAAATGCGCGGTTGGCTAAGTGGTTTGCTCGTTGCCGTTATATGTCTTGTTTCATTACCAGTGCAGGCTTGTACTTTATGGTCAGCAAACGGCAATCTTGTTGCAGGTGGCGGCACTATGCTCGTTAAAAATCGTGATTGGATTCCTAACCAGCATGAGATTATAAAATTAGCGGTTCCTAAAACCGGTTACCGCTATCTAGGTCTTTATGCCGAAGGGAAATATCCTGGCTTTAAGGCGGGGATCAATGAACAGGGCCTGGTGATAGTCAGTGCTACGGCGGGGAGTATTCCTGCGGTGGAAAGAAGAGCGATGCCCCATACTAGCGGTTTGCTTGTAAAGCTGCTAAATGAGTGCAGTACTGTTGATGAGGCTTTGGCTAGAACGGACTTGTTTCTGGGGCCGGAAATATTGATGCTCGCTGATCAGCATAAAGTAGCTGCGGTTGAGATTGGGCCAGAGGGAAAATACCAGATTGAAGTAAAACAAAATGGGGCGATTTATCATACGAATCACTATGTTTATGACGACATGGTAAATTTGAATCGTACGATTGGCGAGAGCAGTCAAGCTCGCTATGATCGAATTGGCCAGTTACTAAGCATTGCCGCAAAACCTTATGATTTTTCCGATTTTCTCTCCTTTAGTACTGACCAAAATGCGGGGCCTGATAATAGCATTTTCCGCGTAGGCAGTACGCCGACTAAAACGAGAACGATGGCCGTATGGGCGGTCAAAATTCCCCCAGAAGGTTCGCCGGAAGTTTATGTTCGGATATTAAATCCTGATGAAGCGCCGAGCGTTGTTCAATTTAATGCCGCTGACGTTTTTAATGGAAAGGCTCGCCTTGACTAGCAACTAGCGAGTAGCGGCAGATTATGTCGGAAAATAGAGGACTTTTTCGGTTTTTCGTCTAATCTCTATTTAAGGAAGTAATTCGTACGTAAAGGGGGATTCTACTTTATCGGTTTATGATGAGAGTAGAATCCTTTTGTTACATAGAGCGCGATCACAGTAAGAATTACACGAGAGAGGGGGAGATCTTTTTGTCGTTAATGAAATATAATCTGAAGCGGCTACCTCATCTTTCGGTGTTTGTTGTATTTGCGTTTTTTTGCCTTTGTATTTTTGTCTATTTTTTCTTTTATACTGCTTTTAGTGAACAGATCCATCGGGAAAATCGCGAGCACACAAGTGATGTAGCTGCGCAGGTAGCAGGTTTTGTGGCCAATGCCTATAATATTTCTCAGGAAATGGCGCTAAATAGTGAAGTAACTACGATGGATCCCGCAAGGCAAAAACTTTTTCTAGCGGATGCATTGACTCGGTATCCCTTTATTGATAATTTTTTTATCCAAAAAACAGCGGATGGTTGGCAGACTGGCCGCGCCAAAGGGGAAAATCAAAATCGCGCTACGCGATGGTGGTTTCAGAAAATGCTTAAGGATAATCATCCTTTTGTCAGTAAAGCTTTTTTAACATTAGGGACGGAAACAAAAGCAAACTATCCGGTAACATCGATCTATTTCCCTGTCTATCAAGGGCAACAGTATGTAGGGATTTTTGCGGCGGATTTGAAGCTGGAAATGCTAGAGCAGTTTGTCGAATCGTTTAATATTCCAGGACGGTACTTTTTTGTTTTAGATAGCGAGGGCACTGTGGTGGCCCATCCGGAACGAGCCCAGATTGATGCGATGTACAATTATAAGAATGCCACTAAGACGCTTGCGGTGAAGGATAAGAGCGGAAACGTAATTATCGAACAAGGTAATCAGAAATTAGAAGAATTGCCTGTCAACATTCCGGCAAAGCTGCAGGAAATTACAGTAAAGGCCCTGCAGGGGGAAACGGGACAAGCGGAATATAGTACTGATACAGGAATGTCCTTTTTATGCTATTATCAGCCGATTCAATTACCAGGAATGTCAGCGCCATGGGTTGCTGTTACCGTTCAGAACAAAGACATAGCTATGGCTCCTGTAAAAAAATTCTTTTTGACAACGACGCTAACCGCTTTATTCATCATGATCGGCTTGATTTTCGTGATTCAACGCCGGACAAGAGCACTCCATGAAGCAAATCTCAATTTAGTAACAGCTAATAAAAATTTAGCACAAGAGCAGTGGAAGGTATCGGAGTCAAATCAGCAGCTTCAAGAAATTAATGCCAGCCTAGAAGAAGAAATTAGTGAGAGAGTAAAAGTAGAAAATGCGTTATCGGCGGCAAATATGGAAATTGTGGCAATGAATGAGGAAGTGATTGCTACGAATGAATCGCTCAATGATATGAATCAAAGCCTATTAAACGAGATCGCACAGCGGCAGCAGGCCGAAGCGGCTTTACTATTTCGCGAGAAGGAATATCAGGCCATTACTAGCCTCCTCATTCAAAAACCTGATGACCAGGAAAAGCTTTTATGTACGATTTTAGATGATGCGCTGCTGATGATGCGGGCGGAAAATGGCATGATTGCTAAAATTGATGAGAGCACTAACACGATAAGAGTGGCTTACAGTAAAGGCACGATTTATGAAAAAAATGCTAAAATCAATCTCACTAAAGGTGTTTCTGGAGTTGTCTATTCGACAGGTCGAATGTTTTATGTGGAAGACTATAGTGTGTTCCCAAAACGAATTTCTAAGGCTAAATTTGATCGGATTACGAGCATTGTTTCGCTGCCCTTAAAGTGTCAAGAACGAGTTGTTGGTCTCTTCGAGATTGCTTGGCTTGATCAACCTTACAGGGTGACGCAAGCGGAATTGGCCGCTTTGCAGAATTTTGCTGACCTGGCTTCTGTTGCGTTAGAGAATGCGCGGACTCGCTTGGAAATGGAACGAATGGCTTATCAGGACGTGCTTACTGGCCTGCCTAATCGAGCGAGCTTAGGCTTACGGCTACTGGAAGCGATGCACGAACTTAGCGTGAAAAAGCAAGGCGGTTTTGTTATGTTCATCGATATTGATGACTTAAAAACCGTCAATGATACGTATGGTCATGCTTTTGGCGATGATGTGATTCGCGAGGCGGCAAAGCGGATTGCTTTAGCGAGCAAGGATGCTTTTGTAGCGCGCCTTGGCGGCGACGAATTCGTCTTACTCCAGGCTGGACAAACTGATCGCTTTCAGGCTGCCGCCTTGGCCAAAGAGCTTTTAGCCGTTCTTGCTGTTGACTATGAGGTAGGTGACAGTCAAATCCATTTATCAAGCAGTATTGGGATCGCTCTCTATCCAGAAGATGGCATGGAGGCTGCTGATATTTTGAAAAATGCCGATAATGCTATGTATGCAGCTAAAAAGGCTGGTAAGAATTGTTGGTTTTTTTATGAGGCGAAAATGCAAAGCGTTACTTATGAAAATATGATTTTAAAAACAGCACTGCGCCGTGCCGTGGACAAAGGGGAGCTTTTTCTTCATTACCAGCCGCAGGTTGAAGCCGAAACTGGGAAAATAGTTGGTTTTGAAGCACTATTACGTTGGTATAATCGTCAACTTGGTCAAGTACCGCCTAGTCAATTTATTCCAGTAGCGGAACAAAGCGGGCAGATTTTGCTCATTGGTAAATGGGTGCTTGAGGAGGCTTGTCGTTTTGCCAAAGTGCTAGCTGATCAAGGATTTCCCGATTATAAAATCTCTGTTAATGTATCGCCGCGGCAATTGGCCGATGATGCTTTTGAGGCGATTGTAGAAGCAGCGGCGTTAGCGGCGCAGATTGAGCCGCGGCAACTTATGCTGGAAATTACGGAAAGCGGTTTGCTTGGTTGTATTGAAGAAAGCAGCGAAAAACTGCGCCGGATTCAAGCCAAGGGATTTGGCATATCTCTTGATGATTTTGGAACAGGTTTTTCTTCCTTGACGTATCTACGAAAGTTGCCTGTCAACGAATTGAAAATGGATAAATCGTTTATTGACTCGATTGCCGACGGGTTAGCCAAGGAACCTTTGGTTTATTCGGTGATTGCTATGGCGCACGCGCTGAAACTCATAGTTGTGGCAGAAGGCGTCGAGACAGAAAGGCAGTACGAATATCTTCGCTCTTGTGGTTGTGATCGAATTCAAGGTTATTTTTTCAGTCGCCCATTGCCTAAACTGGAAATTTTGCAGCAGTTAGAACAAGATAAGGAATCGTAACTAAGCTATGCTACACATAGACCGCCTTGGGGCAGCGCTTTTCTTGTGAAAGGAAGAGTGTCCAAGGCGGTTTTTGTGTAGAGGGAAAACATTTCCTAAAGGGATTTCTTCGCGAAACAGCGAAGCTGAGCTGGCACCATTGTAAATGAAACACAATAGTAGAAGCTCATTTTTATAGTTTAGTCTAATAGCTATAATAAGAGAAACCAGATACAATGAAGATAATTATGTAAATAAGGAGCAAGGCGTAGATGACAAAAACCTCGGAGCATATAACGGATGTCTTTTTTTTTCTCGATGAACGACTTGTTTTTGTCTATCTGAATGAAGCCGCCGCGCAATTGTTCGGTTATCCTAAAAGCGCGCTTGTTGGTAAAAGCTTTTTAGAAACAATTTCTGAAAAGCCATCTTTTCATCAGCAATACAGCAAGGCTATTCTGCAAAAAAGATCCTTTCAGCAGGAAAGTGATGAGTTGGTTTTAGGGTGTTGGCATAGAGTGAAAGTGGAGATTGAAGCAGATGGTCTCTGGGTATCCATTCAGGACATTACGGAATTTAAACAGGCTCGTCAATGTACGCAGGAACAAGCTTCTTTGCTTAATTTGGCCCATGATAATAGACTGATACGGGAAAAAATGCTATTAGCCGAAGCGATGGCTAAGGTAGGCTACTGTGAATGGGACGCGAGGCAGAGATTACTTTATTTATCGAAACAAGTTTATAAAATTTGGTCGTTGCCAGAAACTACAACGCCTGAGTTAGCTCTTTTAAAAGAGCGGATTTATACGAAAGATGTAGATATGGTATCAAAGCGTCTCTATCGAATGCAGGAACAGAAGCCCTTTGAGCTCGATTTTCGGATTGTTTGGCCAGACCAATCAATTCACTGGATTCATTCCCGGTGGATACCTGAGTTTTCCCGGGAATTAAAACTTGTCAGACTTTATGGAACGATGCAGGATGTAACAAAGCAAAAAGCGAGCGTAGATCAGATTCAGCAAGCCGAGAAAGATTTGCTACTTGCTGATCAGCTTTGCAAGCGGAGCAATTTCTTTAATGATTTAGTGAAAGGCTCTTACGCCGACGAATATACGTTGCAGCAACTTACTTACTACGGGGTTGATCCTTATGTTCGCTATTGCTGTTTTGCTTTGCGCCTTACTTTTTCCGGTCAAGAGGAAGCTTCTGGTCTGATGCAGCGTATCGTTGGGTGGCTTTTTGAGGCAGTCGCTGGATGGTCCTGGCGTTCTGGGGCGGATCTTTTCTGTCTTGTTCCCGAAAAAATGGAGCAGTGTTTTCACAAGCAGGAACAAATGGAATATGCTAAAAATTTAACGGAAGCCTTACAAGCGCAGTTTCCCGGCACACAATTTTTAGTAGGTGTTTCGGGGTTATCGGATTCTCCCCTTAATTTGAAGGTGCTTTATAATAAAGCTCATAGTGCTTTGCTAGTAGCAACTTCTTTGGCAAGGCAGGAAATTTATCACTTTGATGAGCTGGGCATCTATGGAATTGCTGTGCAACTGTTAAAAGGAGATCCCTTATCGAATGGATATAAAACGAAGCTAGAGCAGTTGTACGAATATGATGCAAGCCATGATGGAACACTCGTTATGACCTTAGAGCGCATTTTAGAGGATGAGAATTTAAAGGTTGTTGCGAATAAATTATTTATTCATTATAATACTGTGCTCTGGCGTAAAAAGCAGATTGAGAAAGTGCTTGATTTATCGCTAGATCATTTTGAAACTCGCTGTCTGTTACTCCTTTATATGCGCATGTGGAAAATTCAAAAGATTCAAATGGAATAAGTTTGACATTGTGTCGCCGCTACAGCTTTATGATGGTATTTTTGTTTTGATTACCAATAGTCGAAAATCTCTAACAGGAGTACACTATATTTAGTTGCTAAATGTTTACCCTATTTAAATCCCTAGTATTTATTTTCCCGTAAAATGTGATTTGTTGTGTTTTTTGCCATGATCTTTGCCTATGACTGCTAAGTTACTAGAAGCGAAGATGTTCTTAGACAGCCGCGCGGCTGTCTTTTTTTTGTTGGAAAGATTGCAACAGGAGTAAAAGGGGAGGAACGATTGTGGCTGCTAATGTATTTCCTAAGGTTTTTTTTATATCACGGCAGACGCCGCGGGGACAAGTGCAAGATATCTTACAGGATCTGCTCACAATAAGTGATTGGCTTGATGATATGGAGATTTTACGAACTGAGATTATATTAAATGAAGCGCTGAGCAATGCGCTACAGCATGGAACGGCAGCGACCATAAAGATGAACAAACTGGGAAAGCGGTTAGTTTTTCGGATCAAAGATAACGGCAGGGGGTTTGCTGGCAATCAGGCTGTGGCAATCCTAGCCGACTCCCTAGGGAGAACTGGCCTTAGTCTGGTTAGTGAAACAGAGCACGGCCGTGGTATTTTGATTATGATGAGTTGGTCTGATCAAATTTTTTATAATCAATGCGGCAATGAAGTGATGCTAGTGAAAGCCCTATATGATGGTAGTAAAAAAGCTAAAGAGTTTTAGCAGCCGGCGTTTTCCGGTTGCAACTCTTTAGCTTTTATAAGAAAAATTTTATTGGCTCTTCTAAAATTATTGATTGACAGGTGTAGTGAGTGAACTGATCAAGTCAGTTGTTGTATTACTTGCAGTAGTAGAAGCTTGCTCTTGTTGTCGTTTGGCGATTTCCGTGTTATAGTCGCTAGCAGAAATTTTCCCCTGACTGAGCAATTGTTCTAACTGCGCTTCACTGTACTGTGATAAATCACTACTTGTTGCGGTAGTAGAGCTACTATCATCACTGCTTTTGGCTATTTGGGTCGGTGGTTTTGCTGGCGGCGCTGCTTTGGCTTCCGTCGCATTAGACGAGGCTACTTTGGTATCAGAATTGCTTTGACTTATTGCAGTTGTTTGCACGACGTTCGAGCTGTCAGCGCTAAGTTGAGCTCCTTCCTGACTAATTTCTACAGAATAAGCTGGCGAAATTTCCGGAGTTGACGTTTTTTGTTCTGTCTTCTTGGTCGCTTCTGTTGTAACGGAATTTTGCACGGGTTGTACTGCGGCAGATGTAGTTGCTTCTAGGGATACATTGCTAACCATTGATAACCCTCCTTCATAATGAAAAACCATAAATTTGTTTGTAATAATATATTTGTAAAATATGTTTCTATCAGTTTGGAGTGTCATATTATATAAAATTATGGTACTTACTCTAAGAATAAACGAAATTTCTTATAAAAAGATTAAAGTTAAATTTAAAAATACTTTAATATTGACGTGGCGTAGGAAATATTTTATAATTTGAATCAAGTCAATTAATGAGGTGTTACGTATGGCGCGACCGCCGCAAGATCCACAAAAACGTATTAATGAAATATTAGAGGCGGCTGAACCGCTTTTTTATAGCAAAGGCTATCACGAGACTTCAATTGGCGATATTGTGAAAAAAATGGGCGTAGCTCATGGGACAATTTATTATTATTTTAAGTCTAAAGAAGAAATTTTAGAGGCTCTTTTGAATCGGCATATTGCTATTTTATTAGGGGAAGTCAGTCAAGTCGTTACGCAACAAGCGATGAATCCGGCTGATAAACTGGCCATTACGATGAAAACGCTGTTTCAGGGAATCCAATTACCTGATGGTCTGTTGTTTGCGTACTTATATAATGAAAAAACGATTCATTTTATGGACAAGTTATCAAGAGAAGGCAAGATGCTGATGGATCCGATTTTTCGGAAGATTTTACAGGAAGGACAGGAGCAAGGCTGCTTTTCCATTCCTCATTTGTCGGCAGCGACGAACTTGCTGTATGGTATTTTAGATTCTTTAATGGAAAGTCTTTACGAAAACTACTCAGAGGAGCAACGGGCAGCGCAGTTTTCCCTGTCAGAGAAACTGATTGAAACGATTGTGGGAGCCAAACCTGGTACAATTCACCTTTTGTAAAAGTCGCTAGACAATCAAAAGGCTTTTCTTTACCAATTAAATGACTTAAGTCAAATAATTAATAGATAAACTTGACCTGTTGCATTACGACAAGAAAATAGAGGAGGTACGAAAAGATGTCTACCGTCATTGCCGGAATTCCTGTTACAGCTGATTTAGATCTGCCTTTAGACAAAGTTGAGACTCTTGTGTTAGATATTAAAACGACATGGGAATGGGAGGGACGCTGCGTCGGACGAATTGAACTGAAACAATTGCCGACAAAGATTCAGGTATTTATCTATGAGTTAGCGGCAACACAGTTTTTATCAGATCTATAATACATAAATAGAGGGGCTGGGAATCATGAATTTAGATTTTTTACAAGTATTAAAGAAGGAAAAACGCCTTTCGATCATTGGCGCAGGGGTGATTGGGTTAGGCATAATTGGCGGCGGGTTCTTTTGGTGGTCCCAGCATAAGCAAGTTCAGGTTGTAAGCGAAGAGGCTGTAGTTGTCCGTACTGCCGTGATTGGTAAGAATGGGGCGGCGCAAGGCTATACTTATGCTGGTGAAGTGAAGGGGCGCTATGAAAGTCAGCTTGCCTTTCAAGTAAACGGCAAGATTATCAAGCGGAATGTGCAACTTGGCAGCGCCGTTCAGGCTGGCGATATACTCATGCAGATTGACAGCCGTGATTTGCAGCAGACTGTTAACAGCAGTTCGGCGCAAGTTTACTCCGCTGAGTCACAGCGGGTTTTGGCGGAAAGTAATTTGAATCGTTACCAACAGCTTTTAGATAAAGGCGCGATTAGCCGCGCGCAATATGACCAGTATGTGAATGCTTATAACGTGGCGGTTGCCGGAGTACGGCAAGCGTCGGCGCAATATGTCCAAGGCGAAAATCAGTTAGATTATAGCTATCTGAAGGCGGATAAATCTGGCGTTATATCAGCCATTACGGCGGAAGCCGGACAAGTCGTGAGTGCTGGACAGGTTGTGGTTACAGTCGTACAGGACGGCGAACGCGAAATAGAAATTAGTGTACCCGAAAATCGTGTGGAAGAGCTGCGGCGCGCCGGAACGATTCAAATTTCTTTCTGGGCGCTTCCTGGTGTTACGGCAGCAGGACAAGTTCGTGAAATTGCACCAATGGCTGATCCAACAACGCGGACTTTTAAAGTGCGTATTAGTGTTACCAATCCACCGGAAGCGATGAAGCTGGGCATGACGGCGGCTGTTACGATTCTAGGTGATTCGGTGCAACAGACTGTAGCGGTTCCGCTTGCCGCAATTTACCAAGATGGTGATACTCCCAAGGTTTGGGTGGTGGAAAATGATATTGTAACGCTTCGTCCAGTTCAGATTGGCAACTTTGGTAATGGCACTGTTCAAGTCGTTGGCGGACTGCAAGCAGGGGATCAGATTGTAACTGCTGGCGTTCATAAGCTCAAAGAAGGACAACAGGTTAAAGCAGGCGGTGATTCGCTGTGAAGAATTTTAATTTGACGGAATGGGCGCTAAATCACAAGCACTTCATTTATTTCTTTATCGCTTTGTTTTTTATTGCTGGGTTTGTTTCCTATAAGAATTTAGGGCGCATGGAAGATCCTGATTTCACGATTAAACAAATGGTTGTCACTGTGGCTTGGCCGGGAGCTACAGCTAGGCAGATCGAGGATCAGGTCACTGATAAAGTGGAGAAAAAACTACAGGATTTACCAGGGCTTGATTATCTTCAGAGTTATTCCGCTCCAGGATATAGCGTAATTTACGTCAACGTAAAAGATACGGTACCCAAGGCGGAAATTCGCGGCAAGTGGCTGGAAGCCCGGAATATGGTCAATGATATTGTTTCCACTTTGCCGGAAGGGGTCATGGCGCCACAGTTTAATGACCGTTTTGATGAAGTTTACGGCGTGGTTTACGCTCTTACTGGCGATGGCTATACTTATGAGGAAATGCGGGAAAAAGCGGAAAAAGTCCGTCGCATTTTAATGGATGTCCCCAGCGTAAAAAAAGTAAACCTACTGGGAGTGCAGACGGAAAAAATTTATATTGAAATTGAAAATGACAAAATGGCGCAGCTCGGAATTACCCCTAGCCTTGTCACGTCCACTTTACAGGCGCAAAATGCTATGAATGCTTCAGGAATGTTGGAAACTGCTTCTGACAACCTATATTTACGCATTACCGGTATGTTTGAAAATCTTGATGATATCCGCAATACGCCGCTTCAAGCCAATGGTAAAACGATTCGTCTTGGCGATATTGCCAAAATAAGCCGGGCTTACGCCGAACCGACCGATCCTAAATTTTACTATAATGGTACGCCAGCTATCGGAATTTCTTTAGCGATGGAACCAGGCGGGAACATCCTTGTATTGGGAGAAACTTTAGAAAAAACAGTGGAGAGAATTAAAAAAGAGCTACCAGCAGGGTTGGAAATTCATCAAACAGTCAATCAACCCAAAGTGGTGGAAACCTCGATTGATGAATTTGTCGAGTCGCTTGCTGAAGCGATTATTATTGTTCTTGCCGTTAGCTTTGCTAGTTTGGGCATGAGGTCAGGCATCATCGTGGCTTTATGCATTCCCTTGGTGATCGCTGTGGTGTTTACCTGCATGAATCTTTTCGGGATTGACTTACAGCGTATTTCGCTTGGGGCTTTAATCATTGCCTTAGGGTTGCTTGTGGATGATGCGATTATTACGATTGAGACCATGGTGGTAAAACTGGAGCAGGGCTGGAGTCGCTTTAACGCCGCCTGCTTTGCTTATTCTTCCACAGCCTATCCCCGCTTGACTGGGGAACTTGTGACTTGTGCTGGCTTTATTCCAGTTGGCTTTGCCAAAGGGAGCGCCTCAGAGTATTGTATGACCATCTTTACGGTCGTTGCGATTGCATTGATGGCGTCTTGGCTTGTTGCGGGTACAGTAACGCCGCTGCTCGGCTATCTCTTTATCAGGGTTAAGCCGCATTCAGCGGCAAACGCGGCAAATGAGCATGATATTTATGATACGAAACTCTATCGCGCCTTTAAGCGAGTTCTCATTTGGTGCTTGTATCATCGCAAAACGGTTCTTGTTGCGACTGTTGCTGTTTTTTTTGTGGCTGTGGGCGCTCTCGGATTTGTTAGACAGGAATTTTTCCCTAGCTCTACCCGGCCGGAACTGATTTTGCAGTTGAAGCTGCAAGAAGGCGCTTCGCTGAAAAACACGGAAGACGTAGCCAGTCAGGTCGCAAAGTCCTTAGAAGGCGAGAGCGATATCTCTTACTATACGTATCATGTTGGCGAGGGAGCGCCGCGGTTTGTGCTGAGTTTTGAACCGACTTTTAATAAACCAAACTTTTCCGAGTTTGTGATTGTGGCCAAAGATGCCAAATCGCGTGATGCCTTACGGGCGAAGCTGGAGAAGAATTTGGCGCAGCAGTTTCCTAGTGTTCGTGTTCATACGAAAGTGATTGCGAACGGACCTTCGGCCGATTATCCGGTTATGCTTCGCGTAAAAGGCTATGACGTTGACAAGGTGCGAGAAATCGCCCAGCAGATGGAACAAATTATGGCCCAAAATCCCAATGTGAAAAATACAAATTTAAATTGGGTGGAAAAAAGTAAGATTGTGCACTTAACGATTGATCAAGATAAGGCTAGAGCGCTTGGTGTTACAACGCAGTCCTTAGCAAACTCCCTGCAGGCGCAGCTGTCAGGAGCGCCAATTACTGAGTTTCGCGAGAAAGATAAGACGGTCAGCATGGTCTTTCGGTTTGACGGACAGGATCGCAATGATCCTGAACGATTGAAAAATACTACCGTTTATATTGGCAATGGCAAATATGTACCGCTTGAGCAGATTGCAAAAATTTCTTTCGATGCGGAAGAAGGGCTGATTTATCGCCGTGATTTGAAGCCCATGATCATAGTTCAGGCTGAGACTAGGCCTGGTGCTACTGGCGATGATGTGGCTGAGCAGATTTATAAGGATCTGGCGGATTTGCGAGCGAATTTGCCTTTAGGCTATGAAATAGAATATGACGGCTCCAAAGAGTCGAGCATCAAGGCGGCGAAGTTTCTTTCTGAACCAGTGCCAATGATGATCATAGCTATTATGATTTTCTTGATGATTCAGTTGCAGAACATTCCTAAAATGATTCTTACTCTTTTGACGGCGCCACTAGGAATTATTGGAGTAGCTTTCGGACTTTTGCTAACCAATAGTCCGATGGGTTTTGTCGTGCAACTAGGTATATTGGCTCTATCAGGGATCATTATGCGTAATACCATTATCTTGATGGATCAGATTGATCAACTGCTGGCGGCAGGCGAATCTTTGTGGGATGCCATTATTAATGCCACGGTGATTCGTTTCCGGCCTATTTTGCTTACAGCGGCAGCTGCGATTCTGGGCATGATTCCCCTTGTATCAAGTATTTTCTGGGGGCCCATGGCAGTAGCGATTGCAGGAGGTCTGCTTGGCGCTACTGTGTTAACACTGCTTGTATTGCCTGTCTTGTATGCGACTTGGTATAAAGTAGAGTTACCATCTACAGGCAAGGCGACAGGGACAGATAACTCCACTTTGAACGCTTAGGACCTGGCAGGCCTGATCCAGTTATAAAGAAGGCAGTCCGTAGTGTTTAGTCGGACTGCCTTCTTTGCTATTTTTGTTCTTTTTTGTTTCTTGCAATTGTCTTAGCATTTTTTCGCCAAGCTAAAGCTAGGATGATGGCTGTGATGATGAGGCTTGTCAGAGTTTCTTGGGTGAGCAAAACTTGTGGTGCAAACTTTACCGTGAGCGGGTCACTGAAGAATAAACCACCGGCCGTCCAGGCTAAAATAGCGCTGCCGCCGTAAAGCAGCAGTGGAAAGCGCTCAATTAACTGAATAAAGAAGGTGCTTCCCCAGACGATAATTGGGATCGTAATGAGAATGCCCACGATGACAGTGCTTATGCTGTCTTTAGCAATGCCAGCAATCCCTAGGACATTGTCAATGCCCATGACGCCGTCGGCAATGATAATCGTACGGATTGCGCCTATGAAGTCTGGCGCTGCTGAAACTTCGTGAGTTTTTGTATCAGTGACAAGCTGGTAGGCAATTAGTAGCAGTAAAAGACCGCCAAGAATCATCAGACCAGGAAGCTGTAACAGCCAGACAACCAGCAAGGTCGAGATGGCTCGAATCACAATGGCGCCTAGGGTTCCCCAGAAGATCGCTTTCTTTTGATATTGCGCGGGAAGGTTGCGGGCGGCTAAGGCAATGACTAGCGCATTGTCACCCGCAAGAATCAAGTCAATAAACACAATAGCAGCTAAATCTTGCAATGCACCACTTGTTAAAAGACTCTCCATAAGCAGCACCTCCAGTTTTATCTAGTCAAGCAGGGACACATCAAGGGTATATTCTATTTTTCTGGCAGCCTCTAAAGCAACTTCTCGGCCAAAGAGCAGTTTCAGCAGATAGAAACCAAGTTCCAGACCGGAGCTGACACCGCCTGCCGTGATGATCTTATCGCAATGAACAATTTTCTGATCTAAAACCTGAACAGAATAGCGGCTTAATTCGTCGAAGGCGGTATGATAGGTTGTCGCCGCTTTTCCTGTTAGCAAACCAGCTTCGGCTAGAAAAAACGCACCAGTGCAAACGGAAGTAAGATACTTTACCGTTTTAGCTTGCGACTGAATAAAAGCAAGTAGTTCCTGATCTTTCATCGCAGTGATGCGCCCTTTGCCGCCAGGAATTACAAGCAGATCAAGGATGGGACAGGAGGCAAGCGTTTCATCGGGAATAATATGCAAGCCATTGAAAGCGCGTAGTGGTGTTTTTTCAGCGGCAATGGTGAGAACCTTTACGCTGTCAGGCCGGATTTTATTTACATAACTTAATACTTCGAAAGGGCCAATAAAGTCTAGTTCCTCTACTTGCGGAAAAATAAGTATGCCAATAGTAAGCATCATTGTCAGCTCCTTAGTGTGTGTAATATATAAGTTTACAATCTTAGTATACAGCAGTCAGAATAAGTAGTGCTAGAGATCCATAAGAGTCTTGACAAAATATTTGTAAATTTGTATACTGTAATAGTAAATTACAATGTTACAATTTTTCAAAAACAATTTCATAATTCTTTTTTAAAAGTTATGAAGGAAATAGTTGTACCTAGTAAGCTTCAGAGAGCCGATGGTTGGTGCGAATCGGCAGCTAAACAGTACAATCGTCACTCCTGAACTGCAAAGCTGAACTTTAAGTAGGCTGCGCCGGAACGGCTCTTTATGAGTGCAACCGTTATATTGCTAGGGTTGTTAGACCTGATGAGATATATCTATTTTTAGCGAATAGATATGATAAGAGTGGTATCGCGAGAGTAACCTCTTGCCTCTTACTGAGGCAAGAGGTTTTTTGATTTACGAAGACCTTCTCTTTTCTTTGAAGTCCAAACACCCTAACCGTTTGGTACGAAGAAAAAGAGAAGGTCTTTTGGCAAAATTGGCACGGAATGATTAATTACGGAACGATTAATTAATGAGAGGGATGGGGAGAACATGCAAGAATGTACAAATTTCCGGTGGCGCTTAGCTTTAATTATGTTTGCGATTAGTTTTATTTCGTATATGGATCGGGTAAACTTGTCTGTGGCAACGCCAGCGATTATGCAGGAGTTCGGTTTTAGTAAGCTCGATATGGGGGCGCTTCAGACGGCTTTCTTTGTGGGGTATGCTTGTATGCAGGTTCCGGGCGGGATGTTAGCGGAACGTTTCGGTTGTCGCTCTGTCGTTACGGTAGCCGTTGCTTTTTGGTCACTGTTCACATCGTTAACGGGGCTTTGTAACAGCTTCGCCTCATTTGCCGCCATGCGCGTTTTTTTTGGTATTGGCGAAGGGCCCTTGGCTCCTTCTTTTGGCCGGTTTATTTATAAGTGGTTCACTGTAAACGAAAAAGGCCGAGGTTCAGCTTGTTTTCTCAGCGGGATGTTTATTGGGCCGGTAATTGGCCCAGCTGTTACGGTTTTCCTGATGCTGCAACTGGGTTGGCGGTCTGTTTTTGTTTTGTTTGGCTTAATGGGGCTGTTGTTGGCGGCATTATGGTGGTATTTTGTCAGAGAATCACCGCGCGACAGCCGCTTTGTGAGTCCGACTGAGGCTCAATATATTGAAGGTGATAGAGAAACGAAAAACACTTCAGAGCGAAAAGCTCCCTGGAAGGACTTTTTTACGTCCTCGCAGTTTTGGGCTATTGGTATCCAATTTTTCGTAACTGACTATATTATGTACGTTTTTTTAGCTTGGCTGCCGCTATATCTGATGGAAGCCAGAGGATTTTCTCTTACTAGCATGGGGTTTGCCGCATCGCTTCCCTGGATTGCATTATGTATTGTAACTTTATCGACAGGTGTTATGAGTGATAAGCTTGTCGTGGCTGGAGTATCAAAAACCAAGTCGCGGACAATTTTTGCCGCTTTCGGTCTCGCTTTTTGTTGCTTGTCCCTGTATCTTGGAGCACTGGCGCAAAGTCCCTTTTGGAATCTTTTTTGGCTTACTTTGTCGCTAGGTTCGCTAGGTCTTACCTTTAGTTCTTCTTGGGCTGCCTGTATTGATATTGGCGGTGAGTATTCTGGTTCCGTTTCTGGCTGGATGAATTTGTGGGGGAATTTAGGTGGAGCGGCGGCGCCTTTATTAACGGCCTGGATTGCCACCAATTACGGTTGGCAGGCGGCTATTTTAAATACAGCGGCGCTTGCCTTAGTTGGCGTAGTTGCTTGGCTGGCCGTTAAGCCAGACATGCCGCTTTGTGATTCGCGTGAGACCCATTCTATACCTGTCGAAATCTGATTTGTATTAGGGAGGTTTATTTAACACAAATCGTCTGACTATCGAGTCAATAGTGTGTTATACTATAGGCAAAATAAATTTGCGATAGTAGGTGGTGCCATGGGTAAGGTCTGTTTTTGGCGGCAAAAGATCTTTGTAGTCCTTTGTGTTTTACTGCTTTTGCCGACTGCTGCTAGCGCCGAGCGGGCGAAACTTGTCTTTGATGAAAATCCGGCAAAACTCATGAAAGTAGAAAAAAAAGAGGATTTAAAAAACTATATTGAGGCTCACGAAACGTTTATTGCCGCTGCCGCTTGTTTGGCAGCTTACCATGACCGCTATGGGTCTATGGCGATAAAAGCCCTAGAAGAAGAAGGCTGGGATATTATTCCCTATGAACATAAAGGAAAAGACGCTGATGCGCGGTTCTTTCTTGCCAAAAAACAGTTTCCCGGTGAGACTAGACCCTTTTACTTAATTGCTGTCACCGGGACGGAAAATAGTTCAGATATTAGTGTTGACTTACGTTGGGGCAAGATTCCTTTTGCCCCAGAAACTTATAAGACCCTTAACTCTAATGCGGCTAAGGTGGAAAATGATGAGCCCCTTGTCCATGAGGGCTTTTATCAATATGAGCAGACGGCGGAAAAAGCTCGCTTTGGTCAGACCCTTGGAGCGGCTAATGACATTTTGCAAGATCTAAAAGATCATCCTGATCAAAAGCTTTATCTTGTCGGCCATAGTTTAGGCGGTGCCGTGGCTACTCTAGGCGGTGCGCAAATGATTGCTGATGGCATACAGCCAAGCCAGATTCGCGTGATTACTTTTGGTGCGCCAGCAGTAGGCAATGAGGGTTTCAAGCGGATAATAGGGTCTAAACTTAAGCTGTTACGCGTGACCATGCAAGGCGATCCGATTCCGACTGTTCTTAGGGATATTCCTGGCGGCTATGTTCAGTTTGGTCGTGAGTTGCATTTCGATGTTCCCGACTATTTTTTTTATTCGCCTCATGACATTACTTTGTATATGGATCTTGCGTTGAAGCGTTATTTTGATGCTAGAGCGCAAGCGGCTGTTACAGCGGGAAGGCTTTATCCTAAGCAGCGAACTGTGGCGGGCAGTCCGCTTGTGTATGTTGCGTCACTTCGCGCCGCGCTACCGGAAAAATTACAGAGCGAGCAGCCTTATATGGTAGAAATGCTGCAATTAGAAGCAAGTCGGTTTTTACCAAGCTATTTTCTTGGGGAGGCGGCTTCGTCGGATCAGGCGGCAATTATAGCAGCCCGTGAAGCTGGTTGTGACTATGTGTTAGTTACAGAACTTGTTGCCAAACGTTCCAAAGATAATGCTGATACGTATGATATGACTGTTGAAAAACGCTTTTATCGGGTTTTTGACGCAAAGCTATTGCGTCAGGACATGCTGAGCGCCAGTACGGAAAAGCTTACGCCGTTAGAGGTCTTTTTTCAAACCGTAAAGGATGTGCGGGGAAAATATCAAGAAGTGATTGACCGAGCCTCGTAAGAAAAAGTATTGATAAAGTTTTGAGAAATGGGCTGTTTCAGTGCGAGAAGTTTCTACCATATGTTGTGAGGAGTACGTAAATTAAACCACAATGTATGCTGATTTTTTCGCTAAGTGAGACAGTCTATTTTTTTATAAAAATTTCTCTTGATTTTTATAGACGACTGGTCTATTATAAAAGTAAGGAAAGAACATCAATATAAATTGAAAGGCGGGATGAACATGACAATCTATACAATTCATGATTTGCAAGGACGTTCCAAGTGGGTCGAAGATGCGAAGGGGATATATCTTGTTGATCCCCATTATGTGGATGAATTCTGCACAGTCTTTGCCGATGCGAAAGACCTACCCATCAATGTAAATATCTTTTAGACTAAAATTTCAATATAGAACTTTTTTGCTGCTGCAAAGAAAACTTGTGCGTAGCTGATGTGAGGGGTTTATAAAATCTAAGGATACTGCTTGGAGCGGATTCTATAGAAAAAGCCGGGCGACAGAAAGATTTAATCTGTCGTCCGGCTTCTTTGTATACGTAAGGTCTGGATTATTAACGGTGCGGTAGCAGCGGGGCCGTTAAATCTTTTACACCTACGAGGCCAAGTACGGTAAGAAAAATGGTTTGAGGACCCCAAAAGGCGTTAGTAGGGTCGAACCATTCGCCAAGCGAGTGCCCTTGACCGCTGTCGCCGCCACCGCCCAGACGCAGCGAAGGAATTCCTAAGCTCATGGGGTAGTTGGCATCGGTGCTGCCAGCTGAACTTAAAGCGGGATTTAACTGCAAGGCGTCGGCAGCAGCCCACGCGCTTTGGACAATCATCAAATCTTTTGGTTGACTGGCGGCAGGGCGATCGCCGATGAGTTTAAGCTGGACAGTAAGGTCTTGGCTGTTCCAACGGAGATTTTCCTCTACGGCAGCTTTATCCGCAAAGGCAATAATATTCTCTTCTAGTTTCTTCAATTCTGCTTCGCTGTCAGAGCGGATGTCGACAGTCATACTGGCTTCTTCGGCAATGGAGTTAATGGAGGTACCGCCAGTGATTGTGCCGATTGTAAAAGTTGTTTTAGGTGTTGTCGGCGGTACGAGATTGGCAATCTTAGAGATGGCTCGCCCCAGAGCATGGGTGGCGCTGGGTTGCCCAAAGTGATTGAAACTATGGCCGCCAGGGCCGTGATAAATGATTTCATAGCGACGGCTGCCTGTAGCTAGGTAAGTGATGTGATTCGGGCTTGTTCCGTCAATGGTGATAAACCCATCGATGTTTTTTTGTTGTGCAAAGAAGTTTTTTACGCCGCGTAAGTTACCGAGACCTTCTTCACCTACTGTTCCGCCAAAAATGATATCGCCCTCTGTGGCGATGTTGCTTTGGCGCAGCGCACGGATGACTGTTAAAATGGCGGCAAGGCCGCGAGCATCATCGGCAATGCCTGGCGCATACAGACGACCGTCAATCTCTTTGACCGTTACGTCTGTATCAGCGGGAAAAACTGTATCAAGGTGGGCCGAGACAAATAGGGTTGGTCCTTGACCTGAGCCCTTATAGGTGCCAAAGACACTTCCTTCTGAGTCGGCTTGTAGGTCTGTTAGTCCTAATTGCTTCAATTGACTTAAATAATAAGCGGCGCGAGTTGATTCCGCGAAGGGGGGCGCCGCAATTTCCGTTAAGGTTTTTTGATTAGCGACTGTTTGTGTGGCGTCGCTTTCTAAAAAAGCGATGCCTGTGGTGATACTGGGATCATTCTTTAACTTGGTGTATACGGAAGCTACCTCTGGTGATATGGTATAACAGCTCATGGAGATCCTCCTTGCAGACTAAGACTTCTTTTATTATAAGCTGATTTTCACATTTTTGGCAAAAAAAGAAAGCTGCTTTTTATAAGCAGCTTACAAGGAATTGAAGTTGTGAAGAAAAATTGAAAAGGCTAATAAGAGGCCCAGTTTTCCGTGGAAGGAAGCTGTATTTTTTACGAGAAAAATCATGCGTGTCCGATCACCCAGCCAGGCGAGTCGGGCGCTGTGCAATTCTTTGATTGCCAGTGGCGCCAAGAGAAATGTAAAAGCGGCGCTTAACGGTAGCAACTGAGCAGCGATGAGTGCGGCAAGTGAGAGGAATGCTGCGGAATATAAGAAGAAATAAAGTGCCATGGCCCGATTTAAGCCAAGAAAGAGCGCCAAGGTTTGAATGCCTGCTTCTTTGTCATCTTCTAAATCACGCAGATCATTGGCGTGCAAGATGGCCGCAACGAGAAAGGATATGGGAAGCGAAGCGATGATTGGCCAGAAGGATAGCACTTCTGTTTGCACATAATAGGCAGGCCAGACCATGAGCGGTCCCATCAGAAAAAATACGAAAATGGAGCCGAGACCGCGGTATTTATAGGGGAGAGGTCCGCCAGTGTAGGTATAGGCGCCAATTATACCAATCAAGCCGCAAAACGCAATCGGCCAACCACACTCATAGGTTAGCCAAAGACCGAGCAGCGTACCAAGGGCCACTGCTAAACGAGCAGCTTGTTGCATGGCTTGTGGTGTCATTGTGCCGGTAACTAATTGCGGACAGCTGTGAGCGGAGGCGATGGTGTCGACGCCTTTTACATAATCACTGTAAGTGTTTAAAAGATTGGCGCCGATTTGCAGTAACATACCGCCGCCGAGGGCGGCAAAAAAATGAGTCCAAAGAAACAGTTTCGTTTCTGTAAAGGCGAGGGCTGTGCCGAGAGAAATCGGTACAAGCGACGCCGTTAGCGTCCAAGGGCGAATTGCGAGAAACCAGTCTTTCATAGTAACCTCCTTACGATCTATGGGCATAATTAGAATAATAAATTCGTGCTGCCTCGGTGAAATCCTGTTAACCAGTTTTAGGGGGATTTTCAGTAGCAAAGGGCAGGAAATTGCGAAAAAAGCGGGAAAATTAATAATAATAAGTGAAATCGCCGTGGACTAAGGAGAGCATAATTGTGGCAGCCATTAAAATTTTAGTGATTGGGGCCAACGCAGCAAATGTAACAGAAATTAAACAGGTCGTTGTATCAGCTATTGGTGGCGGCGCTCGTATTATGACGGCTGATGTGACCAACTATCGGCAGGCGCCGCCAGCTGACTTATATGTCTGTTTAATTAATCGTAAAGAAGAAATGGAAATAGCCTTTGGCCCGGAGAAAGTAGCTGCGTTAACTCTAGTTTCGCCTACGGAATATTTTTTGCGATTGAGCCGGATTGACGCTGGGGAAAAGGTTCTTATCTTTAATAATAGTGTTTCAGGAACGCGCGTTTTAGTGGATCGGATTACTCGCTATGGACTGAATAATTTGCACTATGAAATTCTCCCCTATGATGAGATCGATCATGACAGGGCTGTTGCTTTATTGCAAGGTGCAACTTGCATTATTGGCGGCATTGCCTATGTTGGGCCTGGCAGCGCTTTGTATACTCGCTTTGGTGCGGATTTGCCGCCGAATGTTACTGTTTTAGTCAGTCCGCCACGCTCGGCTACGGCAGAATCAATTAGCAAGCTGACTTATATTTATTCTTCTTTGTATCATAAAGCGGTCATGGAGCGTTTGAAGCGTTTATCTTCGATCGATAGTCTCACAAGCCTGCCTAATAGGCGCAGTTTTGATGATTATTTAAAAAATGCCTGGCGTAAGGCAAAACGGCAGCGCCAGCCGCTGGCATTAGCCATGATCGATATCGACTATTTTAAGTATTATAATGATTTGAACGGACATGTCGAAGGGGATCGCTGTCTGCAGCGCATTGCTCGAACTGTTCGCAAAGTGTTAAAGCCCTATGATGGGTTTTTTGCTCGCTATGGCGGTGAAGAATTTGTAGCCATGTTGCCAAAGGTTTCTATGGCTGATGGGTATGATATTTTAGAAAAAGTACGAAAAACTGTGGTGCAGCAAGAGATTAGAAACCCCTTTTCCCCAGTTTCCCCAATGCTTACGATTAGCATTGGACTGACAGTGGTGGTGCCTGCCGAAGGTTTGGAATTAAAAGATTTACTGGTGCGGGCTGACCAGGCACTATACTTGGCAAAGCAGCGCGGTAGGAATCAAGTTGTTTGTAAAAATTTTAAATAACAAGAATTTTAAATAACCTATTGCATTTTTGATTTTTGTGCTATATAATATTACTTGCGTCTGTAGAGCAAACGGAGAGATGTCCGAGTGGTTGAAGGAGCACGCCTGGAAAGCGTGTGTAGGGGAAACTCTACCGAGGGTTCGAATCCCTCTCTCTCCGCCATATTTACAAAGTGAGCCTTGATAAGTTATCGCTGATAATTTATAAAGGCTTTTTTAGCCTAATGAGAGACGGCTTGTTATTTTTAAGGTCGGGCTACGGTTTTTATGGCGGGTCTTGCGCAATGGCAGCTCATGAACCTCGTCAGGTCCGGAAGGAAGCAGCGATAAGTGATCCCTGTTATGTGCCGCAAGGGTGCCTGCTGTAGGGATCGTAGTCCGACGTTAAAAATAGCGGTCGCAAAATAAAGAAACAGCCTTGTTGGCTGTTTTTTTATTTTATCAATAAAAATAACTTGTCTTTGCTAGACGGAGTAAATTTCCGTTTAGAGAGGAAAACTGAGAAATAAACGCGAAGAAAGAAAAAACGGTTTCAGTAGTAAGAAGGAGGTGTTCCTATGGCTTATGTGGCTTTATACCGCAAGTGGCGGCCCTATAATTTTGACGGATTAGTGGGCCAGACACATATCAGCCAAACTCTAAAAAATGCCATTGAGACAGGGAAGACCACTCATGCCTATCTGTTTACCGGGCCTCGCGGTACAGGCAAGACAAGTACTGCTAAGATTTTAGCCAAAGCTTTAAATTGTGAGCATGGACCGACAGCGAATCCCTGTAATGAATGTTCCAACTGTGAAAAGATTAATCAGAATAGCTCAATGGATGTCTTTGAAATTGATGCTGCTTCCAATCGTGGAATTGACGAGATTCGCGATTTGCGTGAAACCGTTAAATTTGCACCGGCGGAAGGCCGCTATAAAGTCTATATTATTGACGAAGTACATATGCTGACTCAAGAAGCATTCAATGCGCTGTTAAAAACATTGGAAGAACCTCCGGCTCATGTGGTGTTCATTCTAGCCACAACGGAGCCGCATCGAATTCCTGCTACCATTCATTCGCGATGCCAACGCTATGATTTTCATCGGATTAAAGTGACTGATTTAATGACTCACTTGCGCCATGTGGCGCAAGAAAGCGCTATTGCCGTGAATGATGAGGCGCTCAAACTGATTGCGGTTCATGCTGAAGGCGGACTGCGTGATGCTTTAAGTGTTCTCGATCAGTGCAGTGTGATGGTAGATGGAGAGATTCTACCAGAGGATGTGCGGAATTTATTAGGCCTAATCGGTGATGACTGGATATATTCTTTGCTACAAGAGATTGCCAGCTGCCAGATGGAAGCTGCTTTTTTAACGCTTGATCAAATTTTAACGGCAGGTAAGGATGTTCGTCAATTATTAGCCGAATTAGCAGTGTACTCCCGCAATCTGCTGTTATATCAAGCAGCACCGCAGATGATTGATGATCATTTCGGCGGGAATCGAGACCATCTCATTGAACTTGGTCGACTCTTTACGCAAGAGGAAGTCATACAGGTTATTGAAAAGTGTCAGGAGGCTTGGGAACGGGCGAAACGATCGAATACGCCGCGTCTTGATGCGGAGATGGCCTTTTTATCGCTGTGTCGTCGGAAAGAGCAAACTTTAGCTGGGCTTGTGGCCCGGGTTGAAGAATTAGAAAGAGCTTTGCATAACCAAGGTGTCGACAGTACGCCAATAGCTCGTCAGAGCCAGTCTGGTTTTACGTCGCGCGGTCAAAAACAGGCGATCGACGTTGGGCCTAGTCGTCAGACGCCGGAGCGAGCGGCTGTAGTAGAAAAGCAATTTGTTTCTAATTCGGCTGATTTGCCTGCTGCTGCCCCAGTAACTGAGCCTAAGGCAAAAGCACAGTCAAAAGAAACGGTTTCAGTGGCGGAGCCTATTGACCTGCATAATTTGGACGCTTTGTGGGATAGTGTGCTTAAAGAACTAATCGCTCAGGGGAAAAGATCGGTTCATGCCTGCGTGGCTCAGGGGAAACTAGTTGAAGTGAGTCAAGAAGGCGCCATTATAGCTTTTGCTTCGGCTTTTCCGAAAGATCGGACGCAAAAAGAGGATTATCGCTCGATTATCGAGAACATCATAGGCCAAAGAGCTGGGCGACCTATCGTCCTTCGCTGTGTCTTGCAAAGTGAGGCAGCTGTACCCGTTAAGTCGGCGCCTGCTGCTGATAAGTCGCAAGAGGCTGTTGGACCGCAGGAGGATCATCCGGCTTTAATCAAGGCCAAGCAAATGTTTGGCGGTCAAGTTATAAAACAAGAAAATCCTAAGGAGGATCACTAGATGTTTGGAAACATGGGCAATATGGGTGCCATGATGAAAAAGGTGCAGAAATTGCAAGCAGAAATGGGCAAACTGCAGAATGAATTAAAAAAGCGTACGCTCGAGGCTTCTGCTGGCGGCGGTGTAGTTACTGTTGTTGTAACAGGGGAAAAACAAATTCAATCCATTAAAATCAATCCTTCGGCAGTTGACCCGGAAGATGTTGAAATGCTGGAAGATCTTATTACAGCTGCTGTCAATGAAGCCTTGAAAAAGGTCGATGATATGATGGCGCAGGAAATGGGTAAATTGACTGGCGGGTTGAATTTACCGCCGGGAATGCTGTAAGACATGCAAAAACTGGCTCCTCTGGCCAAACTTGTGGAACAGTTTCGACGATTGCCGGGCATCGGGCAGAAAACTGCCACCCGTCTGGCTTATCATATTTTAGCTGTCGATAAGGAAAAGGCTCTTGCTTTGGCACAGGCGATTATGGAAGCAAAAGAGAGAATTCGCTACTGCTCACGCTGCTATAATTTGACGGATCAGGACCCTTGCTTGTTATGTCAGGATGAGTCTAGGGAGAAACAAATTCTTTGCGTTGTAGAAGAACCGCGTGACGTGGGGGCTATGGAGCGGACGCGGCAGTATCATGGTCAGTACCATGTATTGCATGGTGCTTTATCCCCCTTAGAAGGCATTGGCCCAGAACAAATCAAAGTCAAAGAACTGTTAGCTAGGCTTTCGCTGGAATCTTTCCAAGAAGTCATTGTAGCGACAAATCCTGATGTGGAAGGCGAGGCGACAGCGCTTTATCTATCGCGTTTGCTAAAACCGTTGGGGATTAAAGTCACTCGTATTGCTCACGGCCTGCCTGTTGGCGGCGATCTTGATTATGCTGATGAAATGACCTTATCAAAGGCGCTGGAAAATCGACGTGAAATGTAAAAACCTCAGGGATTCCGTTTATAAGGAAGCCCTGAGGTTTATTTTTGTGACAAATGTATAATCAGGACGTGCTGACCATATAGTGTAGCAGGAGGGGGTGCCATGAAAGCTTGGTGGGAAAGAATTCTTGTTTTCTTGGAATTGAAGCAGCCGAGGAAGAATCCTTTGCTTGATGAGGTCAGATTGTTGGCAGGCGCTAAAGAGGAATGGTTACGAGCAAAAAGGTATTTTGAATTTGTTCATGACCCGGATTTGACTGAGTATGCGATTTTCTCGATTAAAGCAGCTGAAATAAAATACCGCTACTTATTAAAGCAGGCCCGCTTGGAGGGGCTGTGTGTGTTGCCGATTAGTCAAACGGCCGTTCTGCGAGATTTCGCTGAAAAGATTTCTCCGCCATGGAAGTATTAGGAGAAAGGTGACAGAAGACACTTTCTCCGCTACAATAGTAACAAGCAGATAAAATAGCGAGGGAAGTGAGTTCATGGCTGCGCTCGGATTAGATTTCAATGTTGCTTTAGCCTATTTATTTGGCATTGCTTTGATTTTTTTTATTGGCAAGATTTTCCTCATGCCGCTTCGATTGGTTTTTAAACTGATTTACAATGCAATTATCGGTGGCATTATGCTTTATGTAATTAACTTTGTCGGTGCTCACTTTGGGTTTACCTTGGCATTGAATCCTATTACGGCATTGATTGCTGGATTTTTAGGGATACCAGGGATTATTCTATTAATTTTGGCCAAGCTATTCATTTTGTAAAAAACTTAAAAATACTTTGCGAAAAAGTGTTGACATAAGTGAATTGGCTGTGCTATTATATACAAGTCGCCGCTGAGCGACACGAAAACAGAAAAGAATCATCGCTTCTAAAAACGAAGGCGAAACGGTTAAAAAAGAAACTTTGAAAAAAGTGCTTGACAAACTGGTTCGAAAGATGGTAAACTATCTAAGCTGCTTCGGTAGCGGCTCTCTGAAAACTAAACGATGGATAAGT
>NZ_JBVXUT010000009.1:0-44558 GCF_055901755.1 Pelorhabdus sp. sgz311001
GTAAAGGAAATAACCGTATTGACGTTAATGCCCATAAGCATAGCCGCGTCATTATCAAAGGAAACGGCGCGCATAGCTTTGCCGAGCTTCGTATATTGCACGACGTAGGTCAGGATCACCATGAGGACGACAGAAACAACGAGAATTAGAATCTGCTGGCTATTAATCACGAGAGGTCCTAGGTTATATACATCGGCTGTAAAAATGGCCGGAAATGTTCGAGGCTGAGGCGTTACAAGCAATACACCGCCATATTCTAACAAGAGTGATACGCCAATGGCGGTAATTAAGACGGCAATTTTCGGCGCATGGCGCAGCGGGCGATAAGCCAGCCGCTCAATGACCATACCGGCAATACCAGTTAAAACCATCGATGCTAGAAGTGCGGGAAGAAAAGACATGTGTAAAAATGTCGTTGAGAAAAATCCTACATAAGCCCCCACCATATAAATGTCGCCATGAGCAAAGTTAATTAGACGAATGATACCATAAACCATGGTGTACCCCAGGGCGATCAGCGCATAAATGCTGCCGAGAGAAATGCCATTGATTAACTGTTGTAATAGTTGTTGCATAAAAGAATCCACTAGCTTTCTCCTCCCATCTTTTCGTAAAATTAGAATCAATTTGAGAATATCTTGGAATAATAAGGGATAAGGCCGCGGCCTTATCCCTTTGCTGCAGTATTTTTCTAATAAGCCTCTAGGGGCCTTTTCACTCTACTAGCTTTCCAAAGATCAAGGGTTAATTTTTTCTTTAAAGGTTTGTTTACCATCTTTCATTTCAATAATAACGGCACTCTTAATCGGATTATGGCTGGCATCAAGGGTGATAAGTCCAGTTACCAGTTTCAGATCCTTCGTAGCTGCTAAAGCATCTTTAATCTTAGCAGGTTCAGCGCTGTTAGCCCGTTTAATCGCGTCAACTACAGTCATCGCCGCATCAAAACCAAGCGCTGCTAAAGCGTCAGGATTCTGGTTATATTCTTTTTTATAGTCTTCCACAAATTTCACAACAGCTGGGTCTTTATCTTCCGGAGAATAGTGATTACTGAAGAAGGTATTATTCAAGACATCTTTACCAGCAATCTCTACCAGTTTCGGCGAATCCCAACCATCGCCACCGAGAATTGGTGAAGTAATGCCAAGTTCACGGGCCTGTTTTACGATTTTGCCAACTTCTTCATAGTAGCCAGGAACATAGATAACATCGGCATTGGCTGCTTTAATTTTCGTCAAAGTCGCTTTGAAGTCCTGATCTTTTTGCAGATAAGCTTCTTTGGCAACAATCGATCCGCCATTTTTCACAAAGTTTTCTTCAAAGAATTGAGCCAAACCTTTAGAATAATCGGAGCTGTTATCAATATAAATTACTGCCGTTTTCGCTTTTAAGGTTTTTCCGGCAAAATTAGCCATAACCGTGCCTTGGAAAGGATCGATAAAGCAAGAACGGAAAATATAATCTTTTACTTTTCCACTATCATCAACAGTAACTTTAGGATTCGTCGACGTAGGTGTCAAGAAAGGAATTTTGTTATCAGTAGCAACCTGTACAGCGGCTAAAGTATTCGAGCTGGCTACAGCTCCTAAGATCACAGATACTTTATCCTGAGTAATCAGCTTAGTTACAGCATTAGCTGACTCAGATGGCTCTGATTTATTATCAGCTACCACAAAATTGATTTGTTTTCCTAAAACCCCACCGGAAGCATTGACTTGTTTAAAAGCAAGCTTAGCCCCATTTACGGCTGATTGACCATAGGAAGCAACACCACCTGTTAATTCGAAGTCACCGCCGATTTTAATTTCTTTAGAATCAGCGCCGCTGCCGCCGCCACAGCCAGCTACCACACCAGCCAGCATCGTTAAGCCAATTGCTAAACTCAATAATTTTCTCTTTTTTGTAAACATAGTCCGCCTCCTCGAATTCAGTTCCAAAGTAATCATAAAATAATTTCGCTTTACAATTATGCACATTAATAATTAGTTACGTTCTTTTAAAACGTATTTTTGTGCTTGTTTTTAATTATATGTGCACATTTACATAGTGTCAATATCATATTTTTAATTTTGTTTTCCCAATAGAGACATTCGCTTTTATTATAATTAAAATAAATTATCTATGTTTAACTAATTGCATTTTGGCTTAATCCATATTTTAAAATTCTCATTCCCCTAAAATCATAATCTTTACGGCCTTGTATAAAAATGGACTTCTTTTGTTCATACTAGAATAAAATGCAAAAATGCAGGAGTTTTACTTATGTTAAATGACTTCATCAAGTCCTTTTGTCCGCAAGGAGAAAACTACCATGTCCATGAGGAAGAAACGCCCTTTAAGATTGCACAGAACTTGTCAGCATTCGCCGCTGCCGCTGCTGCCGCCAACCAACCCTTAGTGCTGGTTTGTATTGGTAGTGATCGTTCTACCGGCGACTGCCTTGGCCCGCTTACCGGAACAAAGCTAACGACTCTTTTACCTCAAATACCTGTATTTGGTACCCTTGATGAGCCGGTTCATGCCACAAACTTAGTAGAAAAACTTGACTATATTCACCAAAGCTTTCCTAACCCTTTCTTGATCGCGATTGACGCCTGCCTAGGGAAACTGGATCATGTAGGCTCCATATCATTAGGGCGAGGCTCTCTGAAGCCAGGAACAGCTCTGCGCAAAGATCTTCCGGCTGTCGGTGATGCGTACATTACTGGCATCGTAAACGTAGGCGGCTTTATGGAGCAACTGGTTCTACAAAGTACTCGCCTCAATCTTGTCGTAAAAATGGCAGAAACGATTTCTTATGGTATTTTCTTAGCCTTACTGCCCAATACCAAAGTAACCATGACTGCAACTCACGTTGAGGCTTTACCTAAGTATTAAAAGCAATTTCCTTGCCGATAAAAAATAGCGCTGACCATAGGAAATCAGCGCTAGCTTATTTTGAGACAACGATAGAATCTATAATTTTTCTAGTTCAGCTAGAATCTCTTCGGTCGTCTTACCTGAAGCGTTAATAATCGGTACATCAACCAATTCTTCCGTAGTATAGAGGTCCGGACTTTCCAACCCGCTTACTACCAAAGCGTCAATATCCTGCTCGGGCATCTTTACATCAAAAACAACGACCTCATAACCTTCCGTTTCTAGTACAGGCGATAAACGGTCAAGTTCTTTTTCCAAACCAATAATACCCTGCATAAAATTCACCTCGTCTTAACTAATTTTTATAAAAAATGGTAGTTACTGAAAGGGCGCTTGCAAGTTTTCAACAACCTGCTCTTTCGTTAAAGCGGTGGCATTAATAAACAAGGGGCTATCGCCATCGCAACGACAACAAAACTGCTCTTTCACTACGGGTCCAGCATAAACAATAGCCTGCACAGGTCTGATTGTTTCGGCCATATCAACAACTTCGTAGCCTTGACTATGCAAATGTTCTTTCACTTCCCGTAGCCCCGTTTCTACTGACACGCGAAACATAAAAAAACACCTCCTGTTCAAGACTCTAAGGTTAGTGTCTTTCAGGAGGTGCAAAATCATGCCTGCCATTGTTTTCAGAACAAAAGCCGCTATGCTATTAAGATTTTATTCTAGTACTGGTTCAGAACTGTAATTATTACTCATAGCGCAAGCGCCTTTAAATACGGCTCCTTCGCCAATGCTCAGTACATTCGCCGCAATATCACCGTAAAGCTTTCCTGTCGGTAAAAGCTCCAGCTTTTCCTGAACAGTAGCATTGCCTTGCAGAGTTCCAGCAATTGTCAAACTTTTTGCCTGAATCTGAGCTGTTACCACACCGGATTCGCCAATAATCAGATCACCACTTGATAGGACTTCGCCTTCAAAGCGTCCATCAATTCGAATCGTCCCGGTCGCTTCCACTTTCCCCTTAAAAAGAGTTCCTTGACCGATAATTGTTTCAATATGTTCCGTATGGACTGACTTTGTTTTTCCACCAAACATTCTCATCTCTCCTATTATCAGTTAGAAGCTGCTCTGGATTCAGCTAAAAATCAAACAAGCAGGCTATACTATATCAACTGCTATCGTTTTTTCTTATAAGAAGGAAGTAGGGTCAACGGCTGTTCCATTTACGCGAATCTCATAATGTACATGAGGTCCTGTACTTAAACCAGTGCTGCCCATTTCAGAAATAACATCACCTTTTTTGATAGTCTGTCCCACTTTTACGAGCAAAGCCTGATTGTGACCATAAAAGCTTACAATCCCGTTGCCATGATCAATCTGAACAAGCTTACCGTAGCCGCTATACCAATCCGCATATATTACAACGCCGTCGGCCACAGCATGAACGGGTGTTCCATAATTGTTGGCAATGTCAATTCCTGGATGAAAATCAGCACCGCCGCCAAACGGAGAAGATCGATAGCCAAACCGCGATGTAACATCGCCTTCAGCAGGCCAAATCGAAGGTGTCTTAGCTAATTTGGCATTTTTATCGGCAATTCTCTGTTTAATTTCGAGTAGGCTCTGTTCACGAGCGTTAATGGCTTGATCCAAGGAATTCAAATTGCTGGCAATATCAGTAATCTGGGGAATAGGACCTGGACCACCCTGACCATTAAAAGCACCTTTAGGGCGAGGAGCTTCCATCGATCTAGAAGTCTGAGCTGCTTCTTCTGAGTTAAGCATCCGCCGAATATCGGCGTCAAGAGCATTCAATCGATTCATATTTTCCTGCAATTTAGCCGCTTGCTGTGCTAAATTAATAATCTCTTGCTCTTGTTCGTGATTGACCTGCTGCAAACGAACATATTCGCTTTTGTCAAAAACAGCTCGTGCAGATTTGTACTGCAGATGAAATAGGGTTCCAAAAAACAGGAGTGTAACCACAAGTACGGAACTTACTGCATATTTAAAGTAGCGTATGGGAATGCGTATACTGCGAACGTCTTTGCCGTGATGAGGCACCAGCATTAGCGTATATTCCCGCTTATCTGGTTTTGCCTTTTGTTTCATTTCATTCATTTCTTTCACCGCCTAAAAAATGCGTTGTTCTAACCTTGATTACTTCTCCATGTTTTAAAAAAATCCTGCCAAAATTTAATTTTTTTGTGCCCGTTGTAAAGCTTCCTTTTCTTCATCTGATAAAAAGTAAGTAGACAGTCCAGCTTCAATCGGCTTAGCATAAACTCGTGCTTCATTACGGCCAAAAATATTGGAAAGAACAAAGCCATTGTTTTTCTCATCAAGAATAGCAATCGCAAAACTCAAGTCACTGCCTGTATCCTCAAAGGCATTGAACCGAACCATCCCAACTTTCTTCAAATTCGTCCGACTGTCTTCGCGAATGCTTTTGCACTCCTGTTCCACGGCAGTAATTGTTTTCATGCCTGTTCTTAATTCTTCAATATGCTGCATTAAAAGTTGTTCAATATTAGCCCCTTCGGCACCGCTCATCAGTTTGCGATACCGCTTATTTAAGCGTGATAATTTAATATTAATGCTAATGAAAATTAATAGGGCTAAAAATAAACAAACCGTTAAGCCAAGAATCATGGTTCCCAAATTTGCCATAATCAAATCTGTAATGTACTGCATAAACTCCATTTTCGTGCACACCTTTCTTTTCCTTAAATCAAAAGGGCCATAGCAGCGTAAGTACTAAAGCCGCAGGAATTGCCGGCAGCCAGTTTGCTACAGGAATTTCCTTTATTTCCAACATAATTAATCCAATTGCCATAATGAGAATTCCACCAACTGCAGTCATTTCATGAATCACAGCCTCAGACAGAAAAGGGCTTAAAAAACCGGCAATTGCTGTAATCGTACCTTGATATAGCAGAATCGTCAAGCTGGAAAGTCCAACACCGATCCCTAACGTAGCGGAAAAAATGACCGACGCAATTCCATCAAGCATACTTTTAGCATAAAGTGTGGTCGGATCGCCTGTCAGACCTTCCTGCAGTGAGCCCACAACGGCCATAGCCCCTACGCAAAATACGAGGCTTGCTGTAACAAAGGCCTGGCCGATTTTAGCGTCCTTGCCGCCGCATTTCTGATTGATCCATTGCCCTAAAGCTTCTAGATGAGCGGAAATTGCCAAAAACTCACCAATGATTGCTCCGATGATTAAACTAAGAATCACAATTAAAATATTCTCAGTTTTTACGGCCATCATCATGCCAATAAGCAAAACACAGAGCGCTAAAGCCTGCATAATACTTTGACGATATTTTTCTGGGAATCCCCGTTTTAATCCAGCCCCCAAACAAGTGCCGCCAAGTACTGCAACGGCATTTACAATCGTTCCTTTCAATACTTCATCTCCCTATATTCCTCTGCTCTTCTCTATTGTACGCATAAGAATTGTTCTAATGCTATTCTTCATCCTCATAAATCATCTTTGCTAAGGGAAACGGCCGAAGCGCTCGACTTAAAATGCCATGAAGATGAGCAATCAGTACACCATAATTTACAATTGGAACATTTTGTTCCCGCGCCATCGCTAAGCGATGCAGCATCTCACGACGATTTAGCATACAAGAACCGCAATGAATAATGAGGCGATAGGGTGATAGGTCATCGGGAAATTGGCTCCCAGCTACCCAATCAAATTCCAGTTCACCACCAACATGCTGCCGCAGCCAACGAGGAATTTTAACTTGTCCAATATCATCAGCCTGACGATGATGGGTACAACCTTCAGCAATAAGAATCTTATCACCAGGCTGCAATTGATCAACTGCTCTCGCTCCGGCTACTAGAGTATTTAAATCGCCCTTATGGCGTGCAAAAAGAATTGAAAACGAAGTTAACAAAACTTCAGGCGGCGTATCGGCCGCTACTTTTAGGAATTCCTGCGAATCCGTAACGACGAGTTTAGGTGGTTCCTTTAGATTCTCTAAGGCCCGCTTTAACTCCCGTTCCTTTACAACAAGACAAAAAGCATCATGATCAAGCAAATCACGGATCGTCTGTACTTGCGGTAAAATCAGTCTGCCTTTTGGCGCCGCCAAGTCAATTGGCACAACAAGCACGACCGTATCGCCGCCCTGTACTATATCCCCAATGACCGGAGTCCCTTCCCAGTCATCAGGCGCTTTCGCAATAAGCGTCTTTTTCAATTTCTCAATACCAAGTTTTTGAATTGCACTGACTGGAATTGGCAAAGCCTTCAGTTTCTCTTCCCAGTCTTTAGCCTGAGCTTCACTGAATGGTTTGAGATCTGTCTTATTCGCCACAACAAGTAGTGGGATTTTCTTTTCTATTACCTTGTCCGCCAATTCTATTTCGTAATTACTAATTTCTGCTTGGCTATCAATGACGAGTAACGCCACGTCAGCCTTATTTAAAACCTGCAGACTGCGCGCTACTCTTTTTTCTCCCAACTCACCTACATCATCAATTCCAGCAGTATCAATAATCATAACAGGACCAATCGGCAGAATTTCCATTGCCTTATAGACAGGATCTGTTGTTGTCCCTGGTACATCTGATACAAGCGCAATATCTTGATTTGTCAAAGCATTAATTAAGCTCGATTTGCCAGCATTACGACGACCAAATAGAGCTATATGGAGGCGCGATCCTTTTGGTGTTTCATTCATGGTATTCACCTTCTTGCTATAAAATTATCATTTTGCGAATAACTTTCCTGTAGTGACTATAAATCGGAGTGTTTCTTAGAAATATTTTTTTAGAAATATTTTTTAGAAGTTTTTCTTAGGATCGTTTTGACGATTTTACTTGGAGCGGTCGTGTCATTCGTTCTGGTTTTAACATTTCATTCAGATCCGCTTCATTCACCAATAAACTGGCAGCGGCAGCCTCACGAATTGACTTGTTTTCGGCTTTCGCCTGATGGGCAATTTTGCTTGCTGCATCATAGCCAATATGAGGTACAAGAGCCGTCGCCAGCGATAAACTTTCTTCCACCCATTGATGACAACGAGCTGCATCTGCTTCAATGTGCCGAATACATTTTTCGCCTAGCATTTTCACTGTATTCGTCAAGATCTGTCCATTACTAAGAAGATTCTGTGCTAATAGCGGTAGGAAAGCGTTTAATTCTAATTGACCACCTTGAGCTGCCAAAGTAACGGCCAGATCGCCAGCCATCACTTGATACGCCACTTGATTTACGGCTTCTGGAATAATTGGATTGACCTTGCCTGGCATAATGGAAGATCCGGCCTGAAGTTCTGGTAGACGAATTTCGGCAAAACCGCTGCGAGGTCCTGACGACAATAAACGAAGATCATTAGCGATCTTCGTTAGATTCACAGCAAGAGCTTTTAAAAGACCTGATACTTCAACGAAAATATCAGCATTTTGTGTAGCATCAATCATATCTTCCGCTCGCGATAAACCAAGTTTCGTACTATGTTGCAATTTTTCAATCACTAAATATATATATTTACGATTGGCATTTAAGCCTGTTCCAATCGCGGTTCCACCCAAATTTACTTGTCGTAAACGCTCTTCTACTTTATAAAGACGCCAACGGTCCCGCGCAATCGCCTGGGCAAAGGCGCCAAATTCTTGCCCCAACATCATCGGTACAGCATCTTGCATTTCCGTTCGTCCCACTTTTAATATCTGAGCAAATTCATTTTCCTTTTCCTGTAAAAAAGCTTGTAATTCAGCACAAGCCTCACTTAGATCTTTAATAAGCCAGATGACCGCTATTTTTAGTGCTGTTGGATAGACATCATTCGTAGATTGATGCAAATTCACATGATTAATCGGATGAATTTCCTGATAGTCGCCCTTAGCAAAGCCGAGTATTTCGAGAGCGCGATTGGCTAAAACTTCGTTCATATTCATATTGGTCGAAGTCCCCGCACCGCCTTGGAGTGAATCAAGGGGAAACTGTTCGAGCCAACTTCCCTCTAAAATTTCTTGCGCAGCTTGAGCAATAGCTTTTGCCTTGTTAGTGTCTAGTAATCCAAGCTCACCATTTGCTTCAGCACAGCTTTTTTTCACTAATGCTAGCGCTTTTAATAGAATGGGTTCTGTTCTCTGAGTGGAAATTTGAAAGTTCTCTCTAGCTCTAGCAGTATGGATTCCATAATAACAATCGTCAGCAAGCATTTTTTCGCCAAGCAAGTCTACTTCGCACCGCATATTTCGTCACTCCCTTGCAATTGTTTCACGTGAAACACAGAAATATCCCTAATTTGTCAAACGACGAAAGGAGTTCCGTTTTTCTTTTCATTCGACTTAGGTCCTTGTTGAAACAATTCCAGGAGACGTTCTAAATCTTCATTTGAGTAATATTCAATTTCAATTTTGCTTTTCATTTTACCCGGCTTAATTCTAACCTGCGTACCTAAAAGCAATTTCAAGCGATCTTCCGTTTCCATTAAATAATATTCTTTTGTTTCAGCTTCGCGTTGCTTTTGTTCTAGTTCTTCCGGTAAATTGTGATTTGCTGCTAATTTCTTGACAAGATCTTCTGCATCCCGCGCCGACAAATCATTTTCAATAATCAATTCTGCCCCTTTTATTTGTAGCTCCGTGTCCTCTAAAGCCAAAAGGGGTCGAACTTGCCCGATTGTTAATGTTTCACGTGAAACATAATCTTGCACGATTTCCGGTAAATTGAGTAAGCGAACCATATTCGCAATTAAAGAACGGCTACGACCAATTTTTTGTGAAACTTCCTCTTGAGTCAAACCGAATTCAGCCATCAATTTTTTATAAGCATAAGCTTCTTCAATAGGGTTTAAGTTTTCCCGCTGTAAATTTTCGATAAGTGCAATTTCGGTCATTTCACCATCGCTATAATCTTTGAGAATTCCGGGGATATCATTCAATCCAGCCAATTGAGCTGCTCGCCAGCGTCGTTCACCCGCAACAAGTTCATAGCCTTGCATCGTTTTTCGTACTACTATCGGTTGAAGTACGCCATATTGTTTAATGGACTGCGATAATTCAGCTAAAGCTTCTTCATCAAAAATCCGTCGAGGTTGAAAGGGATTGGGCTGAATTTCTTTGACGGAAATTTGTAATATTTCATGACTATGTTCTGTTTCTGATCCGGCAAACAAAGCATCAAGACCTCGTCCTAAACCACGTTTACTCATCACCAATCACCTCATTCGCTAAGTCACTATATACTTCGGCGCCTTTGGATTTTGGATCGTATAAAATAACAGGTTTACCATGGCTAGGCGCTTCACTAAGACGTACATTCCGCGGAATAATTGTTTGGTAAACTTTATGCCGAAAATGTTTTTTTACTTCCTCAACGACTTGAATCGATAGATTTGTCCGCCCATCAAACATAGTCAAGACAACACCCTCTAAGGTTAATGCCGGATTCAAATTCTTTTGGACAAGCGACACTGTATTCATAAGCTGCGTTAGACCTTCTAACGCATAAAACTCACATTGAATAGGAACTAATACAGAATTTGCTGCTGTCAAAGAATTAATCGTTAATAAACCTAATGATGGCGGGCAATCAATTAAAACAAAATCAAAATCATGCTTTACCTGATCAAGAATTCGCTTTAATTTTGTTTCCCGAGACATAACGGCAACAAGTTCAATTTCCGCCCCAGCTAATTGTATATTGGCTGGGATCAATTTTAAATTTTCCATCTCTGTCGCCACAATAATCTCTTCTGCTGGCATATCATTGACCAAAGCATCATAAACGGAACGAGTCATTGTCATTTTATTATGCCCTAAGCCACTTGTTGAATTTCCTTGCGGGTCCAAGTCAACAAGTAATACTTTCTTCCCTAGCATAGCGAGACAAGCGCTTAAATTTACTGATGTAGTCGTCTTACCAACGCCGCCCTTTTGATTGGCTATTGCAATTACTTTACCCACTATTTTCACCTCAACTTCACACAATAAGCTACAAATTCCACGAAAGAAGAGTCTTTTCCTGCTCTAAAAGGGCTGGCAGAAGCTTGCTTCTATAAATAAAAAAATAATCTTACCTTAATATAAGGCAAGTCAAGAAAAGCCAACTTGACATGATTACAATTCTATGATAGATTTTAGCAAAAACTGGTTGTGATATTATGCCTTTCTATCATGGGCAACTCTTATCCGTCTCTTTTGCTGAAACCAAACGTTATGCGGGATTACGTCAAAAAGAGTCCTTCCCTGATCATCTGATTGAAGAAGCCTGCATGGAAGCACAGATCTTATCAGTACCCAAAGGCATTTATGAAGTATTTGATTATGAGTCCCATTCAGACTACGGCCTTATTACGGCGCCAAGCCCACTATCCCTCACAGGGAAAAGCATCACGAATCATTTAGCGCAAAGTACGAAAGTAGCACTTCTTGCAGTAACCATTGGCGAAGCCATTGAAGAAGAAGTGCGCTCTCTCTTTGCTAAAGGCCGCTATACAGCCGGACTGCTCCTTGATGCCGCAGCAACAACAGCTGTCGAGAGTATTGCTGATCAAATTAATGAAGAAATCAAGCGCGTCGCTTCCCGTTCAGGGTTTCAGACAACCTGGCGATTCAGTCCTGGTTATGGCGATTGGCCTGTAACTATACAACAAAAACTCCTTGATACTCTAGATACAAAAAAAATTAATTTACAAGCAACCGAATCTTCCATGCTCATGCCTCGCAAGTCTGTTACAGCAGCAATCGGTTTTTTTCCCCATACAGATTGTTCTACTATTAAAGCTAAAACAGAACGAGGTTGCCCGCACTGTTCTAATACAAGTTGTATTGCTCGAAAGGAGACAAATTGAATGTTCTATATATTTGATGGTGCTATGGGCACTATGCTGCAAGAAAAAGGAATGCCTTCTGGCTATTGTCCCGAGGCCTATAACTTAGAAAATCCTGAAGCAATTCAATCGATTCATGAAATATATATTGCTTCAGGCGCACAAATTATTGAAAGTAATACCTTTGGCGCCAATCGAATTAAATTGTCCCATTATGGTCTTGCCGAAAAAGTAAGCGAAATTAATGCGGCTGCTGTAAAAATTGCAAGACAAGCCGCTGGAACAAAAGTCAAAGTAGCCGGTTCCGTGGGGCCAACAGGAAAATTAATTGCACCACTTGGTGATCTTGATTTTGAAACAGCTTATGAAGTCTTTGCTGAACAGATCAAAGCACTAGATCGTAGCGGTGTTGACCTTATCCTAATTGAAACAATTATTGATATTCAGGAAATGCGCGCTGCCCTGCTTGCAGCCAAAGCTGTATCGACGAAGCCTGTTATCTGTCAGCTCACCTTTGGTCCGGATGGACGTACCGTAACTGGAACTGACCCACAGTCTGCTGCAATTCTCCTAGAAGCTATGGGAGCTTCAGTTATTGGAGCTAATTGCTCCTTGGGACCACAACAGCTTATCCCCATTATTCGTCAACTCAGTGAAGCAACAAGCCTCCCCATCAGTGCACAGCCAAATGCTGGAATGCCGGAATTAAAAGACGGTCAAACCGTCTTCCCCCTCGATCCAGAAAGTATGGCCGCCTATATCCCTGAATTGATCGCTGCAGGCGCCACCTATATTGGCGGTTGCTGTGGTACAACACCGGAGCATATTCGCGCCATAAGTAAAGTAGTACAAAAATCGCTTCCGGCAACACGTAAAAAAATCGCGCCACAACTTCGCCTGACAAGTCGCAGCCAAACAGTTATTGCTGCCCACGGCCTAGCACCCATTCTGATTGGCGAACGAATTAATCCCACAGGCCGCAAACTTTTACAGCAAGACATTCGTGATGGCGCTTTTCTGCTGGTAAAAAAGGAAGCCCTGCTCCAGGTAAAAGCAGGCGCTCATGTACTTGATGTCAATATGGGCGTTCCCGGTATTGACCAGCCAGCGGCCATGAAAAAAGTCATTGAAATGCTGTCTCAACTCGTAGCAGTGCCACTGGCTATTGATACGACAGACCCTAAAGCACTGGAAGCAGGGCTTAGAATTTATCCTGGCCGAGCTCTAATCAACTCAGTTAGTGATGAGCCAGAAAGAATTGCCGAGTTTTTACCACTGGCCAAAAAATATGGAGCTGCTGTACTGTGTCTGCCCCTTTCCAACGAAGGCGTACCTGCTACAGCTAAGGAACGCCTCGCTGTAGTAGATCGTATTATCGCCGCAGCCAAAAAACATGGTCTAAAAGAAGAAGATCTATTACTTGACGCTTTAATTATGACTGCCGCAGCAGCCCCTACGGCCGGAGCTGAAGCTTTAAAAACAATTGAACTGTATCAACAAAACTACACCTCTTCCATTACAGGCGGACTAAGCAATATTTCATATGGGCTGCCTGAACGCGACGTAATTAACAGCACCTTCTGCGCTATGGCCTTTGCCAAAGGGCTGAATGCTCCAATTATCAATCCCTACAACGAGCGTATGGCCGAAACGGCGGCAGCAGCGGCTGTCTTATTAGGACATGATGCCGGTGGCAGAGAGTTCAGTCGAAAGCATAGTAAACCGAAAGAAGAACAGGTAACTACCCCTACCGCTGAACAACCCATCTTGGAGCAAATTAAAGCCTCTGTAGTCAACGGCGAAACTGACAGTGTCATTCCCCTTGTTATAACAGCACTGAAAGCAGGACATACGCCACTTGAAATTACCGATTTCAGCTTAACTGCTGCAATGAATGATGTTGGCGAAGCCTTCGGCTCTGGCCGTGCTTTCCTGCCACAAGTTCTCTTGTCGGCTGAAACAATGCGTCATGCCTTTACAACGATTAAATCTGAGCTTCCTGCTTTAAGTCTATCCAGCCAAGGTAAAGTACTATTAGCAACAGTAAAAGGTGATATACATGATCTTGGAAAAAACATTGTTGCCGCCTTACTGGAAAATAATGGTTTTGAAGTAATTGATCTTGGTAAAGATGTTCCCCCAGAAGAAATCGTGGCAAAAGCACAACAAGAAGCGGTCGATATTGTCGGCTTGTGCGCCTTAATGACAACGACATTACCGCAAATCGATGTAACAATTGCTCAGCTAAAAGCAGCAGGAATACCGTCAAAAGTCATTGTCGGCGGAGCTGTCCTGACAGCTGACTATGCAGCATCAGCAGGCTCCGATGCCTATGCAAAAGACGGTGTAGCAGCCGTAAATCAAGCTAAAGAATACTGTAAAAAATAAACAGAGCTCTCTGGCAGCCTTAACTAAATAAATGATTCCAAATTTAATAGACATAAAAATACCTTCAGTCGTGGATCTACCATTTACGACTGAAGGTATTTTATTATTAGGATTGGTTTCTATTGATTAAATTCAAAAAGAGTGCTGGAGATCTTATTATATAGATAAATATTTATTTGTCATATTTCTGTCACATTTGAAATTTATACTATAGGTGGATAATATTGAGCTAAAATAAGGGGGTGATTTAATGACAGTTACAAGTATTTCAACGCCATCATTAATTGCCGGTTTAATGAGTAGTTCATCTAGTTCTCCGACAAATTCTATTTCAAATCAACTAGGGAATGATATTACTGAACTTACTACAACATCTCCAGACTTTATGTTAATGCAAGACTTATATTCCCAACCAGATGATTCTTTCTTGTACAATTATACAAATAGTTTAAACTTTGTTAGTAGCCCTACATATCAAAGTTTGCTATCTGCAACCTTAACAACAGCCAGTTCAACACTAACTGATCAAGTATCACCAATCGACTTTAATCCTGTAGATCCTTTTGCTAATGATACGACAATCCCCTCAATTAACAACGCTGCATCACCTACTAGTACACCAGAGGCCACTGCTTCCTCTAACGATAATAACGCTCCTAGCTCTTCAAATACTAATTCGGTCAATAATACTCAAGCGCCACTTGCTTATGACAATAATTTTGGTTATATGGACCCCAGCAAACTGATTGCGACTTTAGGCGGAACACTAGCAACCTCTACATCTATGATAAGCAATACCTATAACACTACTCCTACAAATCTCGCTTCACTTGACATAAGCGTATAATAATAAAAGCCCTCATTCGAGGGCTTTTATTATTATATCCGCTGCATCACGAGCGGCATTTGGCTTAGCCAATACAGAGCACTGCCTTTTCATTACTGTCTGAAGGCTTGGCTGGGTCAAAATTAACTGGGCCAGTCTTGCTACATCAGGCATATCAATAGCGGTAAGCGCTACCCCAGATTCCTCAAGATAAGAGGCATTATCTTCTTCTTGGCCCCCCATGGCATCAACAAGTAACATGGGTATGCCAAGACACAAGGCTTCACAAGCGGTTAACGCGCCAGGCTTAGTAACAAGTAAAGCCGCCTTAGCCATAAGCTGATCTACATCAGGCGTAAAGCCGAGAACTGTGACAGGTTCCTTCGCGTAAGTCTTAGAAATCTCTTCTTTTAACTCTTGATTGTGACCGCACACGACAGTAATATGATCAATACTAGTAACCTTAGTAAGGGCTGATACAATATCACTGGTCGGGCCAAAACCTAGGCCGCCGCCCATTACTAACACCTCTCCCGCTAAAGGCTCAGCGGCACGTACAGCGAAACGCTCTTGTACGGGAATACCTGTTACATGAAATTTATCAGCAGAAAAACCTCTTGCCGCCATTTGCACAGCCAAAGGCACCGAAGCAACGCAATAATGATCAACTTCGTTATACTGCCATAAACGATGAACCGCAAAATCAGTTACAATCCCCACAATAGGCAGGGTCAGCTTCTGCAGACGCTTCAGTCCCGCTGCTGCTGCACAGGGAAAGGGATGGGTAAAAACGATCCCTTGCGGCTCAAAACGTTCAACTAAGTCAAGAATATGCTGCTCCATCGTATGGTAAAGCAGACTTTTGATCGGGATCGCCGCATAATGCGACACATCGGTATAGCGATAAAAATAATCATATACTTCTGGAAAAATTTGTATAGCTTTATAATAAGCTCCCTTAATGAGTTTGCCGAGATAAGGATTGCCTTCGCCTAAAAAATCCACAACAGTAACCTCGGCCTGATAGAGCGATTCTAATGATTGTTTTACAGCTGCTGCAGCCTGATTATGCCCATTTCCAACAGATGCTGATAGTATCAATATATTGGGCTGATTACTCATTCTTATCCTCCGCTAGGATTTTTTCTTAGTCCGGCTTGTCTTTTGCTGAATCCGCTTTGGAATTTTGAGTTCGATCGTAATATATTCGTCCGACTGCGCTTGGTTCATTTTTACTTTTAAACCGGTCTTTTTCATTTCACCGACTACTTTATTAATACTATTTAAAAAAATTCGTACGTCACGAATCACTTTTACAACATTTTGCCGCGGTTTTTCTGCGACTTCTATTTCCCGGGAAAAGTTTTCGATATAGTCTTCCGTTTCTCGCACATTCATTTTATGCTCAATAACTGCGGCAAGAACATTTTCCTGCTGCTCTGGTTCACTCACTTTTAATAAAGCCCGGGCGTGACGTTCAGTAAGATTTTCATCTTGTAGTTTTTTTCGTACAGGCTCGCTCAATTTGAGCAAACGAAGTTTATTGGCAATTGTTGATTGATTTTTGCCAACTCGCTGCGCCAAGTTTTCTTGAGTTAAGCCGAAATTTTGAATCAAGTGATAAAAGCCTTCCGCTTCTTCTAAAAAATGCAGGTCTTCGCGCTGCAAGTTTTCGATCATGGCGAGTTCTGCCATTTCTTTATCAGTGAGTTCCTTTACAATAACAGGAACAGTAGCTTGCTCTGCTAATTTAGAAGCTCTTAACCGCCGCTCGCCAGCAATCAATTCATAATGATCTGCTGTTTTGCGGACTAAGAGCGGTTGGATTACGCCAAACTCACGAATCGAAGCCGACAATTCCGCAAGTGCCTCATCGGAAAAAGTCTTGCGCGGTTGAAACGGATTAGGTACAATTTCGCTCACTGCTAAAAAGATAACTTCGGCAGCCGCTTTTTCCCGCGGCGCACTTTCTATTTCTGGTATTTCTGGTATTTCTGCCATAACGACAGGTTCAGCAGGAGCAGTTTTTTCAGTACTTAACCCCAAAAATTTTGCAAAACTTTTGATGGAAATCACATCCTTACAAATCAGAAAACAGCCGTTTTCTTAAAATAACTCCATGCTCACTATTCGTCAATTTGAAAGAAATTTCCTTTGTTTACAGGGGCTTTTTTTCAATGGAAACAGGACGACGCGGATAGGCCTGCGGCGTTTTCGCCGTTTTTTTCACAATGACCACAAAGCGTTCATCGGTAAGTTCCGGCAAAAAGACTTGCTTTACTGCCTCTATTTTTCCGCCCAAAAGAGTTAACGCACGTGACGCTTCTTTAGCTTCAGCCTTCGCATCACGCCCCTTAAGGGCCAGAAAAAAACCGCCTGGCGCTGCAAAAGGAAGACAATATTCCGTAAGAACATTTAAGCGAGCCACAGCACGGGAAACAACAACGGCAAAACGATCACGCAACTTTTTATCACGGCCAGTATCTTCCGCTCGTCCATGAATAAATTCAATGGGACCAAGCTCAAGCTCTGTTTGCAGCGTTTTTAAGAAGGTAAGCCGTTTGTTTAGTGAATCGAGTAAGGTTAACTGTATATCGGGACGGTATATCTTTAAAACCATACCGGGAAATCCCGCTCCAGTACCAACATCAATCACCGAAGCTCCCTGAGGAAATAAAGCTTCATCATAGCAAGACAAAGAATCGATCATATGTTTCACTGCCACTTCCTGCGGTTCCGTAATCGCAGTAAGATTCATCTTCTGATTCCATTCTACTAATAGTTCATAGTAGCGAACAAGCTGATTCAACTGTTTCTCAGAAAAAGAAAGACCTGCTTTCTCGCCTGCTTCAAGCAGAAAATCACGAAACTCCATTATATACCGTCCTTTCGGCGCTGCTGTTCTAAATAGATCAGCAAAATCGAAATATCAGCCGGAGAAACGCCAGAAATCCGTGAAGCTTGCCCCAGCGATACAGGCTGAATTTCTCCTAGTTTCTGCCTAGCTTCAAGCGACAAGCCTTGAATACTTTCATAGTCAATCCCACTCGGAAGTTTTTTAGCCTCCAGTTTAGCTGACCGCGCCACTTGTTCAAACTGTTTTTCAATATAACCTTCATATTTTGAAGCAATTTCGATTTGTTCGGCCACTTCCGCCGCCACTTCCGGCAGCGAAAAAGCTTGCTGTAACAAAGCAAAATTCATTTCCGAGCGTTTTAAAAGATCATAGAGCGAAATTGGATTCTTTAATTCAGTCGTACTGATCGAACGAATTTTTGTCTGATTTTCCGCTGTAGGCGTCAAAATCGTGTTTTTCATCGCTTCCGTCAATTGATCAATGCCCTGTTTTTTCGTTTGGAACATAGCATAACGTTCTGCTGATACAAGACCAATCGACCGTCCTTTTTCGGTAAGGCGCAGGTCCGCATTATCCTGACGCAAGATAAGACGATATTCCGCCCGGGAGGTCATCATCCGATAAGGTTCTTGGGTTCCCTTCGTAACAAGATCATCAATTAAAACGCCAATATAGGCGTCAGAACGGCTCAAAACGAAGGGGTCCTTACCTTGCACCTTAAGCGCGGCATTAATCCCCGCAATGAGCCCCTGAGCGGCTGCTTCCTCATAGCCTGATGTACCATTAGCCTGACCAGCCGAGAACAAATTAGCGACTTTTTTCACTTCTAACGAAAAAGTTAATTGCGTCGGATTGAGACAGTCATATTCGATGGCATAGCCAGGACGCATAATTTCGGCCTTTTCTAACCCAGGAATGGTCCGCAAAAATTCGGTCTGTACATCAATAGGCAGACTTGTCGACATGCCCTGTACATACATTTCATTCGTATGTAGTCCTTCCGGTTCAACAAAGACTTGATGATTCTTCTTTTCGGCAAAACGTTCAATCTTTGTCTCAATGGACGGACAATAGCGCGGTCCAGTTCCTTCAATCAGCCCGGTATACATGGGGGCCCGATGGAGGTTAGATCGAATAATTTCATGGGTTTTTTCATTCGTATAAGTAAGCCAGCAAGCTTTTTGCTGTAGCTTGCTAGGCTGATTGTAAAAAGAAAAAGTATGGGACTCTTCGTCGCCGGGCTGAATCGCCATTTTCGTAAAATCAACAGTTCTGCGATCCACCCGCGCCGGCGTCCCTGTTTTAAAGCGCATCAATTCAATTCCCAAATCTTTAAGCGACTGGGAAAGATTTATTGCCGCTCTTTGGCCATTTGGACCGCCATCATAAACAAGCTCGCCTAAAATAATACGGCCTTGCAAATAAGTGCCTGTAGCCAAAACCACGGCCTTGGCCTCATAACGATCGCCATTTTCCGCAACGACTGCTGTAACCTTCCCGTCCTCAGTTTCAATGGACTCAATAAGCAATTGACTTACCGTAAGATTCAGCTCATTTTCCACTGTCTCAGCCATTAATAATTGATAAAGCTTTTTGTCGGCTTGCGCCCTGAGAGCATGAACAGCCGGGCCCTTACCGGTATTGAGCATACGCATCTGAATGGATGTTTTATCAGTATTAATGCCCATTTGGCCTCCTAATGCATCGATTTCCCGCACCAAATGACCTTTCGCCGGGCCACCCACAGCGGGATTACAAGGCATTAAGGCTATATTATCAAGATTGAGCGTAGCAAGCAGCGTTTTACAGCCTAATCGCGCACTGGCAAGAGCCGCTTCACAGCCGGCATGGCCCGCCCCAATTACAATTACATCATAGGAACCTGCCTGAAACAAACCAATCATCTCCTACTTTCCAATACAAAATTGACTAAAAATCTGGTCAAGTAAATCATCCTGAACCGTTTCACCAGTTACCTCACCGAGAAATTCCCAGGCAGAACGTAAATCAATTACGACACAATCAACGGGAAAAGATTGCTCTAAAGCGCCAAGAGCTGCTCTTAAATGACCCGCAGCCCGTTCTAAAGAATGTTGTTGCCGTAAATTCGCTACATAGACACTTTCCGCCGTTACTTCGCCGGAATAGACAGTAGCTATAATCTGTTCTTCTAAAACATCAATGCCCTCGCCGGTCTCCACCGAAATAGGAATAAGCGGCCAATCAAGGAATTCTGCTACGTCCGCTTGCTCAATTAAAGGCTCTAAGTCGGTCTTATTCAAGAGAACAAAACCTTTTTGTCCTGATACAAGCGAAATAACTTTTCGATCTTCTTCGCTCAAAGCGCGGGAACGATCCAAAAGTAACAGTACTAAATCAGCGCTTTCTAAAAGTTTATGCGCTTTTTCTACACCGATTTTTTCTACTAAATCATCGGTTTCATGAATTCCTGCTGTATCAATCAATCGCAGCGGCACGCCGCGGACGCTCACATATTCTTCGATACTGTCTCTAGTAGTGCCTGGTACACTTGTTACAATAGCCCGCTGCTCTTTTACTAAAGCATTTAACAGGCTCGATTTGCCTACGTTAGGCTTACCGATAATGACTGTTTTAATGCCGTCTTTTATCATTCTACCACTTTCAGCCGAAGCAAGTAAAATCTCTACTTTGTGGTGAATCTCCTGGGTCGTTTCAGCTACTTTTTCTAAGGTCATCTCTTCAATATCTTCGTCGGGAAAATCAATCATCGCTTCAAGTTGAGCAATCATTGCCAACAGATTATGACGCAGCTGTCCTACTTCCTTAGAAAGAGCTCCTTCTAAATGACCAACAGCCTGCTTTAGCGAAGCATCCGTCTTAGCCCGGATTACATCCATAACCGCCTCGGCTTGTACCAAATCAAGGCGCCCATTTAAAAAAGCCCGTTTCGTAAATTCTCCAGGCTCCGCTAATCTAGCGCCATAAGTAAGTGTCAGAGCTAGAATCCGACGCAATGCTGCCGAACCGCCATGGCACTGAAACTCTACAACATCCTCAGTCGTATAGGAATGAGGCGCTTTCATGATAATAAGCAACGCTTCATCAACGACCTCGCCTGATTTTGGATCAATTACCCGGCCATAAACAGCCTCATGGGAACGGAAGGAATCTATGTTACGACCAGAAGCGCTTTGAAATAAAGCACCAGCAATACAAATAGCCTTATCGCCGCTCACGCGGATAATACCGATCCCGCCTTCGCCCATAGCTGTAGCTACAGCACTAATTGTGTCATCTGTCATAACCTACTATTCACTCCTAAAAAATAAAATGATACTCAAAACCCAGTAATAGAGTCTATTACTGGGTTTTCATTCAAACAATTATTTTTTTAATGCAATAACTACCTTACGGTAGGGTTCGTTGCCTTCACTATAAGTAGCAATTTTGGGATCGCCCTGCAATGCCATATGTATGGTCCGTCGTTCTTGCGGACTCATTGGTTCAAGAGCAACTCGATCGCCGCGGCGTTTTACCTTATCAGCCAACCGATGCGCTAAGGCAATCAAAGTGTCTGATCGACGTTTACGATAATCTTCTACATCAAGTAAAATACGAACACGGTGCTCCGCATCGCGGTTCGCCGCTAAATTGACTAAATACTGTAACGCATCAAGAGTTTGACCATGTTTGCCGATTAAAGTACCTAGATCATTGCCACGGACTACAAATTGAATCGCATCTTCTGTTTCACTTTGTTCTAACGTAGCATCTAGATTCATTTGACCAAAGATCTCGTTTAAAAACTTTTGTGCTTCTTCGACAGGGTTAATCGGAATCACTGATACCTTTACCTTTGCCGGTTTGCTGCCGAAACCTAAAAACCCTTTACTAGGCGCTTCAACAACTTCTACGGCAATTCGTTCACGCGGCACAGCTAGTTCAGTTAAAGCTAAATCCACTGCTTCTTCAACGGTTTTACCTGTTTTTTCAACACAGACCATGGTTCATTTGCCTCCTTATTAAACGGCAGGTTTCTCCCGGTACATCCACCATTGCTGTGCAATCTGAATAATATTGCCGAAGCTCCAATACAGTACCAGACCAGCCGGAAAAGTCAAACTAATGTAACCTACAAAGAGTGGCATAAAAATCATCATCATCTTATTTTGCTGTGTCGCTTCTGTCATTGTCTGATATTGTTGATAAAAAGTCGTGGCAGCTGATAACACAGGAAGAACATAAAGATGATCCGGTGATGCTAAATCGGCAATCCACAAAAAGCTGGCATTATCGCCAAAACTAAAATCGCGCAAAGCATAAAAAATTGCAATAAGGAATGGCATTTGAATCACTAAAGGCAAACAACCTGCCAAAGGATTCACGCCTGCCGAACGATAAAGTTCAGCCATTTCTTTATTGAGTTTTTCTTTGTCGCCTTTATATTTTTCCTGCAAGGCTTTCATTTTTGGCTGTAATTCCTGCATGGCTTTCATCGATTTGACTTGTTTTACCGTTAATGGATAAAGAGCCATTTTAATGACAAAGGTAAGTAATAAAATAGCTAAGCCATAATTTGCATAGCCGGTCATTGCAGTCAGTCCGTAAAAGAACACTAAAACTTCCTGCATAATCTGACTCAAAAAATCCAAAAAAATCCACTCCTCTAATCTCGATCGGAAACTTTATATACTAAACAGGATCATAACCGCCGGGATGAAAAGGATGACAACGTAAAATCCGCTTTAACGCCATCCAGCCGCCTTTAAAAATCCCGTATTTTTCAATAGCTAAGCGGGCGTATTCACTGCAAGTAGGAAAAAAACGGCAAGATGGTCCCTTTAGAGGAGAAATTCCGGTTTGGTAAAACCAAATTAACCAAAGTGCCAGTTTTTTCATCAGGACTGCCTTCTTTCTTCGTCCAGTAAAATTTTAGCCCTTTTACATAAATCTAAAAAAGCTTTCGTGACCGTCGCTTGACCTTGTCCGACAACAGGACCTCGTCCGATGACGATGAGGTCAAAACCATGTTTTAATTTTGACTGATTGAGCCGATAAGCTTCTTTAAAAAGCCGTTTGACACGATTGCGTACTACAGCGCCGCCCAAACGTTTTCCTGTTACAAAACCGGCGCGGCGGTCAACCGAAGAGTTTTTCATAACATAAAGCACAGCAAATCGATTTGCCACCGATTTGCCGCAGCGATAAACAAACTGAAATTCTTTATTTTTTCGCAGCAAGTGTGCTTTTTTCAAAAAGAAAGTTTTTTCTTTATCCAATCGCTAATCACACCTTAATCATAAGGAGAAAAAAAGGCCACTCATAGGCGGCCTTATTATGCGGACAGTTTTTTTCTGCCTCTGGCACGTCTTCTTTTTAATACAAGACGTCCGCCTTTTGTTTTCATGCGTTCACGAAAACCGTGAGTTCTTTTTTTCCAAAGCGTATTTGGTTGATATGTGCGTTTCATCTATTGACACCTCCCTCAAAAGAACGCGGATAATCCCATGTTAAAATTCATACATTTTAACTACTAAAGATTATAGACCAGCCTCCAGAGAGTGTCAAGGAAATTACCAAGAAAAATCGCCTATTATTCCAGGGTTTGTTTTCCTAACAACATATTTTATAAAGTTATCGACAAATTATGTGGATAAGTTGGTGATTATCCATAAATAAGTGTTGATAACCCCTAGCTATTTTGTTACTATTATCTTAATGAAATTTTAAATAGGATTTCTTTATTTATTATTATCCCACAAACAAAACGGAGTTATACACAAAATCGCCTCTTTATACACAGAATTATCCACATAAATTTATAAATCAATAATACCACTAAATACCTGAGCGCAAGATTGATCTTTCCTCGCTGATGTATTTTTTTTTCGCCTTTACTTCTGTTTTATAAAAAAACTTATGCACACCTGTTGATAAGCATGTGGATAACTTATGTTATCTTATCTATTTTATATGGAAACTGTGAAAGGATTGACATGACTTTGGATAATCACACAAGTATGGCCTCCGTTTGGGAGCAAGTTCTTCATATTATGGAAAAGGAAGTAATTAAGCCGCTGTTTGATACTTGGATCAAATCAAGCATTCCCATAAAAATGACAGATACTACTTTTCAGATCGGCACGCCCAAACAATTTATTAAAGAATGGCTAGAAAGTCGCTATAAGACAAAAATTGAACAAACCTTATTATTTATTACGGAGAAGCCTTACGAAGTCCAATTCATTAATCTTGATTTGGCTGATGAAGAAGAAAAAGAACCCATTGAGCCAGAGCAGCCAGCCATAGAAGCAATACCAACCACTACAAACGAGCTTTTTTCAGAAGAAAAACCAGCGCGACCGTCAGAAAAACCGGAAAAAATAGCAACTCCCGAAGACTTCCCCTCTACTTTAAATCCTAAGTATGTCTTTGAAACTTTTGTTATTGGTAATTCCAACCGCTTTGCCCACGCAGCTTCACTCGCTGTAGCCGAAGTACCTGCCAAAGTTTACAATCCCTTTTTTATTTATGGCGGCGTCGGTCTTGGCAAAACCCATCTGATGCACGCGATTGGCCACCGCATCTTGCAACATCATCCTGACAGCAAAGTCTTATATATTTCCAGTGAAAAATTCACCAATGAATTGATTAATTCGATCCGCGACGGCAATCCCGAAAGTTTTCGTAATAAATATCGGAATATTGACGTCTTATTAGTCGATGATATTCAATTTCTTTCGAAAAAAGAACATACTCAGGAAGAATTTTTCCACACTTTTAATACACTGCACGAAGCAAACAAGCAAATTATTATTTCCAGTGATCGACCGCCAAAAGAAATACCTACACTAGAAGATCGCTTACGGTCCCGATTTGAATGGGGTTTGATTACAGATATTCAGCCGCCTGATCTCGAGACACGTATTGCCATCCTACGAAAAAAAGCACTTCTCGAAAACTTAAACGTGCCCAATGATGTAATGGTTTATATTGCTAGCCATATTGATAATAATATTAGAGAACTAGAAGGCGCTCTGATCCGAGTCATGGCCTTTGCTTCGCTAACGAATAAAGCAATTGATATTACTGTCTGTACGGAAGCTTTAAAAGATATTTTACCGAATAATCGTCCCAAACAAATTACGCCTGATTTAATTCAAGAGGAAGTCGCTGCTTTCTTTAAAATTAAACTTGAAGATTTTTCGGCCAAAAAACGAACCCGTAATGTAACCTATCCGCGTCAAATCGCTATGTATCTTTGTCGCGAACTAACTGATATTTCGCTGCCGCGTATCGGCGAACTGTTTGGCGGCCGCGATCATACCACTGTAATTCACGCCCATGACAAAATTAGTCGTGAACGCAGCGAAGATTCAAAACTGCATAATATTATCATTGAATTAATCAAACGCATTGAAAATAACTAACCCCCACCTTTTGTGTATAACCGTCTAATAAAACTGTAGATCAAATGTGTATATCTTTTTCCCCATTTTTTATCTGGATTATGTGTAAAAGTTAGGCTACTTTATCAACACTCTATACACAGCTACTTTATTGAGTCTATATGAGCTTTATCGCCCTTTCCACAAATCCACAGGCCCTACTATGATTACGACTATCTTTTTTATTTATTTCTTCTTTAAAAATAATAATATAACTCACAAAATCTGTTCATAACTTACAAAATTTCGTGCTTAATTCCTACCAGACAAATTTCAAAAAGTAGGTTATACTATAAAAATTAACGACTCCTTTTATTTCGTACACAGTTTGGAGGAATAACACATGATAGTTACCTGTTCTCAGGATCGTCTTAATAAGGCAGTACAAACTGTCCAAAAGGCAATCGCATCAAAAACTCCTATGCCTATATTGACCGGTATTTATTTAGCCGCAAAAAATAATCGCCTTGAATTACAGGCGACTGATTATGAAATCGGTATTAGTTGTACCATTGACGCTGAAGTCGATGAAGAAGGCGTCACAGTATTATCGGGTCGTATGTTTCAAGATATGGTCAGACGTCTTCCCGGCGAGAAGATTCGCATTGAAACAGATCAACAAGATAAAACCATAAAAATTACAGCTGACACATCAACTTTTAATTTATTATGCCTACCGGCAGAAGAGTTCCCCGTACTAACTCCATTTGCTGATGACAATGTCTTATATATTAAAGATAATGTGCTAAGGGAAATGATCAAAAAGACCACCTTTGCTTGTGCCACCGAAGATTCACGCCCTATCTTTACGGGCGCTTTACTAGAAGCTTCCAATCAGAGTGTATGCATGGTTGCTACGAATACCCATCGCTTAGCACTGAAAAAAGATGCCATTGATAGTTTTGAAGGAATGCTCAAGATGATTATTCCCTCAAAAATTTTAAATGAAATTGCCCGTCTTTTGACTTCGGACATTCCTTTTGATGTAAAAATTTCCTGGCAGAAAAATCAAGTATCCTTCTTTTTTGATGATGTTTATATTGTGTCTAGACTCATTGAAGGAGCTTTTCCTGACTATAACAAAGTAATTCCTCAGGATTTTGCCACGATCGTTACTGTTAAGACGGATCTCTTTCTTGATGCCGTGGAACGTGTTTCGCTAATTGCCCGTGAAGGTGATTATAATATTATTAAATTCCATTTCAAAGACAATCAGATTGTAATTACTTCTGCCAATCCAGAGCTCGGCAAAGCTCAGGAAATTATTACTGCTGATATTAAGGGGAATGAACTGGATATTGCTTTTAATGCAAAATATGTCAGTGATATTTTAAAAAATAGCAATAGCGAACAGGTCATCTTTTCTTTAAATACACCGCTTAGTCCGGCTGCGATTCGACCGGAAGCAAATGATCAATATACTTATATTATTACGCCTGTAAGAGCAAACTAAGGACTAAAACGATAGAACGTAAGCAGGAGAAGTTATGGAATCTATTGAAATTAACACAGATACAATCCAACTTGATCAATTTTTAAAATGGGCAGGCATTGTGGAATCGGGCGGTCAAGTCAAGCTTTTGCTCGCTGATGAAATGATTTATTTGAATGACCAGCTTGTTACGGAAAAACGTAAAAAGTTAAAAGCTGGCGATATTATTACGATCGAGGGCGTCGGAACTTATCAAATCGTTACAGGGTGAGTTATGAGAATTGAACGCCTAATATTGACAGCCTACCGCAATTACAGTCATGTAGAACTTATTTTTCCTGAAAACATCAATTTGTTGATCGGAAAAAACGCCCAGGGAAAAACAAATCTACTAGAATCGCTCTATTTAGCGATTTTGGGACGGTCCTATCGGACAGCCCATGATGAAGAATTGATCCAGTTTGATCAGACGCAGAGCTTAGTGAAAATCATTTTTTCTACCGAACAAACCGATCATGAGGTTACTTTTCGGTATACCCGACACAAGAAAAAAGAGATTTTTCTCAACTTAACGCCGATTAAGCAAAATGAGCTAGTCGGTTTGTTTCATGCTGTGCTTTTTTCTCCAGATGACCTCTTGTTATTAAAAGGTTCACCGGCGCTTCGGCGTCGGTTTATTGACATTGAATTTTCTCAAACAAATTCCAGTTATTATAAACTGCTTATCAAATACAATCGCTTGCTGCAGCAACGGAATAACTTGTTAAAAGAAATTCGCGAACGAAAAGCGGCGGAAAACCTTCTGCCGCCTTGGGACTTGCAGTTAGCGGAAGTTGGTTCTTATATCGTCAATCGACGGTTGAACTCTATGAAAAAGCTTGCCATGCTATCTCATTTAATGCATCGAAAACTAACGGGAAACCTGGAGACTCTTACGGTGAAATATGTACTTCAAGGTTTTGAGGGAAATGAGATTCCGGTAGAACGAGAAGAAATCAAAGATTGGCTTTCTTACTGCTTAGAGCAAAACCGTCAGAAAGATATTTGGCGTGGCAGTACTTCTGTGGGGCCCCATCGGGACGATCTTGATTTTTTTATTGATCAGATTGATGCGAAGACCTATGCTTCGCAGGGGCAGCAGCGTACAGCGATTCTTGCCTTAAAACTGGCGGAAATTGAATACATTAAGTCAGAAACAGGCGGCTATCCCCTGTTGCTCTTAGATGATGTCATGAGCGAACTGGACATGAGCCGCCGCGCTTATTTACTGGACTTTATAAAAGACCGGATTCAAACTTTTATTACAGCCACCGATGACAGGGATTTTCCTGAAAACTACGGCGGTAAAGTATATCGCGTCAATCAGGGGGCGATTGTATGGAAAGAGTAGCTGCTGTATTGCCGAAAACTTTTCAGAAACTTGGACTTACGAAAAAATTTCGCGCTGAAACAGTCATGTACCGTTGGGGGGAGATTGTTGGCAGTGATATTGCTCAACATACAAGGCCTGTTTCGCTTCAATTTGGGTTACTCTTTGTCGCCGTAAATAATCCTGTTTGGATGCACCATTTGTCCTTGATGAAGGAAAAGCTGATTCGTCAGATTAATCAATTTGCCCAATTGGAGCTCCTTAAAGATATTAAATTTCAGCCGGGCGCTGTGAAGATCATTGCTGGTGATACGAATGAACAGCCTGATTTATCGTTAAAGCGGAAGCTGAATCAAATTGTTTTATCAAAAGAGGATGTCACAGAAATTCGCGCATTAATTAGCGAGGTTCAGTCAGAGCCGCTGCAAAAACAGCTTTTTTCTTTGCTAGTAAAAGAAAAGAGGTTACAGCGCTATAAAGAACAGCAAGGCTATCATCCTTGTCCTAATTGCGGGATACTTTGTCCTAAAGAAGAAGCGACTTGCTTTATTTGTTCGCTTCAGTCTAAGCATGATAAAATTGAAGTGGTCTATAAATTTCTTTATGACGCTCCCTGGCTGGCTTATCGTGAGTTAAACAAATTTCTTTCAGCCAGTGAGTTTGAATATAACAAAGCCAAAGAGCGGCTTATCGAAAAGTTTTCGCAAAAGATTTTTGAAACCAATCCGCCGCCTCTGACAGAAGAAACACTAGTTATGCTGCTTACAGGAGCCAAACCAGATCAGTTGAATCAGGCTCTGATTGAAAGAACCTTACGCAAAGTCAGGAGGAAGAAATATGTTTTTACACCTCGGCAGTGATTACGTAGTTCCTCTGAAAAATGTCATTGCAATTACTGATATGAAAAATGTAAAATCAGGAATCAATCAAGAATTTATTAAGGCAAAACGCAGTCAAAAGGTTGTTATTGACATTTCTGAGGGAAATCCTAAAAGTTTTGTCATTACTGATAAAAAAATTTATTTATCAGCTATTTCGGCTTTAACTTTAAAAAAACGAGCTGATCATGTACCAGAGTCAGAAGAAGAGTAAGTAAAGGTTGGAGGTAATTATGAGCAACGATACGAATGAAAGACCGGAAACAGAGGGGCTTTTTGCAGAAGAAGAAATTACGACAACAGTCAATGGGGATTATGGCGCGCAACAGATCCAGATTCTAGAAGGATTAGAGGCTGTTCGTAAGCGTCCTGGTATGTATATTGGCAGTACCTCGTCAAGAGGTCTCCATCACTTAGTATATGAAGTCGTTGACAATGCCATTGACGAAGCTCTAGCTGGCTACTGCGATACAGTCCATGTGTTGATTCATCCTGATAACAGTATTACTGTATCTGATAATGGCCGCGGCATCCCTGTTGATATGCATGAAGTCGGGAAACCTGCTGTGGAAGTTGTTATGACAGTTCTTCACGCCGGTGGTAAATTTGGCGGGGAAGGTTATAAAGTATCAGGCGGTCTTCATGGCGTCGGTGTCTCTGTTGTAAACGCTTTAAGCGAATGGCTGGAAGTTACGGTGAAGCGAGCCGGCTTTGAATATCAAATGCGCTTTGAACGGGGCGATACCGTAAAAACGTTGCAAAAAATTGGGCCGACTGAGGAAACGGGTACGAAAGTAACCTTTAAGCCTGATGCAGAAATTTTTGAAGATCTTGTTTATCATTTTGATACATTGCGTCAGCGCTTGAGAGAACTAGCATACCTCAATAAAGGGCTTGCGATTGATTTGACTGACGAACGAACTGGCGTACAGCAAAAGTATCATTTTGAAGGCGGCATTATATCCTTTGTGGAGCAGCTAAATCACAATAAAGATGTGCTTCATACGAAGCCAATCTATCTTCATGGCAGTAAAGATACGACGATTGCGGAAATTGCTATTCAGTATAATGACAGCTATATTGAAAATATTTATTCCTTCGTTAATAATATTAATACGCATGAAGGCGGTACGCATTTGAGCGGTTTTAAAATTGCTTTGACGCGGACCATTAATGATTTTGCCCGCAAGCTGAATCAATTAAAAGATAATGATGAAAACTTAAGTGGCGATGATATTCGTGAAGGTCTTACTGTGGTGTTGAGCGTTAAGCTGCAGGAGCCTCAGTTTGAAGGACAGACGAAAACGAAGCTTGGCAATAGCGAAGTGCGCGGAATTGTCGATAATATTGTGAGCGAAGGCCTGAATGAGTTTTTTGAAGAAAATCCTTCGGTCATTAAAAAGATTATTGAAAAAGCTGTTATGGCTTCAAGGGCCAGAGAAGCGGCTCGTAAAGCCAGAGAACTTACGAGACGAAAAAGCGCCTTGGAAATTAGCTCGCTGCCAGGCAAGCTAGCTGACTGTTCGATCAAAGATCCCATGCAGACAGAAATTTATCTCGTCGAAGGTGATTCGGCTGGCGGCAGCGCGAAACAAGGCCGTGACCGCCGCTTCCAGGCAATATTGCCGTTGCGCGGAAAAATTCTCAATGTAGAAAAAGCTCGTCTTGATAAAATTTTAAATAACGAAGAAATTCGTTCCATGATTACGGCTTTTGGTAATGGGATTGGTGAAGAATTTAATCTGGAAAAAAGTCGCTATGGCAAAATTATTATTATGACAGATGCTGACGTAGACGGTGCTCATATTCGGACATTACTGTTAACCTTTTTCTATCGCTATATGAAACCTTTGATTGAAGCAGGCCGTATTTATATTGCGCAGCCGCCTTTATATCAGGTAAAAAAGGGCCGGGAAAGCTGGTATCTGTACAGCGATAAGGAAATGGACAATTTACTCAATCGAATCGGCCGCGACGGTATTAATGTACAACGCTACAAAGGTCTTGGCGAAATGAATCCAGAGCAGCTCTGGACGACAACTATGAATCCGGAAGTACGTACCATTTTACAGGTTAGTCTTGATGACGCCCTTAGCGCCGATGAAACTTTCTCAGTGCTCATGGGCGACAAGGTAGAGCCTCGCCGCAAATTTATTGAAGACTATGCCCATACGGTACGAAACCTCGATATATAATAAAAAAAGACAGAGAAAAAATCTTTCTCTGTCTTTTTTTGCTGTTAGTAACGAAATCTGCGGCGAATTCTGGGAAAGTAACGAGGAAAAGTGGGAATAGTACCGAGATTATTGGCAATGGCCACTGATAGAATATCACTATAATCTGATGGAAGATAGGAAACCTGGCCGTACATGGTCTGGGAAGGATAAGCTGTTCCAAGCGGCGCGATATACGTATAAGGAGCATAATAATAATAGCCTGTAGATAGTACCGGCCAATGGGTAAAGTAAGGATTATAATAATGAATTCGCATTATAAAGCTCCTTTTTGGTTATTTTTATATAGTATGTTGTAAACTCGAGTACTGCTATATTTGGACTTGCCTAACGATTTATTCATTGCTAGAATAAAGAAAATGGGAGGAGGAATTATCATGAAAGAAGCAACAGTTACTTTGAAAAATCCTTCAGGGCTTCATGCTCGTCCGGCGGCGCAATTTACCCAAGCGGCAGCAAAATTTAAAACGACTACCATTAAGCTAAGCAAAGAAGATAAGGAAGTTGATGCGAAAAGTATCTTAGCATTGATGAGCTTTGGCGCTGCCTGCGGTTCGGTTTTGACGATTCGCGCTACGGGCGATGAAGAAGAAGCCGCTGTGAAAACTTTGGCCGAGCTTGTAGAAAGCGGCTTTGGCGAGTGAAAAATAATAGGTAAACTGGCAATTATGCTAGACTGAGAAAAATCAGCTTAGTTCATTGCCAGTTTTTTTTATTAGCGACAAATTTTAGTCAAGTATCTCATTTTCAAAGTAGCAATTTTCAAATTAGACTTGACATAAAAAAAATAAAGATCTATAATATTAAGGTGTCATGAAGATAGTTAAGTTAGTCTATTGGGGTATCGCCAAGCGGTAAGGCATCGGACTCTGACTCCGACATCCTAGGTTCGAATCCTAGTACCCCAGCCATTATGACTCACTAGCTCAATTGGCAGAGCAACTGACTCTTAATCAGTAGGTTCGGGGTTCGACTCCCCGGTGGGTCACCAATAAATACAAGGCTTTCAGCAATTATGCTGAAAGCCTCTTTTGTGTTTTGGGGATAGTCTAGATAAAACTGTATTGAAGGAATATTATAAAAAATAGATAATGTAGTGAGTAGGGAATTTGTTTAAATGATGAGGGGGAATTCTTTTGAAAAGAGTTTTAATTGTTGTACTTGTCATTGTTTTAAGCAGTATTTCAGTAGTTTTTGCCAGTGAAGGACGAGTGAGTGTTGACCTTAATGAACAAGCGATTATTGACTGGACCCAAGCAATTATAAATAATCCCAATGATGCAGTTGCATACTATAAGCGCGGCATAGCCTATAAAAATCAACAACGCTATGATGACGCTATTCGTGATTTTTCTAAGTCGATAGAAATAAATCCTCGTTACGCCGCTGCCTACCTAGAGAGAGGATATCTTAACCGTAATATAAAAAATCAAATAGATTTAGCTTTTGAGGACTATAATCAAGCCGTACAGTGTGACCCTAACTATGCGATTGCATATAATAGCCGTGGCTATATATACCTTTTAAGAAAGCAATATAATCTAGCTATTGTGGATTTTAGTAAAGCAATTGAACTTGATCCCACTTTCACTAAGCCCTATTTTAATAAAGGTACAGCTTACGAACAACAGCAGCAGTATCAAGAGGCCATTGATACATATAAAATGTTACTTATGAATGTATTACATCAGGATATACAGTCAATTCAAAATGCTAAAACTAGAATTCGTGCTTTAGGCGGCACTGTTTAAGCTATAATATCTCTATATTTGGAGGGGAGTATATGCTAAAAATTCGTTTATCTATAGCAGTTGTGCTTTGCTTAATCGTTTCGTTGATTACTTCCATTGCTGCGGCAGAATCGCCAGATCGTGCTAAAGAAATGGTGGCCATGACTCAGCAAAAGATGGCACTCGCTAAGAATTACCATATGATTATGGCAATTGATATGGCTATGAATACGCAGGGAAAGAATATGAATAGCACAATCAACATTGATATGGATATTTTCAGTAATCCATTATTAGCCAAAAATAAAACAGATATATTGTTTTCAGTCAGTGATAAGGAAAAGCTTATTCAAAGCTCCCAGACACATATGACATTGCTTCAATACATGGAGCAATCAGGCCCTAAAATACTGATATATACTTATACCGATGGCAAGTGGCATAAACAATCCTCATTAATTGGATCAGTTACTCCCAATAAGGAGTATGAAAATTTTCTCAAGCAAGTAAAAAGTGCTAGGATAACAAGCGAAGACCAAGATACTATTGTGATAGAAGCTGTTATGGATGGAAAATTTATTAAAGAGACGTTACAAAACAATGCGAGTACTGTAGGTTTAGCTAAAATGAATTTAAAGGATGACTTCATAAGTTCCATTGGCGATGTAACTTATACGATTACCATAGATAAAAAATCGATGACTCTGTCCCGCGTGGTTATGGATCTGTCTGATTTTATGCAAAGGTTTGGGGGGAAATTGGCCGAAGGCTCTACGATACCTACTGAAAAAAAGCAACAGTTAAAAGATCTGTTTAGCAATATGCAGATGCATATGACCATGACGATGAGTAAGTATGATGAAATTGAGTCGTTTACGATTCCTGACGAAGCAAAACTTGCAGTGGAAGATCAACCAGCTGTTAACCCTAATGATAAAGTAATTAATGATTTAACAAATATAATAAATCATAACCCTAATGACTTTGTTGCTTATGCCAAGCGCGGCGAAGCCTATTCCAATAAGAAAAATTTTGATTTAGCATTGAACGATTTTAATAAGGCAATAGAGCTAAATCCTAAGTATGCTTTTGCCTATGCTTGGCGCGGCTATATTTTGGCGAAATTAAACAAGGGAGACTCAGCTATAGCCGATTATAGTAAAGCAATCGAAATCGATCCTGATTATGCTTATGCCTATCAAAATCGAGGACTAGAATACGCTAAAAAGAAACAGCTTGATTTAGCTATTACTGATTATAATAAGGCGATTGAACTAAATCCAAGATATAAACAGGCTTATTTTAACAGAGGGATTGCCTATGAACAAAAGCAGCTATATCAGGAGGCTATTGATAACTATCGTAGTCTTATTGTGAATATACCTGATGATAAAGCAGCTGTTGAGTTGGCTAAAACCCGTATTCGAGCATTGGGAGGAACTATATAAAAGAATTGGCAGAATAAGAGTGAGCACCCTACTTTGGCCGCGAGGCTGAGGTGGGGCTTTTTTTATTTTTGCGGATCAATGGGGTGATTCATGACTAGAATTGTTTTCTATAACTTTTGGTATAGTTTTTTCATTGCTTTCAAAATGCTGTTAAACCTTTATGTTATCTGTGTTTTTTATTAAATAATAATTATTATAAAATATATCTTTTGGTAGAAGTAACTTCACTTTAGTTCTATTACACTATACTCAAGAGGAAAAAGAAAACAACAACAACAAGAAAGACGAGCTACCGGAAAGGAGCTGATTTTATGAAAAAGAAAGAGCTGCTCATGTTTCGCTGGGGCGCTGCCGAATATGGAATTCCACTAGAAATCGTTACAGGTATGATTCATGAGAAGTGGTTAGAGGGATTGGCTGAAAGCGATTCCATTCCCGTCATTAGAGATACGAGGGAAGAAGTGTCAGATACGAAGCGGGTGATTTTAATCGAATCAAATGGTCTGTGTCTGGCTCTTGTCGTCGATGAAATTCTTCCCCATACGAAAACAGTTACTAATGACCAAATCAAAAATATGATCGAATCATCCTTTTCACTCTTTCAATTCAAACCAAGTATCTATAATTAATAGCTAGGTTATCAAAATAAGAATAAAAAATAATAAAAAACGATTGAGGAGGCGATCCCCATGACCATAAAAAAGAAACTTTCGTTAGGTTTTTCCTTAGTAATTCTAATCAGCATACTTTCTTCATCCTTCGTATTCTACCAGCTCAATAAAGCACAAAGTGAAGTCAATGAACTTGCTACAAATTGGGTTCCCAGCATTAAAGCAGTTGGCAAAATCAATGATAATTTCTTAAACTACATCCGATTCCTTTACGCTTTTGCTCTCGAATCAGATAGCGCAGCTATGGATCGTTTAGATCAACTGATTACGGACAGGCAGCAAAAAGTAGAGAAAGACCGAGTTGCTTACGAAGCCTTAATTAGCAGCCCGGAAGAAAGAAAAACTTACGAGCAATTTGTAGCCAGATGGCAAGAATATCAAGGTATTGCAGGAAAAATCAAAGAATATGCCCGCAAAAATGATTTTGCTGGAGCCAATCGTGAGTTTGTCAAAGGTCGTCCCCTCGTAAATGAAATGGATGAGCTGTTACAAAAACTCGTGAAAATTAACGAAACTGGTGCGGAAGAGTCAGCTGCTCTTAGCATCCAAGCCGCTTCCTATAGCAAAATCAGCTTACTTGCAGCATCGATCATCAGTGCCATCAGCGGTACGATTATCGCGGTAGCCATTGCTTTATCGGTGGTACGGCCTCTTAGAACTTTGGAAAAATCGCTAGGTGATCTTGTGGAAAAAGGCGGCGATTTAACCCAGGAAATCCCCATATACAGCAAAGATGAAGTCGGTGATTTAGCAAAAGTCGTCAACGCCTTTATCGCCAACCTCAGAACAATTATGGCCGAAGTCATTGATGATGCGCAGCAAGTTGCCGCCGCATCGGAAGAATTAACAGCCAATGCGGAACAGTCAGCTCAGGCATCAAATCAAGTAGCTGTATCGGTTATTGCCGTAGCCGATGGTGTGAATAAACAATCTTCGGCCGCAGCCGATACGCTCAATGTAGTAACGCAAATGTCCGGCGGCGTTCAACAAGCCGCAAGCAACGCCACAGCAGTTGCAGCAATTGCCGACAATACAGCTCGCTCAGCTCTCAAAGGCAGCGAAGCTGTGGGCAAAGTAGTGGATCAGATGAATGAAATTGAGAAAACATCGGTGAATGCGGCTCAGGCAGTAAATAAGCTTAGCCTTCGCTCTCAAGAGATTGGTCAGATTGTGGAAGACATTACCGCGATTGCCGGACAAACAAACCTGTTAGCTCTTAACGCAGCAATTGAAGCGGCTAGAGCAGGCGAACAAGGCAGAGGCTTCGCAGTAGTGGCCGAGGAAGTTCGTAAGCTTGCGGAGCAATCGAAAGAAGCAGCAAAACGAATTTCCGGGTTGATCACGGAAATTAAGAAAGATACAGAAGAAGCCGTAGGCGCTATGAATAAAGGCTCTGATGAAGTAAAAACTGGCGCTCAGGTTGTCCAGACAGCTGGAAAGTCCTTTGATGAGATTCGCGGTTTGATTGACAATGTATCAAGTCAAGTAACCGATATTTCCGCAGTGGTACAGCAATTAGCGAGCAGCAGCGAAAATATCGTAGATGCAGTGCAAAGCATCACCGGAGTGAGCAAGGCAACAGCTACGGAAGCGGAATCCATCTCGGCAGCTACGGAAGAGCAGTCAGCCTCAGTGGAAGAAATTGCTTCGGCCAGCATGAATCTTGCTAAGCTTGCCCAAAATCTACAAAATGCTGTTAGCAAATTTAAAGTCTAAAAATAAAAAGGGCCGTTAAGGCCCTTTTTATTTTTTGGATTATGCATATGAAAGTGTCGGTAGTAGCGTGTTTTTAGAAGGTTTCAGAAGGATCATTTTCTATAGGCAGGAATTAAAAGGAAATAAGGCGAAAATAGCAACGTTTTTTATTATAACAATCGGAGGGGAAAGAGATGGAATATAAGTTATTAGGCAGAACTGGCGTGCTCGTATCGGAATTATGTTTTGGCACAATGACTTTTGGTTCGGAAGCCGATGAAACAGAGTCAAAGCAGCTATTTTATCGTTGTCGCGAGGCGGGAATTAATTTTTTTGACTGCTCTAATAACTATGGCGGCGGCAGAGCTGAGACTATTTTAGGGAATCTGATGAAAGAGTGCCGTAATGATATTGTTTTAACAACAAAAGTTTCGCAGCGGATTCATCAGGATGTGAACGGACTGGGATCATCGCGCCGACATATCATGACAGCAGTGGAAGAAAGCCTGCGCCGTCTGCAAACCGATCGGATTGATTTGTATTTCATTCACCACTTTGATCCCTGTGTTGCTATGGAAGAAACGCTCCGCGCCCTTGATGATCTGGTGAGACAAGGTAAGGTGCTGTATCTTGGCGTAAGTAATTGGGCTGCCTGGCAAATTGCCAAAGCGCTTGGCATAGCGGAATTAAGAAATTTAGCGCGCTTTGAATGTATTGAACCGATGTATAATCTCGTGAAACGTCAGGCGGAAGTGGAGATTTTGCCGCTTGCCTTGTCGGAAAATTTATCAGTAATTCCTTATAGTCCGTTAGGCGCGGGATTGTTAGCGGGAAAATATACGAAGCAAGCAGCTGGAGCTACAGGGCGAATTACTGAGAAAGAACAGTATGCTAAACGTTATGGCAATCCTGCTTACTATCAGATTGCGGCAGAGTTTGCCGCCTATGCCGAAAAGCTTGGCGTTCATCCGGCTACGCTCGCAATTCGTTGGGTTCAGTCTCATCCGGCGATTACAGCGCCCATTGTCGGGGCAAGAAATCTAGCGCAGCTTGAACCATCGCTTGCAGCTGTTGACTTTACTTTAACGCCGGAAATGCTTGCTCATATTGCTAAGATTTCGATGGATCCTGGCAATGCTACAGATCGCTTAGAAGAAACAATGGATGATAAATTTAAACTTCGTAATAGATAAAATAAACTTTGCTGAAGTTAGCGGCTCTGATTGATTTTTCCGTTCTGTTCGGCTACAAAGGAATCAATCAGCTGCCTAGCAATGCTGCCAGGTGTTGGAATTAAGGGAAGGTGATCTGCGTCAAACCAATTGGCAGAGAGGATTTCCTCATTGTCGATTTGAATTTCGCCGCTGGCCCATTCAGCTGTAAAGCCTAGCATCAGTGAATCAGGAAATGGCCAGGGTTGACTACTTACATAGCGAATATTTTTTACTTCAATGCCCACTTCTTCGCGGATTTCTCGGCGTACGCAGTCTTCGATGGTTTCACCTGCTTCGACAAAGCCAGCTAACGTACTGAACATGGGGGTTTTAAAACGGCTTCCCTGAGCGAGCAGAATTTTATTATCTTTTTTTACAGCTACAATAATTGCTGGTGAAATACGAGGATATACTATGTTTTTGCAGGCTGGGCAGACTAGAGCGAGTTCGGTTGGCGAAGAGGTAAGCGGTGCAGCGCAGCAACTGCAAAATTTATTTTTTTTAAGCCAATGCGTAATGTGATAGATATGATAAGCTGCTTGGGTAATGGGATGAGCCGGATTCACCGCTAGCTGGCGCAAGGTTTTCCAATGAAAATTTTCTGGCAAGACTTGGGGATTAGCCGAAGCCGTATAATAGGTCTGTCCGTCTAAGGCTGTAAGTGACTGCGGTGTATCAAAACCGGTCAGTCCAATAAGATCTTTGGTTTGGGGTAGTGTAAAATTTCCATCGCTCCCTTTGACGATCAATTGTTCGTCATGAAATAAGAGCCAAGATTGTTCTGGTTTATAAGCAGAAACAGCGGCACAAGCCGTTGCCTTCGATGTGTTTTTTAGCGAAGTCACTCGTTTCCCTCCTAATAGCGATACAGTATTTTTGTTTATTGTACAATGGTATGATTCGTTCGTCTATGTTTCGAGAATAAATAAAGCTTATAAGAAAAGAAGGGATAGGAATGATTCGCAGCGCCTGTGAGGCTGATTTGGTGAAAATTTCTCAGATTTATAATCATGCAATTCTTTATACGACTGCTGTTTATGATGAACAAGAACATTCTTTAGCAGAGCGAAAATTCTGGTTTGATAAGAAGTGTCAGAAGGGCTTTCCTGTGTTAGTTTTTGAGCAAGACGGCGAGGTCGCTGGATTTGCTAGTTATGGACCCTTTCGTGACTGGCCTGGTTATCGCTATACCATAGAGCATTCTGTCTATGTCGATGAGCAGTATCGTAAAAGTGGTGTAGGAACGAAGTTGTTACAAGAGCTAATCCGCCTTGCCGCAGAACAAGGCTATAAGACGCTTGTAGCTGGGATTGATGCGGCGAATGACGCCAGTATTGCTATGCATGAAAAACTGGGTTTTACTTTTAGCGGTACCGTAAAACAGGCTGGTTATAAATTTGATCGTTGGCTTGATTTAAGCTTTTATCAATATGAATTACCAGGACCTCAGCCGGAAAAAGATAAATAAAAGAACGCCCTTGCTTCGAGTGCGTAGAAGCAAGGGCGTTTTAGTTCGTTCTGTTATTTTTTTTGCATAAGATTTAATGCGCCATTTTGGCCATAAGTGAGGATTTGGTACAAGGACGAACTGCTGTCTTTACTATCTTGGAACATATAATCCGCCAAGGTTTGATTGGTATTGGTATCGGAGTCGGTAGTGTTTTTGGTAAGTTTACCGCTCGCTTTCATTTCTTTGGTCAGTTGACTGGATGCTTTTGTTTGATTTTCTGTTAGCATGTCAGCTAAGGTTGTACTGTCATCGTCTTTGTCATCTGATAAATAATTGGCGAGTGACAAAGCTTCCTGTGAAAAAGAATAGGAATCAAGGCTGGTGGCTGTCTTCGATGAGGAAGTCCCAGTCTTAGTTGAATCAGTACTAGCATCTTCGCTAGTAGTTTTTAGGGTATATTTCCCTGTGTTTGGTGTGAGACCTGTAACAATTGGCATAATGGGCACCGCCTAATTTATTTTTTGAACTCGACGAGTTCTTGGGTATCTTCAAGATAACGAGCGAAAATATAGATCAGATCAGAAAGTCGATTTACATATTTAATCAGATAAGGATTGATTGGCTCTAATTCATCGAGCGATAACATGATTCGTTCAGCGCGGCGGCAGACGGTGCGGCATACGTGCAGACTTCCTGAGGCCTGGCTGCTGCCGGGAACAATGAAACGCGGTTCTGGTTTGATTTTTTCTACATATTCGTCAATCCAGCCTTCAAATCGTTTAATTTCTTCGTCACCAAGATGGGATGGATAGTTTTTCCCTTCTGGATCAGCCAATTCTGCCGCTACAGAGAAGAGTTCTTTCTGGACAGTGTGAATTCTTTCCACAATTAATTTATCAGGGATAAAATGCTTGGAAAAGCCCAGCAACGAATTTAATTCATCAATGGTGCCATAGCTATCAACGCGAATACTGTTTTTACGGATACGAGTTCCGTCAAGTAAGCTAGTTGTTCCTTTATCACCAGTACGAGTATAAATCATAGTAAATCCCTCCTTTAGAATCATTGCTTATGCTTAATGTTCCGATATGCGGATACATTCTTTTAAGTAATAAATCAGCGCTTTTCCTTCTTCGGTTAAAATCGTTCCCGAACCTTTGCAGTGTGGACATTCCTGACCGTTTTGCCAGCCTGTACCATCACAAGAAAGACATTTTGTTTCGATTGCTAGTTCTTCGGCCATAAAATTCCTCCTACTAAAAGTATCGTAAAAAACGGGAGAAATCATTACTGTTTTAATAATTAGATTGTTCGACTAAGCGAGACAGGCCCGAAGCCGAGGTGGCCACTTCACTAGCTGCTCGTTCAATTTCCTGGGAATTTCGTGATAAATCATTTACGGAGTTATTTATCGTTTCCAATTGATTGTAATTATTCGAAATGGAACTAGCAATGAGCGTCATACGCTCAGAGCTTTCCGTTACAGCCTGCCCTACTTTTTCCATTGTTGTGGCTTGATCGGCCATACTTGTGACAACTTCTACGGTTGACTCGCTGTTTTGGCGAATTAAATGGGCAATTTCATCAGCGGCTGAGCGGCTTTGTTCGGCAAGCTTACGAACTTCATCGGCTACAACGGCGAAACCGCGACCTGACTCGCCAGCTCTCGCCGCTTCAATGGCGGCATTAAGGGCCAGCAGATTCGTTTGTGAGGCAATGGAGGTGATTGTTTCGATAATATTGCTAACCGATTTTGATGTAGCATCAAGCTGGCTGACCTTTTTCTGGGCATCCATATTTAAATCAATCATTGCAGAAAGCTGTGACAGAGTCGACTTAATGACTTTATCGCCTTCCAGTGCGGTTAGGCGGGTTTGATTGGATTCTTCTTTTGCTTGATGACAGGAATCTTTAATATTCTGGACGGATACAGCCATATGGGAAGCCGAGGCCGTTGTTTGCTCCGCTGCTGACGCTAGGACATGGGAAGAATCTTTCACATGTAATAAGAGTTTATTTTGCTTTTCTAACATGGCTTCTTCCGCTTTAATTTTTTCCTCGAGCTCTAAGGTATGACACTCCGTAAAGGATTTTACCGTTTCTGACTGAATCAGTTGGAGCTGTTGGTCGAAGGCTATCAGGATTTTTTCTAATTCTTTCGGGCTTGATCCATAGGTAGTTAGAATCATAGGGATCAAGATTCGCTTTAAGTTGGATAAGGCTAAAATAAACCACGACACTGGCAATCTAATATCATTATGCTTATTGCCAATTAATCGCATTCTAGCAATATATTCTTCGGTAATATTGCTTTCATAAAGGAGCGGGAGAAACTGATGAAAGGTTTTTTTCAGCCTTTCTACAGTAGAATGATTTTGGATAAATTCTCGGATTGAGGGAACTTCTAAAATCCGCTGGTAAAAACGGTCAGTAATGTCGTTGTGGTGTTGTTCGATAATTGGCTTTAGCGCTGTTAGATAACCTAATAAGTCTTGGTTTGTATCTAAAAAGGCTTTGGTAATGGGATCTTTGCCAGAATAAGATCCTGGCGTGATCGATACGCTTTTTTTCTTTTCAAACATAATCATACCTCCTGATTTCAAAATAATTCGAGGGACCGATTAGTTACGAAAAAAGGAATAAAATATAATTCATAATTATTTTCTTTTATTTTTATTTCTATAAGATAACAGTATTTCCTTGTTTCAAATTGATGATTATGGAGAATTTTGTCGGTTCAGAAAAATAAAAAAAGTACTTGTCCTGATAAAAAAGATATGGTAGAATGAACTCGCTAATCAAATAAAAAGGCATAAAGCAGACGGCTTACGATAAAGTTAGTCACACTCCTTTATCAGCAGCCGAATCGTAAGATGCTTTTCTTACTTGTACGAGTTGCATAAAAACAAGTTCATATTTCTTGATTGATAAAAAACTTCCAGCTAAATGCTGGAAGTTTTGGTTTTTAAAGCAAGAAGTATGCATGGGCGAAAAAAAATTGGTATTTATGTATCCATAATAAAACGAATTTTTTTACTGTTTGCAGAACTTGGCTCAGTTGGGCGCCGATTTTTAACAACTGGTCTATTTTTGCGGCAGATTCGTCCCATTTTCAATTACAAAATCTCTGTAACACTTTATAATAGACATAGACACAAAATTGCGTCATGTGTATATGAAGATGAGGAGAGATGGAACATGCAAAAGTACAATAAAGTAACTCCTGAGGTCATTGCGGAACTGAAATCGATTTTGGGTGACAAAAAAGTAATTACTGATCCTGATATCATGGAACCTTATAGCCATGACGAGGTTCCTGACAGTCAATATGCTCATATGCCTGATGTAGTTGTATTGCCAGAAACAACAGAAGAGGTTTCCGCTGTTGTGAAACTGGCTAATAAGTATCTGATTCCTTTAGTACCTCGCGCAGCCGGTACTGGTCTAGCTTGCGGCGTTGTACCGCAACTGGGCGGAATTGTGCTTAGCATTGAAAAAATGAACCGTATTTTAGAAATTAATGAAGACAGCTTGTATGCAGTGATTGAACCAGGTGTTAGAACGGAAGAATTCCAGAAAGAAGTAAAAGGAAAGAATCTTTTCTACGCTGGAGATCCTTGCAGCGGTGATAGTTGCTTTATCGGCGGTAATGTAGCAACAAATGCCGGTGGCAACAAAGCCGTAAAATACGGTACGACAAGACATCAAGTCTATGCCTTGGAAGTCGTTATGCCAAATGGCGAAATTACCACTTTAGGCGGTCGTCTGGAAAAAAACACTACAGGCTACAATTTAGAGCAGCTCATTATTGGTTCAGAAGGTACCTTGGGAATTATTACAAAAATTACTCTTAAATTAAAACCTCTACCGGCGAATATTATCGATCTTTTAGCGATTTTCCCTGACGTAGAATCGGCTATTAATATTGTCGGCAAGATTATCAAAGCTGGCATTACGCCGACTTGCGTGGAGTTTATGGATACGATTACGATTCAAAGCGTAGAGAAATTTTTGAATGAAAAACTGCCGCACAGCGATAATGGCAATTATGTCATTATTCAAGTAGAAGCAGATACAGAAGATCAGCTTGATGAAAAGAGTGTGACCCTCGACGAACTGTGCACCGACAATGGCGCATTGAGCGTTTTGGTAGCTGATCCACAAAAAATCTGGCGGGCCCGCAAGTCCTTTGCGGAAGCGGTACGCCACGAAAGCTTGACAGCAGCAAAAGAAGATATTGTTGTACCGGTAGATCAAATTGCTCCCATGATGCATGAAATCGCTATCTTGCGTGAAAAGTATGGTCTTGTGACTCGTACAGCTAGTCATGCTGGCGATGGCAATATTCACTTGAATATTTTGAAGGGCGATGTGCCTGATGCACAGTGGACGAAGAAAATTGCCGATTTCCAAAATGATCTATATACCGTAGTTTATCGCCTTGGTGGCAAACTCTCTGGTGAACATGGTATTGGTTATAAACGGAAAGGGCTCATGGAACAATTTACGGACCCTGTAGAACTTGCTGCGATGAAAGCAATTAAAAAGGCCTTAGATCCTAACTTGATTTTAAATCCCGGTAAAATTTTTGATGTAGAATAAGGGCTTGGCGGCTAAGCCGCCGCCCCCACTTTCTTGGTTGGAGGTGAACAGATTGAAACTGAAGCAAATCATCAACCGTTGTAAAGGCTGTGGGATCTGTGTGGCGTTCTGCCCGAAACAGGTTCTTAAAGTCAATGAAGTAGAAAAAGTGGAAATTGTCGATGAAGCAAGCTGTATCGGCTGCAAACAGTGTGAACTGCGCTGCCCGGATTACGCTATTTTCGTTGAAAAATAAAGGAGTGACTCTCTATGGCAACTGTCCTGATGCAGGGCAACCAAGCTTGCGCAGAAGGCGCTATCGCTGCTGGCGCTCGTTTTTTTGGCGGCTACCCTATCACGCCGTCCACTGAAATTGCCGAATTAATGGCAAAACGCCTCCCTCAGGTAGGCGGCAAGTTTATCCAAATGGAAGATGAAATTTCCGGGATTGGCGTTATTATCGGCGCTTCTTTAGCTGGTAAAAAAGTTCTTACCGCTACTAGCGGCCCTGGTTTTTCTTTAAAACAAGAACTCTTAGGCTATGCAGCAATTGCTGAAGTACCCATCGTGATTGCCAACGTACAGCGGGTAGGTCCTTCGACTGGCCAGCCGACATCTCCGTCACAAGGCGATGTAATGCAAGCTCGCTGGGGAACCCATGGCGATCATCCGATCATTGCGTTAAC
>NZ_JBVXUT010000010.1:0-38343 GCF_055901755.1 Pelorhabdus sp. sgz311001
CAGCTTGCTTCATCGACAATTTCCACTTTTTCTACTTCATTGACTTTAAGAACCTGTTTCGGGCAGAACGCCACACAGATCCCACAGCCTTTACAACGGTTGATGATTTGCTTCAGTTTCAATCTATCCACCTCCAGCCAATTACTTATTGTCTTGCTTCTTCGCTTGTTCCTTCGATAAGTCCTCACAACGCCCTGCTTTTAACACAGAACTGCCAACTTCATGACCGACAAGTTTTTCAGCAAGTCGTGCCGTATCCATTGCTTTTAAAAGATCAACACCGGTATCGACACCCATTTCATGGAGCATATGGATTACATCTTCTGTTGCCACATTTCCTGATGCGCCAGGCGCAAAAGGACAACCGCCCAGTCCGGCAAATGCACCGTCAAATACAGTGATTCCAGCTTGCATTGCAGCTACGATATTCGTCAGAGCCATATCACGGGTATTATGGAAATGCATAACCCAGCTGACCTGCGGATATTTTTCCACCATATAACTGCCAAGTTCATAGACTTGACGCGGATTGGCCATACCCGTTGTATCGGACATAGACAATTCTGTAATACCTAATTCCAAAAAGCGTTTTACTACATTTTCTACCTGTTTTACTGGTACTTTTCCCTGGAAGGGGCAACCAAAGGACGTAGAAATTGCACCTGATACTTCCATGCCATTTTTCTTGGCAAATTCAACACACTCACCAAAACCGTCCATCATTTCCAAGGGCTTTTTATTGAAATTATTAATACAATGAGCTTCACTAGCTGAAACCGTCAATTTTACTTTTTTAATGCCTGCCTGAAAAGCTCTCTCCACACCTTTAAAATTCGGAACAAGTACACGATACTCAACGCCTGCTACTTTTTGCATAGCTTCTACCAACTTGCCAGTATCAGCCATAGCAGGGACCGCTTTTGGATGTACAAACGCACCGACTTCGATGATTTTCACGCCAGAAGCTACGACGGAATTCAAAAGTTGCAGCTTTTCTTCCACGCTAAAGAGTTTCTTTTCATTTTGCAGACCATCACGCAAGCCTACTTCACAAATTGTGACTTTTGTCGGCCATTGAATTGCCTTTGCCATAAAATAATCATTCCTCTCAAAACAAAAGTTAGATAATACCTTTTTCTTTTAATGTAGCGACACCGTTATCATCCAGACCAAGCAATTCACTGTAAACTTCATTGTTATGCTCACCCAGCTTAGGCCCAACCCATTTTACTTCGCCAGGCGTTGCGCTTAATTTAGGAACAATGCCAGGCATTTTAATTTTACCAAAGTCCGGATGAGGCATTTCGAGGATATCTTCCCGAGCAGCATAATGAGGATCCTCAAAAATATCGGCCATGCTGTAAACAAGGCTTACTGGTGCGCCTGCTTCATCTAGCGTAGCTTTAATTTCTTTATAATCATGCTTGCCCATCCAATCGATAACAATTTCTTCTACAAGAGTGTTATTTTTTACGCGAGCGCCATTCGTGTTAAACCGATCATCGGCAAGCAGGTCTTCCCGACCAATGCCTTTCGCGAAATATTCAAAAGTACGGTCCGTGCTACAAACAAGTACAACCCATTTACCATCTCTTGTTCTAAAGGTACCTGATGGACTCGCAGAACCACTGATACTCGGTCTTCTTTCCGTAATTTTTCCGGCAATATCATAGTTAGCCACAGCGCCTTCGAGCATACGGAAAATGCTTTCATAGAGACTAAGATCCACTTCTTGCCCTTCACCGGTTTTATCGCGATGATGAATACAAACCATCGAAGCATAAGCAGCATATATGCCAGCTAAATAATCGCACAGAGAAATCGGCGGATTGACAGGCGCGCGATCAGGGTAACCTGTCAGATAAGTTAAGCCAGAAAAAGCCGTTGCAGGCGTACCGAAGCCAGCCAATTTATGATAAGGACCAGTTTGTCCATAGCCCGTTATACGGATCACAATAATTTTAGGATTGGCTTTTTTAAGGGTTTCAAAGTCCAAGCCCCATTTGTCAAAAGTTCCTGTCCGGAAATTTTCCACAATAATATCGCTTTGCGCTACAAGTTTTAAGAAGATTTCCTTGCCTTCTTCTTTACGAAGATCTAGGGTGATGCTACGTTTATTTCTAGCAAAAGTTGCCCACCGCAGCGATTTCTTTTCATATAACGGCCCCATGTTACGACCACTGTCGCCAGCACCTGGCATTTCCACCTTAATTACATCTGCACCAAAATCACCAAGCAGCGAAGCTCCGAAAGGTCCTGCAATAACGGTAGAGGCGTCAAGCACCCGAATTCCTTCTAACGCACTTGCCATAATCTATCCACTCCTTAATTTTCTCTATTAAACTTCATTTGACTTACTATAAATGCAAAAGTCATGCCAAAAAATCATAAAATTCAGTAGAAATTATATGGATGCGAAAATACAGTGATTTTATTGGACTCGGATACACTTGTTCCATGATCGAATTAACTAATATATTGTTTAATTCTATTAATTTTGATATAATTGTTGCTAAATACGATGCAATATGTTGCATTTCGTTCTGAAATGAGGCGTTATGGTGAAAATCTTATTTTTAATCCCCGCTGAAGCGATGGTTACAGATATCCCTCAAGTTCTCTCCGCTTCTTCCCCTTCTATTACTTTGGAAATCATCAATCCCCGCGAAGCAACGGAGGTTGTCCAAAAATATATTGCCAAAGGAGTGGAGATCGTAGCAGCCAGACCAGTTACTGCCACTGCCCTCCGCAAGGCGAACTTGAATATTCATGTTGTTACGATTCCGACCACAAGCTTTGATATTATTAGAGCAATTACCGGCGCAAAGGTGCAGGGAAAAGCGATCGCCGTTGTCGCTCATGCCGCCATGGTATTAGGCATTGATTTTTTAGCAAAAGAGCTTGGTGTAGAAATTCGCCATTACGTTACAAGTTATGGCCAAGACTATGAGGAAGTTATTTTAAAAGCTATAGCCGAAGGAGCAGAGGTGATTTTAGGCGGCGCCCTAGCTGTAAAAGCAGCCAAAAAGCACAATATTCCTTGTTCATTAATACCGATCGGCAGTGAAAGTTTATTGCAAGCCGCACAGGAAGCGCTGCAACTACAAACCGCCTTGGATTTGGAGTCTGCCAAAAGAGGTTTTTTAACAACCATTCTCGACCATACCCGTGACGGCTTTATTACGATTGATCAACGGCAGCATATTACGGCCTTCAATCCTATCGCCCAAAGAATCTTAAAGATTCATAAGAAAAACGTTTTGGGAAAACACTTGCAAGACATCCTCCCACAAATCCCCTTAGATGAAATTACTTCACAGCACAAAGCATCCGCACCAAAATTACTCGACATGAACAGTAATAAAATTTTATACGACTGCGTCCCCATTATCATTAAAAGCAAATCCTTCGGCTCGGTCATTACCTTACAGGAAACACGAAAAATCCAACAAATGGAAGCTATGATCCGTAAAGAAATCTACGCCCATGGCCATGTCGCCAAGTTCTATTTCGATAATATTTTCGGGCAGAGCTCAACCATTATCAAAACCATCGAGGCAGCAAAGGATTTTGCAGCAACCAATTCCAGCGTCCTCATTTTAGGCGAAACAGGAACAGGAAAAGAAGTATTTGCGCAAAGCATTCATAATGCCAGCAAACGTGCCAGCGGCCCCTTTGTCGCCATCAACTGCGCTTCACTGCCGGCCCAGCTGTTGGAAAGCGAGCTCTTCGGTTATGTCGGCGGTGCTTTCACCGGGGCCAATAAAGAAGGCAAGGCCGGTTTATTCGAGGTAGCCCACGGCGGCACACTTTTTCTCGACGAACTCGGCGAAATGGACTATATTAACCAGGGAAGACTCCTACGCGTTCTCCAGGAAAAAGCCGTTGTAAGACTTGGCAGCTATAGCGTAACGCCTGTCGATGTACGATTGATTGCCGCGACTAATAAAAACCTAGAAAGCTTAGTAGCCGAAAATAAATTCCGCTCCGATCTTTATTACCGTTTAAACGTACTTCGCTTAGAACTGCCGCCCCTTAAAGCGCGAAAAAGTGATATTGCCTTTTATGCCAAAGAATTTCTCCAGGAATTTTCCCAAGAAAATCATAAAGATCTTACCTTACTGCCTGATGCGTTAAAATTTCTGGAGCAATATCCCTGGCCAGGAAATATTCGCGAGTGCCGTAATGTAATGGAGCGCCTTGCCGCCACAGTAAAAGCAGCCAAAATCGATAAATCCATTGTCGCCGAAATGATTAAAGGCGACCCAGTTCCAGTTCCCGCTCCTGCCGCCTCTACACGCGAACAACGTGTAAAGGCTGAAATTTTAGCCGCACTGGAGGAAACCAAGGGAAACTATACTGCTGCAGCTAAACAACTTGGCATCAATCGCACCACTTTATATCGCCGTATGGAAAGATTAAATATCACATATTAAATAAAGAAGCAGCCAAATCAAGAGGTGCTATCCTCATTGATTTGGCTGCTTCTTTATTTAGTTTAGCACATTTTTTAATAGCTGCCGTAAAAACCAAAAATAAAAACGACTAACAGCGCCACACCGATGCCTAATGAATAGGCAATTAGCTTTTTTTCGATTGGCTGAAGATCAAACCACTGCGCCTCCTGTTGTGCCATTTCCAGTTGGACAAAGTTTGAATCGTTTTTTGCCTCACTCACTGCCGCTGCCCTTACACTATAGTTGATCGCCATGTAAAATGTCTCCTTTTCCTGCCTTATCCGCCAATGACAGGCGGTTTAATCCCATGATAAAACAACCAAGAAACAAATAGCCCTACCCATAAAATGAACCCAAACAACGAGACGGAATATACTGCTACAATCTTGCCAACGCCAGCCTGCCAAAGATTTCTCACATTTGTAACAAGGCCGATCGAAAAGAAACATAAACTGAAAAAGATCATACGTAAAAGATTCGCTTGCCCAGCACCAGTATCGGCAGCTTTAATAATGGAAGGATCAAAAATCCCCCACAACAGCAAAGCAAAAAAAGTAATAAAGAAGCCAAGAACAAACTTGGGAAATCTTTCCCAAATTTCTTTAGGCGATACCTTGCCGCTGGCGTTGCGGCCTTGCTGCTTATTTAAGCCATAGACAGACCAGATTACCGCCAGTAAAAAAGCCCAAATTCCAATAAAAATATCAATAAACAATTTGGTTGTCGTAGCTGCCATTAAGATCCAACCCTCTTGATATTGAACGCCAAGCTGTGTCAAGGCGCGACTGCGAATCAGCGCATCAGTAATGGCTCCGCTTGCCACAGCACCGCCGTCACTTTTTACGGCAAGACCCATCCAAGCACCAGCCACCATCGGCTCATTTGTCAAGAATACAGCAGCAACCCAAGGTAAAAACAGCAGTTCTACAGCCACAAAAACAATAATAATGGAAGCAAGAACCGTAGGAACAATTGGTCGGGAGCGAACCGCTCCGCCTGTCGCAATGGCCGCCGCTACACCACAAATAGAAATACCAGATGCCAGCGGTGCAGCCCATTCCGGCGTGAATTTAAAATATCGACGCGAAATAAAATATACAATCGGCCAATACAAAAGATAAGCTTCTACAACAGCGCACAGCCCTCTAAAAATTATAGTTCCCGCCAAACTCATTGTACCGACGGTCTTGATCCCAATCGTAATTCCTAAGAGAATAATCCCTGTTTTTATATACCATTCGGGTCTGGCGGCCTCTGCCAAGAACCGCGCCGTCCGAGGAAAAAAGTTGCCAATGATAAGTCCGATAACTAAAGAAAAAACAAGTCCCAGTTCGCCAAGACTCAAAGACCAGCCGATTTTAAAAGCGCTCTGTTTATCTGGCGTAGCAGCAATATAAGCGAAATTCCCAAAAACGGTCGCAAAAAAAGTAATCCAATAGATAACCGTAAACCCAGCTGCAAAGCGCAGCGGTTTACTCCCCATAAACCAAGCCCCAATTGTCGTAATCAGTACTAGAAATAAATAGGTCGCAATCGCTGATCCTGAACCGCCAAGCACAGCAAAAGCCTTAGCATTCGGTTCAAATGCTTTTGCTGCATCAATCCATACATTGTGCTTACCAACCCAACCTAATAAATCCCCGCCCCAAATCGGCGCAAGACCAAGCAAGAAAATAAATAGCCCTAACCAAACTGCCCACCAATCTTCGCTTTTCAGCAGAGGTTTCTGTTCGTAAAAAGATGGGTCTCCTTCACTTGACATAAAGCCACTCTCCTTCTCTTTAAAATGGTATTTGCTTATTTTTGAGAAAAATAAAAAGGCCAATGAATGAAAATCATTCATTGGCCTTTGGGTGTTCCAATCAGCTTAGAAATTACCATATCACACTATCGGTTTTTTGTCAACATTTTATACTTCCACTTTATTTTCTAGCCCAAGCCGCAATGCTGCTAATGTCTTGCGGTGTTGTGCGACAGCAACCGCCAATAATCCTGACTCCTTGTTGATACCACTCATAGGCGCTGTCGCCGAAGGTACGGCCGTCAGAACTGCCATGCCAAGTTTTATCCGTAGCATCATATTCTTCACCAGAGTTAGGATACAAAAGAATTGGTTTTGATGTATTGGCAGCAATCTCAGCAATCAACGAAGGAATATACTTAGGCGCGGTACAATTGATCCCAATTGCACTAACCTGCGGCTGTGTTTCCAGCCAAGCAGCACAATCAGCCACTCGTTCGCCACTGCTAATATGTACGCCATCTTTCGCGGAAAAACTAACCCAAGCCGACATTTCAGGATATTCCTTAAGCAACGTAGCCAACACTTTCGCCTCAGCTAAACAAGGAATCGTTTCGCAAGCCAAAAGATCCGGCCTACCTGCTATTAATAGCTCTAATCTCGGCTTATGAAAAGCAACCAGTTCAGCCTCGCCAATGGTATAATCGCCGCGATACTCTGACCCATCTGCCAGGAAAGCGCCATAAGGTCCTACCGAAGCGGCCACTAAAGGTTTAGGACGCTTCTCTGTTTGATGTTCCGCCCAAAAAGCGTCACGAGCTTCCACTGCCAACTGAACGGCTAAACGAATTAAATCAGCCGCCTCCGTTTGGCTAAAGCCCTTACGCATAAAACCTTCGATGGAGGCTTGATAGCTGGCGCTGATAGCGCAATCAGCTCCGGCCTGAAAATAGTCTAGATGGACTTTCTTGATCAGCTCGGGCTGCTCGAACAAGACTTTAGCAGACCAAAGCTCATCATTCAAATTACAACCATTTCGTTCTAATTCTGTAGCAAAAGCGCCATCTAGAATCATGACAGGAAATTCATCTAAAATACTAGCGATAGGATTCATCGTTTTATCAACTCTCCTTAAATAGACTGTTACGCCTCAATTTCTGCTGCATTCTTATCCCTAAAGGCACTATCCATATTACCAGACTGTAATACAAGAAGCAAACTATGACAATTGAAGTTACGAGTCCTTATAGAATAGCCTACCTATAGGTAAGCTGCATAGAAGAAAAAGGTCAAAGCTACGGTTAAGAGCAGCTTTGACCTTTCAATACATGACTTTTCTATTAGAAAAATTTCAGAACTATTATTTTGCGTCTTCTACCAGTTTTGTCGAAATACCTTCGGCATGCTGCTGGCGAATGGAAATCCAAGTAAGAACCGCATCAGCCACAACAAAGACGATGAGTACTACCATAATGGCACTAGCTGCTGCCAAGAGATAATTGTTTTTCGGCAAATAGTTATCAACAATATTCAAATACCCAGCGGCAATTGTCGTGATGCCCAAGAAGGTCATGGGAATAATTGTCGTCCAAGTGTATTTGTCTTTACCCATTCTAAAGAGCACCGTCGTACCAATTGCCAAAGCCATGGTCGCTAGCAGCTGATTGGCTACACCAAAGAGCGGCCAAATGGTGGAAATGCTGCCGCCATATACAAGGTAGCCCCAAGCAAAACTCATTAAGGCACTAGAAATGACGATACCAGGGAACCAATGTACATCACCGAACGGTTTGTAGATTTTACCGCCAATATCTTGAATCAGATAACGACCAGCACGAGTTCCCGCATCAATCGTTGTTAAGATAAAGAGGGCTTCAAACATGATAGCAAAGTGATACCAGAAGGACATGAGACCTTTTAACCCAGGGATGTTGGAGAAAATATGAGCCATGCCAACAGCCAAGGAGACAGCGCCGCCAGGACGACCAGCAACATCTTCGCCCACCATCTGGCTAAGCTGATGCAATTCTACCGGAGTCATACCCAGTTTTGCGAAAGCTTCCACTGATACATTGATTGCAAAATAATCAGCCGGAATCATGCTAGTAGCTGCAATAAGAGCCATTAAACCAACAAAAGATTCAGTCAGCATCGCGCCGAAGCCGACAGCTTTCATATCCAGTTCGTTCGTAAGCATTTTCGGCGTTGTGCCCGCACTAACCATCGCATGGAAACCAGAAATAGCGCCGCAAGCAATCGTAATGAACACGAACGGCCAAACGGGACCAGGGATAATCGGACCGCCGCCGCCAGCAAACTGCGATACAGCAGGCATATGCAGCGTAGGCTGTACAATAATAATGCCTAGGGCCAAAGCGGCAATCGTACCGACTTTCATGTATGTTACCAAATAGTCGCGAGGAGCTAACAGCAGCCATACAGGAATCGTACAAGCAACAGCCCCGTAAACAGCAAGGATAATACTTAGTTGAGTCCGTTCAAAGATAAAGTAAGGAGCCAATGAAGAATCCTGTACCCAAGAACCAGCAAATACAGCAAACAGAATTAAAGATACGCCGATAATCGTAGCTTCCCGAATCTGACCGGGACGCAAAAAGCGAAGATACACGCCGATAAACAGAGCAATCGGCAGAGTCATAAATACCGTAAAAGTACCCCAAGGGCTGTGGTAAAGCGCATTAACTACGGCAATAGCCAAACCAGCCATCGTAATAATCAAGATAAAGAGTACCGCAATGGTGGTAGCCCAACCAGACGCTTTACTGATTTCCAGCTTAGCAATCTCGGCAATGGACTTACCGCCATGACGAACTGAGCAAAATAGAACTACCATATCATGGACTGCACCGCCAAGGACAGCGCCAATTAAGAGCCATAAGGTACCGGGAAGATAACCGAACTGCGCTGCTAGCACAGGACCAACTAGTGGACCCGCGCCGGCAATTGCGGCAAAGTGATGTCCAAAAACTACAAATTTGTTAGTAGGCACGAAATCGCGGCCATCACTGTATTTCACAGCAGGTGTAACACGATTGCCATCAAGGGTAAGCACTTTCGCCGCCATAAAGGCGCCATAATAGCGATAGGCCAAAGTAAGAACGAGAGCAGCAATAATAACAAGATAAAGACCATTCATAACCATTATTTTTTCCTCCTCTTAGAATCAATAAATTCGAAACCGTAAGAATAATTCCACAATCCGTATTTTACTGTTTTTACTGAATCTTAACTACAAAAATCCTCTAAGGAGAAGAAAAAGCAGGCTCATCGGAAATATGAGCCTGCCAGTGGAAAAGAAAACAGCCAGAAATCTTGCTTTATTTCAGACCGAAAATCTCTTTGATCTCTTTGATTTTTGTTTTGCTTACAGGAATCTCAACAGCGCCAGCCGAGTTTACTTTAAGCCAATAGGTCCCTTTGAACCAGGGAATCACTTCTTTTACTTTATTCAAATTCACAATATAACTTTTATGAACCCGGAGTAGTTCTGTCCCTTTCGTCCGCTCCTCAATTTCTGCCAGCGTCCCCTGATAGCCATACTGCTCTTTAGCCGTAACCAGCGTAACAAGACCGCCCTCTGTGGTCACATAGACAATGTCATCATAGTGAATCAACACGATCTTGCCATTTTTCTCAGCTGGCAGTTTGTTAAGCGCCACTTTCTGCGTTTCAATAGCCGCATCAATTCGCTGTCCCGCCGCCTGCCATTCCGCTGTTCGGTATGTTTTCAACCGCTTAACAGCGGCATGAATCCGCTCTACTTCAAAAGGCTTTAACACATAATCGACAGCACCGATTTCAAAGGCCTTAATGGCATAGTCGTCATAGGCTGTGGCAAAAATAACAAGAGTCTCCGGCAAAATCTTTCGAATCACAGCAGCTGCCTCTAAGCCGTTCATTCCGCGCATGGCAATATCCATAAAAACCACATGAGGCTTTAAATCAGCCGCTAGCGAAATCGCGGCAGCGCCGCTGTCCGCCTGTCCTACTACGTCAATGCCACTCGCCAACGATAGCAGATAGACGAGTTCATCACGAGCTGGCGTCTCATCGTCAACTACAAGTGTTCTAAGCACAATCCTCTACCTCCTTATCAAGGCACTTCGGAAAATACATGCGTACCGTCGTTCCTATCCCGACTTCGCTTTCTAGTTGAATGCCATATTTATGCCCATACAGACCGCGCAACCGCTCATGCACATTCACAAGGCCAATCGCCTCACTGGCACTTTCCTCCAAAGGATTCACAATCGTCAAATCCATGCCCACGCCATCATCAATGATTTCCACAATCACATCGTCGCTAAGCATGCGAACCCGCAGAATAATCTTACCGCCAGCTTCCTTCGGCTGCAATCCGTGCTTAATCGCATTTTCCACCAGTGGTTGGATGCTCAGCGACGGAATCAAATAATGATCGCTGTGATGATCAATTTCTTTTACCACAAGCAGCTTGTCACCATGCCGGGCCTGCTCAATCGTTAGATAACTTTCTACCTGGGCAATTTCTTCAACAATGGGAATCATTTTCCCCGTCTTGTGTAGCGTAAAGCGAAATAAGGCTGCTAAATTAGCAAGAAGCCCACGTGCCTGCTCCGGCTTTGTTCTCACCAGAGATGTGATCGTATTTAAGGTATTAAAGAAAAAATGCGGATTAATCTGTGCGTACAGAGCCTTTAATTCGGAACGAGACGCCAGCTTCGCCTGACGATCAATTTCCGTAAGCTCTAGCTGTGTAGAGAAAAGCTGCGCCAACCCTTCCGCAAAGACAATATCGGAATGAACGACAGCTCGCTCTGCCGTATAGTACAGTTTTAATGTGCCAATTACCTCGCCAGCCTGTACTAAAGGAACGACAACCGCGCTGGCCAGCTTACACTGCGGCCGCGAACAGCCAATCTCGCTTTTTTCCTGGGCCACAATCGGTGCCCCTGTCGTAAGCGCTTTTCGCGTAATTTGCGTCAACTTGGATAAATGAGGCGCATGATGATCCGCTTCGGCGCCGACATAAGCCAACACCTGCTCCGTATCCGTTACAGCCACAGCGTTATAATCGGCAGCCTCATAAATAATTTTAGCTGTAGCCAGCGCCGACTCGCTGTTTAACCCCCGGCGAAGATAGGGCAACGTTTTGGCGGCAATATTCAAGGCCTTCTGCGATTTTTCCGCACCAATCTTATCTTGCACCGTCATCGCCGTCTTAATGATTACCATAAAAATCGCAACGCCTGTACCATTTACAATCGTCATAGGCACAGCAATTTCACCAACAAGTTTTGCCGCCAATTCATAGGGCGTCGCCGTGAGCAAAATAATGCCCATCTGCATCGCTTCGCCCAAAAAACCGCCAACAAAAGCTACCCACAAGGGGAGTGGCTTGCGCGGATAGAGCTGATAAATCAATCCAGCCAAAATCCCCTCGCAAATACTAGAAAGAGTACAAGAAAACGCCGTGAACCCACCGAGAAAATACCGATGCCCCCCAGCAATCATCCCAGTAAGCAGCCCTACTACAGGGCCACCGACAAATCCCGCTGCCATAACACCGACAACACGAAAATTCGCCAAAGCATCATCAATGGGAATCCCCGCGTAGGTTCCAAAAATCCCAATCGCCCCAAAAGCAGCGCTCACCAATAATTTATCCTGCCACTGACTTTGTCTGTAAACAATCCGGCGAAACAGCTTGGTCTGCGATAATACAAAAGCCAGCGTCGCCGCCAGCGTCATCCGCTGAAAGAGTTCAAAGAGCAAACTTATATCCATTAACTTCACCTCAAAAATTAAAAGCTCTATTGGAAGAGTACCACGAAACCGTACCATTGACAATGACTCTGCTGAAAGAGGATTTTACCACAAAGGTAGGGAAACCTATAGACGATAAATCGAAAAGTTGGTGAAGGAATTGGATATACAAACTCTTTCGGCGCTCATTGCTGGTGAACTGAGATTAAAACAGCATCAGGTCAGCGCTGCTGTTACCTTATTAGATGAAGGAAATACACTTCCCTTTATCGCCCGCTACCGTAAGGAAGCTACCGGCGAACTTGATGAAGAACAGCTCCGTCAAGTTGAGGAACGCGCTCAATACTTACGCAACCTGGCGAAGCGGCGCGAAGATATTCTCGCAAGTATTACCGAACAAGGTAAATTGACTGAGGAGTTAGCAGCAGCGATTCAGGCCTGTACGAAACTGCAGGAATTAGAAGATCTCTATCTCCCCTTTAAACAAAAAAAACGTACCAGAGCGCAGATTGCCCGGGAGCGCGGCCTAGAACCGCTGGCGCAAACCATCCTGGATCAAACGCTCACATCAGGCGATCCTTTAGCAGTAGCTGCCCCCTATATAAATGAAGAGAAAGAAATTCTGACCGCCGAAGATGCCCTGGCAGGCGCGCAAGATATTATTGCCGAACAAATGAGCGAGCGAGCTGATATTCGCGCTAAACTTCGTGCCAGACTTTGGAATGATGCTGCCATTGCCACAAAGCTTACGGGCAGCGATGAAGACGGCAAAGAATTTATTATGTATAAAGACTATAGTGAACCAGTGAACCGGATTGTATCACACCGAATTTTAGCAATTAACCGCGGCGAAACAAAGGAAATTCTCAAAGTACAAATTGAGGCGCCTCACGATAAATACATTGAGTATCTTTGCCGGGAAATCATTAAAAATCCGTCTATTTTCAGCGAAATCATCACCACCGCTATCACTGACGGCTATAAACGTTTACTCTTGCCAGCCTTAGAGCGGGAACTTCGCTCACGCCTTACGGAACTCGCCGAAGCGCAGGCGATCAAAGTCTTTGGTCTCAATCTACGGCAACTACTGTTACAGCAGCCGCTGGCAGGCTATACCGTAATGGGCCTTGACCCGGGCTTTCGCACTGGCTGCAAAATGGCGGTCGTAGCCCCTACTGGACAAGTCTTAGAAACAGCTACACTCTATATTACCCATAGCGATAATCAAAAACAGCAAGCTGCCGATAAAATTCTCGCCGCAATTCAAAAACACGGCGTGAATCTTCTCTCGATTGGTAATGGCACGGCGTCTTATGAAACCGAAGAGTTTGTAGCAAAACTAATTGCTGATCACAATTTATCGGCCCACTATCTCATTACAAATGAAGCAGGCGCTTCGGTCTACTCAGCCTCCAAACTGGCCAGAGAAGAAATGCCGGATCTTGATGTATCCCTGCGGGGCGCGGTATCCATTGCCCGCCGAATCCAAGACCCTTTAGCCGAGCTTGTAAAAATCGATCCAAAATCGATTGGTGTCGGTCAATATCAACATGATGTCAATCAAAAAGAACTAACCCAGACGTTGGCGCATGTCGTTGAATCCAGTGTAAACCATGTGGGCGTAGAACTAAATACCGCTTCGCCGGAGCTCTTAAAATATGTGGCAGGCGTAAGCGCTGCTGTGGCCAAAAACATCGTCGCCTACCGGGATGAACAAGGTGTATTCAAATCCCGCAAAGAACTGCTAAAAGTAGCTAGACTTGGCCCCGCTGCCTTTACGCAGTGCGCTGGCTTTCTGCGTATCCAGCAAAGTAAAAATCCTCTAGATAATACGCCAGTTCATCCCGAATCCTATGAGCTAGCCGAAGCCATCTTAAAAGAACTGGGCCTTACGCCGAAAGAATTATCACGCAAGGAAATCCAGCCGCTAATCCAGCAAAAATGTCAGGAAGCCGATGCTACGGCCATCGCGGCCAAGCTCAGTGCTGGCGAACCGACAGTTCGGGATATCTTAGCAGCTCTGGCCCGCCCCGGTCGCGACCCTCGGGAGGACCTGCCGAAACCGCTAATTCGCAAAAATATCGTAAAGCTTTCTGATATTCAAGCAGGCTCTCTCGTTCAAGGCGTTGTTCATAATGTAACAGACTTTGGCGCCTTCGTTGATATTGGCATTAAAATCAAAGGCCTGGTGCATCGCTCTGAACTAAGTAACAAACGGTTTCGCCACCCTATCGACGTGATCTCCGTTGGTGATATTGTGACCTGCTTAGTGCTGAGTGTTGACGAAAGTAGAAATCGGATCGGACTCAGCATCAAACAAGTAAAAGCAGAAAAATAACAGCTTAAAATTGAAAACAGAACAAGGGCTATCGTACTCCGTGTTTTCCCTGAAACCCACGGTTTGTGCGATAGCCCTTGTTGCTATTAGCGCGCTATTTTTATTACTTTTCGTGTAAGCGAATGAAACAAGCCTTTTGTAAAAACTCAGCCAGTTGTTTCCCTGACGCTTCCAGCGACAGGATCTGCGTTTCATAGATAGAACGTTTTTCCGTCGAAGTGAGTAACGGTAAATTCGCATAAGCACTCGCGGCCGCACCTTGAATGCCCGCCCCCAAGGCCGCCGCAGCTCCCGACACTTCACTGACTAGCGGCGCGGCAATCGTTGATACAACTTTTTCCGCCAACTGCAACGCCTGCAAGCACGAAGACGCAATCGTCAGGGGAACTTCAATGGCGCCGCAAACGGCTTCTTCTAATTCCGCTTCCACTGGGGTAGTTTGCATTTTCTCCTGCGCCGCCAGTACCGCCGCAAAAGCTGCCGAGTCCTGATCAACAAGGCGCAATAGCCATTGGTGCAAGGCCCTCAGTTCCGGCAAGAGTTGCATTCTCTCTCCATTCGTAATTTTTTGCTGATGGGCAGCGAACGTTTCACCGCCTGTTGCCATTTCTAACAAACTAATTCCTAAAAGTCCCATAACGGCCGCTGCGCTGCCGCCTCCCGGTCCTGTCGAAAAATCAGCAAGACTTCGCGCAAAATCGCGAACCGACAAATTAATGTAATCCAAAATACACCATCCTATTCCTTACTCTACACTCAGATAAAAATGATAGTTAGGCTGACCGCCGTAATACACTTCCACCTCTAATGCCGGAAAAGCCCAGCCAAGATCAGAAGCCATTTCTTCCGCTGCCGCTTCGCTTACCGAATCGCCATAATACAACGTAATCAAGGAAGATTCTTTTTGTACCAGCTTGGCGGCCAGTTCCTTCAACGCAGCAAACAGCGTATCCGCCGAGCAAACGACTTTGCTGCCCTTAAGACCGATATATTCACCGGTTTTTACGGGGTTCCCCTGCACCACACTGTCACGCACCGCTTGCGTCACACTGCCTGACTGTACGGCCTCGGCCGCTTCCTTCATGTTTTTCAGATTTTCTTCTAGCGAAAGCGCCTCTTGGAAGGCCGTTAACGCCGCTAGCCCCTGAGGAATCGTCGTCGTCGGAATCATTTCCAAGCGTTCGCCTAATAATTTTTTCGCCTGCGCAGCTGCTAACACAATATTTTTATTATTAGGCAGCAAAATATAGCGTTCTGCCTGTCCGGAATGAACCGCTGCTACAAAATCCTCGACAGGCGGATTCATGGTCTGACCGCCAGCAATACATTGCGCTGCGCCCAGCTCTGCCATAATTTTTTCCAGCCCATCGCCAGACACGACAGATATTACCGACAGCTTTTTCACAGGTGCCGCATTATAATGCTGGAGATGCTGGTGTTGATCGGCCATATTGTCAATTTTAATTTTATGAACAGCCCCCCAAGTTAAGGCCTGTTCTAGGACAAGCCCTGGATGCGCACTATGAATATGTACCTTCACTAATTCATCGCCAGGCGCTACAATAAGTGATTCGCCAAAAGGCTGTAAAACTTCCCGCACTTTTGCTACCGATAAGCTGCACGGCTGCACAATAAATTCCGTACAATAGGGGTGAGCGATCGTGAAGGTCTCCTGTCGACTGCCCGCAAACGCTACTGAAGCGGCGCTAGGCCCTTCCGAACTGCTAATTTGCGGCAGCGGCGCGGCTATACTTTTTCCGGCAAGTCCCTCGGCACAGCCCGCTAAGAAAGATAGCAAACCTTGTCCGCCGGCATCGACAACCCCAGCCGCCTTTAACGCAGGCAAAAGCTCTGGCGTACGCTGTAAAGCTTCCTCGCCTGCCTGGATTGCTTCCGCTAAAATTTCCAAAAAGGGCTTTTCATCGCGTACCGCCCGATGAGCGCCTTTGGCAATACCCTTAGCCACAGTTAAAATAGTACCTTCGACTGGTGTAGAAACCGCCCGATAGGCATATAAAATCCCGTATTGAAAAGCTTTTCCTAGTTCGGAAGAGGTAGCTTTCTGCTTGCCAGTCAAACCACGCGCAAGCCCACGGAAAATCTGAGCCAGAATCACTCCCGAATTACCTCTTGCGCCTAAAATAGCGCTATCAGACGCGCGCTTGCTTAAAAAACCAATCCCGCCTTGCGGCGCTTCTTCTAAGCCCTTCACTGCCGACTGAATTGTCAACATCATATTCGTTCCTGTATCGCCATCAGGCACAGGAAATACATTTAAACGGTTAATCGCCTCATGATCACGTAGGAAAGCGCTGTAAGCCCCACGAATCATCTGGCGAAATTCTTCCCCATTAATCAATTTCGTTTCTTCTGTCATCGTCTTTCCCCTCTCTTCACCAGCCTTACAAGCGTTCTTGAACAATGACACCTACAAGACCGGGTCCCAAATGAGCCGCTAAAACAGATCCGCCTGTCGATAAGGAAAAGGAAGCCTGCGGCAGACGTTCCTGCAAAACATCACGAAGCTTCTCGCCCTCATCTGCGGCGCCAATATGCACCACGCCAAAAGATTCAACCGATCGTTCCGCCGCAAGCTTGACGATTTCGTCAACCATGCGTTCAATCGCACGCGAACGGGTCCGAACCTTTTCTAAAATTTCCACCTTGCCTTCTACCAAATATAACACCGGTCGAATTTTTAAAATACCGCCGAATAATGCGGCAGCACCGCCGATTCGACCGCCCTTATGCAAATATTCCAATGTACCAGGTACAAAAAAAGTATGATTCTTTGCGGCTAAATTGCGCAACTTAGCCACAATTTCGGAAAAAGCAACGCCTTGCGCCGCAGCCGTTAGTGCATCCTCGGCTAACTGAACCATGCCGATAGCCGTTGTTCCCGAATCAACTACGGCAATCTTGTCACAAGCGACAGAGCCGCACAGCGATTGCGCCAGCTTAGCGCTGCGGACCGTACCGCTAAGCGCAGCCGCCAGAGTAATCACCACTATTTCCGCCCCTTCTTGTAACAAGGGTTCAAATACGCCTTGAAAAACGCCTGGCGCTGGTTGCGATGTTTTCGGAAAACCTTTTCCTTGATCAATCAGGGAAAAAAGGTCTTCTGCTTCTAATTCGTTTTCTTTATATTCATGGCCGGCAAACTCTACCGACAGCGGTACAATATGTACATTAGGATGCATAGCCAGCCACGCCGGATCAGGATGGGCCGTACTATCCATAACAATATGTAGGTTCATCACACTAAGACTCCTTTAATTCATCAGTTCTTTTACTATTGTATCAAATTATTTTCACGAAATATACAAAAAGAAGGCAGAGTAAAACCATCGCACCGTTTGCCACAATCAGACAAAAAGACTAATTTTTTTGTCTTTCTCTTTGAAAAAAAGGGGAAAAGGCGTTAAAGAACGAATTTTTTAAAAAACGTTTGAAAGAGGAGTTTATAAATGGAAACACAGCAGCATTTATTTGCCTTAGATATTGGCACACGCAGCGTCGTTGGCCTTGTGGGCGAAAAGACAGAACACAACACCATTCAAATTATCGCCTGCGAGCGTCAGGAGCATAATACGCGGGCCATGCTTGACGGTCAAATACATGATGTGTTGGAAGTAGCTAGTGTAATCCGAGAAATCAAAGACCGTCTGGAAGAGAAAACAGGCCCTTTAAAAAGCGTTTCTGTAGCTGCGGCCGGACGAGCTTTATGTACTATAAAAAGTTCTGCGGAACTCGATATTCACACCCATGGCATTTTGAAAGTGGAAGATGAACGAGCGCTTGATCTGACTGCCATTCAAAACGCCCAGCACCAGATAGCTACCTCTGGCTCGGTCCCCAACCCTTCCGATTATTATTGTGTTGGCTACAGTGTCGTTGCCTATTCCCTTGACGGTCTCTTCTTAAAAAGCCTCATCGGGCAGCGCGGCAAAAAAGCCGAAGCCGAAATTATCGCCACCTTTCTACCGCGTCAAGTTATTGACTCCTTAGAGTCAGCCATTTCTAATGTCGGTTTGGAAATGGCTACATTGACATTAGAACCAATTGCCGCCATCCATGTCCTCATTCCGCCGACTATGCGTCATTTAAATCTGGCCCTTGTCGATATCGGCGCTGGTACTTCTGACGTAGCTTTAACGAAAGACGGCACTGTTGTCGGATATGGCATGGTTCCCTGCGCGGGCGACGAAATCACGGAAGCAATTTCGCAAAAATATCTCCTTGATTTTAATATTGCCGAAGCAGCGAAACGACAGCTTCATCATAAAAACCGTAAAGTTTCCTTTATGGATGTACTTGGCTGCTCCCATAAAGTATCTACAAAAGAAATTACAGAAAATATTGCGCCAACAGTCAATGATCTGGCCCAAGCCATCGCTAAAGAAATCCTTAGTCTCAACACCGAACCGCCCCAAGCAGTCTTGCTTGTTGGCGGCGGTTCCTTGACGCCCCTGCTACCGGAGGCATTAGCTTCCGCTCTAGCCATTGATCAAGGCCGTGTGGCCATTCGCCGTCCCGAAAAAGTAGACGGACTTGAAACGATTCCCGAAGATCTTCAAGTACCTGATGCCGTCACACCGCTTGGTATTTTAAAACTGTCTTCCAGCCAACACCTCAACTTTATTTCCGTCACCCTAAACGACATGCCGCTTCGTCTATTCAATTTGGGAAGTCTCGCCGTAGCAGATGCTCTGCTAGCTGCGGGAATTGACATCCGCGAATTGTCAGGGCGCCCCGGACTGGGCCTGGCCCTTAAAGTAAACGGCAAAACGCAGTTTGTTCCCGGCGGTCAGGGAAAACCTGGCTCCATTACACTAAATGGCAACCAAGTCTCCTTTGATGAGAAATTAAATGATCACGATGTACTTGTCGTCAAAAAAGGCGTAGACGGCAAAACACCTACGCCGCAATTACAAGAAGTCGTTGCCTTACCGCCCTCGATGATGGTTACAGTTAATAATGAGCTTTATACCGTCCATCCCATTCTCAAAATTAACGGCAAAGCGGCTTCGACCGATTCTCGCGTCGCTGACCGCGATGAAATCATTTGTCGCCCTGCGCAAACCCTGCGAGAAGTATTAAAACTCATTGATTTTCCAGCAACGAAACGCGAATATACTTATAAAGTAAACGGATCACCGCGTACTTATGTGGTAGACTCCTCCTATAAGATCAATGGACTTCCAGCCGATCTTTCAACGACCGTAACCCCATCCTCAGTCGTTGAAGTGATCCTGCCGCCAGAACCAAAACTGTATCAAGTGATTGGCCTGCGCAACGATTCCGAAGAATATATGACCGTTCACTTTAACAAAAAGCCTTTAAGTGTTCCCAGCCGAGTTTGGCAACTTAAAGTCAATGGCGCTATCGCCCAGCCTGACGCACCGGCGACAGATAAAGCCGTGATTGAATATACTAGCAAAGAAAAACAACCCATGATTAGCGATGTCATGCTAGCAGCTCGTTTTTCCCAACCCACAACCATCCGCGCAAAAAAAATTGAAATTCTCTTAAACGGTTCCCCCGCGGAATTTACCAGCTTCGTTAAAAATCAAGACAAAGTCGATGTAATCATCAGTTTTGCCGACGGAGAATAACATCATAACAACGTAAAAGGGCTGTCACGCTAAGAAAAGATTCTCTTAGCACGACAGCCCCTTTAGCTATCAAAAGAAGTTATTATAAATCATTATGGGCGCCATCACAAAACGGTGCGTTTTTGCTGTGCTTACAGCCGCAGAAAAATGCGGTTTTATCTTCTTTTGCTGTAAAAGCAACGGGAGAAAAGGCAGTTCCTTGATGGGAGCCATCACAGAAAGGTTGTTTCGCACTTTTGCCACACGAACACCAATAATAGGTTTCTCCGGCTTTTACATCCACAGGAATTGGATTTTTTTGAGCAACTACTGGTTTTTCCATCAAAAATCACTCCACTTTTAAAATTTACTTACACCCCTTAGTCACTATAAAAAGGAAAACGGATACGGCCTAGCTACAACATTAATTCTTAACACAACGATGACCGTCCAACTCTATTCCTCATGTTCATTTGAATTAATAGCCTTGATATGATACCCTACACTTTAGAGGTGCTTTTATGAAAAAATTTATCAAAGTAGTCGGCGCAATCATCGAAAATGACCAAGGTGAAATTCTCTGCGCTCTCCGGTCCCTGCAAATGAGTTTGCCTAACTATTGGGAATTTCCCGGCGGTAAAGTAGAAAAAGGCGAAACACTATCTGAAGCCATCGAAAGAGAAATTCGCGAAGAACTCAAATGTCAGGTTCAATATATCAAACCATTTGATGACGTTACCCATGAATATGAAACCTTTACTATCAATTTAATTACATTGAAATGCAAACTGGTTTCTGGTTCTCCTGTCGCAACGGAACATGCAAAGTTGATTTGGCTAAAAAGAGAAAATCTTTTATCGCTAAACTGGGCTCCTGCTGATATCCCCACTATCGAAAAACTGGCTAAAGAAAAAGAAGTATAGTAATCTCATCTGAGACTACTATACTTCTTCTTTGTAGTGATATGTTTTTAATGCTATTCTCGTTACCATGTCGGAAATACAGAGCCTTGAAAACGTTCTTCAATAAACTTAGCAATTGGTTCTGAGTCATATATTTTTACAAATTGTTGAAAAGTGGGATTATCCTTATCTTCTTCTCTTGCTACAATATAACAACCCCAAGGGGAGTTTTTATCTTCTAAGATTAATGCATCTTTCTTCGGATTTAGCCCCACATTCAGTGCATAATTCGTATTGATTGCCGCGAGATCAACATCTTCTAATGAGCGCGGAGTTTGTGCCGCATCGACTTCTATAAATTTAACATTCTTAGGGTTTTCTGCAATATCATTAACAGTAGCCTTCATGCCAAGGCCAGGTTTTAGCTTTATAACTCCAGACTTTTCAATCAGCATCAATGCCCGTCCAGCTTGCGTAATATCATTAGGAATCGCTATAGTAGCACCTGATTTTAAGTCATTTATCGAAGTAATTTTTTTAGAATACGCCCCCATGGGAAGAATAATGGATTTGCCGATCATTGAAAATTTATAACCTCGCAAGCTACTCTCACTATCAAGAAAAGGTTTCGTCTGAAAAGCATTCATATCTAGACTTTTCTCTCTCAACGCCTCATTAGGTTGGATATAATCATTAAATTCGACAATCTCGACATTTAGATTTTGTTTTGCTGCTTCCTTTTTAACCTGCTCTAATACTTCCGCCCCCGGCCCAGCTGTAGTACCGACTTTTACCGTTGGTGTACCATTTTGATTATTTGATTGTTTAGAATCAGTAGAGTTTCCACATCCGCTTAAAATGCCAATTGCCAAAATGGCCATCAGCCCAATCATAGCTACTTTTTTCTTGTTCACGTCTAAATTCCTCCCTGCGCTTATTGATAGTACACAAAAAAATCCCCTTCAGAAACGGCTGAAAAAAATTCCCCCCTTTTATAAATGAATAGATCATGCTTCAACTAAAGAAATTTATATCTCCAGATGATTTTCTTTAGTTCAAGTGTGTTTCGCAATTTTGAAAAGAAAAAGACCAAAGAAGTAAGATATCTAATCTTACTTCTTTGGTCTTCAGATTTCTGATCAACCATTATTGAATTGTACCCGGAGATTCATTGCTAGTGTTACTAGTTTACAATGACTTTACTACTCCTGTCAACAGGACTGCAGTCAATGAATTGTATTCGTTACCCGAGTAATATTCCTCGAACCGGTGACCCACGCTTTAGAAGTCCGTTGGTCACCAGATCTTTTCTATTTCTTGCTTTTCACGACTTCGCCAAAAGCCACTTTGCTTGCGGCAATGGTTTTAGCAATATCTTCGTCACTGTGAGCAAGCGACATGAAGGCGCATTCAAACTGCGACGGCGCCATATAGATTCCTTGACGCAACATCGCATGGAAATACGTTGTAAAGGCGGCAAGATCAGACTTTGTAGCGGATTCATAATCCGTCACTGGCTCATTGCTGAAAAACATGCCAAACATGGAGCCGATCTGGTGATACTGATAATTCAGCCCATAGGATTCAGCAGCCGAGCGAATTCCCTGGCATAGCTGCGTGGTTTTTTCGGTGAGCAGCTTATAACTTTCTGCTGCATGTTCTTTCAGCAGATTGAGAGTCACATAACCAGCTGTCATGGCGAGCGGATTGCCGCTCAGCGTTCCCGCCTGATACACAGGGCCAGCCGGAGAAATCATATCCATAATGTCCGCCCGTCCGCCATAAGCAGCTACAGGCAGACCGCCGCCAATCACTTTGCCGAGACAGGTAATATCAGGCGTAATCTGATAAAGTTCCTGAGCGCCGCCAAAAGCACAACGGAAACCGCACATGACTTCATCAAAAATGAGCAGAGAGTCATACTGTTTCGTAATTCGGCGTACTTCTGCCAAGTAACCGTCCTTCGGCAGGACTAATCCCATGTTGCCAGCAATCGGCTCAATGATTACCGCAGCAATTTCTGATCCTTCTTTCGCAAATACAGCCTCTAGCGCCGCGCTGTCATTATAGGGAACAGTAATCGTCGTATTGGCTACGGCTGCTGGAACGCCAGGACTATCAGGTACACCAAAAGTAGCAGCGCCAGAACCAGCTTTCACGAGCAGACTATCATGATGGCCATGGTAGCAACCTTCAAATTTTACAATTTTGCTGCGGCCGGTAAAAGCTCTAGCCAAACGCAGCGCACTCATCGTCGCCTCTGTACCGGAATTCACCATGCGCACCCGTTCAATATTCGGCATGATTTCCCGTACTAGTTTGGCTACTTCAGTTTCTAACAAAGTAGGAGCGCCAAAGCTTGTCCCTTTAGTGACTGCTTCCTGCAGCGCCTTTGTTACGGCATCATGACTATGACCTAAAATACAAGGCCCCCATGATAGCACATAATCAATATAATCATTGCCGTCAATATCTTGAATATGGGCGCCATGAGCACTGGCAATAAAGGGAGGCGTACCGCCCACACTGCGGAAAGACCGCACGGGACTATTGACGCCGCCGGGAATATATTTTTTCGCCTCTAAAAAAGCGGCGGCTGATTTTTCTAGTGAAAAAGCCATTATTTGTCCCCCTCAGCCAACCACTTGGCAGCATCCATGGCATGATACGTAATAATCATATCAGCCCCGGCCCGTTTCATGCTTGTTAGAGTTTCCAGAACCGTCCGTTTCTCATCGATCCAGCCATTGAGAGCGGCTGCCTTGATCATAGCATATTCGCCACTGACATTATAAGTCGCTACAGGTACATCAAAACGATCTTTGACTTGGCGGACAATATCTAAATAAGCAAGAGCTGGTTTGACCATGACAATATCAGCGCCTTCGGCCAAATCGAGCTCGACTTCGCGGATAGCTTCTCTGCCGTTAGCTGGGTCCATTTGATAGGTCCGTCTATCGCCAAACTGCGGCGCCGAATCAGCAGCATCACGGAAAGGTCCATAGTAAGCTGATGCATATTTGGCCGAGTAAGCCATAATGGTGACATCTTCAAAGCCCTTTTCGTCAAGGGCTTCACGCATAACGCCAATACGTCCATCCATCATATCAGAGGGAGCGACAACATCAGCGCCTGCTTCGGCATGGCTAACAGCTACCTTTGCCAGCAGCTCTAAGGTTGGGTCATTATCAACCGTTTCGCCCTTGGTCATGCCGCAATGGCCTGTCGTCGTATATTCGCACATACATACGTCCGTAATGACTAAGAGTTTTGGCACTGCTGCTTTAATGGCGCGAATGGCCTTTTGCACCGGACTACTCTGATCCCAGGCGCTACTGCCTTGTTCATCTTTATACTCTGGCAGTCCAAACAGGATAATGCCGGGGATGCCCAAAGCGTGTACCGCTTTGGCTTCAATTACTGCTTCATCGACTGACAAGTGACAAACGCCAGGTAGACTTGATATTTCCTTCCGTACCTTTTCACCAGGTACAACAAACAAAGGATAAATAAAATCATGGGGCGTAAGTACTGTCTCACGCACAAGATTGCGAATTCCCGCGGAGGCGCGCAAGCGTCTGGGGCGATAAGTCAAATTCATCACAGATTCCTCCTCTTAAAGCGTGCCTTGTTGATAATATTCTTCAATGGCCGTCACAAGTCCGGCTATGGTATATTCTAACGCTACGATCGTCGGTTCAATGCCTGCTTTCAGACACGTTTCTGCTGTAATCGGGCCAATACAAGCCACAGTTACGGTTTGTAGCAATTCTTTGCCGCCTTCGCCTAAAAGATCCAGCAAATTGGTCACAGTAGAAGAGCTTGTAAAGGTAACAAGATCGATTTCACCCTGCCGTAATTTCGCGGCAATTTGACTACCGTCCGTATCAGCCGTAATGGTCTGATAAACCGGGATGACTTCCGCCGTCACACCGCATTCTTTCAGTTTTGCCGGTAAAAGATCCCGCGCAACAAGGGCTCTCGGGATCAAGACTTTCATACCAGGAGTCAACTGCGGCGACAACATTTCCACAATGCCTTCGGCTCTAAACTCAGTCGGCACAAGATCGGCGCAAATGCCGAATTTTTTGAGCTGATTAGCTGTCTGAACGCCGATGGCTGCTACTTTATTTTTCGCAAAAGCTCTGGCGTCTTTCCCGTTTTCACGCAGTCTGGCAAAAAAAGCGTCGACGCCGTTCGTGCTCGTAAAGACAACCCAGTCATAAGTGTCTAACTGATTAATGGCTGCATCGACAGGAGCGAAGCTCTCCGGCGGCACAATTTTAATGGACGGCGCTTCAAAGCATTGAGCGCCAAGTCCTTCTAATTTACTCGTCAATGCACTGGCCTGCTCTCTGGCCCGTGTAATAAGAACTTGTTTGCCAAACAGCAATTTCTGGTCAAACCAAGCGAGTTCGTCACGCAATTTGCTGACTTCTCCCACCAAAAAGATTGCTGGCGGCTTAATTCCTTGTTTTGCTACATCACTGGCTGCCGCGGCTACGGTGGTAATCAATACACGCTGCTCCGGCTTCGTACCCCAGCGAATAACCGCTGCCGGTGTATCGCCGCTACGACCATGTTCCATTAATTTCTTCGTAATATGAGGCAGATTTTCTACGCCCATCAGAAAAACAAGAGTATCTGTCCCTGTAGCTAGCTTATCCCAGCGAATCGTGGACTCCGGTTTCGTCGGATCTTCATGACCAGTAATCACGGCAAACGATGTAGCAATGCCGCGATGAGTCACGGGAATCCCCGCATAGGCCGGAACCGAAATAGCGGACGTAATGCCAGGAACAATTTCAAAGGGCAATCCAGCTTCTTTGAGTTCCAACGCTTCTTCGCCGCCACGACCAAATACAAAAGGATCGCCTCCTTTTAAGCGGATTACCTTTTTCCCTTCTTGGGCAAGCTTCACAAGTAGTTTATTGATATCTTCCTGCCGCATCGTATGCTGACTGGAAGCTTTACCGACATAGATCATTTCGGCGTCAGGCCGTGCATAGGAAAGCAGTCTGGGATCAGCCAGTCTGTCATAAACAACCGTATCGGCCTCTTTTAAATATTCCAAGCCTTTTACACTAATTAATTTATAGTCACCGGGGCCTGCGCCCACTAAGTATACGATTCCCTGAGTATTCAAAGACTTTCCTCCTTATTCGATGGCGCTTAAAATTTCCGCTCCGCCAGCAGCAAGCATTTCTTCGGCTAAAAGAACACCCAGTTTTTCCGGTGCTGCCGTAGTTCCCGTCACTTTGCGACGAATGACGGTTTTCCCATCAAGAGAAGCAATGACGGCTTCTAATAAAAGCTCGCTATCGCCAAGTGTGCCTTTCACACCAACTGGCACCTGACAGCCGCCTTCGACGCGTGCTAAAAATGCTCTTTCTGCGGCAATTGCCTGATAGGTCGGCTCATCATGAAGAAACGCCAATAGGGAATTGACTGCTTCATCGCCTTGGCGGCTTTCAATAGCGAGCGCTCCCTGACCTACTGCCGGTAGACAGAGACTCTCTGGTAAAATTTCCGCAATCCGTTCTTCCCAACCAAGACGTTTTAACCCGGCTGCCGCTAAAATAATGGCATCAAAATGGCCTTCATCGAGTTTTCTGAGCCGTGTATCCAAATTGCCCCGCAGACTTTCAATGACAAGGTCCGGCCGAGCATGAAGCAACTGCGCTTTGCGGCGCAAGCTTGACGTACCAACACGGGCGCCCTGAGGCAACTCCGTAAAGGATTTATATTTCGTGCTAACAAGGGCATCGCCGGGATCATGGCGCTCCGTAATCGCCGCAAGCATCAAGCCTTCCGGCAATTCCGTCGGCATATCTTTTAAGCTATGGACGGCCAGATCAATATCGCCTTGCAGCATAGCTACTTCTAATTCTTTCGTAAACAATCCCTTGCCGCCAATATTGGCTAAAGGAACATCTAATATTTTATCGCCAGTTGTAACTACATGCTTTAATTCCACCGTCACAGCAGGATGCTGGCGACGAATCAGGCCGGCAATATGCTCAGCCTGCCATAAAGCCAGTTTACTAGCGCGCGTACCGATGACAAGATTTTGCTTCACTTAATGCACCTTCTCCAATCGTGTCCAGTTTATGAAGCTTTTTCAAAGCTTCCAGATAATAGGCTTCCTTATCCGTCCCAGCGCTTTCGTTGATTTTAATGAAAGGATCACGCAGCAGCTTACGGACAATCATCTTAGACATATTTTCAATTACTTTACGTTCTTCTTCGGTCAAATCAGGTAATTTGGCCAAAGCCTTTTTCATCTGATATTGCCGCATTCTTTCGGCTTTTGCCGTTAACCGGGAAAAGACCGGTCTAAATGAAAGATACCGAAATTTATCAACAAGGCCGCTTAATTCTTCACTAATAATCTGCTCAGCGAGCAAAGCTTCCTTTTCCCGCAAGCGCATATTGGATTCGACTACAGCTTCCAACGCATCAATATTATAGAGCTTAACGCCAGCAATCGCTTCCACTTCAGGCTCTACATCGCGCGGCACAGCAATATCGATTAGAACAAGAGGCCGTCCATTGCGTTTCGGCATGATATGAGCAACTTCCCAGGAACGAATCATATAATGGGGCGCTCCTGTAGACGTAATAATAATATCGGCGTCAATCGCACAATCAAGAAATTTTTCAAACGGAACAGCTACACCAGAAAAACGATCTGCCAAATCTACAGCCCGCTCATAACGACGGTTGGAAACAAAAACGGTTTTCACACCATTTTCTACAAGATGTTTCGCTGTAAGTTCGCTCATCTCACCAGCGCCTAAAATCAATACATTCGAATCCTGTAAGTTTCCTAGCACTTTTTTCGCCAATTCGACAGCAGCAAAACTGACGGATACAGCATTAAAAGCAATCCGTGTTTCTGTTCTTACTTTTTTACCGACGGCAATCGCCCGATTGAACAGCGTATTCAGGACGGTGCTCGTCGTCTTACAGTCTCTAGCCACAGCATAGGCTTTTTTTACCTGGCTAAGAATTTGCCCTTCGCCAATAACCAAAGAGTCAAGACTGGAAGCAACACGGAAGAGATGCTCAATACACTGTTCTTCCTGATAATAGAAAATATAATCATCCATATCGACAGGCCTTGCCGCTAGTCTCTCTAAAAAAGCCTGCATTTCTGGCAGCGCATCATCAGCATCATCGACGACGGCATACATTTCCGTACGATTGCAAGTAGAAAGAAGTACACATTCGTGGATCATTTCATACTCATACAAATACTTTAAGGTCTTATGAATTTGTTCATCGCTAAAGCGAAAACATTCCCGCACATCAACAGGTGCTGTTTTATGATTGAGTCCCAATACAACAAGCTGCATAACGAATCTTTTCCTCCGCCCTTTTAATCTCACCGGCTTTTAATAAAGCCAGAACTTCCTTATCTAAACATTTTTGCCAAAAAGAGCACCGCTCTTTCGAGGATAAATTTTCCTGTTTCAAATCGCAGCGAATTTGCCCCAAAAGTTCTAGGTAAATACCATATTCCTCGCCATACTCGGCAGCCAGCTGTTCTTTCACCAGCCGGGCAAATTTCGGACTATGGCCGCCTGTCGATACAGTCAGCAGCAAATCATTTCGCTTCACTTGAGCTGGTACGGTAAAATCACATAACTCTGGTGCGTCAACTACATTTACGAGAGCTTTCGCTTCCTTGGCCTCTTGTGCAGCTAGCCGATTCACCGTGGCGTCATTGGTGGCGCAGATCACGAGAAAAAAATCAGCTAATTCGCCGGGTTTATAGGCACGCAAATAAGCTGACAGCAACTCTGTTTCGGCCCATTTCGACAAATTATTCGTCAAGGTAGGGCTAAAAACCGTCACTTCAGCTTCAGCGGCAAGAAGAGTCTCTACTTTTCGTTCAGCAACCACGCCGCCGCCAATCACAGCGCAGCGTCTTGCCTTTAAATTCAGGTTTACCGGATACACACCCACAGTTATCACCACAATATAAACTCTCTATCAGTATGATTCGCTTTTAAATGATTGAATCCTTTTACAATTTCAAAAATGCATAAAAAAAATAGCCCTGTAACGGGCTGAAGTGAGGGGTGTATTTCTAACATGTGAAAATTATAACATAGGATTTTCGCAAATACAATAGGGCCTATGAAAAAATATCAAAAAATTTCATCATTATTTTAAAAATAAGCAAAAAAATCGTCAGCTGAATGGTTTAACCCAACCAGGCCGACGATTTAAAGACAAATCAGGGGAATTAATTATTATCTTTGCCGACAACGACAGTAACATGGTTGCTGTCATCGCGACTTACTTGCAGATTATATTTAAAGCTCAAGTTATTCAACTTTTCCAAGGCCGCCGAATTTGACGTATGGGCTACCACAACCGTAGTCGCCGTCGGATTGCCTGGTGTCACTGAAGATACGTCAAAACCTTGATCACGGAGCATTGCCGCCACCTTAGTACCTGTCGCGCTAACACCACTCGAATTAATTACATCAACTTGGATCTTTGCTGATGTTGGCGTTGCAGGCTTTTTCGGAGCCGCTGTTTTATCTGTGCCCTTTGGCGAATTCGGTGAAGCAGGCGCTTTTGGCTGTTCCACAATCTTCATTTCTTTCGGTACTGCCTGGGTATACTCACTAGCGTGGCGTTCTGCTGTTGCCAGATATTTCGTATCGGAAATGCCCATAACATGAGCCATATATTGACGTACTGCCACAATATCAGGCAGCCAATAACTGATATCCTGAATATAGGCTGGCTTACCAGGAACCATCACCGTTTCTAGTCCTTGTTTCTGGGCTTCTTTCATGATCTTGGCAAGATTTAACATATCGCCTACTGTTAAATCAGTCTTTACGGCTGCAAAGACCTCGCTGATAATCGCCGGAATCTTCGGCAATACAGAAGGGCTCGTGACTTGATCGAGAATGGCTTTCATGAAATGCTGCTGCCGTGCGACACGGCCAATATCGCCTTCTTCATCGCGATAACGTACATACTGAATTGCAGTTTTTCCATCCATGTGCTGCATGCCTGGCTGCAAATCAATGACAAGGCCCCCATCGTCATCATAAGGATCACTGTAACGCATCCGTTTTTCTACATTAATATCTACGCCGCCAATGGCGTCCACAATTTTGTAAAAAGCCTTAAAGTTAATAAGCACATAATAGTCAACAGGTACGCCCACTAAATCCGCTACCGCCTGTTGGGATAACCGATGACCGCCATAGGCGTAGGCATGATTAATTTTATCATAACCGTGGCCAGGAATCTTTACACGCGAATCTCGCGGAATCGATAGTAGCGAGGCTTTCTTTTGCTTCGGATCTACGGTGAGTAACAGCGCTGTATCAGATCGCCCGACATCATCAGCCCGTTCATCAACACCAAGAATTAAAATATTTACTTTCTGCTCTGAGCCTTCTGCCGTTGCTGGCTTGGCTTTACTAAATTCACCATCAAACAAGAAAAAAGCTGCGCCAGCCGCTACGGCCGCCAACAGAAAAAACAAAAGCACGCCGATGAATATACGTTTTTTTCGACTCTTGCGTTTTCTTGCCAAACGCTGACCTACTCGTTCATCTGCCATATCAGCGCACCCCCTTATTAAAAGATAAAAGAAAGGCCCAATACTCTGGGCCAATTTTGATTATAACAGGATGCGACAAAGTCAGTCAACACATTTCTGACAAAAAAACGCAACCCCCGCTTTATTCAATTATGTCAAAACCAATATCTTCAACAGCTGTTTTAATTGCTGCCAGAGAAAGCTTAGTCTGATCAAACTGTACAGTAAGACGCTCTTCCGTTAAGCTCACGACAGCACTGCTTACTCCCTCAAGAGCAAGTACGGCGCCTTCTACTGCCTTTTGGCAATTGCCGCAGGTCATACCGCCAACACGAATCATTTCTGTAGTATTCAAGAAGCCTTCCTCCTTTCCCATCAAAAGATGTTTCGCTGCGAAAGGAGAAAAAACCTGCCACGATTTGCTACTGTCCCTTAGGAAACTTTTGATCGATTAGCCCCCATATTTCGGGCTGTTCTTGACCAAGACGCCAAATAGCGATCCCCGCCGGATTATACCTAGCTACTACATCAAGTTTTGCCGCGGTACTTTTGGCATTTTCAAACCAGACTTCACGGCCCTTATATTTAAACCAAGGCGCTTCGTCCTTATCATCATAATTGATTTTTACGCCATTTTGCTCTGCTTTGACGATGGCGTCAACATACTTAACGGTCTCAGCAGCGCCTTTTTCCGGCCAATCGTAGCCGTAAGCGCCAACTCCAATAATAATTTTATGAGCGCCGCACTCATCTATGGCATACTTTACGTTCTTTTCAAACCAGCTAATTTCGGCAATCGGTCCAGGCGGCGATGTTGACCAGTGATGATCATACGTCATAATCTGCAAAAAGTCACTATTTTGCGCTAGCGCCTTGTAGTCATAGGCGCCGGATACATCCGCCGCCACATCGACCTGCGGGAAAACCGAAATAATCACTAGTTTATTTAGTGGGTGGATTTTTTCATAAAGTTCCGCCATAAACGCAGTAAGATTGTCGCGTTGCTTCGGTGGCAGCAGCTCGAAATCAATATTGACGCCGTCATAAGGTTTTTCTGTTACGACTTTCACAATATTGTTGACCACTTTCGAGCGAGTCGCAGGATCGCCTAAAACAGCATCGGTAGCGCCTGTTTTATTCGTAATAAGCGGAAAAATCTTTAAGCCAAGCTGCCTTCCTGTATCATAGACAAGCTGGCTTTCTTTCGTTTCCAGTGTTCCATCGGCTGTAGCCCGATACCAAAAGGGCCCAACACCGGTCATCGAAGCAGCAAAGGTTTTCATGCTGGGAAAAGAGCCTGTCTGATCCGGCGTACCAGGATAGGGATTTTCGTAATAGCCGATGACCATGCGGGCTGGCATCGGCGGAGCTGGGTCCGGCGCTGGCTGCGCTGCTTGGTTCGGGTTATCAGGCAGCGGCTTCGGCGCTGGTTTACCCAAACAGCCGCCAAGAAGCAAAGAAAACAACAAAAGAAAACCCATCACATACAACAGATATTGCTTCAGTAACTTCATATTTTCACCCTTTCGCCAGTTTCACTTAACTTCTTTTCTTCTAGTATTGGCTGGCGAAAGTATCTTATGCGAAGCTTTTCATAAAAACAAATGAAAAAACAAACTTAGTCTTCGTAACTTCTGGCGTAGGCAACTTCCAGATCGTCACTGGTAATTTCTTTTTCCCAACGGGCGACAACGACTGTAGCAATACAGTTGCCGAAAACATTACAGCAAGTACGAGCCATATCCATGACACGGTCCACACCAAGAATAATCGCAACGCCTTCTACTGGCAGGCCGAAAGCAGCAACCGTTCCGGCAATAACAATGATCGAGGCACCAGGCACACCGGCAATCCCTTTCGTTGATAACATCAAAGTAAGTACCATGAGAATCTGCGCACTCAAAGGAAAGTCAATCTGATACATCTGCGAAATAAATACAACGGCTAAACTGCTATATAAAGTTGAACCGTCAAGATTAAACGAATAACCCGTAGGCATAACAAAAGTTACGATATGTTTAGGAATCCCGAATTTCTGCAGTTTTTCCATGGCTACAGGCAAAGCAGCTTCACTCGATGCCGTCGAAAAAGCCAGTAGCAGCGGATCTTTAATGGCTCTAAGTACATGATAAAAATTAATGCGGCAAATAATTGACGCAAAGAGCACGATCAATGCTAAAAAGATAATCAGTGATAAATACAGTGTGGCAATGAGTTTTGCCAGCGGAATCAGCATAGCCAAACCAAATTTAGAAACCGTATAGGCGATCAGTGCAAAGACGCCGATTGGCGCCAACTCCATAACATAGTGAGTCACTTTAAACATGACTTCCGTAACAGCGCTGCATAGCTTGACAACAGGCTCGCCTGTTTTTCCCATAGCGGCGGCAGCTACACCGAAGAAGCAAGCAAAAAAGATAATTGCCAACATATCTTGCCTAGCCATCACATCGACAATATTCGTCGGTACAATGTTCACGAACATCTGCATCAAGTCAATATGTTTGCCTGCTGCAGCCGTTACCGAACTGGCATCGCCTGATACCGGTACGTTAACGCCTGCACCGGGCTGCGCAACATTGACGACAAATAAACCAACAAATAAAGCGACTGTCGTAGCAGATTCAAACCAAATCAGCGCTTTCGCACCAAGTCTCCCTAGTTTTTTAAAATCGCCAGTACCTGCAATCCCCATAACTAATGAACTAAAAATCAGTGGAACTACGATCATCTTAATCATGCGAATAAACATGTCACCAACTGGTTTCATCATCGCACCATAATACGGTGATAAAGCCCCGAAAGCAGCCCCCAAGATAAGTCCTAGAAAAATCTTGCTTGTGAGACCTAAAGTAAAACGTCCTTTCTTTTTTGCCTGCGTTTGTTTAACTTCCTCTTCCATAGTACTTCCTCCCCATCATTTGTTTAGTCATCTTTTTCTCACTTGTTTTTCCATCCTTTTTAAAAATATTTCCACAATAGAATTATAGCACAAATTCTCCGTTAAAAAGACAATACTAAAAAGCAACACGGAAAGTACTTATCCTTGAGAGAATGACAATATTTGCAAATCCCTTAATATGGTACCTTTTATTTATTATAAACATTACATTTACTTGAAAAAATAACAAATAATAAGTTATATGTGTTATAATTATTTACAAAGAAAATGATTTTTTGCTTTTCTTTTTTACTAAAGGTGCTATAATAGAAACAAATCTTCTGACTGATTTTTCAGTTAAATTAGACTATTTTTTTACAAGGGAGTGTATGATCTATGAGCCACAATGTATTAATGCCTGCTCCGCCGCTTGATGGTCCTGCTGTTAAAAAGCTGGAAGATGCACTCACAGTTTCACCGAGTAAAAGCATTTTGTTGGAAATTAATAAAACCTTATATTTGCTCTCAAAAGAAGGGCATTGGTTCAAATTTTCGCTTCTAACGAAAAAACGTACCATAAAGCGAGCTACCATCTTTCAAACTCTGACCGACTTATATAATGAAGCAGTACACGGACAAGCTTGGCGGATTCAAAAACTCAGTCTCTAACAAATAAGGGCTATCACACGAAAGTGTGACAGCCCTTTAATTATTTCTGGCAATACATTCTCACAAAGCTAAGAATCACCCGAGCCGTAAGGCCCCAAATTACGTAATCATTATAGGTATAAAATAACACAGAATAAGCACTTCTTTTGCGCCAATCCCGATTAAATTGCGGTGACACAAGTTCAAAGGGAAAATTATCGCCAGGCCTTGTTGCCACTTCCATTTTGGCTCGTCGCGGTTTTTCATTAAAAAAATGCTCTACCGGAACAGTAAAGACTTCACTTACCTCTTTGGGATTTGGGGAAATCTTAGAAAAATCTCGGACAATTCCTACATGCGGGCAAATAATAACCCCTAGCGGACTTACTACACATTTAAGTGAACCGAGAACTTCAATCTGCTTTTCTTGAATTCCTAGTTCTTCACAAGTTTCCCGTACAGCTGTCATGGCAGAACTAATATCATCCTTCTCTACCTTACCTCCAGGTAGACAAATTTCGCCAGGCTGCCAATTTAAGTCCCTTGAGCGAACCTCAAAAGCAATTGACCACTTTCCTGCTTCTTCTATCAATGGAATCAATACAGCGGAAGAAAAATAATCTCTCTCATTATCAATCAACTGGAAGCATTGCTGCTCATAATGCTGGAGACGGAATGTCAACTTGTCTTTATCCACAATAGTTCAACTCCTTGGACATTTTTACTGCTCTTCATTATATTCTGCGAAATAAAAAAAGAACCCTCTTTCCGTGAAAAAAAGCCAGAACCGCTTCAAACTGCGGTTCTGGCTTTTTCTAGTATGAGACTTCTACATATTCGCCCAAAGCGCCGCCTGGACGAAGCATCGGAAAAACAAGTTCTTCTGGCGGGATTTTTACAATAATAACCATCCCCCTTGTTTGCTGCTGCGCCTGTTCATAAGCTGCAGCAAATTCATCGAGCGTTTTGACAAAAGCCGAAGTAACGCCGCAGGCGCCGACAAATTGTTGAAAGTCAAAGCTGCCAATGGTAGTTTCGGCGTAACGCTCTTCATAAAATAGCGTTTGTAATTGACGGACCATGCCCAAACAGCCATTATCAAAAATAATACTAATCAGTCGTTTTCCTTCCCGTACAGCCGTAAACCATTCTGTCCCTGTCATCTTAAAGGCGCCATCGCCTGCCAAATGAATAATATCCGTATTGGGACAGGCAAAGGCCGCACCGATTGCCGCAGGAAGACCAAATCCCATCGTCCCAAAACCGCCTGATGTAATCCACTGACGAGGCTTTTCGATCTTTAAGTTTTGAGCGGCCCACATCTGATTTTGGCCTACATCAGTAACATAGAGAGTTTCTTTTCCCTGCCTTACCTTGTTCAAATACTGAAACACTTGAGAAGCTGATAAACTGTCGCTATCGTATTCGATTGAAGTTTCCTGCCAGCTTGTCACGCGTTGCCGCCAAGCATCAAACTTTCTAGCTGTCATTTTACGACACAACTCATTCAGAATTGGTTCTATTGGCCCAGCTAAACCTACGGTAATCGCTACATTTTTATCTAGCTCAGTCTGATCAATATCGATATGAATGACCTTCTTATTACGGTGGTAGCCACTGGCCTTACCAGTAAGACGATCACTGAAGCGACAGCCTATGGCAATAAGTAGATCCGCTTCTTGAATCGCCCGATTGGCTTGCTTATGACCATGAAGGCCAGTTAATCCCAAAAAGGTTTCCTGTGATGACGGTACTGCGCCAATTCCCATAAGTGTGGCTACAATGGGTGCCTGATACTTACGACTAAAATCAGCAACAGCAGCACTTGCATTGCCGCGAATCACGCCGCCGCCCACTAAAATTACGGGCTGGCTTGCCGCTTCGATAATCTTAATCGCTTGAAGAAGGTCTGGTGAAACATCGCTTTTCGCTTTATCAAGGCCTTCTTGCAGATTTTTTTCTGCTCCATCCAGTCCCTGTCCTTGCTGTATAAACTTTTCTTGTGGAAGTGGTTCCCAGTCAACTTCACACTTTTGAATATCTACAGGAATATCAATCAAAACAGGGCCAGGCCGCCCAGAAAGCGCGATTGTAAATGCACGGCGCAGTGTGGGAACCAAATTTTGCGGCTTAGTAACTAAAAAGTTGTGCTTCGTAATGGCTAAGGTTAAGCTGACCATATCTGTCTCTTGAAAGGAATCACGTCCAATAAAGGCGGTTCCTACTTGGCCAGTAATTGCAATGACTGGTACAGAATCAAGATAAGCTGTTGCTAGTCCAGTAATCAGATTTGTTGCCCCCGGACCGGATGTAGCTAAACAAACACCAGCCTTCCCCGAAGCTCTCGCATAACCGTCAGCGGCGTGAACCGCTCCCTGTTCATGAACGGTTAGCACATGATGAATCGGGCCTTGATACAAAGCGTCATAAAGAGGAAGTATACTGCCGCCAGGATAGCCAAAGACAGTTGAGACACCTTGTTCAAGTAAACAATTTACAATCGCCTGGGCTCCTGACATTTTCACAATGGATTCCTCCTTATTTTTTCAACCATGGCATCATTTCACGTAATTCTTTTCCGACCTGTTCGATTTGGTGCTCCGCTTCATTCTTGCGTGCAGCAGTAAAGGCGGGTCGATTGAGCATATTTTCTAGCAGCCATTTTTCAGCAAACGTTCCATTTTGAATTTCTTTTAAAATTTGTCTCATTTCTGTGCGCGTATTGTCAGTAATAATCCGGCTGCCAGTTACATAATCGCCATACTCAGCCGTATCACTAATGGAGTAGCGCATATTTGCCATGCCGCCTTCATACATAAGATCTACGATCAATTTCATTTCATGGAGACATTCAAAATAAGCTACTTCCGGCTGATAGCCTGCTTCGACTAAAGTTTCAAAGCCGTTTTTGATCAAAGCCGTTAACCCACCGCAAAGTACAGCTTGTTCACCAAAAAGATCTGTTTCGGTTTCTTCCTTAAAGGTTGTTTTAATCGCCCCAGCTCTTGTGCCGCCGATTCCTCTGGCATAAGCCAAAGCCAATTCAGCTGCTTTTCCGGTAGCGTCTTGATGGACAGCAACCAGACAAGGAACGCCTTTCCCTTCTTCAAACATCCGACGAACCAGATGACCAGGACCTTTTGGTGCGACCATAAACACATCAACACCTGCTGGCGGAACGATCTGATTAAAATGAATATTAAAGCCGTGGGCAAAAGCAAGGGCGTTACCTGGTTTCAAATGAGGTTGAATGGATTCTGTATACACCTTACCTTGTTTTTCATCAGGAATAAGGATCATCACTACATCTGCTGCCGCTGCCGCACTGGCTACATCAGTTACGGAGAGACCGGCGGCTTTTGCTTTCGCAATAGAGGCGCTGCCTTCATGAAGACCGACAATTACTTTAACACCGCTTTCGTGTAGATTTAAAGCATGTGCATGGCCTTGACTGCCATAACCGATAATTGCCACAATTAAGTCTTTCATTGCGTCCCAGTTTGCGTCTTTGTCATAATACATATTTGCCATCGTTCTCTCTCCTTAAATGCTTTTATTTTGATTTTTATTGTGTAAACAACTATTCACAAGCCACTCTGACATCAATCACTTCGATTAATTTCGAAAGCATGCGAATAAATTGCTGACTCACAGTTTCTTCCTCAGTTGTTAACATAATTTCTAAATGATCTTGCGCATCGTCCTTTTGAATCGACAAAGATTGGATATTCACTTCATAACGAGCCAAAAGGCGAAAGATACGCGATAGGGCATTCGGTTGATTTTCCACTATGAGGCACAACTGCTCTTTCATCTTACTCCTCCTCCTTTTAGCAAGCCATGTTGCCTTTATTTGCATATAAAAAAGCACCCCTGTGACATTTCTGCCGACAGGGGTGCTTGATGCACGGTACCACCCTAACTTTTACTCACTCCGATGTGAACAACGGTTCTGCGTTAACGGGCAGAAAGCGCTTTTATCTAATAAACAAATTTTGCAAACCTAAACGTTGCAAAATTGCCTTTCAACAAAGGGTTCCTGGGCGACTAATCAGTAGTTAGTTCCGTACCGGTTTGCAGCACCACCGGCTCTCTGTGAACAAGAAGCTAACACCTTTTCCCCAATCATAACCTTTTTTGCATGTAACTTTGTAAAGTAGTATTGGAGATTATTATGCCATTTAGGTGTAAAGTTGTCAAGTGTAAATACAAAAATAAAATTAACTATTTTTTAGCCGACTTTGTAAACCATCTCGCAATCCCAAATTATTCTTGTAAATTCAAACCAATTATACAACAAAAAACCACTTCATCATGAAGTGGTTTTTTGAAATCAGCAACTATCTATCCTCCCAGGCCGTCGCCAGCCAAGTACTTTCGACGTATATGGGCTTAACTTCTGTGTTCGGGATGGGAACAGGTGGAACCCCATAGCTATC
>NZ_JBVXUT010000011.1:0-5130 GCF_055901755.1 Pelorhabdus sp. sgz311001
TGAGAGAGCACCTCTCCTATGTGAAAGCATAGAAAAAAAGCATAAGATTCAGTGACGATAGCTATGGGGTTCCACCTGTTCCCATCCCGAACACAGAAGTTAAGCCCATATACGTCGAAAGTACTCGGCTGGCGACGGCCTGGGAGGATAGATAGTTGCTGATTTCAAAAAACCACTTCATTATGAAGTGGTTTTTTGTTGTACATGATTAGAATCTTCCAAGTTGTGTTAAGTCTAAAATACTTTACACTAAGTTCTGCAAGTTTTAAATTCTAACAGCAGGAAATCTTTTCTTTTTCACGAAACATTATAAATGAGAAATTTGTCACAATATATCAGCTAGCTTGGGAGGCAAAGTTATGAAAAAGTATGTTCGATGTAAGGCCTGCGGCTACATTATGGAAGAAGGGGCGCTGCATGATGTATGCCCTGTTTGCGGACTTCCTAAAACCGTTTTTGAACCTTATACTAAAAAATTATCCCCAAATCGGAGATTGATTTTGGATCAACATCTTCATCCTGTAGAAGTACACTTTCCACAGGTTTTTGTTGCCATGATTCTTCTTTGTCTGCCTTTATCAACTGTGGTGGGAGATCCCTTGCGATCTGACTTGCTTTCTGTAGTTAAAATTTCTATTTTACTGTTGCCTTTTGGCGTTCTGGGAGCGTTTCTTACTGGACTTTTAGATGCAAAAGTACGGTTTAAAAAGTTGAATGCGCCGTTATTGGTAAAAAAGATGATTTTTGGCTGTGTACTACAAGTAATTTCCTGCATTATTTTTGGGGTATATTGGACGGGAGGTCTTTCGGACCAAACCTTCTGGCCCATTGAAATTCTTACTTTAGCCGCTACTGCCTGCGCGATCTATTTAGGCCGAGCTGGATCAGGGATGTTTGACTCTTTCATTGCCGGCTAAAAAGATTATTTTTCTATACATTTGTTTGACCGTAAAGATCCTTGCTACTAAGAATGGATGCAAGGATCTTTATTTTATAATTTTATTATGTTTTTTGTATACAATATACTGTTTACATTATACTAGTTCTGCTATACAATAGGAGTAGAGCAAGAAATTCTGAATTTTATAAAAGGACGGTTTTAATATGCGTAAAGAGCATGATTTTTTAGGCGACATGGAAGTACCAGAAGACGTATACTATGGTGTGCAAACCCTTAGAGCTATGGTGAATTTTTCAATTACGGGGCAAACTTTGACATCAGAATTTATTGTTGCGTTAGCTATTGTAAAAAAAGCAGCTGCTTTAGCCAATATAAAAACAGGACGTCTAGATTTACATGTAGGAAACGCTATAGTTACAGCATCTACAGAAATTATTGATGGAAAATGGCATGAACAATTTGTGGTCGATCCGATTCAAGGCGGCGCAGGGACTTCAATGAATATGAATGCAAATGAAGTGATTGCCAATCGTGCCTTAGAAATTCTCGGCAAAGAAAAAGGTGACTATACTATTGTTTCGCCCAATAATCATATAAACATGGCGCAGTCGACGAATGACGTAATTCCCACTGCCATTCGTATTGCTACGCAAATGAAGACAAGAAAGTTGTTAGATGTATTAAATCGAACGATAGAGTTATTTAATCAAAAGGGCGAAGAATTTGCTGATATTATTAAAATGGGACGTACTCATCTACAGGATGCAGTGCCAATTACGTTGGGACAGGAATTTTCGGCTTATGCTACTGCTTTAGAGCGTTCCGTGCGGCGACTTGAACGTTCGCGGCAAGAACTGCTGACAATTAATATGGGGGCTACGGCAGTAGGAACTGGCCTTAATGCAGAACCTGCCTATATTGAACAGGTTGTAAAAGAGATTGCTCATCTTACTGGTGAAAATTTCTCTACATGCCCTAATTTAGTTGATGGAACGCAAAATACAGATGCTCTTGCTGAATTCTCGGGTAGTTTAAAAGTCTGTGCTTTAGCGTTATCGAAAATTTGCAATGATCTTCGATTAATGGCATCAGGTCCTAAATGTGGACTAAATGAAATTATCTTAGAACCAAGGCAACCGGGATCTTCTATTATGCCAGGCAAAGTGAATCCGGTAATTCCAGAAGTGGTCAATCAAATCTGCTTCCAAGTAATCGGCAATGATGCTGCGATCTGTCTTGCCGTGGAAGCTGGACAATTTGAGTTGAATGTTATGGAGCCTGTTATGGCCTATAATCTGTTTAATTCACTTACCTTTCTTACTCAAGGACTCACTGCTTTATGCAACCATTGTTTGCCGTCGATTCGTGCGAATGTCGAACACTGCCAATCCCTTGTTAACGGCAGCGTAGGAATTGTTACGGCCTTAGCACCTTACTTGGGGTATGAACAATCGGCTAAAGTAGCGAAAGAAGCTTTAGAAAGTGGTAAGGCTGTTCATGAAATCGTGCTAGAACAAAAGCTGTTAACAGCCCAAGAGCTTGCTGTTATACTTTCTCCTTGTAATATGACAAAGCCTGGAATTGCGGGAAAATCCGTAGTTGAACGGGCTGTTTAGTACCAGTTGGGTAAAAAGGCTTCAAAACACAAGTTAACAGCGTAATGGCAAAAAGCTGCTTGACATGGCATGATTGTAACAAGTATAATAACATTACAACTTTACAATGAGTAACTCAAAAGGTTATGATTGGGAGCAAAGGCAAAAAAGAATCGCTGCAGAGAGCCGATGGCTGGTGAAAATCGGTGCGAAGTTTTTGTTGATTAAATCACCCATGAACTCTTCTCCGAACCTATATCAATTGATGCAGGGGAGGCAGTTGCGTCGCCCGGGCGTTAGCCGGAGGTCGGTTGTTAGACCGATGTGAGAGAGTGAAATAGGGTGGTACCGCGTTATTTTAACGCCCCTAGCTGACGTGTATGTCAGTTAGGGGCGTTTTTGAATTATAACAGAGGAGGCCATGTTTATGTATACTATGTTAAATTTAGTAGCTAATAATCAACCGCAGGTCATGCCAAGAATCTTACGTGTATTTACATCGCAGGGAATGATTTATCAAAATCTATGGGTGAGCGTTACGGAAGATGCAAAATTTTTAATGCTGGAAGTGGAGGCAAAAGAAACTGGCTTTAGTGAACGATTTGTACGATTGTTGGAGAAGCTTGTTGACGTCATTGAAGTAAAATGGCAGGTATGATGCAGTAAGAAGTCCACAAGTTTAGCAGATAAAATTTTTTAGAATGCGGAGGTCTGTATCATGAGAATTTCGGGAGCACAAGCGATCATACGATGTTTAGTGGAAGCTGGCGTGGATACGGTATTTGGCTATCCCGGGGGAGCTGTTATTCCTCTTTACGATGCATTATATGAAGGGCCGTTAAAACACATTCTTACGGTTCATGAACAAGGCGCTATTCATGGGGCCGATGGCTATGCTAGGGCAACTGGGAAAGTTGGCGTTTGTATCGCGACTTCCGGACCGGGAGCGACGAATATAGTGACTGGTTTGGCGACCGCCTATTTAGATTCAGTACCGCTTGTAGCGATTACTGGTCAGGTTGCTACAACCCAGTTAGGTAGGGATTCTTTCCAGGAAATCGATATTGTCAGTGTAAGTATGGCGGTCACAAAGCATAATTACTTAGTTTTAAAGCCTGAAGATTTAGTACCTGTATTAAGAGATGCTTTTATGATTGCACAGGAGGGGCGGCCAGGACCGGTTCTAGTTGATATTCCCAGCAATATTCAAACGGCTTTAGTCGAGTGGCTCGAACTAGAGGAGCGTGAAGAGGTTTGTGGACAAAGACAACAGAAGCAGGTGAATGAAAGCGATTTGCCCAATATTGCTGAAGCGATTGAGGTGCTGAAAAAAGCCAAACAGCCTGTCTTATTAGCAGGTGGTGGGATTATTCGCTCAAAAGCAAGTCAGGAATTTCGGGCGTTAGCAAAAGATGGGAATTTCCCTGTAGTAAGTACCTTGATGGGATTGGGATCTTTCAATGGCAGTGATGAGCAATTTTTAGGGTTAACCGGAATGCATGGTAATAAAACGGCAAATCGAGCTATTTATGAAGCTGACGTTATCGTAGCTATTGGAGCTCGTTTCAGTGACCGAGCTACAGGAGATCGCCAAGAATATGCAAAGGAAAAAACGATCATTCATATTGACGTAGATCCGTCAGAAATAGCTAAGAATATTTCAACACAGCTTGCTTTAATTGGAAATATGAAGGCGATTCTTATAGAACTCCGAGAGAATTATTCCAAAACAGTGAATAAAGACTGGTGGAATCGGTTATACCAGTGGCAGGACGGTGAAAAGGCAAGCAATACAGCAACCGAAAGCAATAGGGTGAGCGAAGGCCAAGTAAATTTGTTGACTGGGCCTGAGATTATGCACTGCCTGAATCAGTTTGCGCAAGGAAAAGATATAGTATATGTTACTGATGTAGGACAAAACCAAATGTGGGCAGCACAGCATTTAGTCATCCGCGAACCACGTGCTTTTATTACTTCCGGTGGGGCAGGTACTATGGGCTTTGGATTACCGGCAGCATTAGGTGCTCAGATTGGTAGGATAGATTCTCTGGTTGTCCATCTTTGCGGCGACGGCGGTTTTAAAATGACAGGCATTGAACTTTTTACTGCACAAAATCAGCAATTACCGCTTCTTTCTATTGTTATAGATAATCAAAGTTTAGGTATGGTTCGACAGTGGCAGAAGATTTTCTATAATCAACGGTATTCGGCCACAACGCTTCCTGCGTTTTCCTTCCATGAGTTTGCCAAAGCATGTTCCGTGCCAGCCGTGCAAGCCTCTACCGTGGCTGACTTTAAAGCTGCGTTAAGCAAAGCAGTGCAATATATTCAGCAAGAAAGAAAACCTTTTCTCATTGTAGCTACAATATCACCTGATGATCTGGTACTTCCTATGATTGCGCCAGGATCTACTTTAGATAAATATGTCGAATTTTTTAGATAATTCTTGACAATTCCCTTTATAACGGTTAAAATAGATACTACAGAGAAAACTTAAAAATACTTTGCGAAAAAGTGTTGACATAAGTGAATCTGCTGTGCTATTATATACAAGTCGCCGCTGAGCGACACGAAAACAGAAAAGAATCATCGCTTCTGAAAACGAAGGCGAAACGGTTAAAAAAGAAACTTTGA
>NZ_JBVXUT010000012.1:0-2369 GCF_055901755.1 Pelorhabdus sp. sgz311001
CCCGGGGCCGCCATTCCCGCTATATTTTTTCCTTCAAAGTTGATCGATCCTTCTTTCGGCTTTAACAGACCCGAAATCGTCCGCAGCGTCGTACTCTTTCCCGCTCCGTTCGCTCCGATTAAGGTCACGATCTCCCCTTCTTTTACATTGACGCTGATTCCCTTTAAAGCATGAATGGCTCCATAGTATACGTTAATATTGTCGATTGTCAGCATGATTCGCTTACCTCCTCGCCCAGGTAGGCTTCCACTACTTTCGGATTGTTTTTGATCTCACTTGGCGTTCCGCTGGCGATGATCGTGCCATAATCGAGTACATAGATTCGCTCGCACACGTTCATGACAAGACTCATATCATGCTCAATCAATAGAATCGTCAGATTGAATTCTTTTTTGATCCACCGGATCATTTCCATGAGTTGCTGCGTTTCCTGCGGATTCATCCCGGCTGCCGGTTCATCCAATAAGAGCAGTTTCGGCTGCGCCGCCAAGGCTCTGGCAATTTCCAGACGACGCTGCTCGCCATAAGGCAGGTTTTTCGCAATCTCGTCTTTTTTATCGGCCAACCCAAAGATTTTCAAGAAGGATTCCGCCTTTTCGGCAATCTCTACTTCTTCTTTATAGTAGCGCCCTAACCGTAGTGCGCTTTCAATCAAACCATACTTCACATGAAAATGGTAGGCAATCTTTACATTATCAAGCACCGACAGATCCGCAAAGAGACGGATATTCTGGAAGGTTCTCGCGATGCCTCGCTGCGTAATCTGATAGGGTTTTAACCCGACTACGCTCTTTTCATCAAAGATGATTTCTCCCTCTGTGGGCTGATACACGCCAGTCAGAAGGTTGAAGGCCGTCGTTTTCCCGGCTCCGTTTGGACCGATGAGACCGACAAGCTCGCCTTGATTCAAATGAATATTGAGGTCCGATACGGCTCGTAGTCCGCCGAACACTTTGCTTACCTTAGTGGCTTTGAGTAGTTCCATCTTTTTTCCCTCCGATCCGGCTCAGCATGCTGAGGCTTAATTCTTTGTTGCCGAACAGTCCTTGCGGACGATAGATCATGAGCAGAATCAAAACGAGGGAATAGATCACCATACGCCACTCAGGATAGCTGGCCAATGCAGCAGAAACGAAGGTTAAAAATACAGCTGCCGTAACGGAGCCAGTAATACTGCCAAGTCCGCCTAGGACGACCATGGTCAAAATATCGAAGGATTTCATGAAGGTAAAGGACGCCGGATGAGCGATGTAAAAATAGTGAGAGAAAAGACAGCCCGCAACACCCGCAAAAGCTGCGCCCAGCGTAAAGGCCATAACCTTATATTTCGTCGTATCAACCCCCATGGCTTCCGCGGCAATTTCATTCTCGCGAATGGAAATACAGGCCCGCCCATGGGTCGAGTCGATAAAGTTCTTAATAAAGAAGATCGTAACAACTAAAAGGCCAAAGGCCCACGTAAAGGTGGTGTAGCGCGGAATTCCCATGAAGCCGGACGCGCCGCCCACGTAAGGAATGTTTAAGATGGTAATACGAATAATTTCACCAAGACCTAAGGTGGCGATGGCTAAATAGTCGCCGCTCAGCCGAAGCGTCGGCAGACCAATCACAAAGCCCAGGAAACCAGCGGCGCCTGCGCCTGCTAGAATGGCCACAATAAAGGGCGCCTGGAATTTTACGGTCAGTACCGCGCCAAGATAGGCCCCCACTGCCATGAACCCGGCATGGCCAATCGAGAACTGGCCGGTAAAACCGTTAATGAGATTGAGGCTTGTAACCAAAATGATGTTGATACAGATTAATACAATATTGAGCTGCCAAAAGGGCCCGATTACGTCAAATTCGATCAAGGCTTGCACGATGGCGTATAGGACGACACAGGCGCCAAGCAGCGTGAGATCATTTTTCTTTTTACTTTTTTCTAATCCCATGATTGTCACCTACACTTTCTCACGCACGTTCGAGCCGAAAATGCCGGAGGGCTTGAACAGCAGTATGATAATAAGAATGCCAAAGGCTGCGGCATCGCGGAAGGTCGACGAAATAAATCCGCTGACCAAGGCTTCGATGACGCCAAGGATAATTCCGCCAGCCATTGCGCCTGGCAAAATGCCGATCCCGCCAAGTACGGCGGCAATAAAGGCTTTTAGACCTGGCATGATTCCCATGAGCGGATCAATGGAGTTATAGTACACGCCAACAAGAACGCCAGCAGCGCCTGCCAAGGCGCTGCCTACACCGAAAGTAAAGGAAATAACCGTATTGACGTTAATGCCCATAAGCATAGCCGCGTCATTATCAAAGGAAACGGCGCGCATAGCTTTGCCGAGCTTCGTATATTGCACGACGTAGGTCAGGATCACCATGAG
>NZ_JBVXUT010000013.1:0-1564 GCF_055901755.1 Pelorhabdus sp. sgz311001
CCGAAATACAATAAGCGCTACAAACAGAGCTATAGCCGGATCGATAAAATGCCAGCCAGTAAGTTCCATTAAAACTAAACCGACGAGAACGCCAATGGACGTCCAAATATCAGCGCGCAAATGAAGCGCATCGGCTTCGAGCGCTGCTGATTCGGTTTCTTTCGCTACTTTCAGCAAGCGACCCGTTACGAAAAAATTTACGATGATCGAAAGCGCCATAACAGCAATGCCATAAGGCAAATTTTCCGGTGGCGCCGCTGTATAGAACTTATCAACCGCCTCATAGACAATCCATAAAGCCGCCGCAATAATCAGAACGGCTTCCACCATGGCGGAAATGTTTTCAATTTTCCCATGGCCGTAGGCATGATCGGCATCAGGCGGAACGCTCGACTGACGAACGGCATAAAAAGCGATAATCGCCGCCATAAGATCGACTGCGGAATGGGCTGCCTCTGATATGATACTGACAGCACCTGTCATGATACCTACAACAAGTTTTGTTAAAACAAGTAAACTATTGGATATTACAGAAAGTCGGGCAGCTCCCTTCTTTAACCGAGCCGCTTCATTGGCATTCATCCTATCCCTCCAAAAAGTTAAAATCATCCTGGGGATACCACACTAAGGTGGTCCCACAGGATGATTCCTGCTGCTTTAGCCCGACTGCACCGAAGGTTCGGTCGTCTGATCCTATTTTATTATATTAGCATATTCAAAAATCGGTGTAAATCTTTTTAGCCGATCTGTGCTACATGAAGTACAGGGTAGCCTTTTTCGCCCAGTTTCTTCGTGAGCAGTGGCAAATCATCAATATCAGCGCGAATAATCATTTCGCTTTTAACGCCTTGGCCAGCAAGCAAAGCTAAACTGCCAATATTAATACCAAGCTCAGAAAATACGCCGGTAATCTGATGAAGTACGCCGATCTGATCAGGTACCCCAATAGTTAGGCGGGTCTTCCCTTCGTTCAATCCCATAACATCAACAAAGCATTTAAAAATATCCGTTTCCGTAATAATCCCGATAGGCGCCTTCTGCTCATCTACGACAATAAGGCCGCCGATTTTTTCCCGATACATAATCAGAGCTGCCTCTTCAATGGTTGCATCAGCGGAAATCGTAAGCACATTTTTCTTCATAATGTCAGAGACTTTCATTTTGGCAAGTAGGTAGTTGAGTTCATGAACCGATAAAGTCGTAGCCGGCGATGCTGAAGCTGCCCGTAAATCGCGGTCTGTAACAATCCCCACGAGCTTTCCGTCTCTTACAACAGGCAGACGGCGAAACTGATGAGTTTTTAATAGCTCCTTCGCTTCCAAAACAGGTATATCCGGTGCAACCGTAACTGGATCTTTCGTCATCCGATTTGCTACAAACATGACACTCACCCCTTATTAGTCTTTTGCTTTAACCATTGCAGCCGTCAAAGCATGCCGCTTTAGCCGCCGAGATAAGCCTTGCGGACTTCTTCACTAGCAGCTAGTTCCGCCGCCGGACCAGACAGTGTGATTCTGCCTGTTTCCAATACATAAGCATGATGCGCAATCGATAAAGCCATATG
>NZ_JBVXUT010000015.1:0-1165 GCF_055901755.1 Pelorhabdus sp. sgz311001
CCCATCGTGATTGCCAACGTACAGCGGGTAGGTCCTTCGACTGGCCAGCCGACATCTCCGTCACAAGGCGATGTAATGCAAGCTCGCTGGGGAACCCATGGCGATCATCCGATCATTGCGTTAACACCGGCCAGTGTACCAGAATGTTTCAGCCTGACCATTCGTGCTTATGAATTGTCGGAAAAATACCGCGTTCCAGTTATCATGTTAATGGACGAAATAATTGGACATATGCGTGAGCGCATTGATCTTCCGGAAAATTATGACGATATTAAACAGCCGCAGCGCAAACAGCCGACGGAAAAACCGTCGAAAGACTATAAAGCTTATGCAGCAGGCACGAACGATGTTCCGCCGATGCCTGCTTTTGGCGAAGGCTATCGCTTCCATGTAACAGGCCTCATTCATGATGACAGCGGCTTCCCGAACGGTTCTCCAGCGGCTACGGTAGCGCAGATGGACCGCTTGAATAAGAAACTGAGCGATCACTTAGACGATATTGTGACTTACGAAAAATATTGCATGGAAGACGCCGAATATGCCGTAGTGGCTTATGGCGGTACAGCTCGTACAGCTTATGCAGCGATTGACGAAGCTAGAGCCAAAGGCATCAAAGTGGGTCTGTTCCGTCCGATTACAATCTGGCCGTTTGCCCAGAAACAAGTAGAAGAATTAGCGACAAAAGTCAAAGCGATGATTGTCCCTGAATTAAACTGCGGTCAATATGTAGGAGAAGTACAAAAAGCGGTAAATGGCAAAGTGCCAGTGATCTCCTATGCAAAATACAACAACGAAGCGATTACTCCGGCTGAGTTATACGAAGCTCTGGAAAAGCTCGCCAAGGAGGCGTAAGTATGAAAAGCATGGAACAACTTATTGATCAGTATTATCGCCCTCGTCTGCCCCATATTTGGTGCCCTGGCTGCGGTAACGGCGTAGTAACAAGCGCGACAGTAAAAGCAATCGATAAACTGGGCTTAGACCAGGATAAAACAACGATCGTATCAGGGATCGGCTGTTCTTCCCGTGCGTCAGGCTATCTAGATTTTGATACGGTACACAGTGCCCATGGTCGGGCCATTCCTTTTGCAACGGGTGTGAAACTGGCCAATCCGGAACTCAATGTCATCGTTATGACTGGTGACGGCGATGCTACGGCAATCGG
>NZ_JBVXUT010000016.1:0-820 GCF_055901755.1 Pelorhabdus sp. sgz311001
AAGAGAGCTTGCTCTTTTGGGGTTGTGGACCAGCATCAACTTTGTCAGGCCTAGTTGAATCATCTGGAAAGATGAACCACAGAAGGTAAAAGTCCTGTAGGCGAAAGGCAGAGCAAAGGGGCTGGGATCCAGAGTACCACGAGACACGTGAAACCTTGTGGGAAGCAGGGGGGACCACCCTCCAAGGCAAAATACTTCTTAGCGACCGATAGCGCATAGTACCGTGAGGGAAAGGTGAAAAGCACCCCGGGAGGGGAGTGAAAGAGAACCTGAAACCGTATGTCTACAAGCAGTCGAAGAGCGTATATATATCAGCTCAACGGCGTGCCTATTGAAGAATGAACCGGCGAGTTACGGTATCTAGCGAGGTTAAGCAGAAAATGCGGAGCCGCAGCGAAAGCGAGTCTGAATAGGGCGTAAGTTAGATATCGTAGACCCGAAACCACAGTGATCTATCCATGACCAGGTTGAAGCGCAGGTAAAATTGCGTGGAGGACCGAACCCGTGAGCGTTGAAAAGCTTTGGGATGAGTTGTGGATAGGGGTGAAATGCCAATCGAACGTGGAGATAGCTGGTTCTCCCCGAAATAGCTTTAGGGCTAGCCTCAAGAAGTAAGTATAGACGGTAGAGCTCTGATCGGGCTAGGGGCCGTATAGGTTACTGAACCCTGTCAAACTGCGAATGACTATACTGGTATCTTGGGAGTCAGACTGCGAGTGATAAGACCCGTAGTCAAAAGGGAAACAGCCCAGACCATCAGCTAAGGTCCCCAATGCTGTGCTAAGTGGCAAAGGATGTGAAACTTCACAAACAACCAGGA
>NZ_JBVXUT010000018.1:0-632 GCF_055901755.1 Pelorhabdus sp. sgz311001
AAAGCCTGAGAGGTGATGGGTAGTTTTTCCTTGGAAAGACGAAATCAACTGGACCACACTGTCAAGAAAAGCTTCTAGCGAGAACTAAGGCGCCCGTACCGCAAACCGACACAGGTAGGCGGGAAGAGTATTCTAAGGTGCGCGGGAAAACCCTTGTTAAGGAACTCGGCAAAATGTCCCCGTAACTTCGGGAAAAGGGGAGCCCTAATATCGTGAAGGACAGAAACGTCTGGAGCGAGAGAGGGTTGCAAAAGAGAGGCCCAAGCGACTGTTTACCACAAACACAGGTGCCTGCTAAAGCGAAAGCTGACGTATAGGTGCTGACACCTGCCCGGTGCTGGAAGGTTAAGAGGAGGGCTTAGGAGCAATCCGAAGGTCTGAATTGAAGCCCCAGTAAACGGCGGCCGTAACTATAACGGTCCTAAGGTAGCGAAATTCCTTGTCGGGTAAGTTCCGACCCGCACGAAAGGTGTAACGACTTGGGCACTGTCTCAACAAGGGACCCGGTGAAATTGAAATACCTGTGAAGATGCAGGTTACCCGCGACTGGACAGAAAGACCCCATGGAGCTTTACTGTAGCCTGACATTGAGTTTTGGTCAATCATGTACAGGATAGGTGGGAGGCTGAGAA
>NZ_JBVXUT010000019.1:0-612 GCF_055901755.1 Pelorhabdus sp. sgz311001
CCGGTGAGGTAACCGTAAGGAGCCAGCCGTCGAAGGTGGGGCCGATGATTGGGGTGAAGTCGTAACAAGGTAGCCGTATCGGAAGGTGCGGCTGGATCACCTCCTTTCTAAGGAGCTACGTACTTGGGATAACCAAGTGCAAAGCATTCTATGGTCGGTCACATTTGGCAGTTACATCCATTGTTTGGTTTTGAGAGAGTCATCTCTCTAGATTTAGTAGGCAAGGGCCTATAGCTCAGCTGGTTAGAGCGCACGCCTGATAAGCGTGAGGTCAGTGGTTCAAGTCCACTTAGGCCCACCATTTAATGCTCATGAACTTGATGGATTAAATGAGAAAAGCTGACTAAGGTAAAAAGTGAGCTTGAATTTTTGTCTCAAAGACAAGGTTTGAGTAAACTATATACGTGGGGGTGTAGCTCAGCTGGGAGAGCACCTGCCTTGCAAGCAGGGGGTCAGCGGTTCGATCCCGCTCATCTCCACCACTTATTGCTCTTTGAAAACTACACAGAAGAAGAAAAGAACGAACCTCTTTTTGTAAAAAAAGAGAGTTCACTTAACGAGTATGTTAGAACACTTGTTTAGGCAAAACGTGTGAACACTTTAAAAGTGAGA
>NZ_JBVXUT010000021.1:0-521 GCF_055901755.1 Pelorhabdus sp. sgz311001
CCAGCCCCTTTGCTCTGCCTTTCGCCTACAGGACTTTTACCTTCTGTGGTTCATCTTTCCAGATGATTCAACTAGGCCTGACAAAGTTGATGCTGGTCCACAACCCCAAAAGAGCAAGCTCTCTTGGTTTGGGCTCTTCCCTGTTCGCTCGCCGCTACTTCGGGAATCTCGTTTGATTACTTTTCCTCCGGGTACTTAGATGTTTCAGTTCCCCGGGTTCCCTTCCAGTATCTAGTACTGGATAACAGTCCATTACGACTGCTGGGTTCCCCCATTCGGACATCTGCGGATCAAAGCTTACTTGCAACTCCCCGCAGCTTTTCGGAGCTTATCCCGTCCTTCATCGGCTCTTAGCGCCAAGGCATCCACCGTATGCCCTTTGTAGCTTGACTTTCGTCTCACTTTTAAAGTGTTCACACGTTTTGCCTAAACAAGTGTTCTAACATACTCGTTAAGTGAACTCTCTTTTTTTACAAAAAGAGGTTCGTTCTTTTCTTCTTCTGTGTAGTTTTCAAAGAGCA